>NZ_CBDRMZ010000005.1:0-197765 GCF_965345345.1 Microbacterium sp. bgisy189 | reverse complement strand
GGTCACGATCGCCGACGCCGCCATCATCCCCAACCGGCCCGCCGTGACGGCGTCGCCGACGTGCGGGTGCTTGCACGGCATCCGTTCACCGGTGAGCGAGATGCGGGGTGCGGTGGCTTCACCGACCTGCACGATCTTGATCGCCTCACCCACCGATGCGCCGGTGGTCGCCTGGATCATCGACACCGGCGACCGGAACCCCTGCCGGCGTGCGAGGGAGTCCTTCCCGAGTTCGACGCGGGACTGCCGGGCGACCTCGGCCGCGACCGGCGCATAGGCGGCATCCACATGCCGCTTCAACTCCCCGAACGCACGATTCACCGCGAGCAACTCCCCAGGAGCGAGCCCGCCAGGCTCACCATCACCACCCGCCGCAGCGAGTGCGGCGAGGGCTTCGGTGATGCCGGCGAGTGCGTCCTTCATGCCTTCGAGATTAGAACATACCTACGACACTCGGGCGGAGTTCTCCACAGATCCCGGCATCCGCTCTGGGAATTGACGGAAGCGCTACGAGAACAAGCTCTCCGTATCGACCGGGAACGACGTGTGCGACTGGACCAGCTGCCACGCCCCGTCGGACCGGCGGAACACGAAGGTCTCGCGCCCGACCACGGTCCGCTCGCCGCCGCGGTAGCGGACGACGGCCGCCGCCCACCCGATGTCCCCGTCGGCGTAGGCCTCGATCTGCTCGGCCGACGCGGTGATGGTGCCAGGCCCGCCTGCGATCTGGTCGCGGAGCACCGCGAACGCCTCGCCGCCGCCGAACCACTCGTCCGCGGCGGATCCGATAAGTCGCAGCTGCGGGCCGTTCACGAGGTGGCGGGTGAAGAAGTCTGCGTCGCCCTCGCTGAGCGCCCGGAACATCGCCGCGATCAACTCGCGCAGCTCTGCGGATTCGTGCATGGCGACCACACTCCTCACCGGGCGGGATCGGGCGCCGCCCACAGGCAACGCCTGTCTACACGACGGCTTGGGCGCTCACAACGCCCCGACCGCCGGCAACCACCCCGAACCGCGAGCGCATCTGGGCCGTGGTGACGGACCCGCCGCCGCGGGCTTCACCCCCATGCGCGGACTCGGTGGATGGTGGCGCTCTTGGGGTAGTTGCCTCCACGCGGTCCGATCTCGAAGAGATCGATCATGAGAAACAGCGGATAGCGGGGCGCCTGCGCGATTCGTCTGAGGACGTGTCCCTCGCATCCGACGACGGTGGTGCCGGAGCCCCAGATCACTGTCCAGGTGTGTGGCGAGGACGCATCGAAGGGGAGGGTGACGTCGGTCATGTCGGTGGTGAGGTGGGGATCGTGGTGCGCCTTGATGCCGGTGCGGGCGCGCGTGGTCTTTCCGATGGCATCCGCGTCGATCTCGAAGATGCAGATCTCGCCGGACTCCGCCGGGGACCGATGTTCGGTTCCGACGAGCCAGGCCGCAACCATGCAGTTGCTGTCGCGGCTCGCGGACACGGTCACATCCACGCGCCCCTGCGAAGGCGCGAAGAGCAATCGCTGCGGAGTCTGCGTGCGGACCTCGAGATCGGCGCGGTGGCGATGCGTTCCGAACGGGGAACCGACCGGACCCGAGAAGACGCCCGTCTGCAGGTTGGAGACGCGCAGCGGTGCATCCTCGGGACGCCAGTCAGGTTGGTCGGACTCGATCCTCAGCTGGATTCCGGTGGGCACCATCGCGTACCGTGCGAGCGCCCGTTCCGGTGTCGTCCACTGCGGGAGGTAGTTCGCAACCCATCTGTCGGGGCTCAGTCCGTGAGCGAAGTCGTCGTCGATGTTCGGCTGACGATTCGGGGCGGCCGGAAGATATCCCAGGAGTTCCATGGCAGATGATTGCACGAGCGCTCAGCCGATGGAGTGTCGCAGCGAGGGAGAGGGCTGCGCGGGAGGTTCGGGCGGTCTCGTCCGAGCGCTTGTCCGCGCGACCCCGGTGGGCGCGGGCGCGAGCATGGCTCGGGCCTCGATCGCGTTCAGTTGGACGAGCCCAGCGGTGACGCGGGGAAGCGCCACCAAGAGGACGAACCCCAGCATCATTGCGGCGGCGGGATCGGCCATCAATGGGCTGACCGAGAGCGTCCAGCCGAAGCGCTCGGCGAGCCAGGCCGATCCGCTCGGCGCGTGCTCGCGCGCCACCCGTGGGCGGTGAGCCTCATGGAGTCGCGCACGACGCCGGGGCCGGCGAACCTTCGGCATCGCGAGGCGGTCACCTCGTGCTTGCGTGGCGCGGGCTTCTCGGTGCTGATGGCGACGCACGCGAACTGGCTGTTGAACAGCTACGTGTACGGGCACGCGCTGCAAGAGGCCGCGCTCCCCTTTCAGATGCTGATCAGCTCGCCGACATGACGGCCGAGGTCTATCTGCCGTAGCTGCCGCCGGATAAATACCCCGCCCTGCGCGAGTCTGCCTCGGTGCTGATGGCGTCGGGCTACGACCCCGGCGACGAGTTCGACTTCGGGTTGGAGCTCATCCTGACCGCCCTCGAGGCGCAGCGGGTTGCTCGCCCGGAGTGAGCAACCCTCGAGGCCGCGTCAGGGGGCGACCCGCGCCCGCCGATTCAGCCGCTCCGTCATCACCAGCCCCAGCGCAACCAACACCGCAAGGAACAGCGGCAGGATCCACATGCCGGTGACGGTCGAGATCGCGCCGAACAGGGGCGGGGCGAGGGTGGAGCCGGTGTAGGCGGCGGCCATCTGGATGCCGATGATCGCCTGCGAGTTGTCGCGCCCGAAGTTGACGGGGGTGGAGTGGATGATGGCGGGGTAGATCGGCGCGCAGCCGAGTCCGGCGATCACGAGGCCCGCCAGCGCGACGACGGTCGTCTCGAGCGGCAGGGCGAGCATGACGGCACCGGCGCCGACCATGGCGAACCCGCCGCGGATCATCACGCGGTCGCCAAGACGGTCGGCGAAGAAGCCGGCGAGGAACCGTCCGGCGGTGATGCCGAGCAGGAACAGCGACGCGAAGGCGGCGGCGGTGGCGGGGTCGACGCCGCGGTCTTGCACGAGGTAGGTCGCGGCCCACAGGATCGCGGTGCTCTCGAGCGCGCAGTACGCGAAGAAGGCGGTGAGGATCAGCATGACGCCGGGAATGCGCAGCGCCCGCGCCAGCGGCACATGCGCGGTGTGGGAGCCGGCCGGCGAGGCCTCGGCATCCGCAGCGCCCTCGCCAACAGACGCAGGAACGAGCGGATGCACCCTCCGCCACAGGGGGATGCTCACGAGCAGCGCGAACGTCAGCGCGATCTGGATGGCGCCGATGACGAGGTAGGCGCTGGGCCAGCCCGCGCCCGACGAGAGCGCGAAGCTCATGATGAACGGGCTGATCGAGGCGCCGAGCCCCCAGCACGCGTGCAGCCAGTTCATGTGGCGGGCGACGTAGTGGACGGCGACGTAGTTGTTGAGGGCGGCATCCACGGCACCGGCGCCGAGGCCGTAGGGTATGGCCCAGAGGCACAGCATCCAGAACGAGGTGCTCGTCGAGAAGCCGAAGAGCGCGGCGGCGGTCATGCCGACGCTGACCGCGGTGACGACGCCGACCCCGAAGCGGCGGGTGACCCGCTCGGACGCGAGGCTCGAGAGGGTCGTGCCGCCGGCGATGATCATGGTGAGGATGCCGGCGAACGCGACGGGCACGCCGATGTCTTGGTGCATGACGGGCCAGCCGGCGCCGACGAGCGAGTCGGGCAGCCCGAGGCTGATGAACGCGATGTAGATGATCGCGAGCAGGAGCGAGTACACGGTGGTGCGTGGCCTTCGAGGAGTCGGGGGCGCGGGTCGGCGCAGGTACGATCGTACACACAATGCGTACATTCGTACACACCTGGTGTAGATTGGTCGCATGACGACGGACTCCCTCGCCGGTGACCCGCGCACGAACCGTGAGCGGATGCTCGCCGGCGACCTGTACATCGCCGACGATCCCGAGAGCGAGCGGCTGCATCGCCGCGGCATCCGCCTGGCCGACGCGTACCACCGGGCCGAGGTCGACGGCGATCCTGCGGCCCGTGGCATCCTGGTCGACCTGCTCGGCACGCTGGGCGAGGGCGCGCACATCAACCCGCCGCTGTTCGTCGACTACGGCGAGAACATCCACATCGGCGCCCGCACGTTCGTCAACTCCCACCTGACCGCGTTGGATGTCGCGGCCATCACGATCGGCGCCGACTGCCAGATCGGCCCGAACGTGCAGCTGCTGACGCCCACGCATCCGATCGACCCCCAGCAGCGGCGCGACAAGCTCGAAGCGGCGGAGCCCATCACGATCGAAGACAACGTGTGGCTCGGCGGCGGCGTCATCGTGTGCCCCGGGGTGACGATCGGCGAGAACTCGGTGATCGGCGCGGGTTCGGTCGTCACGAAGGACGTGCTGGCGAATGTGGTCGCCGTCGGCAACCCGGCCCGCGTCATCCGCACGATCGGCTGATGCGATGACCGCGCAGCAGACTCCGGCGGGTTCGCGCCTCGGCCGCCGCAATGATCCCGACCGCCGCGACCGCATCATCGACGCGTGCCTCGACGTGATCGCGCGCGCCGGTGTCGCCGGCACGTCGCACCGCAAGGTCGCGGCGGAGGCGGGGGTGCCGCTGGGGGCGATGACGTACTACTTCGACGGCATCGATGAGCTGCTGCGTGAGGCGTTCACGCGGTTCGCGGTGACGGTCAGCGACCGGTTCGAGCGGCGCATGGCCGACGCGAAGGATGCCGAGGCAGCCCGCGCGGCGGTGATCGCGATCATCCTCGAAGACGTCTTCGGCGACGACCGCGAGCTCATCCTGTCGCACGAGCTCTACACCCTCGCCGCCCGTGAGGCCGCGTTCCGTTCGATCACGAGCGCCTGGATGCTGCGGTCTCGCACCGCCCTCGAACGCCACTTCGACCCTGAGACCGCTCGCCTGCTCGACGCGCTCATCGAGGGCCTGACCATTCACCGCGCGCTCGACGCCGAGGCCCGCGACCCGCACGAGGTGGAACGTGCCGTCACCCGCATCACGACGGTGTAGCGCCTACTGGTTGGCGCGGCGCGCGACGATCGCCGCGACCGGTCGGCGCGCGGGTTCCGAACGCCGATGCGTCGACACGATCGCGAACCCGACGGCCTCGAGCTGCCGCCGCACCTCGGATGCCGGCCACCGATACGCGCGGACCACCGCGTGGTTGAACGGCTCGACCGTGTCGCCGTCGAAGAACCCGAGCAGCAGCAGGCCGCCGGGCCGGAGCGCCCGCGCGAACTCCGTGAGGGGTACGGCGATCCGATGCGGCTCGTGATGGATGACCGAGAACCACGACAGGATGCCGCCGAGTTGGTGGTCTTGATAGTCGAGGTGCTCGATGTTGCTGACCGAGAACGGGAGGGATGCCGGGTGACGTGAGTTGCGCGTGCTCGATGAACGATGGGGTCAGGTCGACGCCCTGCACGTCGAGCCCTCGCTCGGTGAGGTGCGCCGTCCAGTGGCCGGGGCCGCACCCGGCGTCGACCACTGGTCCGTGGAGTTTCGCTGCCCACGCGTCGACGAGGGTGCGCTCGCCCACATCAAACGCGTATCGTCAGCTTGGAGGGCTGGCGAGTCCGCCTCGTTGGATTCCACAACCGGTACTCTCATCGTCAATGACACTTGACGGGCTGCTTGGGGGGATGTGATTGCTCTACGCCGATCACTTGCGCGAGATCGAGGCCGGGGTCGGCCCCTTCGGGTTCAAGAGCGAGCGCGGCTTCGTGCTGAATGGGACGCCGAGTATTGAGCACTATTCCAAGCTGTGGGAGATGGGGAGCGAGAACCAGGCCAAGCTCACAGGAAGAAGTCCCTCCCATCTTGACCGCGATCGCGTGCTGTACTCCGATGCATTCCGCGCGCTCGACGACAAGTTCCATACCCTCTTCTACGGGAACCATCGTCGCGCACGCAATTACACCACTCACTCGTTGCGTGCCGCGCATGTGGCCCGCGTATCGGCCCAGCGGCTCGGGCTCAACGTAGAACTTGCCGAAGCAGTCGCACTTGCATCAAAGGTTGGAAGTGTCCCATTCATCCATCGGGGCAGGACGCAGGTTGACGTCTGGGTGCGTGAGCAGATCGCCGAGATGGATCGGCACCATAAAGAAACGCAAGAATCGCAGGCTCGCGGGACTCTCTTCGCGATGGATGAGGGCACCGATGAGCTGGTCGTTCCGAGTTGGCTCGGCGGCATATCCTCGCCGAAACTCAGACACGAGGTGCAGGCGACTATCCCGTGGGCCGCTGGCGATGCCCAGGCAAAGGCGTACCACTCGGGCATCGAGAGCTATTGGACTCTGACGACCAACCCATACCTACGCGCCGCATCCAATGACGGATACCTGGCGGAGACTATGTACGGCGCCTGGCGACATTCCTTGGGTGAACGCGCGGCTCTCTCGGATATCTTCGATCACTCGATGAAACTTGACAGTGGCCAATCGGCTCGGCAGATTACGCAGTCCAACGCCACCCACGAAGCCGTCCTGGGACGCTACTGCGACGACATCACCTGGGTTCTGGAAAACCTCAACGAGGCTGCCCGAGTCGAGGCCCTTGAGGGCACGAAGTCCGTTTATGCACGCTTGGCGGCGCGGCACCGCGAGGAGTTCGCCCCAATTAGCGAGGCGATAATGTCGGAGGATTCCGGCAAGTTGTACACCTACTTCATCGACGACCTTGTGAGGACTACTGGGGAAGCAATGCGGCAGGCTGATCCTCAGGCTCGCCCAAGCGAGATTGAGCCACTGGTGGGGCTGTCGGGGAACGCGACACGCATCTTGAAGAACATGAAGCTGTTCTTGGAAACCGATGTCTTCACCCATCCGAGGCTGCTGTTCAGAAACGCGACTCTCGATGTCATCCTCACGAGCGTTCTCGACCTTCTATACCGTTCGGTCGAGAAGGATGAAGACCTTGTTCGATTGGTTCGCAATCAATCCCGAGTTCAAGGTTGGGAGTCCGCCGAGAACTTGAGGAAGGCAACCGACGCGCTTCGGGATCCGCTACACCGACTCCAGGCGACTGTCGACGTTGTCACATCGATGTCCGATTCGGACGTATTTGAGTTGATTGGCTTGGAGTGAGATGAAGACAATGAGGGGAGTGGTTGCGCAGTATTACGCAGCGGCGCGTGCCGCCGAAGACGCGGCGGACGATACCTATCAGCGCGCCAATCTCGAAGCGGGCTATTGGCTAATGATCGACCTTGACTCGAGCGCTTCTTACCGACAGCGCGCGGGAGAATCCAGAGCATTCGTTCGTGCCGAAGTTCTGATGAGGCTCATGCGGCTGGTGACTGAGGAGAGTGGAGACACGCTTCTTCTGTTCAAGGAGTTGGGTGACGGCGCACTGATCCGGGCAACATCTTTTCGCGCAGCGCTTGAACTCTTATGCCTTCTCGATGGCATCAAGGAGCTATGGGCGGTGGACGTTGGGCACGCGGCATCGCGACCCTCACTCACTTTCCACGCCGCGATCACCAAGGGGGACGCGATGGGCTTCAACGGTGACTACTTCGGCGCGCCAATTGACCGCGTCGCGCGGATCGCCAACATCACGTCGGGCGCGCCCGATCTCCTCTGCGTTATCGAGGATGCCGCGCGGGTTGGACACGACCTCAACCTGCGCGCGGAGCTTCCCTGTCTTGTGTTCGATCCGCCCTCGCTCGTGCCAACAGCGATCTTGAAGCAGGACGAACAGCCCTTTCTAGTGGCGAGCGTGCGCATCGACCGCGAGGTCTTTGGCAATTCCACGGGGTACTTCCGGTTGATCAGGGAAGCTGCACCGCGGGTAGCCGAACTCCTCTCAACTTCAGACCGCTAGTTCTCACGATTTCAAGCCGCAAGTCCCTGACACCCGACACGAATCGTTGGAGGAAGTCACTCCGGGCTCACGGCCCGGGCGGGGCCCCTCCGAAGTCGTCGAGGGCCGCGGACAGGATCTGGTCGTCGGCGGGCGAGTTCCATACGACGGATCGGATCGGTCGCCTCGTGTCCTGAGGCAGTTCGCCTAGTGGAACGGGTGCAACAATCACTGCCCCAGCTGCTCTGGACGCCTCCATCAAGTGCACGATCTGATTGAGAGCCTGGAGCGGTATTTTCCGTCCTCTTTGGGTGTATGCCTTCACGTCAACGATCACCCTCGCTCCGCGGACCGTGACGAGGGCATCTGGTCGCATCGCGTAGCCGGCACCGAGCTCATGGATTGGTTGCTCGATCTGCGTGACTCGCTGGAGGGCTTCCATCACATTAGCTTCGTACAACTGCGCATCGACTGCAGCCGATTCCGCGGGTGAGTTCGCGGTAGCAGCCGAGTACGCGCGTAGAGCTTCGAGCACTCGGCGCTCTTGGCTCGGGGTAGTCGATCCTGATTCTGACGCTGGCAGTTCGTCGCCTACCGCGTCTTTCGAGTCGAGCATCTCCGATGCGACGTCAGTTATTGCGCCGACCGCTCGTTGCTGGACCGGGTCGGTGGCGCTCTCGTACAACGCTGTAAGTGAGCTGAGGATCACATCGTACGGCAGTGGCAAGTCGTCGGATTTCGCAGGTACGGCGCGGGCCGCGACCCATTCAAAGGACGACCACCACGCGCGCCGCGCTTCAGAGATCTGCTGTAGGCGCTGGGCATGGCGTGCCACTTCGACTTGGCGCATGATTCCCCATAGCGCAAGTGATGCGGCCACCAAAGCGCATACACCGGCAAGCCCTGGGCTCTTCGCGAAGTCGGACACCCAGGCCCCGAGTCCCGACCGGTGCGGGCGGTCGATCGCGAGAATTAGTACGGCGGTTATCGTGGCCGTGGCGACGATGATCGCCGCGATCCTGACTAGCTCGCGCCACCGGCGGCCTGGGGTAGTGGTCTCTGGGGCGGATCGGGTCACAAGCTACATATTGCCCGACACGAGGGGCACGAGGTGTCGAAGGCGCTCTAAGACCGAGGAGTAGCGCCTGATCGCATCGCTCGGTCGGCCGATTCGGCTCCATGAGCGCTCGTCGCGGACGATCCGACAGGGATCGACGGTCTCGTATACGGCTTCCCGCCGCGCGCTGCATCCGCCCTGCCCTCAACACCTTAGGATTTGGTCGGACGGCTGCCCAACATCGCGAACTTGACGGGGTAGGGGGCGCAGGAGTCCACTGCCCAGGCACTGGCGCCAATGATCGCAGTGGGAGATCTCCCCGTCGCATCTAGCGGAAGGCGGCAAGTGAGCGGGGACAGCATCGACGGTGACTACCAACGAGCAGCGTTAGGGCTAGAAGCGCCGACCGGAGTCGAGCGGCCGCTGGTAATGAAGTTCGGGGGCTCACTGGTCGAACAACTCGGTGCGCAGCTCTATCCGTCGGTGACAGCGACAGTTGCTGAGTTGATCAGCAATGCCTGGGACGCCGATGCGAAGAACGTCTGGGTCAGTGTCCCCTTCGACGAGGATTGGTCCGGGCGGTCAGCGGAGATCGTTGTACTGGACGACGGGCACGGGATGACCCGAGCTGCAGCGCAGGCGACATACCTCGTTGTTGGCCGTAAGCGGAGGCTCACGGCGAACGGCGATTTGTCGGAAGGTGGCCGGCCAGTCCATGGACGAAAGGGCATCGGCAAGCTTGCGGCGTTCGGCACTGCCAGCTACCTCGAATGCACCACTATCCGCGATGGCGAAACCACCTCGTTTGGGCTCGACTACGACGAACTGCGCCGGCTTAGCCCCGATCGGGACTATTTTGTTGACCCAGTTAGCTCGCCCGCGCCACTGGTGTCTCCTGATGGAGCGAGCCTCGCGTCCGGCACGAGGGTTCGGCTCACGGGTCTGCGTGTGAAGCGCAAGATCTCCGAAGACTCATTCATGACATCGATGTCGAGACGATTCGCGCTAAGAGACATGGCGGTGTGGATAAACGGGCGGCCGCTGCAGCGGTTCGCTATTCCCCTGGAGTACCGACTCCCTGCGGACTTCAATCCAGAAGACCTTGAGATCGATGAGCAGGGATGGGCGCATGAGCAGCTCGCATCCGGCGACCATGTTTCGTGGTGGATCGGATTCACAGCGAAGCCGCTGACCGAGAGCGAGCAGCAGGGCGTCAGTGTTCTGGCCCGCGACAAGATGGCTCAGCGACCGTTCAAATTCGAACGATCACAAGGAACTACTGCTCAGCTGGGCCTGGAGTACTTGGTGGGCGAGGTCAAAGCTGACTGGATCGATAGCGGTGATGACATCGACACAGACTTCATCCAGAGCAACCGCGACCAACTGCAGCTTGAGGACGCGCGCCTCGATGACTTCCTGCGGTGGGGCCAAAAGCGGCTGGCATGGGCGCTTCGCGCGCGCCAAGAACTGCGCAGCCGGAAGGCGGAGGAGACCCTTGACAAGGATGAAAGAGTGGGGGCGGTCCTAAGCAGCGTTGAGCCTCAGGAAAGGCGCGCCCTCACCGCCGTCGCGCGTAGGCTCGCGAAGCTACCTGAGGTGGATGGGGAGCAACTAGCGGACGTGATGCGTGCCGTGGTTGCGACTCGGGAGGACGCTCGCCTGCGGGAGATCTCCCGAGAGATATCCGAGGTTGATTCCTCGCTGGACGCTGATTTCTGGCGCCTCGTAGACCGAACAATGCGAGTCGACGCGGCGCGGGTAGTATCCATCCTGGGCGCTCGGATCTCAGCCCTGCGGAATCTCTCCAAGAATGTCACAAGCGATCCGGGTGTGCTGTCCCTTCTCGCCGAACGAGTCAGAGTTGACCCGTGGCTACTGGATCCTCGCTGGAGCGCATTTCGCTCCTCGGCCGGCGCCGCCACGACGCTCGCACACATGGAGGGCCTACTGCTGCTCCACGAGCCTACGACGACCGTTGCGGAGGATTGGGTTGTGATTTGGCCTATCACGACCCGCGCCGCTACCCACGAGGATGTGTCGCAATTCGCCACCGCGGTGGATGGTGCGTTCCGGAGAGTAGGTGAGGCAACCCTCCGTGCAATGCTCGTGGCACCCAGCTTCGCGCCGGGGACGACTGCCGGTCCGCGACTCGCGATTGGCGGACTGAGGTGTGTGACATGGCGAGATGCACTGATGACTTCTCTGGCGCGCCATGAAGACTGGTTGGCCTTCACCACACAGCGGCTGGCGGGGGAGGGCGGCCGGTGAACGGATCGGCGATCGACCTCTTTGCCGGCGCGGGGGGAGCGACTCAAGGTATTCGGGATGCCGGATTGCGCGTAATCGGTGCCGTCGAGTTTGATTCGACTGCGGCAAAGACATACCGTCTCAACCACCCAGAGACCACGCTTTGGGAGACTGACATCCGTCAACTGCCTGCTGCTGAGATGATGCGTGTCTTAAAACTCAACCCCAGGCAACTAACGCTGTTGAAGGCGTGTCCCCCATGCCAAGGGTTCTCCACCCTCGCCGAAGGGCGAGTTTCATCTGATGACCCGAGGAACGAGCTCGTGCGCGAGACGGTTCGTTTCGTGCGCGCTCTCCGTCCACTCCACGTGATGATTGAGAACGTTCCCGGGTTGGGCAGGGACTCGAGGTCCCGCGAACTCAAGTTGACGCTTCATGGTTTGGGATACGCAGTTCGAGACTACGTTGTTGATGCCCGAGATTTCGGCGTTCCTCAACGACGGCGCCGATACATCCTTCTCGCAACTCGAGGCAGTCGACACCCTCTGCCTGAGACACTCGGGGATCCTGACTCGCCGCGCGCGACCGTCAGGAGCGCATTCGAGGAAATGGCGGATGAGGGTGTCGGAGATGATCCACTCATGGCCGTGCCCCGGGTATCGCAGATTGTTCAGGATCGGATCGAAGCGGTACCGGTGGGGGGTACTCGCTTCGACTTGCCGAGAGAATTGCAACTTGAGTGCCACCGGAGGCTCAAGTCCGCGCGCGACGCAGGGGGCGCGTATGGCCGACTCCGGTGGGATGAAGCCGCTCCCACTATGACGACGAGGTGCACAACGCCGTCCTGCGGACCATTCGTCCATCCGGACTTGAATCGCCCGATCACGTTGCGCGAAGCGGCGACTATCCAGACATTCCCACCGACGTACCAGTTCGCCGGCACGCGCGGGCTCATCGAGCGCCAGATCGGAAATGCTGTCCCAGTTCGTATGGCGACGCAAATCGTGACAACTCTAATCGCGACGTCACGAGACGAGGTTCAGGTATGACGATCCTCATCCCTGCGACGGTCGGGCTAACCGATGTCGAACTCGTGATCCCGCATACCGCTACCTTCACTGGATCGTCTGCGATTGAGTTCGAAGACGGCGTTGCGATCGACGTTCACCCCATGGTCTTATGCGCCGTAGCCGCGCAGGCCGCACGACTGTCCAGATCAGGCGAACGGCTGGCCTTGGTCGAGGGGGCGTCATTGCCGAGTCGGTTGCGTGAAATGGGGCTTGCCGAGCACCTGGGTGTCAACGACCACAATCGGCAATTCATGCCTGACCCGACCGGTCGGTTTATTCCAGTCCAGCGCGTTGAGAGCAACGTGGAAGCCAACCGGCTCGTAACGGACTTCGTGCCCCTACTTCACGCTGAGCCGAAGACTGCGAGCGCGGTCACCTACGTACTCTGGGAGTTGCTTCGCAATGTGTTGGAGCACGCAGGCCAGGCTGGAGGCGCATACGTCGCGGCGGACCTTGTAGATGGGCGCGTGCGGCTCGGTGTCGCTGACGCTGGTGTCGGTGTGCCGCAAACAATTAGGCGCTTCCATGCTGCCCCGACCGACCGTGAAGCCATTGCGCTGGCGTTCCAACCTGGCATCAGCGGAACTACCAAGCAGTTCGGTGGGAACGAAACTAATGGCGGCGCAGGGCTGTTCTTTATGCGATCTATGTGCGCGGTCGCCGGTCAGTCGCTGGTGATGGCGTCTGACGGCAGCCTGATGCGGATTGAGGAGAGAGAGGAAATACCGGACAACCTTGCCGAGGCACTTGAGACAGCGACGACGACGTGGCTTGATCTCTCGGCTCCCCTTCAAGGAACTGTGGTTGGGGTAAACCTCGTGCTGAACCTGAGCGGTGAGTACGAAGAGCTGTTCAAGCAGATACGCGGGATCTACCATGCGCGGGTGTCGGCGCGGAAGAAGCAAGCACGGAAGGCTCGCTTCACGTGAAGATCTATGCGTCAACCGGTCCTTTCGCAGGTGATAAGGATGCAGCGGCGTACATCCGGACGACCTACGTTCGGCGGGGCGTCGAGCGCGGTGAGAAGGTCATCCTCGATTTCGCCAATGTGCGACTCGCCACGCAGTCCTTCATCCACGCGTTGATCGCGGATGTAGTCAGAGGCGACGCGAGTTGCCTGGACCAAATTGAGTTCAAGAACTGCAACGTGGAGATTCAAACAGTGATCGAGATCGTTGTTGCCTACGCGCAAGAGTGGGTCGAGTAGCGTCCGCCGCAGCGTGACTGGTGCGTGAACGCTCAGCACGCGACGGCTCGAGATCATCGCGTGTCCGGGAGTACATGACGAAGCACCCTACCGCGAAGGCAACCCCCGCCGCCCCAGCGCATCGCGGGCGTTCTCGCGACCGTGCAGCCCGGCGATGTCCCGCACGCGCGCGACGACCTGGCGGGTCCAGTTTCCGGCTCGTCCCTGCGACGCGTTGTACGCGGCGAGTTCGGCCTCGTACGCCTCGACGTTGTCGCGCGAGATGGGCTGGTACTGCTCGCGGGAGCGGACGGCGCGTTGCGGCAGGCGGGGCTTGATGCCGGCGGTATCGGCTGGATCGGGCCAGCCGATCGCGACACCGAAGGCGACGGCTGAACCCTGAGGGAGGCCGATCTCGGCGGCGGCGACCTCGGGGTGGTTGCGCAGCGAGCCGAGGTAGACGGTGCCGAGTCCGAGTGACTCGGCGGCGACGACGGCGCTCTGCGCGGCGATGCCGGCATCCACGAATCCGACGAGTGTGCTCTCGAGGTAGGCCGCGGCATCCGCGGGTTCGTCGTGCCAGCGGGCGATCTCGGTGGCACGCGCCCAGTCGGCGACGAACAGCAGCACCACCGGCGCCTCACTGACGAACGCGCTGGCGCCCGCCTCGGTCACCAGGCGGCGCAGGCGGTCTCGGTCGCGCACCTCGACGACGCTCCACGACTGGTTGTTCGACGAGCTCGCGGCCGACTGCGCGGCGGCGACGATCGCGGTGATGACCTCATCCGAAACCTCCTCGCCCGTGAACGCGCGCACCGAACGATGCCGCAGCAGCAAACCGAGCGTGTCGGAGGCGACGATGTCGGGATCGGTCAACACGGGAGCCCCGGCACCATAGCGCTGGCGGAGGAGGGCGTTGACGTCGAGAGTGCTCACCCCTCCAGGCTAAAGACGCGCACGCACCCGCGGCCCGTCGCCGTCACATCGCGTAGCGCGGCGTAAGGTCGCACCATGCCGAACGTCACCTCGACCGTGATCGTGCCGGTCGACCCGACCACCGCGTTCGCGGTCGCGCAGACGACCGGCGACGTGCGGCTGCGGTGGGATCCGTTCATCCGCCGCCAATACTTCCTCGGCGGCGCGACCGACCCCGCCGTCGGTGTGCAGACCTACACCCGCCACCGCTGGGGGCTCGGCATGGTCAGCGAATACGTCTCCTACGCGCCGCCCACGAACGTCGGCATGAAGATGGTGCGCGGCCCGTGGTTCTTCTCGCAGCTCGCCGGCGGCTGGCGGTTCGCCCCTACCGACGGCGGCACGAAAGCGACCTGGAAGTACAGCTTCCATTGCCGTCCCACCTGGCTCGCACCCCTCGCTGAAGCGATCGGACGCCGCGTGCTGCAACGCGACATCGACCGGCGCATCGCCGGATTCGCGCGCGGATGCCGCGACGAGGTCGTGCTGGCATCCGTGCGGGATGCCGGTGGCGAAGCGACCTGAGACGTGTCTCCCTCCCCGGGTGGGGTCTTCGATAGCCTCGGATGGTGGGAAAGAACCTTGGCCTCATCCTCGGCGGCTGTGCGCTGATCGGAGTCTTCCTCGCGTGGATGCTCTTCAAGGGCACCAGCGCGATCCAGGCGTGGCTTGCGCCGAACCCGTTGCTTGGGCCGGTCGCACTCGGAATTGCCTGGCTTTGCCTGCTCGGTGGTGCTGCGTTGATCGCACGTGTCATTGTGCGACGCCGGCCCGAGCCGACGGACGAGACCGACTAGCACCCACCCCCGAACCCGACCTCACACGTCGACGCGCTTGCTTTCGCTCGCCGCTGCGCCGAACGCGCCGAGGTAGTGGGCGATCATCCAGCGCACCTTCTCCTTGCCTTCGAACTTCGTGCGGAACATGCCGCTCTTCGTGGTCGTGGTGACCGTCCAGGTGCCCTTGTCGTCGCCGAGTTCGATGAGCACGACGCCGCCATCGGGCACGGGTCCGTCGGTGTCGACGAACGAGACCTTGCCGTGCACCCAGTTCGGCCCCGCTTCGAGGATCTCGGTGCGGGTCTCGCGCGCCGCCTGCACCGACATGCACACGCCGCCGGTCGGCACCCGGCCGATGCAGTCGTCGGTCTGCGGCACCCGCGCCCACCCCTCGACGCTCACGAGGTTCGGCTTGCCCCACAGCACCTTGGCCCAGCGGCGCTCGTCCTTCACCTCATACGGCCATTCCGCCGTACCGAGCAGCGCCTCGTCGAGCACCATGATCGGCCGGGGCGCACCCGGCTCGACCGTCAACCACTGGTGGTCGATGAACGTGCGGTGCAGCGGATGCGTCTGCCGCACCCGCGCCGTGACCGTCGTGGTCTCGCCGTACGGGTTCGACAGCAGCACCGATGTCCCCACCCGGCTCGACGGCGACGCGCTCGCCGAGATGAACCGCGTGTAGTTGCTGCGCGCCTCCTGGTTGTAGATGTTCGTGTCTTCGATCGCCGGGTTGCCCGGGTCTTCGTATGGCGCGATGCGCACGATGACGCAGTAGTGCATCGACTCATCGGCCGACGGGTTCCACCCGACGCTGAACTCCTCGGTCGCACCGGCCGCGACGTTCCTCGTCACGCTGCCCAGCGGCACCCACGGCCCGTCGCCGGCGGAGTATTCGGTGACGAAGAACTCCGCCCGCGCCCCCGTCGCCGGAAAATCGCCCGAGTTCGTGATCTTCGCCACGATCGTGTTCGGCCTGCCCGCCCACGGCACGTTGAACAGCGACGGGTCGGCCGCGTTCTTGTCGTTGCGCACCTCGATGTCGGGACTCTGCCAGCGTGGACCGTTGTCCCACGGGCGGATGCCGAGGTCGGGCCGCCCGTTCGAGCCGTACCGAACCCGCACGACGGCGTTGTCTTCATCGGTTGAGACCACCGACACCTCGAGTTCGAACCCGGTGCCCGGGTCGGTCGCGGTGAAGTCGCTGCCGACACCGAGGATGCGGCCGTCGCCGTCGAGGTCGTTCGGCACGAACAGGATGCTCGGCCGCTGCACGGGCGGCGAGAAGCTGTCGCTCGTGACATCCGTCAGCACGACCCGTCGGTCGGTGGGCACGTCGTCGGAGATGAACCCGGCCTGCTCGGAGCGGTACTCCAGGTACGTGTTCCACCCGTCGCCGAGCCGGATCTCGACACCTCGCACCCGCCCGGCCGGCGGGCTGCCGAGTTCGGCCGCGTGCAGCGTCACCGTCTCGTCGACCCCGCCCGCGCCGGAGAAGTTGAACAGCCGCAACTGGCTCGCCGGCACCCACCCCATGCGCATCTTGTTAGAGATCGAGTAGTGCGGCAGCGTGTTGCGCGAGCCCGCCATCATCTCCCAGTCAGACGTGATGCGCCCCGAGACCTCGGCGCTGTAGTCGGGGGTGTCGTACACATCGAGCAGACCCAGGTTGTGTCCGAGTTCGTGGCTGAGGGTCGTGTGCGCGTGCCGGCCGTCGTGCGTGAAGAAGTCGAGCGGCACCTGCACGCACGCGATGAGACCCTGGTCGGTCATCACGTTGGTGCCGAGCAGCATGCTCTGCTTGCCGATTGCGCCGTACGGCCACGCGAACCGGTCGCCGGCGGTCGGATTCGCGTCGGGCGAGAACGGGATGAAGACCACCGAGTCCACGGCCTGCAGGTCGGCGGTGGTGACGACGCCGTCATTGATCGCCTGCGTGAGGAACGCCTGCCAGGACGAGTCCTTCGGCGCCCAGCGCGTATCGGTGACGTTGCCCATGGCATCCGTCTTCTGAGCAAAGTAGCTGCCCCACCCGTTCGGCATCTGGACGGGGCCGAACGTCGTGTTGTTGTAGGGCACGAGGGTCAACTGGTTCGACGAGGTCTCGTCGTAGTAGAGCTTCGCCGACCGGTCGGTGCCGCTCACGTTGAACCCGTCGATCGCGTGGTCGAGCGCGTCGGTGCGGCTCTGCGCGAGGGTTGCGGCAGGCCAGCGGGCGGTGCTCGTGTCGACGAGCATCACCAGCACGTTCCAGTCTCCGGTGCGCGTGAGGTCGCCAAGGTTCTGCGGCGTCGACGGGCCGCCGCCCCAACCCGAGTCGCCCGAGAAGTCGCCCGAAACCCCGGTGATCATGCGCGACGGTCCGGTGTCTGCGTCATCCCAGTCGTTCGTGACGGTGAACTCCGCCGTGGCCAGGTCGGTACCGGTGGCCGTCTCGACCATGACGACCTTGTACGTGCCGAGCCGTCCGCCGGCAACGAGGATCGGGGTCGGTTCGCCCGAACCGTTCTCACGCGTGTGCGAGACGATGCCGGCATCCGGTCCGTCGGGCACGGTGAAGGTCACGTCGGCGGCGGTCAGGCCGGTCGTGCCGAAGTCGTACTCGAGCCGCACCCACGACGCGACGAACAGTGGATGCGAAGGCTCGACGATCGACGGCGGAACGCTGACGGTCAGGTCGGCGAGGGTGTCGACGATCGCGAGCACTTGGTCGGTGAGCACGACGATGCGGCCGTCTGCGAGCCCCTGCACCTCGATGACAGTGCCCGGCAGCGCGGCGGCATCCCCCGTGGTCGTTGTGGCGGTCGCAGGCTCCCACGCGACGACCGTGTTGGTCGCCGGCGACGCGCCGAACGCAACCGTGCCGTCGACCGAGGACCCCGCCCGCCCGAGCGCTGCGACGGGAGCGGATGCCGGGCCGAGCCAAAAGCCGCCGAGTCGCCGCAGTCGCGATTTCGCTGTGACCGGGTCGTTCGTCGCGGCCACGACTGCCGAGGTCAGCAGCGCGACACCCGTGGTGCCGGCCGGCAGCGCGTACGGTGTGACGGCGCCGCTCGTGACCGCGATTCGTTCGCCGGCACCGCCCACCGCGCCGAGGATCGTCTTGCCCGACGGGCTGACGACCAGCTGCGTCGGCGCCGCCGAGAACGTCGCGACGTGCACGGCCGGGTTCACCGGATCATCCGGATCGATCGTCCACGTCGACCCGTCGTCGAGCGCGACGGCGAGCGCCGTCTTCGCTCCGGCGATGTCGACGGGCGTACCCGCGAGCTGCTGATACTTCTCGGCGTTTCCGGACAGGTCGGTCGTCAGCACGACCCCGTCATCCCTGACGAGCCAGATCAGCGACCGCACATCGTCGACGTGCATGCCGACGATGCCGGATTCGGTGAGCAACGTGGTGATCATGGTGTCTCCCCCAGACAGCCGCGCAGCCGTGCGCGATCACAGGAGAGGAGGGCTTCGGGTCGCGGCGAAATACATCGATCCGCGAGCGCCGGGTCGTGTACCGTGCTCAACGGAAGGATCCGAAGGCGACGCGACGGCGGGTTGCTCACGGTGTTGAGTGATCGTCGTTTCACGGCTGGGGGGTCGTCGTGTCTGTCCACATTGAGCGCCTGAAGAAGCGCTACGGCTCTTTCGAAGCCGTCCGAGATCTGTCGCTGAGCGTGCCCACCGGCTCGCTGTTCGCCTTTCTCGGCGCGAACGGTGCTGGCAAGAGCACGACCATCGGATGCATCACGACGACGCTGAGCCCGACATCCGGAACGATCCGCGTTCAAGGACACGACGTCGTGAAAGAGGCGAACACGGTCCGCCGCATCATCGGCGCGGTATTCCAGCAGTCGCTGCTGGATCCGCTGCTCACGGTTCGCGAGAACCTCGCTGTGCGGGCAGGGTTCTACGGCCTGACCCGGCGCCAGGCTGCACAGCGCATCGCCGAGCTGTCGACCCTCGTCGCGCTCGAAGAGTTCCTCGACCGCCGCTACGGCACGCTCTCGGGCGGCCAGAAGCGACGGGCAGACATCGCGCGAGCGATTCTTCACCACCCGAAGGTCGTGTTCCTCGACGAGCCGACCTCGGGACTCGACCCGCAGTCGCGTGAGCAGATCTGGTCTGCAATCGGGCAGCTCCGCGCCGACCACGGGACCACCGTGTTCCTCACGACGCACTACATGGAAGAGACGGAACGCGCCGACGAGGTGTGCATCATCGCGAAGGGCGAGATCGTCGCCGCGGGCACCCCGACAGCACTCCGATCCCGCTACAGCAGCAGCGTGCTCTCGGTGCGCGGTGCCGACCAGACCGCGCTCGTCGAGGAGTGCCGCACCCTGGGGCTCGATGCTGAGGCGGATGGTGACGTCGTCCGCATCCCCGTGCAGTCCGCAGCGCACGCCAAGGAGTTGCTCAACCGGCTGACGATCGACGACTTCGAGTTCCGCCACGGCACCATGGATGACGTCTTCCTGAACGTGACGGGAGGGCAGATCGCATGAGGTCGGTCGCGATTCTCACCGGGCGAAACCTCCGCCTCTTCTTCCGTGACCGCGCGGGCGTGTTCTTCTCGCTGCTGTCGGCGCTCATTCTCATCGGCCTCTACGCACTGTTCCTCGGCGGCCTCCAAGTCGACAACCTGACCCAACAGCTGCCGAATGCCAGCGAGGGCGATATCCAGTGGTTCGTGAACACGTGGGTCTTCGCCGGGATCACCATGATCTCGACGCTGACCACGGCGCTCGCGGCGCTCGCCGTGTTCGTCGACGACAAGGCGAGTGGCCGGTTCAGCGACTTCATCGTCTCGCCGATCCGCCGACCCGAGTTGATCCTCGGTTACCTGCTGTCGAGCTTCGTGATCTCGTTCACGATGACGTTGGTCATCGTCGCGATCGGGCAGCTGTACCTCTTGATCCAGGGCGACGCCCTGATGACCGTCGAAGAGACGGCAACAACCATCGGATACGTGGCGATCTCGAGCCTCGCGTTCGCCGCCCTGTCGAGCTTCGTCGTCACGTTCTTGCGCAGCTCCGGCTCCTTCGCCGCGCTGTCGACGGTCGTCGGCACGATCATCGGCTTCCTCGCCGGTGCGTACATTCCGGCAGGCACGCTCCCCGACGGCATCGTCAACGTGATGAACGCCCTGCCGTTCGCCCAGTCCGCGATGCTCATCCGCGGGCCGATGACCGCGCAACCACTCGCCGCGCTCGCCGACGGCCAGACTCAGGCATCCGATGCGATCGAGGCGTTCTACGGCATCTCGGCGCACGTTGGAGACTTCGAGGTCACATCGGGCTTCGCCATCGCCGTCCTCTTCGGGGTCTTCGCCGTGTTCACCGCCCTCGGTGCGTGGCAGCTCGCTCGCCGGATCCGCTGATCCTGATGATCTTCATGCTGCCGGCGGGGCTCCTTGACGGCGTGCTCACGGGCACCGCGGTCGTGCTCCTCCTTCGAGCGTGGATCGGACCCGCGCGGCCGCTGCTCACCGGCCCGTGACACGCCCTTCGGGCGGCGGTCACCGCTGACCTTGACGATCGCACGGCACCGCTGCGCTACCCTGCCGCCATGGACAAGGCACCGTGGACTGAGCCTGAACTCGCCGCGGCGATCGTCGCCCGCGGACTTCCTGAACCGGTGGCGCGGATCGCGACGCAGGGCGGCGGAGAGGTGCACCCGTCACTCGAGTTCTCGCTTGAATCGGTCTGGCTCGACCCGGCCGGTGCCGCGATGACCGCGCTGCGCGAGTTCGGGACGGCTGAGTGGCTGCCGCTGTGGCAGTCCAGCGCGACCTCGACCGTCTTCGCACTGCCCGACGGCAGCTTCGAAGAATGGAACGCCGAAGCCGAAGAGCGCTTCGAGCGGTGGGCCGACTGGCCCGCCCTCGTGCGGTTCGTGCTCACCGACCTCTACGAGGCCGAAGCCGAAGAGGACGAGCGGGCCGAGGTCGCGGCACTCCTGCTGCCCGAGCCGCTGCGCGCCGCGGCACTCGTGCTCGAACCTCGCGACGACGAGCAGTGAGACGGCACCATGCCTGACGTCACCGAACTCGCCCTCGCCCGCGGCGCGACCGCCCGCGTGCACCGCGCCGGCTCCGACACCGCAGACGCGCCCGTCCTCGTCATGCACTACGGCACCCCGCACACCGGCGCCCACCCCGCCCCGATCGCGGCGCTCGCCGCCGACCTGGGCATCGCCCTGGTCGCCGTGACGCGCCCCGGTTTCGCCGGGGTGCCCGCGTGGTCCGGACGATCGGTCGCGGATGCCGCGCGCGACGTCGGCGAGACCCTCGACCGCCTCGGGGTCGACGGGTACTGGACGGCCGGCTACTCCGGCGGCGGCCCGCACGCCCTCGCCCTCGCGGCCCTGCACGGCAACCGCGTCCGCGGCGTCGCGACGTTCGCGTCACCGGCGCCCTTCGACGGGACCGACGACTGGTTCGCGGGCATGCACGGCGACGGGGGCGGACTTCGCCCGGCATCCCTCGGGCGCGCCGCGCGCGAACAGCATCAGCAGGCGGCCGGGTTCGACCCCGCGATGTTCACGCCCGCCGACTGGGCGGCGCTCGAAGGCGCGTGGGGCGCGATCGGACAAGACGCCGGCGCTGCCGGTACCGCCGGGTCGGATGCCGGTGAGATCGACGACGACCTCGCCTTCGTCGCACCGTGGGGCGTCGACCTCGTCGCAGTGACCGCGCCGGTGCATCTGTTCCAGGGGGCGGCCGACCGGATCATTCCCGCCCACCACGCCGAACGGCTCGCCGCCGCCCTGCCTTCCGCGACGCTGACCATCACGGACGGGTCGGGCCACGTCGCGGTCCTCGACGCGCTGCCCGGGTGGATGCGGGGACTCGGCGACGCGTGACCTCGCGACTGTCGGCGACCGGGCGTAGGGTCACGGCATGGACGCGGACGAGTCGCTGGCGCAGCGCGAGCAGGCGCTCATCGAGTTGCTCGAACGCCTCGACGCCGACGACGCCGACCTGCGCCACGACCGCGCCGACGCGACGGCCGACGACGAACACGATCCCGAAGGCGTGACGCTGTCGAGCGAATGGCAACGCGTCGAAGCCGTCCGCGCGGCCACCCGAGTCGAGCTCGACCAGGTGCGCGCCGCCCGCGCACGCGTGGTCAACGGCACCTACGGCGTATGCACCGGCTGCGGCGAACCCATCCCCGCGGCACGCCTCGAAGCGGTGCCGTCGGCGACGATGTGCGTCGCCTGCGCGTCACGCACCTGACCTGGCGCGTCAGGTGTCGCGACTGCGGTCGCTCTCTGGATCGTCTGCGTCGATCGGCTCGAACGGCTGATCCGGCTCGACGAGCGGCCCACCGACGACGCCGATGCCGACCGCCTGATGGTTCGGCACTTCCTCGCCCGGCTTGGACTCCGGTGCCGGAGCGGCAGGCTCTTCGCCCGGATCCTTCTCCGTACTCGGCGCGTCGAGCTGCTCGGTCGTCGGCTCGGCGGGTTCGTCGGGTTCGGCCGACTCGGCCGATCCGGCCGACCCGGTCGTCTCTTCCGGCTCTGCGGGCTCGTCGGGCTCGTTCGCGGTGCCGCTGGCGTCGGTGTTCATGGTGTCCACCCTGCCCTCGCGATCCGCGCGCCGCGACGGGGTTGACGACGCTTCGGCCGGGCGGTAAGTGCCACCGGCATCCTCGTGTCGAGCACCCGCCCCAGATAGTGTCACCCCATGAGCGTCATGGAGTTCGAGACCCCCGACGGCGAGACGCGACAGGTGAAGGTCAGTTCGCCCGACCGCGAGATGTGGTCGTCCGAGCTCATGGACGGTGCCGCACCCGTCACCAAGCTCGAACTCGCCGAATATCTCGTGAGCGTCTCGGACGGCGCCCTCCGCGCCATTGGCGACCGGCCGATCACCCTCCAGCGGTTCTCGGACGGCGTCGGCGGCGACGAGTTCTTCTCCAAGCGCCCGCCTGCCGGTGCGCCGTCGTGGATGCGGCGGGTGACGTGCACCTACCCGAGCCGTCGCCGCCACGAGCAGCTCGTCATCGACGACACCGCGGGGCTCGTGTGGATGGCGCAGATGGGCACCATCACGTATCACCCGTGGCCGGTGCGCACCGCGAACCTCGACAACCCCGACGAACTGCGTATCGACCTCGACCCGCAGCCGGGCCGCGACTTCGCCGACTCGGTTGAAGCCGCCTTCGCGTTGAAGGAGCTGCTGGAGGAGCTCGGCTACGTGCCGTTCGTGAAGACCAGTGGCAACCGCGGCGTACACGTGTTCTGCCGCATCGCGCCCGACCACGAGTTCCTCGACGTGCGCCACGGCGTCATCGGCATCGCCCGCGAACTGGAACGCCGCCTGCCCGACCTGGTCACCGCATCCTGGTGGAAGGAAGAACGCGGCGAGCGGGTGTTCGTCGACTTCAACCAGTCCTGCCGCGACCGGACCCTCGCCGGCGCGTACTCGCCGCGGCCGCTGCCCGGTGCGCCGGTGTCGTTCCCGGTCACGTGGGACGAGCTGCGCGACTGCAAGCCGGGAGATTTCACCGTGCGGACAGTTCCCGGCATCCTCGCCGACCGCGGCGACGCATGGTCCACGATCGACGACCACGTCGGCGCGCTCGCCCCCGCGCTCGCGCTGTGGGACGAGCAGGTCGAGCGCGGGCTCGGCGAACTGAACTTTCCGCCCGACTACCCGAAGATGCCCGGCGAGCCGCCCCGCGTGCAGCCGTCGAAGCGCCGCAAGGACCGCGACGACGAGGAATACCTCGCGCCGAAGGCCGACCGAGACGCGCACTGGGGCACCCCGATCGTGCCGCCGTACGGGCCGATGCTCGCCAGGTCGGTGAAGGACTTTCCCAAGGGCGACATGTGGTTCGAGCCGAAGTGGGACGGCTTCCGCTCGCTCATCTGGCGCTCGGGCGACCAGGTCGAGATCGGCTCGCGCAACGAACGGCCGATGACCCGCTACTTCCCCGAGCTCGTCGAGGCGATCATCGCGAACTTCCCCGACCACACGGTGATTGACGGCGAGATCGTGCTCGTCGACCCCGAGTCCGGTGATCGGTTGAACTTCGAGCTGCTGCAGCAGCGCATCCACCCCGCCGCGAGCCGCGTCAAGAAGCTCGCGGCCGAGACCCCGGCGAGTTTCGTGGCGTTCGACCTGCTGGCCCACGGTGAGACGAACTGGACCGAGCGGCCGTACGCCGAACGGCGGGCCGAACTGGAGAAGCTGCTCGCGGGCGCGAAAGCGCCGATCCACCTCACTCCGGCGACGCAGGACCGCGACGAAGCCCGCCGCTGGTTCGAGCAGTTCGAGGGCGCCGGGCTCGACGGCGTCATGGCCAAGCCCGCCGACCTGCTCTACCTCGAAGACAAGCGCGCGATGTACAAGATCAAGCACGAGCGCACCGCCGACTGTGTGGTCGCCGGCTACCGCACCCACAAGTCCGGTGACGACAAGATCGGGTCGCTGCTGCTCGGCCTCTACGCCGAAGACGGCACCCTGCAGTCGGTCGGGGTGATCGGGGCGTTCAGCATGCAGCGCCGTGAGGAACTGTTCCAAGAACTGCAGCCGCTGGTCACCGGATTCGAGGGCCATCCGTGGTCGTGGGCGGGCGAGGGCGACGAGGCGACCGCCGATCAGACCGCCGACAACCGCGACCAGAGCTTTCCCCGCACCCCCACCTCATCCGCGTACTCCCGCTGGAACGCGAACAAGGACCTGTCGTTCACCCCGCTCCGCCCGGAGCGTGTGGTCGAGGTGCGCTACGACCACATGGAGGGCACCCGGTTCCGCCACACCGCCCAGTTCAACCGGTGGCGCGACGACAAGGACCCCCGCGACTGCACGTACGAGCAGCTCGACGAACCCGTCTCCTACGATCTCGACGACGTGCTCGGCGCCGGGGGTTGAGTCACGACCGCGATCGCGGGTCGCCGGGTGAGCGCGTGTTGCCGTGCGTAACTCCTGACTTTTGGTCGTGCCGGCGCCAGGCAGGGCCGGGATTCCGGGGCTCGGCGGGCATGCGCTGTCGAAAACTCAGGAGTTCCGCACGACGCGGGGGAGTTCCGCGCGACGGGGGGAGTCACGCACGACGCGGGGGAGAGATCGCCCGGCGCGGGGCGGACACGCCTCAGTCGTCGATGCGGGAGTGCTCGCCGAGGCGATGCCAGGTGCGGTTGTGATAGACCAGCGCATCGCCGGAGGCGCCCGGGTGCGCGTCCCGCTCAATGTGCGACTGCAGCGCGTGGGCGGCGATGACGGTCGAGGTGCCGGCATCCATGCGGTCGATCACGGCGCAGCGGACCCACGCGCGAACGTCGCGGTAGACCGGCTCACCGGTGACCAGCCGCGACCAGGTGTGCGTCTGCGCGAACCGGTCGGCGCCACCCGTCGCGCCGAGCTTCGCGACGTCGAGGTCGTGTGCGTCGAGCAGGTGCACGACGACGGTCTCGGCGCGCGAGAGCACGGCGGATGCCGAGGACATCGCCGAGATCGAGAAGATCAACAGCGGCGGTTCGGCGCTCACCGACGATACCGACGTGGCCGTCAGTGCGACCGGGCCATCGCCGGTATCCGCCGTGATGACCGCGACCCCGCCGGGGTGGCCGCGGAACAGCGACTTGAACTCGTCCGGTGACAGCGACGACGCGAAGCCGTGCTTGGGCTCGAGTCCCTTGGTGGCGGTGTCGGGCGTGCTCACGCCAACTCCTCGCGGACGATGCGTGCCCCGGCGCTGAGGGCGCTGAGCTTGGCGAGGGCGACATCCCGCGGGAACGGCGCCATGCCGCAGTTCGTGCTGGGGATGAGCTTGTCGGCGTCGACGAAGGCGAGTGCGTTGCGCAGCACATCGGCGACCTCTTCGGGCGTCTCGACGGTCTCGTTCGCGACGTCGATCGCGCCGAGCATGACGTTCTTGCCGCGCAGGATCTCGATGAGGTCCATGGGCACGTGCGAGTGCTGGCTCTCGAGCGAGACGGTGTCGATGGTCGAGCGCTGCAGCAGCGGGAACGACTCCTCGTACTGCCGCCACTGCGAACCGAGCGTGGCCTTCCAGTCGGTGTTCGCCTTGATGCCGTAGCCGTAGCAGATGTGCACGACGGTCTCGGCGCGCAGACCCTCGGCCGCACGCTCCAGCGTCGCGACACCCCAGTCCTTCAGCTCGTCGAAGAAGACGTTGAACGCGGGCTCGTCGAACTGGATGATGTCGACGCCGGCGGCTTCGAGCTCGCGCGCCTCCTGGTTGAGGATGCCGGCGAACTCCCACGCCAGCTTCTCGCGGCTCTTGTAGTGGGCGTCGTAGAGCGTGTCGATCATCGTCATGGGGCCGGGCAGTGCCCACTTGATCGGGCGGTCGGTGCTCTGCCGCAAGAACTTCGCGTCGTCGACGAACACGGGCCGCTCGCGGCCGACCGCGCCGACGACCGTGGGCACGCTCGCGTCGTAGCGGTCGCGGATACGGACCGTCTCGCGCCGTTCGAAATCGACACCGCTCAGGTGCTCGATGAAGGTCGTGACGAAGTGCTGACGGGTCTGCTCGCCGTCGCTGACGATGTCGATGCCGCGGCGCGTCTGCTCCTGCACGGCGATGCGCAGCGCATCCTGCTTGCCCTCGACGAGCGCGTCGCCTTCGAGCTTCCACGGTGACCACAGGGTTTCGGGCTCGGCGAGCCACGACGGCTTGGGCAGGCTGCCGACGATCGAGGTCGGAAGGAGGGTGCTCATGTCGTGATCCTCCGCGCTCAGCCGACCGGGGCGAGCGCGCCGGCGAGCCACTGCTCGAGCGCGTCGTTGTGCGGCGTCATGAAGTGCTCGTCGGTGTACTTGCCCTGCGTGACGCCGAGTCGGCTGCGCTCTTCGCGGTCGTAGTCGATCTGCGTGCGCGAGAAGTCCAGCGACTCGAGGGTCGGCCGGTAGATGTCGGCTGCGGCCGAGTTCGCGTTGTAGATCTCGGGGCGGTAGATCTTCTGGAACGTCTCCATCGTGCTGATCGTGCTGATCAGCTGCAGGTTCGAGTAGTCGCTCAGCAGGTCGCCGCGGAAGTAGAACGCGAGCGGCGCGACACTGCCGCGCGGCATGAAGTACCGCACCTGCAGGCCCATCTTGGCGAAGTACTCGTCGGTCAGCGAGAACGCGTCCTGCTCGTACTCGACGCCCAGCACGGGGTGCACGTTCGTGGTGCGACGGTAGGTCTTGCTCGTCGAGACGCTGATGCAGATGACCGGTGTCTGCGTGAAGCGCTCGCGGTACGCGTCGGATGCCAGGAACTGTTCGAACAGGCGGCCGTGCAGCAGGCCGAAGTCGTCGGGCAGGTGCGACGATCCGCTGTTGCTGAGCGAGGGGAGCACGATGCTGAAGTCGTAGTCGCGGACGTACGACGAGAAGTTGTTGCCGACGATGCCGTGGTGGCGGGCACCCGTGCGGCGGTCGACGATCGAGGTGTCGAGCACTTCGAGCAGCGGAAAGCTCTGCGCTTCACCGTCGGCGGTGAAGTCAAGATGCACCGAGACGATCTCGAGTTCGACGGCGTAGCGGTCGCGAGTCGGGTTGTCCCAGCCTGCGAGGTCGTTGAACCGGTTCTCGATCATCGCGAGCGTGTTGCGCAGGTTCTGCTGACGGTGCTCACCGCGGGCCAGGTTCGCGAAGTTCGTCGTGACGCGCGAGTCGTCGGAGGGGGTGTAGTCCTCGTCGAAGCGTGTCGTCGTGAAGCGGAAGCTGAAGTCGTGGGCCATGCTCGTCATCCGGTCGGGTGGGCCGGGGTCGGCCGCAGAAGGGGGATGCATCAATGGTGACGCCGCAAGGCGGTTATCGGGTAACTTGCGCTGACTATGCGCTCATATAGGGTTTGCCTATGGCTCAACGATCGGGCGGGATGACGCTGCTGCAGCTGCGCTACTTCATCGAGGTCGCGGCCGAGGGGTCGATCTCGGGCGCGGCCGACCTGCTCTACGTCGCGCAGCCGACCATGTCGGCCGCGATGAAAGACCTCGAGTCGCGCGTGGGCCGGCCGCTGCTCGTCCGCTCCGCGCGCGGCGTGACCCTCACCGACGAGGGTGCCGAGTTCCTCGGCTACGCCCGCCAGGTCGTCGAGCAGGTCGAACTGCTCGAGCAGCGCTACCTCGACCGCCCGCCCTCCCGCCGTCTGCTCGGCGTCTCGACGCAGCACTACTCGTTCGCCGTCGACGCCTTCGTGCGCATGGTGAAGGCCTCGGATGCCGCGGAGTACGAATTCTCGCTCCGCGAGACCCGCACGTGGGACATCATCGAAGACGTCCGCACGCTGCGCAGTGAAATCGGCATCCTCTATCGCAACGACTTCAACCGGAAGGTGATCGACAAGCTGCTGCGCGACTCGGGGCTCGCCTTCCACCCGCTGTTCCTCGCCGACCCGCACATCTTCATCTCGCGCACCAACCCGCTCGCGAAGCGGGAGCGGGTGACGCTCGACGACCTCGCCGACCTGCCGCGCCTCACGTTCGACCAGGGTGCGAACAACTCCTTCTACTTCGCCGAAGAGATCCTCTCGACCCGCTCGAGCCGGCAGGACATCCGCGTGTCCGACCGCGCCACGATCTTCAACCTCATGATCGGCCTCGACGGCTACACGATCTCGACCGGCATCATCAGCGACGAACTCGACCCCGAGATCGTCGCGATCCCGCTCCAGGTCGAAGAGCGCATCGAGATCGGCTGGATCGACCACACCGCCATCCCGCTCACCGACCAGGCCCACCGCTACCTGTCAGAGGTGCGCGCCGTCGTCTCCGGCTTCGGAGTGCAGCTGCTCGACTGAGGTTGTGAAGACCTCTTGACACCCGGCATCCACTGCCTTAACGTACAACCAAATGGTTGTACAAGATTCCAGCCCGGAGCTGACCGACGATGAGACCGACCGCCTGTTCCATGCACTCGCGGCGGCGACCCGCCGTGACATCCTGCGTCGCACGATCGAGCGCGAGCAGTCCGTCTCGGCGCTCGCCGCTGACTACGACATGTCGTTCGCCGCGGTGCAGAAGCACGTGGCCGTGCTCGAAGCCGCACACCTCATCGTCAAGCGCGCCGAGGGCCGGGAGCGGCTTGTCCGAGCGGATCCCGTCATGATCGCCCGCGCCCGCGCCCTGCTGTCGCGCTACGAAGACCTCTGGCGCGCACGCATCGACCGGCTCGACGCGTTCCTCGCCGAGCCCGAGCACTGACCCATACGAAGTCACCCAAGGAGAGAGCAATGCCTGTCACCGACATCACCACCGACACCGAGAACCTCACGATGACGCTCGTCGCCGACGTCGACGCATCCGTCGACCGGCTGTGGCGCGCGTTCACGCAGCCCCGCCAGCTCGAGCGCTTCTGGGGCCCTCCCGGGTGGCCGGCCACCTTCACCGACTTCGACTTCACGGTCGGCGGCCGCGCGAAGTACCACATGACCAGCCCGAAAGGTGAGGCCTCGTACGGGGCGTGGGAGTTCCTCTCGATCGACGAGGGCAACGGCTTCGAAGTGCTCGACAACTTCACGGATGCCGAGGGCACCGTCTTCGATGGCTTCCCGACCATGCGCATGACGTACGCATTCACCGCGACCGACACCGGCGCGCGCATGACCAACGTCACGACGTTCGCCTCGCTCGAAGGGCTGCAGCAGGCGATCGACATGGGCGCCGTCGAAGGCTCGCGCATGGCGATGGACCAGCTGGATGCCGTGCTGCACGACCTGCGCGACTACGCGCAGGGCAAGGGCACCCGCACCGAGATCCTCGACGACACCCACGTGCGCATCACCCGGCTCATCGAAGGTCCGCAGGACCTCGTCTGGCGCGCGCACCAGGAGCCCGAACTGCTCAAGCAATGGCTGCTCGGCCCCGACGGCTGGCAGATGGTCGAGTGCGAAGTCGGCGACACCTACCGCTACGTGTGGCAGCAGGGCGACGACGAATCCACCCGTTTCGGGTTCGAGGGGGAGACGCTCATCAGCGAGGCGCCGCGGCGCTCGGTGACGACCGAGAAGATGATCGGGATGGAGGGCGAGGGCACGATCAACGACCTGCAGCTCTACGAAGAGGACGGTGCGACCCTGCTCACGCTTCTCATCGAGTACCCGAGCCTCGAGCTGCGCGACATGATCCTAGCCACCGGCATGACCGACGGCATGGAGACCAGCTACGCCCGTTTGGAGGGTGTGCTCGCCGCCGTCTGACCTGCGGCATCCCCCGCGAACCCTCACACTCTGCTCGAACCCTCAGAGTTTTCGACGCAGGAGTGTGAGGGTTCGCGTCAACTGTGAGGGCTCGGCGATGAGGGGATGCCGCGGCGAGTGTGCGAATCGCCTCAGCGGGCCAGTCTCAGGCGCGGGCGATGGCATCCTCGAGCGCGACCCACGCGAGCATGGCGCACTTCACCCGCGCTGAGAACTTCGAAACCCCCGACAGCGCGGTCGCGTCGGCGTAGGTCTCTTCGTCGAGCGGGATCTTGCCGCGCGAGCGCAGCGCCTCGCGGAACCCTTCGATGAGCGCATCGACCTGCTCGCGGGGAAGGCCGGCATCCCCGGCATCCTCTTCGACGAGCGCGGCGAGCATGGATGCCGACGCCTGCGAGATCGAGCAGCCGGTGCCGTCCCACGTCACGTCGATGAGGCGCGCGCCGTCGTCCGAGACATGCACCTGCAGGGTCACGTCGTCGCCGCACATCGGGTTGTGCTGGTGCGAACTCGCGACCCGGCCCGGCTCGTCGGCGATGCCCTTGCCGCGCGGGTGCTTGGAGTGGTCGAGGATGAGCTCCTGGTAGAGCGAATCGAGCCCGTTCATGCGTCTGCTCCGAAGTAGGGACGGATGCCGCGGACGCCATCGAGGAACGCGTCGACGTCGGCATCGGTGTTGTACAGGGCGGTCGAGGCGCGCACCGACGCGGTGATGCCGAACCGCTGGTGCAGCGGCTTCGCGCAGTGGTGGCCGACGCGCACCGCGATGCCGAGCGCATCCAGGTACTGCCCGGCGTCGTGCGCGTGCACACCTTTGACGTCGAACGACCACAGGCCGACGCGCTCCACAACCTCGGCGTCGCCGAGCAGACGGATGCCGGGGATCTCGCGCAGCCCGTCGCGCATGCGCTCGGCAAGCCGGGCCTCGTGCGCGTGCACGGCATCCACACCGGCATCTTGCAGGTAGCGGACCGCCGCGGCCAGGCCGATCGCGGGGCCGACCGGCTGCGTGCCGGCCTCGAACTTCTGCGGCGCGGGCAGGTAACCTGCCTCGTCGAGCGTGACCGTCGTGATCATCGACCCGCCGGTGAGGAACGGCGGCAGCGCGTCGAGCACCTCGGCGCGACCATAGAGCCCGCCGACGCCGTACGGGCCGAGCATCTTGTGGCCGCTGAAGACGGCGAGGTCGACGCCCGATGCCGGCAGGTCCAGCGGCAGGTGCGGCGCCGACTGGCAGGCATCCATCACCGTCAGGGCGCCCGCCTCGCGGGCGAGTGCGACGAGCTCGGCGACCGGGTTGATGATGCCGAGCACGTTCGACACGTGTGTGAAGGCGACGACGCGGGTGCGGGCGCCGATGAGGGATGACGCGGCATCGAGATCGAGCTGCCCGTCGTCGTGCAGCGGGATGTGCCGCAGCGCGGCGCCCGTGCGCGCCGCGAGCTCTTGCCACGGGATGAGGTTCGCGTGGTGCTCGCTCTCGGTCACGACGATCTCGTCGCCCGGCTTGAGGGCGAAGCGGGATGCCGCCTCACCGCCGCGTCCGAGCGTCGCATTGCCGATCGAATACGCGACGAGGTTGAGGCCCGCCGTGGCGCCGCTCGTCCAGGCGAGCTGCTCGGGGGCGGCACCGACGAACCCGGCGACGGCCTCACGGGCGTCCTCGAACAGGTCGGTCGCCTCGGCCGCGAGCGTGTGCGCACCGCGGTGCACGGCCGCATTCTGGTGGGTGAGGAAGTCGTACTCGGCCTGCAACACCTGCCGCGGCTTCTGGCTCGTCGCACCAGAGTCGAGATACACGAGCGGGTGGCCGTTCACCTCGGTCTGCAGGATCGGAAAATCCTCCCGCAACGCGGCGGCATCGAACACCCGCACGGGTGCGGGCGCTGCGGTATCGGTCAGGCCGGGGGAAGTCACCCCTCTAGGCTACGCCGCCCGTGACGGCCAGGGCCCGGTGTGACCCCCGGGGTCAGCGCTCGCCCTGGTAGAACGTGTAGGTCACGCCCGTCACCGCGTCGGCGCTCGCCTTCGCGAACGCGCTGAAGGTGCGCACCCCGTCGTTCCAGAACGTGCCGCGGTCGGTGCCGAACACGAGCTGCGTGTGGCTGCCGTCGGCGGTGTCTTCAGCATCCGGTCCGAGCGCCTGCGCGTCGGCGACACTCATGCCGATCTCGATGCCGAACTCGTCGGCGATCGTGACCTCGCCGACCGTGTTCGCTGTGTAGTCGACATAGGTCGGGGCGGGGATCTCGTCGCGTGGCCGGTTGCCCTCGCCCAGCCGTACGTCATAGAGCCGGAAGCCGTTCCAGTCGTAGATGTCGTAGGCCCAGTTCTCGGCGTCTCCCTCGAGGAAGTCCTCGGTCGGTTCGCTGCCGAACGCCTCACTCAGCGCATCGATCGCAGGCTGCGCCTCGGCCGCCCAATCGTGCTCATACACCTCGGAGCCCGCGGCATCCGTCAGCGTGAAGCCGGTGCCCGACACCTCGATGCGCGCCCCGTCGGTCTCGGCAGGCGGCGTCGAGGCGTCGTCGCTCGGCGCCGTCTCGGTGGTCTCGACGGGCGCCTCGCCGGTCGTCGTCTGCTCGGATGCCGGAGTGCTCGACCCGCCGCGGTTCATCGCGATGATCATGGTGACGATCACGGCGACCGCGAGCACACCCGCGATCACCGCCAGAACGATGGTGGAGCGTTGCGCACGTGCGGGGGCCATGCATCCAGTCTCCCCGATGCGGCTGGGTGCGCCGTGCTAGTCCAGGAACTCGGTCGCCGCGACGACCAACGCATCGACGCCCCGCTCGATCGTGGGGTGCAGCACGGGCGCGAAGAGCGGGGAGTGGTTCGTCGGAATGTCTTGGGCGATGCGACCGGCAGCCTCGGCATCCGCGTACGTCTGCGGGTCGACCCCGCCCCAGAACCAGAACACGAGCGGCACGCCCGACTCGCGCGCGAACCACGAGACGTCTTCACTGCCGGTGAACATGCCCGGGTCGATGACCGTGCCCGCCCCGAACGCGTTGTCGAACGCCGCGGTCAGGCGCGCGGTGGCGTCGTGGTCGTTGATCGTCGGCGGCAGTGTGTGGTCGATCGAGATGACCGGCTCCTCCTCGGCACCGGATGCCGCGGCCTCCGCCCGCACGATCCGCTCGACCCGCGCCATGACGTCGGCGCGCGCATCGTCGTTCGGGTACCGCAGACTCAGCTCGAGCTTCGCCTCGGCGGGGATGATGTTGTTCTTCAGCCCAGCGTGGATCGAGCCGACGGTGACGACCGCCATCTCACGCGGGTCGACCTCGCGCGAGACCACCGTCTGCAGGCGCATGACGGTCGCCGCGGCCATGACGACCGGGTCGATCGTCGCGTGGGGGCGCGAACCGTGCCCGCCGCGACCGAGCAGCCGCACGCTGAGCCCGTCGGATGCCGCCATCTGCGTGCCCGGGCGCACCCCGATGACGCCCGCGGGCAGCGGTGTGAGGTGCTGGCCGAGCACGACGTCGGGCTTCGGGAACCGGTCGAGCACACCGTCGGCGATCATCGCCTGTGAACCCGCGCCGTACTCCTCGGCCGGCTGGAAGACGGCCACGACGGTGCCCGACCACTCCTCACGCGTCGCGAGCAGCTTCTCGAGCGCGCCCAGCAGCGCGGTCACGTGCATGTCGTGGCCGCACGCGTGCATGACGGGCACATCGGTGCCGGCCGGGTCGGTGCCGCGCGCGGTGCTGGCGTAGGCGAGGCCGGTGTCTTCTTCGACGGGCAGGGCATCCATGTCGGCGCGCAGCCACACGACGGGACCGTTGCCGTTGCGGATCGTCGTCGCGACACCGGTCTTGCCGATGCCCTCTTCGAACTCGAGTCCCAGCGCCGCGAGCTCACGCGTGATGACGCCCGCCGTGCGGGTCTCTTGGAACGACAGCTCCGGGTGACGGTGCAGGTCGATGTAGAGGGCTTCGAGGTCGATCGGGTGGCGCTCGGTCATGCGTCAGAGCCTACGCGGGTGCCCCAGTCGAACGCGGGCAGCGGAAATCAGCGGGGCGCGGGGCCCGTGGTGGTGCGCACGATGAGTTCGAACGGCAGCGACGCGTCGTCGGGCAGCGACGCGTCGTCGGGCAGCGAGCCGGTCTCGACAAGCGCGAGGATCGCATCGCCGGCCCGCTCGCCCTGGTCGTGCGGAAACTGCGCGACCGTCGTCAGGCCGAAGAACTCGCTCATCTCGTGGCCGTCGACGCCGACGATCGACAGATCACGCGGCACGTCGAGACCCAGCTCGCGCGCCGCGAACAGGGCGCCGAAGGCGAGCTCGTCGGATGCCGCGAAGATCGCGGTCGGACGCCGCTCGCCCTGCAGCAGCTTGCGCGCCGCGCGGTGGCCCTCGTCGATCGTGAAGTCGGCGGGTTCGAACCCGGCCGGCTCGAGCCCCGCCTCGGCGAGGGTCGCCTCGAACCCGCGGGTACGCAGCGTCGGGATGTCGTGCTCGTCGCCGGCCTCTTTGTCGAGACCGATGTGCGCGATCTCGCGATGCCCGAGCTCGAGCAGGTGCTCGGTCGCCGTGCGTGCGACCGCGACATCGTCGACCCGCAGTGCCGCGAGGCCGGGGCCGGGCGCACCGAGACCGACGACCGGAAGCCCTAGGTCTTGCAGGTGGGCGACATCGTCGGCATCGAGATCGACCGACAATGCAACCAACCCGTCGACGCGACGGCGCCGCAGCGACGACGAGAACAACCGGCGACGCTGCTCGGGGTCGTCGGTCACGTTGTAGAGCGTGATGTCGTACCCGCGCGGCGCAAGATGGTTTGCGATGCCGCTGAGCACCATCGCGAAGAACCACTTGTCGAGCAGCGGCACCAGCACGCCGATGTTCTGCGTGCGACCCGATGCCAGGCTCGACGCGGATGCCGACACGACGTAGCCCATGGCATCCGCCGCGTCGCGCACCCGCTCACGAGTGGCGTCCGAGATGCGGCCCCGGCCGCTGAGGGCGCGGGAGACGGTCGCCGTCGACACATTGGCTCGACGGGCGACCTCCTCCAGGCTCACCATCGCGGTGCTCAGCCGGCGGCCAACCAGACAGTCGTGTCGACGGGCAGCAGACCGCCCTCGAACGCGTCGCTGGCCGCGATCAGGGTACCCGCGGGCAACGCGACCGGTTCGGCGCCGAGATTGGCGATGACCGTGAGATCTCCGTTGCTGAAGGCGAGCACGTCATCAGCGTAGCCGCTCAACCACGTCAACTCGCCTGCACCGAGGTTCAGGTCACGGCGCGCCGCGAGCAGCGTGCGGTACAGCCACAGCGTCGAGTCGGGGTCGTCCTCCTGCGCCGAGCGCGCCAGGGCGTCGAATTCTGCGGGCTGGGGCAGCCACGATTCGCCCGACGTGCTGAACCCGTACGACGGTGCACCCGACTCCCACGGGATCGGCACACGGCAGCCGTCGCGGCCGTAGCGCTCGCCCTCGGTGCGGAACCACGTCGGGTCCTGGCGGGCGTCGTCGGGCAGGTGGATGACCTCGGGCAGGCCGAGCTCCTCACCCTGGTACAGGTACGCCGAACCGGGCAGCGCCAGCATGAGCGCCGTGGCGGCCCGCGCGCGGCGGAGACCGACTTCGGGGATCGGCTGACCGGGCGACGCAGGACCGATGCCGTGACCCTGCGGGTTCTCGGCGGTCAGCGCCAGCCGCGACGCGTGACGAACGACATCGTGGTTCGACAGCACCCACGTCGACGGTGCGCCGACGGCGGGGTAGGCGCGGAGGGACTCCGAAATCACCTCGCGGAGCTCAGCGGCATCCCACTCGGTCGTCAGGTACGAGAAGTTGAACGCCTGGTGCATCTCGTCGGGGCGCACCCACAGCGCGGTCTTGTCGACGGTCGGCAGCCATGCCTCTGCGCACAGGGCGCGGTCGCCCTCGTACTCGGCGAGCACACGGTTCCAGTCGCGGTAGATCTCGTGCACGCCTTCCTGACCCCAGTAGGGCACGTCGTCGGCGTCGCCGCCCATGCTGTCGCCGTCGACAGCGGGCAGGTGGTCGGGCAGGCCGTCGGTCTTGACGAGGCCGTGCGCCACGTCGACGCGGAAGCCGTCGACGCCGCGGTCGAGCCAGAACCGCAGGATGCGGCGGAACTCGTCCTGCACCTCGGCGTTTGCCCAGTCGAAGTCGGGCTGCGACGTGTCGAACAGGTGCAGGTACCACTGGCCCGGTGTGCCGTCGGCCTCGGTCACGCGCGTCCACGCGGGCCCGCCGAAGACCGACTCCCAGTTGTTCGGGGGCAGTTCGCCCTGCTCGCCGTTGCCGTCGCGGAACATGTAGCGGGCCCGCTCGCGGCTGCCCGGTGCTGCCGCAAGGGCCGCCTGGAACCACTCGTGCTGGTCGGAGCTGTGGTTCGGGACGAGGTCGACGATCACCCGGATGCCGCGTCCGTGCGCCTCGCCGAGCATGCGGTCGAAGTCTTCGAGCGTGCCGAACAGCGGGTCGACGTCGCAGTAGTCGGCGACGTCGTAGCCGGCATCCTTCTGCGGCGAACGGTAGAACGGGCTCAGCCACACGGCGTCGACGCCGAGCTCCTGCAGGTGCGGGAGGCGCTCGGTGATGCCGCGCAGGTCGCCGATGCCGTCGCCCGACGCGTCCGCGAACGAGCGCGGGTAGATCTGGTAGATGACGGCGGTACGCCACCATTCCGCACCGGGGCGGCTCTCACCGATGGGAGCCAGGGTGGACAGGGTCGAAGTGTTCATGGATACATGGTAGGGCAAGCGCTTGCGCATTCTTACCTCCAATTTCTCGGTCTCGGATCATCCTCGCAGGTGCGACGCGCGTACCCTGGATCGGTGATTTCACAGGCCCTCGACCGCGCCGAGTCGCTGATCGCGACGATTCCCGACTTTCCCGAACCCGGCATCCTCTTCCGCGACATCTCGCCCCTGTTGGCGGATGCCGATGCCCTGCGCACCGTCGCCGACGCGCTCGTCGAGCCGTTCGCCGGCACCTTCGACGTCGTCGCCGGTGTCGAAGCGCGAGGCTTTCTGCTCGCCGGAGCCACCGCGATCGCCGCGGGCGTGGGCATGGTGCCGATCCGCAAGGCGGGAAAGCTGCCGCGACCGGCGGCATCGGTGTCGTACGCCCTCGAGTACGGCGAAGCGGCGATCGAGATGGCGGCAGACCTGCCGCCCGGCAGCCGCGTGCTGCTGCTCGACGACGTGCTCGCCACCGGTGGCACCCTGCGCGCCGCGAAGGAGCTGCTCACGACGCTCGGCTACGAGGTCGCCGGCACCGCAGTGCTGATGGAGCTCGAGCACCTCGGCGGACGCGCCGTGTGCGGCGACGTGCACGCCCTGTTCAAGGTCTGAGTCGCTCCCGGCCCGACCTCAAGCCGGATGGGATGATTTTCTGAGCCCGATCAGCATCCCCCCGAGCATGATCCGCCCCGAACACGATCGGCCGTGCGCCCGATCAAGAGAGGCCCCCGTGGGAACCACCACCTTCGAGCCGACCGTGCGCATCACGTCGGCCACCGCCGCCGAACTGCACGTCTCCGGTGACATCGACCAGCTCTACGCGTCGAGCGCCGAGGGCCTGCGCGACCGCATCGTCGAAGCGATCCGTCAGCTTGCGGCATCCGCCGGCGAACCCGTCACCGCGACCGTCTTCGACGACGACGTCAGCTGGCCCATCATCGTGCACCCCGACGGCACCTATCTCGAAGCGGCGTCGCTCGACGACGCGCCGGCGCCCGCCGCTGCCGCTGTCGCCCCGATCTCTGCCGTGCCGCTGCACCCCACGACCCCCGCGCCGGTGTCGGCCGCCACACCAGCACCGGCCCCCACGCCGGCGGAGGCGCCGGCCGCCGCGGCATCCGCCCCGCTGCGGTCGACCGCGACCCGCCGCGACGCCACCCGCGCAACCCCGACCGTCGACGACTTGCTCGGGTCGCGCGCCGAGCGCGCCCGTGCCCGTGCGAACGAGGGCTGGCAGGGCGCCGTGCGCCGCATGACCGGCGGCGCCATCTCGCCGCGCCCGGGCAAGGCCGAACGCTCCCGCATCGAGCGCGAGCGCAAGGTCCAGCGACGCCTCGACGCACCGCGCACGATCGTCGTGCTGAACCCGAAGGGCGGCGCGCACAAGACGACCTCGACGCTGCTGCTGGCCGCCACCTTCGGCACCCAGCGCGGCGGCGCGACTCTCGCGTGGGACAACAACGAGACGCGCGGCACGCTCGGCTGGCGCGCCCAGCACTCGCCCCACAACCGCACCGCTGTCGACCTGCTCGAAGAACTCGACCGGTTCACCGAGCCGACCGGCGCGAGCCTCGCGGCCCTCGACACCTACGTGCGCACGCAGGTCGACGCACGCTTCGACGTGCTGGCATCCGACGAAGACGCCGCCGCCTCGTCGACGATCGACGCCCCCGCATTCGACCGTCTGCACGACGTGCTCTCGCGCTACTACCGGATCATGGTCGTCGACACCGGCAACAACATGCGCGCCTCGAACTGGGTCGCCGCGGTCGCTGCCGCCGACCAGCTCGTGATCGTCTCGACCGTGCGCGAAGACACCGCGGCATCCGCTGCGTGGCTGCTCGACGGGCTGCGCGAGAAGGGCTTCGATCACAAGATCGACAGTGCCGTCACGATCCTCGCCGCCCCCTCGCAGCGACCCGACAAGCGCCTCGCCGAACGCCTGCAGCGCCACTTCGAACAGGTGACCTCGGCCGTCGTGCACGTGCCCTTCGACGCCGCGCTCGTCGACGGCGGTCCGATCGACTTCGAAGCGCTCTCGCCCGAGACCCGCGACGCCTGGCTCACGGTCGCCGCCACGATCTCCGACCGCCTCTGACGCGGGTCAGGTGCGGATGACGATGTTCTCGGGCTCCTTGCCCGCGAGCATGCGGTCGATCTGACGGCGGACCAGACGGGCGATGCGCGGCTGCATCGCCGTCGACGCGCCGCCGACGTGCGGCGCGATCAGCACACTGTCGAGCCCCCACAGGGGATGGTCGGCGGGCAGCGGCTCGGGGTCGGTCACGTCGAGCGCCGCCCGGATGCGGCCGCGCTCGACGTGCGCGACGAGCGCGTCGGTGTCGACCAGCGGGCCGCGCCCGACGTTGACGACGAGCGCCCCGTCGGGCAGCGCCGACAGGACGGCGTCGTCGACGATGTGTCGCGTCGCCTCGCCACCGGGCAGCGATGCGATCAAGATGTCGACCTCGCCCAACAGGTTCGGCAGCTCGTCGACGGCATGCACCTCGACGCCGTCCTCGACGCGAGCCCGCGACGCGACCGCGACGAGGTCGACCTCGAACGGTGCCAAGCGTGCCGCGATGGCTTTGCCGACGCCGCCGTAGCCGAGCAGCAGCACCCGCCGGTCGGCGAGGCTCTCGGCGAACACGGGCGCCCAGCGACCCTCGTCCTGTGCACGCACGAACGACGGCAGCTGGCGCTGCGCCGCCAGCGTCAGGGCCACGGCGAGCTCTGCCGTCGACGTTTCGTGCACCGTCGCGGCGTTGGCGAACACGGTGCCCGGCGGCAGCGTCCGCTCGACACCCTCGTACCCGATCGACTGCCCCTGCACGAGACGCGTCGACACGTTCGCGAGGTGCGGCAGCCCGCGCCCGGCCGACATATACGGCGGCACGACGATGTCGAGGTGCGGATGCGGTGACGCGTCGTCCATCGTCCACACGACCGCCTCGACGCCGGGCGGCAGCGGCTGCAGATCGGCGGCGAGACGTTCGGTCGGGACGGCAACGACGAGATCGGTCACCCGATTCACGCTACCCGCGCGGCGAGGTTCATGGCGCGGCCGATGACGCGGCGATACGCTCCGGGCAGCGGTCCGCATCGGACGCCGCACCCCGGATGCGTGGAGGAAGCGATGATGATCCCCGAGATCAATTATTGGGCCGTGACGCTCGCGATGCTTTCGAGCATGGTGGTCGGATCGATCTGGTACACCCCGAAGGTGTTCGGCACGAAGTGGGCCGAGCTCGCGAAGGTCGACATGGACCGCCCCGGCGCATCGGCATGGCTGCCGATCCTCGTGACGGTGCTCGTCAGCTTCGTGACCGCGTGGGTGCTCGCCGGCGCCACGACGCTGGCATGGCACTTCTACGAGGGCAGCTACCTCGTCGCGTCGCTGCTGACCGCGATCATCCTGTGGGCGGGCCTTACGGCTGCGCGTTTCATCACGCACGACGCGTTCGAGGGCCGCCCCACCAACTTGACGGTCATGAACATCGCCCACGAACTGGTGACGGTCGTGGTCATGGCCGTCATCATCGGCGTCTGGCCGCCCGCCGGCACTGTCTGAGCGGGCGACTGACCCCGCGCCGTCGGGTTCGCGGGACTCAGAGCAGCGCCGCGCCGAGTTCGACCGGGCTGCCGTCGATGTTGCCGACGATGCCGCGGATGATGCCGACGCCGTCGGCGCCGCGCAGACTCTCGTACCAGGCATCCGTCGCGTCGGGGTCGTAGGCGTGCGTCTCGTGCCCGCGCTTGCGTGCACGCAGCACGAGCTCGCCGGCCCGCTGCGACCGGATGCGCTCGTAGCGGCGCAGGGTGTCTTCGACACTCACGGTGTTGGTCGCGAACGCGATGCCCAGCGCGAAACTGTCCTCCAGGGCCGAACACGCGCCTTGGCCGATGTCGGGTGCGGTGTTGTGTGCGGCATCCCCAAGGATCGCGACCCGGCCCTTCGCCCAGGTATGGAAGGGGGTGATGTCCCAGATCTCGACGCGGTTGAGCGACCGTGCCGGATCGATGCGCTCGAGCAGCCGCTGCACACCCGGCGCCCAGCCGTCGAACGCCGTGCGCAGGGGGCCGGTGCCCTCGGACGGGTGGTAGGGCACCCCGGCGGGCTGCGGCACGTCGAACCAGAAGTAGAACCGGTCGCCGGCCACGGGCATGACCGCGGCACGCTTGCCGTCGGCCACGTACGTGGTCCACTGGTCCGGCGGACCGATCTCGTCATCCGTCTCGATGAGGCCGTTGAAGTTCGTGTACCCCGAGTACTCGCGCTCGATCGGCACGGCGTCATCCGGCTGCACATGCGCGCGGGTGATCGAGCGGGCGCCATCGGCGCCGATGAGCAGATCGCCGGTGTCGGTGCTGCCGTCCTCGAAGGTGACGGTCACCGCATCGCCGGCGTCCTCGATGCCGACCATCCGCATCCCGAGTCGGATGTGGTCCATCCCCACGCGCTCCATGAGCAGGGACTGCAGGTCGGCCCGAGCGACCGGGTAGGGGCGCTGGCCGGTCTGCGTCGTCACCGGCTCCAACGAGAACCGGCACAGTTCTTCGCCGCTGTACCCGTCGACATACGCCATGTGATCCATGGCGCCGCCGAGGGCCGCGACCTCGTCGGCCAGCCCCAGCCAATTGAGCACCTTGACGCCGTTGGACCACAGCGACAGCGCCGCGCCGACCGGTTTGTTCTCGCGCATCCGGTCGTAGATGACGACCTCGTGGCCGAGCCGTCGCAACGCAATGGCCGCACTGGTTCCGCCGATTCCCGCGCCGACGATGATGACCTTCACATCCGCAGGCTACGGATGCTGTGTCACCGTCAGGTTTCGTCGCGCTACCGGGGCGTTACGCCGTCACGACCCGCGATACGTCGAGTACGCGAACGGGCTCAGCAGCAGCGGCACATGGTAGTGCGGGCGGTCGGCGACGGTGAACGCGACCGTCACCGACGGGTAGAACGCCTCGACGCCTTGCGCCACGAAGTACGGCCCGGTGGCGAACGTCAGCGTGTAGTCGCCCGGCTCCAGGGCATCCGGACCGAGCGCGAGCCGGCCGTCGGCGTCGGTCTGTCCCGACGCAAGGGCGGCGCCGTCGGGGCCCACCAAAGTCACCGCGACACCCGTCGCGGGCACACCCGCGGTCGCGTCGAGGATGTGGGTCGTCAGGTGGCTCATGTCAGTCCTCCAGGCTCGAGCGCAGGCGCAGCAGCGCGATCTGGCGCAGCTGATCGCGCGCTTCGGCGGCTTCGGTGGCGTCGTCGTTGCCGAGCCGGCGGCGCACTTCGGCCAGCATCTCGTCGGCGCTGCGGCCCGCGGCGCGGATGAGGAACACGCGCCCGAACCGGGCTTCGTAGTCGGCGTTGGCCTGCGCCATGGCATCCGTCGTCGAAGCGGATGCCGTCGCCATCGCCGCCTGCTCGCGGGTGCTCGCGGCAGCTTCCGCCCCCGACCCCGCGGGCTTCTGCCCGATGCGCGGGTGGTGGGCGAGCGCGGCATCCAGATCGGCGTCGGTCCAGCCCCGGGCGAGCTCGTCGGCGCGCGCGGTGACCTCGCCGACCGAGGCGTACGGACGCGCCGCGACGACCGCGTCGACCCACGCGGGAACCGCCGCCCACACCGCGACCGTCGCCGCGGCCGTCTCGCGGTCAGCCGCGTTGAACTCCGAGAGCTGCATGCACCGACCGTATCGCCGCGGCGTTTCGTCCCCGTAACGTGCGCTCAGCGGCCCGGGTGGACGATCAGCCACTGCGCGACGACATCCTCGGTTCCGGTGTTGTGCAGCAGGTGCGGAACGGAGCACGGGTAGCTGATCGCGTCGCCGGCGCGCAGCGTCACCCGTTCGTCGTCGAAGTCGATCGTCAGCTCGCCCGCGAGCACCGTGCCGATCTCGTAGCCGTCGTGGCGGAACAGTCCGTCTTCGGGATGTGCGGTCGCTCCCGGCGGGTACGTCGTGATGAAGTAGTCGACGCCGGGAGAGGGCACGGGCGAGATGCGCCGGAACGTCACGCCCCCCTCGAGCGGGATCTGCACGGCATGCCCCGCGCGCTGCAGCGCGAACCCGTGGTGCGCGTCATCGTCGGCGGCACGGTCGTCACCGATTCCGAACACGTCGGCGAGCGGCACATCCAGTGCGTCGGTGATCGCGATCAGACGCGCGATGCTCGGCTGCAGCACGCCGCGCTCGATCTGCGAGACGGCGCTCGGCGAGATCTCCAGCCTGGTGGCCAGCGCGCGGGCCGAGATGCCGCGCGCCTTGCGCAGTTCGCGCAGGCGCGCTCCGACCGGCGCGGTGGTCGCTTCGGGAGCGGCGGCGGGGTCGGCCATGGCTCCGATCCTAGACGGCGCATCGGGGCGGACGTCCCGGTCACGCCTCGACCGCACAGTGTGAAGTCGGAACTTCACAACGCTGTTACATCCGCGAAACCGATCGCGATGTGTGAAGGGATAGCTTCACATTCAGTTCCACCCGCCGCGGACTCCTCGTCGTGGTCACCCCATCCATGCACCACTCGCGAACCACCGGCCAGCGGAAGGCTCACTCATGTCGCAGCAACAGATCAACCCACCCACCACCCCACAGGACATCGTCGAAGCCGCGGGGCACCCCGTCGGCTCGGGCAACGTCAAGCCGGGCTACGACCCGCGTCTCGCGAACGAGGATCTCGCTCCCCTGCGCAAGCAGAAGTGGAGCTGGTACAACATCTTCGCGTTCTGGATGTCCGACGTGCACTCGGTCGGCGGCTATGTCACCGCGGGCTCGCTGTTCGCCCTCGGCATCGCGGCCTGGCAGGTGCTCGTCGCCCTCGTCGTCGGCATCGTCATCGTCCAGGTCTTCGCGAACCTCGTCGCCAAGCCCAGCCAGAAGACGGGTGTGCCGTACCCGGTCGTGAACCGTGCGATCTTCGGCATCAAGGGTGCGAACATCCCCGCCATCATCCGCGGCGTCATCGCGATCGCCTGGTATGGCGTGCAGACCTTCCTCGCGGCTGAGTCGCTCAACATCATCTTCCTCAAGTTCATCCCGGGCTCCGAAGCGCTGCTCGACGTCGGCTTCCTGGGACTGTCGGCGCTCGGCTGGATCTCCTACGCGATCCTGTGGGTCGCGCAGGTGGCCCTGTTCTGGAACGGCATGGAGGTCATCCGCCGCTTCATCGACTGGGCGGGCCCCGCCGTCTATGCCGTCATGATCGTGCTCGCGGTGTACCTCGTCTCGCAGGCGGGTTGGGAGAGCATCGACCTGAACCTGTCGGATCCGGATGCCGCGCCCCAGGACTTCTGGGGAACGATCGGCCTCATGGTGATGGCCGTCGGCATCGTCGTCGCGTACTTCTCGGGTCCGATGCTCAACTTCGGCGACTTCGCCCGCTACGGCCGCTCGTTCCGCGATGTCAAGCGCGGCAACTTCTGGGGTCTGCCGGTGAACTTCCTGTTCTTCTCGATCCTGACGGTCCTCACGGCGGCGGCGACGCTCCCCGTCTTCGGCGAGCTACTGGTCGACCCGATCCACACGGTGCAGGCCATCGACACGCCGTTCGCTATCCTGCTGGGCGGGCTCACGTTCGTCACGGCGACCGTCGGCATCAACATCGTCGCCAACTTCATCTCGCCCGCGTTCGACTTCTCCAACGTCGCGCCGCACCGCATCTCGTGGCGCATGGGCGGCATGATCGCCGCCGTCGGATCGGTCTTCCTGCTTCCGTGGAACTGGTACGCCGACGCGACCGCGATCCACTACTCGCTGGGTGTGCTCGCCGCGCTCATCGGCCCGCTGTTCGGCCTGCTGATCGCCGGCTACTATGTCGCGGCGCGCCAGCGCATCAAGGTCGACGACATGTTCACGATGTCCGAGCAGGGCGCCTACTGGTACCGCAAGGGATACAACCCGAACGCGATCAAGACGCTGCTGGCCGCGGGCATCCCGACGATCCTCCTCGCGATCCTGCCGAAGACGTTCGCCGACCTGGGGCTGTTCGACATCTCGTGGATCGGCAACTTCACTTGGTTCATCGGATGCGCTCTCGGCTACGGCCTGTTCATCCTGTTCGAGCGTATCGACCCGCAGGTCCCGACGTTCGACGGCGAGGACGAGGGCATCTCGGACGGCACGATCGACGGCGCCGCCGCGACCGCGGACTCCGAGCCGCCGGCCATCTCAGCGGAGGTCCCCGTGGTCGTGGAGCACGGCGCGTGAGGATCACCCTCATCAACCCCAACACCTCCCGGGCGATGACGGCGAAGATCGCCGCCGCCGCCCGGGAGGCGGCGGGGCCCGGCGTCGTGATCGACGCGGTGTGCCCCGAAACGGGCGCCGCCGCGATCGAGTCGCACGTCGACGAGGTCCTCGCCGCCGCGGCGGTGGTCGACCTCGTCCGGCAGGACCAACAGGCGGGGGGCAGTGATGCATACGTCATCGCCTGCTTCGGGGATCCGGGGCTGGATGCCGCGCGGGAGCTGGTCGACGTTCCCGTCATCGGCATCGCGGAGGCCGCGATGCACGCCGCGACCCTCGCGGGACGCAGCTTCGCCGTCGTCACGACCCTGAGCCGCACGCTCGGCCGCGCACGCGACCTCGTGGCCCGCTACGGCATGGGCGACGCGGCCGTCTGGCTGACGGCCGCCGAGATCCCCGTGCTCGAGCTCGAGGACTCCGGGTCGGAGGCCACGGCATCCATCACCCGTCTCTGCCACGAAGCGGTGCGCCGCGAGGCCGACGTCATCGTGCTCGGCTGCGCCGGGATGGCGGATCTGTGTCGCATGCTCACCGCGACAGCGGGTGTCCCCGTCGTCGACGGTGTCGCGTCGGCTGTGGGCCTCGCGACCGCGATGGTGCGGATGGGGCTGAAGACGAGCAAGCGCAGCGAGTACGCGAGCCCACCCCGCCTCGTCGCCGTGTGAGGCGCTGCCCGCGGCCGGTGTCAGGCGTGATCGCCTGCGCCGTGCACCAGGTCGGAGATCTCGCGCTTGTACGCGTTGAACGCGGGGGTCGTGACATCGCGCGGCTCGGGCAGGTCGATCGGCACGATGCGCGCGATGTGCCCGGGCACGCCGTGCGAGGCCCCACCCGTCATCACCACGACGCGGTCGGCGAGGAACACGGCCTCTTCGATCGAGTGCGTGACGAAGACGACGGTCGTGCGGGTCTCGAGGTGGATGCGCTTGAGCTCGGCCTGCAGGTCCGACCGCGTCAGCGCATCCAGCGCGCCGAACGGCTCATCCATCAGCAGCACGCTCGGCTCGTTCGCGAGGACGCGAGCGATCGCGACCCGCTGCTGCATGCCGCCGGACAGCTCGCCCGGGTACCGGTCGGCGAAGCGGCTGAGCCCGACGGTCTCGGTGAACCGGTCCGCGAGCTCGCGCACACGTGCTCGCGGCACACGTCGCCGCTTCGGGCCGTAGGCGATGTTCTCGCGCACCGTGAGCCAGGGGAACAGTCCATAGTCCTGGAAGACAACCCCGCGGTCCGGGCCGGGGGCGGTCACGGGCCGCCCCCCGACGGTGACGCTGCCGCTCGTGGCGGGCTCGAATCCGGCGAGGATGCGCAGCACGGTGCTCTTGCCGCAGCCGGATGCGCCGACGACGGCGATGAACTCGCCCGCAGCGATGTTGATGTCGACGTCGGCGACAGCCTGCACGCCCGCCCACTCCGGGCCGTAGCGCTTGCCGAGATCCTGCAGGACGACGTCGGCGGTGGTCAGATCGGTCATGTGCTGTGCTCCCGTCACTTCACCAGGGGGCGCCCGCGTGTGAGCAGGCGGAAGGCTCCGACGAGGATGCGGTCGGAGAGGAAGCCGGCGAGGCCGATCACGATCATGCCGACGACGATCATGTCGGTGCGCACGACGTCGCGGGCGAGGATGATCGCAGAGCCGAGGCCGACGTTGACGCCGACGCTCTCGCCGAGCACGAGCACGACCCAGGCGAGCCCGAGCCCGACGCGCATTCCGTTGATGACGGCTGCCGCCGAGGCGGGCACGACGATCTGGCCGAGGATCTCCCAGCGCCTGGCGCCGAGCATCTGCCCGGCCTCGATGAGCCGACCCGGGACCTCCTTGGAGCCACTGATCGCGCCGAGCACGATCGGGAAGAACGAGGACAGGGCGATCAGGAAGATCGTCGCCTGGTCGCCCCAGCCGATGAGGAGGCCGACGAGGGGCACCCACGCCGTCGCCGGAATCGGCCGGAACAGGTTGATGAACGGATCGAACATCGCGTCCATCTTGTAGTAGCGGCCCATCAGGATGCCGAGGGGGATGGCCAGCACCGACGCGATCAGGAAGCCGATGAGCACGCGCAGCGAGGACGCCCCGAGGTTTACCCACAGGTCGCCGGAGAAGGCGTCGTCGTGGATGCCCCCGAACGCGTAGTCCCACAGCGACGCGACGACGTCGCCGGGGGCGGGCAGATACCCCATCCGGATGCCGATGAGGGGAATCTCCCACGCTTGGTCGCGCCCGACCTGCCACAAGACGAGGAACAGGAACGGGATCGGGATCCCGAGGAGGATCCGCGTGAGGAGCGCGCGCTGATTGGGTCGCTGCGCGGGAGGGCGTCGGCGCACGGGTCGCGCCGTCGTCTGCGTGGCCATGCGGCCGCCCTTCTGACGTGCGGGGGCGGCCGCAGCCGCCCCCGCACGTGCGATCACGAGGTGAAGGAGGTGTCCACGATGTCGTCGCCCGTGGGCGTCGTGGTGATGAGCCCGATCGAGGCCATCGCCTCGGCGAGGGCGGAGAGCTGCCCGACGTACTCGTCGGACAGATCCGAGCGCAGCCAGAAGTTCGCCAGCGCCGACGTGAAGACGTCCTGGTCGCCGCCGAACTCCTCGACCATGCCGGGCAGCCACTCCTCGATGTTGTCGGCCATGTAGGCGGTCGTCGCGGCGTGCGTATCGACGACCTTCTGCACGAGCTCGGGGTTCTCCTCGATGAGCTTGCCGGTGGTGACCAGGCCGATGTTGACCTTGCCGATGGGCGTCGAGTACGGGTCGACGACCTCGGTGCCGCCGGCGTTCTTCGCGATCGAGACGCCGATCTCGACGCCCATGAACGCGTCGATGTCGCCCGCGATGAACGCCGATGCCATCTCGGGCACGGGGATCACCGACAGTTCGAAGTCCTCGGGGGTGAGGCCGGCCTCGTCGATCAGCAGGCGGAGGGCGACCTCCTGGGCCGAGCCCTGGACGATGCCGATCTTCTTGCCGACAAGCTCGTCAAGGCTCGACTCGCCGTTTCCGATGAAGCCGGATCCGCCGTCGGCGGCGCTCGCGATGATCTTGAGGTCGCGGCCCTGCGCGATGGAGGAGATCGTCGGGGTGACACCTGAGATCGCGAAGTCGATCGACCCCGACACGAGCGCGTCGGAGAGGGCAGGCGTCGTGTCGAGCGTGACGACCTCGAACTTCACATCGTCGACGGCGTGGTCGTCGTAGAGGAACGGCTGGTAGAAGTGCGGCTGGCCGCGCAGAGTGCCGATCTTGACGGTGACGGTCTCGGCGGCATCCGACGACGAGGGTGTCGTGTCACCCGAGCTGCAGGCGGACAGGATGAGGACGGATGCCACGGCCAGCGCGGCGGCGATGCGAGGACGGAATCGTGCCATGTGAAGGACTCCCGGGTTCGGTCCGCCGACGACACGGCCGACGGACGGTGCGAGGTGCTGTGTGGCCCCAGTAAAGCGAGCGCGGTGGCGCTCGCCATGAAGGCGGTGTAACGGTTGTGTTAAGTCATGACTGAACACGCGCGGAGTCGGTCGCGCATACGATGGGTCGCGCATGAGGACCGGAGGATGCCGTGGAAGAGAGCTCCCTGCCCGCACAGATCGGTGCGCGACTGCGTCGGCTGCGGACGGCCTCGGGCCGCTCCCTCGCGTCGGTCGCACAACAGCTAGGCATCTCGTCGAGCGCGCTGTCGCAGATCGAGACGGGCACGATGCGCCCTTCGGTCAACCGGCTCGTCGAGCTCGTCGCCGTGCTGGGCGCTCCCGTGTCGGCGATCTTCGATGATCTCGATCTGTTCGCACCCGACCTCGATCACGCCGCGGGTGACGTCGCCGAACCCCTCCCGGGGGTCCTCGTCACCGGGCCGGGCGAGGCTGCCCCCGCGCAGCTGGACCAGGGCGTCGTCTACCGGCGGCTGTCGCCGGCGCCTCTTCCCGGCGTCGACTTCTTCGAGTCGATCTACCCGCCCGGCTCCGCGTCCAGCGCCGACGGTGCGATGCTCGTGCATGACGGCCTCGAGTCGGGCTACGTGCGCTCGGGCGAGCTCACGTTCGAGTTCACGGAAGGCGCCGTGCGGCTCGGCGCAGGCGGGTCGCTCTCGTTCGCGGCGTCTCGGCCGCACCGCGTCGTCAACCAGACGGCGGACGTGGCCTCGGCGATCTGGCTGACGATCCTCCCGGCGCGCGGCGTCTGAACCCGGCGGCGTTTCACACGCCCGTTACGTGGGGGTAATCGCTCGCGTCACGTTAAGCAATAGCTTTAGAAGCGTGAAGACCGGTGAAGTGCAGGTGGATGCCGCGGAGCTCGTGATCCGCGCGGAGCGCGCGTGGATCGACGGTGCGTTCCGCCCGGCTGAGGTCGTCGTGCAGGGCGGCGTCATCGCGGACGTCCGGGTGCCCCACGGTGCCCCGCGCGGCGCCGTCGAAGTGCCCGAAGACGCGGCCCTGCTCCCCGGTCTCGTCGACTCGCACGTGCACGTCAACGAACCCGGCCGCACCGAGTGGGAGGGCTTCCGGTCGGCGACCCTCGCCGCGGCCGCGGGCGGCGTGACGACCCTCGTCGACATGCCGCTCAATTCGATCCCGCCGACGACGACGACCGATGCCCTCGCGATCAAGCGGGCGGCGGCCGCGGCATCCGCCTATGTCGACATCGGGTTCTGGGGCGGCGCCGTCCCCGAGAACCTCGGTGCGCTCGGGCCGGTCCACGACGCGGGGGTGTACGGGTTCAAGAGCTTCCTCGCGCCCAGCGGCGTCGACGAGTTTGGGCACCTCGATCGCGACCAGCTCGACCGCGCGATGGCCGAGGTTGCGGCGATCGGCTCGCGCCTGATCGTCCACGCGGAAGACCCCGACCTCCTCTCCGGTGACGGGTCGCTCGGGCGCGGCTACGCCGCCTTCCTCGCGTCGCGCCCGCCGGCGAGCGAGGAAGCCGCGATCGACGCCGTCATCGCCGCCGCGCGGCGTCACGGCGCACGCGCCCACATCCTGCACCTGAGTGACGCGCGCGCCGTTCCGGCGATCGCGGCCGCCAAGGCCGACGGCGTCGACCTCACCGTCGAGACCTGCCCGCACTACCTGACGATCACCGCCGAGGAGATCCCCGACGGCGCGAGCGAGTTCAAGTGCTGTCCGCCGATCCGCGAAGCGAGCAATCAGGACCTCCTGTGGCAGGGCATCCTCGACGGCACGATCGACGCGATCGTGAGCGACCACTCGCCCTCCACCGTCGACCTCAAGCGCTCGGGGAACGGCGACTTCGGCCTCGCGTGGGGTGGCATCGCGGGCCTGCAGGTGGGCCTCTCGGCCGTCTGGACTGAGGCGCGCCGCCGCGGCATCCCGCTTGAGATTCTGCTGCCGCTGTTCACGACCGGTCCCGCGCGCGTCGCGGGACTGACGGACGTCGGCGAGATCGCCGTCGGCGCGCCCGCGAACCTCGCGGTGTTCGGCCTCGACGACACCCTGCGCATCGAGGCGCGCGCCCTGCAGCATCGCAACCCCATCTCGGCCTACGACGGCAAGGTCCTCACCGGACGCGTGCGCCGCACGTGGCTGCGCGGGCAGAGTGTGTACGACGCGAGCGAAGGCGGCGCCGGCGAGGCGCCGTGGCTGAGGCGCCCACCGGCGGGCCGCCTCCTGTCGAGAGGAACGGCGTGAGCGAGATCCTGCAGCCCGGAATCGGGCCCATCCCCGGCGACCACTACGTCGCCGCGTCGCCGCAGACGGTGCTGTGGGGCAGGTTGCCGTGCGAGACGGATGCCCCGGTGCTGGCCGTTCCGGCGGGGGCGACCGTCACGTTCGACACCGTCAGCCACGAAGGCATCCTCCCTGATCAGGGGCAGGATCCGCTCGGATACTTCACGGGACACGGGGTCGCGCCCGAGGCGGTGCTCACGGACGCGATCGAGATCGCGGCATCCGTCCCCCGCGACGCGGTCGCCGACGGGCCGCATGTCGTCACAGGGCCTGTCTTCGTCGAGGGGGCGGAGCCCGGCGACCTGCTCAAGATCACGGTCATCGAGCTCGCGCCGCGCGTGCCGTACGGCGTCATCTCGAACCGGCACGGCAAGGGGGCCCTGCCCGGCACGCTGCCGCGCGGCCCCGAGAACGTCAGCGTCTTCACGCCGGTCGCCGGCGGCGCCGGGCGCCTGCCGCTCGTCGAGGGTGGCGAGCGCGTCGTGGGCTTTCCACTCGCGCCCTTCCTCGGCACGATGGGCGTCGCCGCCGCGGGTCCGGAGCGCCCGCACTCGGTGCCGCCCGGGTCGCACGGCGGCAACATCGACATCAACCTGCTCGTCGAGGGCGCGGTCCTGTACCTGCCCGTGCAGGTGCCCGGCGCCCTCGCCTACGTCGGTGACCCGCACTTCGCGCAGGGCGACGGCGAAGTCGCGCTGACGGCGCTCGAGGCATCCCTGCGCGCGACACTGCGCTTCGAGGTCGTGCCGCGTGCCGAGGCGCTTGCCGCCTTCGGCGAGGTCACCGGCCCCCTCGTGCGGACGGACGAGTACCTCGTTCCGACGGGCCTCGACCCAGACCTGAACGAGGCGATGCGCAAGGCCGTGCGCGCGGCGCTCGACCTGCTCGCCGCCCGGTACGGCATGGCCGAGCACCTCGCCTACGCGTACCTGTCGGCGGCCACCGACTTCGACATCTCGCAGGTCGTCGACATCGTGTGCGGCGTGCACGCCCGCATCCGCGAGGCCGACTTCGCCGGCGTCGAGACGGCGGGTGACGCGTGAGCGCGGCGCATAACTCAGGCTGTTCGGGGCTCAGGCAGGGGTATCGACGCCCGCGGGCGGGATTCTGCCTGAGTTATGCGCCCGTGCCGGCGCCCGCGCCCGCGCCGGCAGCCGCGCCCTCGGAGCGGGGTGACGCGTGAGCGAGATCCCCGCCGACCTGCGGGCGGCCTTCGACGCGTACGAGGCCGCGATCCTCGCGAACGACCTCGATGCGCTGGATGCCGCGTTCGCGCCCGGCGCCGAAACGATACGCGGCGACGGCGCGGGCCTGCTCGTCGGGCACGACACGATCAGCGCGTTCCGCGGCGTGCGCGGTGGGGTTCCGCCCCGCACGATCGAGCGCATCGAGTACCGCCCGCTGGCAGGCGACGTCGCGCTGCTCGTGTCGGTCTCGCGCTTCCACGGCGGTGGCACGGGACTGCAGACGCAGGTCTGGGAGCGCCTCGACGGACGCTGGCTCATCACGGCCGCCCACGTCACGCCGCGCGCGCAGGCCCTCGACCGGTCGGTCTGGCGATCGGTCGGCGACCCGCTGTTCCAGGGCGTGTGGGAGGGCCCGCTCGAGGGCCTCACCGTCGCCGTCAAAGACCTCTTCGCCATCAAGGGCTATCGCATCGGCGCGGGCAACCCCACCTACCTCGACTCGGCGCGCGCCGAGACGACGACCGCCCCCGCCGTGGCCGACCTGCTCCGCGGCGGAGCGTCGCTGCGCGGCATCGCCCGCACCGACGAGTTCGCCTACTCGATCGCGGGCGACAACGCGCACTACGGCACCCCGCCCAACGGAGCCCTCCCGGGAGCCCTGCCCGGCGGCTCATCGAGCGGACCGGCGACGGCCGTCGCGACGGGCCAGGCCGACATCGGCCTCGCGACCGACACCGCCGGCAGCGTGCGCGTGCCCGCGTCGTACCAGGGGCTGTGGGGTCTGCGCACGACGCACGGCCTCGTGCCGCGGCAGGGCTTGCTACCGCTCGCGCAGAGCTTCGACACCGTCGGGTGGCTCACGCGCGACGGCGCGACCCTGCAGCGCGTCGCGGACTGGTGCCTCAGCTACGACGGGTCGGACTCGACCGAGTCGGTCTTCGGTGAGTCCGGCGCCGACCTGCCGTGGCGCTTCGTCATCCCGGCCGAGGCGCTGGATGCCGCGGATGCCGCCACGCGCGCCGCGTTCGGGGCCTTCGTCGCGGCATCCGCTCTGCCCGTCGAGACCGCCTCGATCGGCGACCTCGACGACTACCTCGTGCCGTTCCGCACGGTGCAGGGCGCGGAGGCCTGGCGCAACAACGGCGACTGGCTGCGCGCGCACCCGGGCGCCACGGGCCCGGCCGTCGCCGACCGCTTCCGCGCGGCCGCCGCCGTCACGGCCGCCGACGAGGCCGCCGCCCGCGCCGCCCTCGCTCCGTTGCGCGCGCGGCTGACCGACCTCGTGACGGATGCCGTCCTGATCCTGCCGACCGCGCCGGGCCCCGCCCCCGCGCGGACGGCCGGCGGCGAGGGCATCGACGCCGTGCGCCAAGCGACGCTGCGGCTCACGACCCCCGCCGCCGTCGCCGGGTTGCCCGCCCTGTCGGTGCCGCTGCTGACGGTCACCTCGCCCCTCGGCCCCGCCCCCGTCGGCGTCTGCCTCATCGCGCGCGCCGGAACCGACATCGCCCTCGTGCGGCAGGGCCTCGCCCTGCACGCCCTCGTCACCGGAACGGAAGCACCATGACCACCGTCCTCCCCGGCCCCACCCTGCCCGGACCGATTGACCCGCCCGCGCGCCTGCTCATGGGCCCCGGCCCGATCTCGGCCTACCCGAGCGTGCTGCGCGCGATGTCGGCACCCCTCGTCGGGCAGTACGACCCGTTCATGACGACGGCGATGGCCGAGACGCAGGAGCTCTACCGCGGCGTCTGGAACACCACCAACGACGCGACCCTGCTGATCGACGGCACGAGCCGCGCCGGCATCGAGGCCGCGATCGTGTCGCTCGTGCGCCCCGGCGACCGCGTGCTGGTGCCGGTGTTCGGCCGGTTCGGGCACCTGCTCGCCGAGATCGCCGAGCGTGCGATGGCAGAGGTACACACGATCGAGACCGCGTGGGGGCAGGTGTTCACCCCCGCCGCCGTCGAGCAGGCGATCGTGCGGGTGCGCCCGACGCTGCTCGCACTGGTGCAGGGCGACACGTCGACGACGATGAACCAGCCGCTCGACGAGATCGGCGAGATCTGCGCGCGGCACGGCGTGCTGTTCTACACCGACGCGACCGCCTCGCTCGGCGGCAACCCCTTCGAGGCCGACGCGTGGGGGGTGGATGCCGCGAGCGCCGGCCTGCAGAAGTGCCTCGGCGGCCCGAGCGGTTCGGCGCCGCTCACCCTCTCGCCCCGTGCGGTCGAGGTCGTCACGTCGCGCAAGAAGGTCGAAGCCGGCATCCGCGAGGACGGTGACCCGGATGCCGCCGACTTCGTGCGCTCCAACTACTTCGACCTCGGCATGATCCTCGACTACTGGGGCCCGCGGCGCCTCAATCACCACACCGAGGCGACGTCGATGCTGTACGCGGCGCGCGAGTGCGCCCGCGTGCTGCTGGCCGAGGGGCGGGAGGCCGTCATCGAACGCCATCGCCTCGCCGGCGCCGCGATGCTCGCCGGCGTCCAAGGACTCGGTCTGCAGGTGTTCGGCGACGTGGCGCACAAGATGCACAACGTCGTCGCGGTCGAGATCCCCGCCGGGGTGGCGGGCGACGCGGCGCGGCAGGCGATGCTCGACGACTTCGGCATCGAGATCGGCACCTCGTTCGGCCCGCTGCACGGGCGGGTGTGGCGCATCGGCACGATGGGCTACAACGCGCGCCGAGACACCGTGCTCACGACCCTCGCCGCACTCGAGCAGGTGCTGCGCCGCTTCGGGGCCTCGGTGCCGGTGTCGGGCGGTGTCGAGGCGGCCGCCGACGTGTACGCGGGAGCGGCATGACGGCCGCGCCCAGCCTGCGCGACCTGCCCGAGGGCGTCACCGCGGCCGCCGCGCGCCGCGTGATGGCGCGCTGCGACGAGCTCTCGCGGGTGACGGCGACGCCGGGCACCATCGAACGCGTGTACCTGTCGCCCGAACACGCCCGTGTGAACCGGCTGGCCGCGGAGTGGATGCGCGAGCTCGGCATGCGCACCTGGCAGGACGCCGCCGGCAACCAGGTGGGCCGCATCGGCCCGGCAGGCGCCGATGCCGACGACGGCCCGGCTCTCATGCTCGGTTCGCACCTGGACACCGTCATCGACGCCGGCCGCTTCGACGGCATCGTCGGGGTGCTCATCGCGCTCGAGGCGGTTCGGCTGCTGCGGGCGCCCGGCGGCGGCATCCGCCTGCCGTTCGCCGTCGAGATCGTCGCGTTCAGCGACGAGGAGGGCACACGGTTCGGCACCGCGCTGCTCGGCTCATCGGCGGTCGCGGGCCGCTGGAACGAGCAGTGGTGGGATCTCGCCGACGCCGAGGGCGTGACACTGCGACAGGCGTATCGTGAGTTCGGCCTCGACCCGGGGCGGGTCGGCGAGGCAGCGCGCCGCCCCGACGAGCTGATCGGCTACCTGGAAGCCCACATCGAGCAGGGGCCCGAACTCGACCGCTCCGGTGAGGCGCTCGCCGTGGTCTCCTCGATCGCGTCGGCGCGGCGTTTCCAGCTCGTCGTCGAGGGTGAGGCACGTCACGCCGGCGGCACGCCCTACGACATGCGCCACGACGCGCTGCTGGGTGCGAGCGAGGCCGCGCTCGCCGTCGAGCGCGTCTGCGCGGCCGAACATCACATCATCGGCACGGTCGGACGCTTCGAAGCGTTCCCCGGCGCCGTCAACGTCATCCCCGGCGAAGTGCGCTTCAGCCTCGACCTGCGCGGCGAGTTCGACGGGGAGCGCGACCGGGTGTGGCTCGCGCTGACCCGCGAGCTCGACGAGATCATGGGTCGCCGCGGGCTGCGCTGGCGGTCGCGCGAAATCCACCGCGCGGCCGCCGTGCCGTGCGATCCGCTGCTGCAGGACGTCGTGCGCGCCGGCATCGTCGATACGCTGCCGCAGCGCGGCGAGGAGCCTCCCGTGATCTTCAGTCGGGCCGGGCACGACGGCATGGCGCTGGGCGCGATCACCGGGGTCGGCATGCTGTTCCTGCGCAACCCCGAGGGCATCAGCCACCACCCCGACGAGGCGGTATCGGCCGCCGACGTCGCACGTGGCATCCGCGCGCTCGCCGCCGCCGTGCTGCACCGCGCCGCCGAGCCGGCCGCGTAGCGGCGATCAGGGGCGCAGCGCCGACATCTCGGCGCCCGGCGAGACCACCCCGCGCGCCGGTGGCGTGTAGTCCTGCAGAGCAGTAAGTGCGGCATCGACCTCGTCGGCGACGACGAGCATGTCGGTGTACCGCGGGTGGGTGAAGCTGCGATCGCGCATGTTGGCCACGAGCGCCAGGAACGGGTCGTAGTAGCCGTCGACGTTGAGCAGACCGACGGGCTTCTCGTGGATGCCGAGCTGCGCCCACGTCCACTGCTCAGTGAGCTCCTCGAGTGTGCCGGGCCCGCCGGGCAAGGCGAGGAACGCGTCGGCGCGCTCGCTCATGATCGTCTTGCGCTCGTGCATCGTGTCGACCACGATCAATTCGCTGAGCTCACCATGGATGTCCTCGCGCACCCGCAGCGCGTGCGGGATGACGCCCGTCACATGCGCGCCCGCCTTCATCGCGGCATCGGCGACCTCGCCCATCAGCCCGACATGTCCGCCGCCGAAGACGAGGTTCATCCCGTGCGACGCGATCGCTTCGCCCACGGCGCGGGCCGCGTCTGCGTAGAGCGGATCGGCTCCCGGCGCAGACCCGCAGAAGACGGTGACGGTGAATCGATGCGGCGCGGTACCCATGGACCGACGGTAGATTCGGCGTGTTTCCCCAGTGTGACAGGGCGGAAACAACGTGGGTCTACCGTCGAGCACATGACCCTGCTCGTCACCCACGCCCACCTCATCACGGTGCCCGCCGGCACGGCCGATCCCGGCTTCGTCGAAGACGGCTGGATGCTGGTCGGCGACGACGGACGCATCGCCGCGATCGGGTCGGGCACGCCCGCAGTGACGGCCGACGAGACGCTCGACGCGTCGGGGATGTTCGTGGCGCCCGGATTCGTCTCGAGCCATTCGCACCTGTTCACCTCGGGGCTGCGCGGCCTGGGCGTCAACGACACGCTCTACGGCTGGTGCGACTCGATGCTCGGCACCACGGCTCACATGAGCGCCGAGCAGCTGTACTGGTCGACCCTCCACGGCAGTCTCGACTTCCTCTCCCACGGCGTCACGACTGCGTACAACTTCACCGACCCACTGCAGGCGTGGGAGTCGATGGTCGACGGCAAGCGCACCGGTACTGCGGGTATGCGCGAACTGGAATATCACTTCCGGCAGGCCGACGGCTGCCTCGACGCCGGCATCCGGTTCGTCGACGCGAGCGGCTTGGACGTCACCGTCGGCACCGATGACGAGATTCTCGAGCGGTTCGCCGCCGAGGTCGCGCACACGAGGGCGATGGACCCGAGCCTCGCCCTCGGCGCCTCCATCATGGGCCAGGTGCAGTGGTCGCCCAGGCCCGAAGCCGCCGAGCTCGAGGTCGAGGCGATGCGTCGCTACGGCGTCACCAACCAGGCCCATTTCCTCGAGTCGCCCGAGGCGATCGAGCACCAGCAGTCGAAGTTCGCGCTGTACCGCGATGCCGGCGCGCTCGGCCTCGGGCTCATGTTCGGGCACTTCATCCAGACCACGCCCGAGATCATCGAGCAGTCCGTCGCAGGCGGGGCATCGATGTCATGGCAGCCGGCCTCGAACGGCCGGCTCGCGTCGGGCATCGCGCTCGTGCCCGAGATGCTCGAGATGGGTATGAAGGTCGGCGTCGGGCTCGATGACCAGGCGTGCACCGACGTCGCCGATCCCTGGCAGAACATGCGCATCGGCATCTACGCGCAGCGGGCCCGCACGAAGGATCCACTCTCGATGACGCCGGAGTTGATGCTGCGCCTGCACACGCTGGGCGGCGCCGAGATCATGGGCGTCGACGATCGGGTCGGCAGCCTCGAAGTCGGCAAGTTCGCCGACTTCGTGGTCGTCGACCCGCGGCATCCCGACGTCGGTCCGCTGTGGCACCCGGTGCGCAGTTACGTACTCGCGATGAGCCCGCGAAACCTGAAGCAGGTCTACGTCGGCGGACGTCTGGTCGACGAGTCGGGTGTGTCGGTGAATCCGCTCGCGGTCGAGGCCTCGGCGAAAGTGCACGAGCTGCCGGCATCCGTGGTGCCGTTGCGGGGTCACCCGCACTGATCGGGTTCCGGTGATCCCGCCCGGTTCGGGCAGGATGGAACCGCACCGATCGGCAGGGGGTCCACGATGCAGCACGACCGCGCACCCGAGTCCGGACGCGTCGATGACGAGGTCGACGCGCTCGCCGACTTCGAGGTGCTCATCCGTGACGAGCACCACTACGACCGTGCCGGGCAGGTCATCGCGGTGGCGCCGCCCGCCGCAGACCTGGCAGCGCCGCAGTCGCCGCAGCGACCGCCCCGCGCGCCGCGCGCACCCGTCGATCCCGCGGTGCGACGCCGCCGCATCCGACGCGCTGCGCTGGGCATCGGCATCCCCCTTGTCGTGCTCGCCGCGGCCGCGGGCGGCTACGTCGCCTGGGCACTGAACGCCCCGCTGCCCGCACCGACGGGACCGGCCGCAGTCGCCCCGACCGCCCCCGTGGGCTTCGCCGCAGACGTGTCGTTCCCACGCTCGGGCTCGGCCGCGATCTCGGTGTCGGGCGCCGAGGATTACCTGGCCACCTCGGGCGACCAGACCTGGCTTGCCAGCGGGGGAGACGACGCGCGCCCGATGGCGAGCATCACGAAACTCATCACCGCGCTCGTCGTGCTCGACGCGTACCCGCTGGAGCAGAACGAAGACGGCCCGACGATCGTCTTCGGCCCCGCCGACCGAGCGCTCTACGACTACTACTACGTGCGCGATGCGACAATCGCGCCGATGCCGCGCGGCACCAGCATGTCGCAACGCGATGCGCTCGCAACCATGCTGATCCCCTCGGCGAGCAACTACGCGACGGCGCTCGCCCGGTGGGCGTTCGGGTCGGATGCCGGCTTCACCCGCGCTGCGCGAGCCTGGCTCGACGAGCACGGTCTCACGGACACGCGCGTCGTCGAGGCGACCGGGATCGATCCCCGCAACACGAGCACTCCGACCGATCTGCTCGAGGTCGGCAGGCTGGCATCGGCGGATCCCGCGATCGCCGCCATCGTCGCGATGCCGTCGTTCGAAGCGGCCGACGGCACCTCCCTGATCAACACGAACGACCTGCTCGGTGTCGACGGCATCACCGGCCTGAAGACCGGTACCCTCTCGGGCAGCGGCTCGAACCTCCTTTACTCGGCGACGATGGACGTCGGCACCGAGACGCCCCTGCAGATCGTCGGTGTCGTGCTCGGCGGGCAGAGCCGCGGCGCGGTCTCGGCCGGTGTCCTGGACACGCTGGAGAGCATCCGCGGCGGCTTCGGCACCGTCGCGCTGGCGCAGCGCGGCGACACGCTCACGACCTACACGACCGAGTGGGGCGACAGCGTCGATGTGATCATCAGCGAGGACGCGTCGCTGCTCGTGTGGGGCGACACCCCCATCGAGGTGCGCCTCGACGCCGGCGAGCCGACCGCGTGGATCGACGGTGAACAGGTCGGCAGCATCACCTGGACGGCAGGCCCTGAAACGATCACCGTGCCCATCGAAGTCGACGGCACGATCGACCCGCCCACCGACGAATGGCGTCTGCAGCACCCGCAGGAACTGCTCGACGCCGCGCGCTGAACCGCGCGGCCCGCACTCAGGCGACTCCGTTCACCATCCCCATGCGGGCGAGCACGAGGTTCTCGAGGATCTGCACGACGTTGTAGAGGACGAGTGTGATCACCGTGATGAGGGCGATCGAGGACCACAACTGGGCGAACTGCGCCTGCGCGTTGAACTTGAGGATGGCGCCGCCGATCCCGAGCCCCGTCGACAGCCATTCGGCCAGCAGTGCGCCCGTCACCGCGCTCGGCACCGAGACCCGCGCGGCGGCGAACACCGACGGCAGCGCGCCGGGCAGGTTCACTTTGCGCAGCGCGGTGAGTCGCCCGCCGCCGAACACATGCACGACGTCGAGGCTCTGACGACTCGCACGGCTCAGGCCGAACAGGACGTTCGCGAGCGCCGGGAAGAGCACGACGACGGTGCCGATCACCGCGACCGATGCGGGCGTGCCGCGGCCGGTGATCAACAGGATCACGGGGGCGATTGAAACCAGTGGGATCGTGCGCAGCAACAGCACGAGCGGCATGACCCCCGCCTCGATCGCCTTCGACAGGCTGAACAGGATCGCCAACACGATCGCGACGGCCATTCCGACGACGAACCCGGTCACCGAATCGACCAGGGTCTGCCCGAGCAGTGGCATGAGTTGATCGCGGTGCGCCGCGGCATCCTCGCCTGCGAACAGGAACTCCCAGACGTCGAGGGGACCCTTGGCGACGAACGACGGGATGCCGGCGAAGCTGACGATCGCCTGCCACAGCAGCAGGAGCACCACGAGCGTGATGCCGGCGTTGCCGAGCGAACGGCCGAGTGCGCGGCGCAGCATCAGGCGGCCCTTCCCGCCACCCAGGGCGTGACCAGACGGATGAGCAGGCCGACGACCCCGTAGGCGACGAGGGCGAACACGGCGCACAGCAGGAACACCGACCACACGCCGGCAGAATCGAGCTGCCCCTGCAGGCGAATGAGCGTGGGCCCCACGCCGGCGGTGATCGCACCGAGGTACTCGCCGAGGACCGCGCCGAGGAACGCCGTCGGCACCGCGATCTGCAGCGCGTTGAGGATTGCCGGCAGCGCCGCGATCAGTCGTACCTTCGTCAGCTGCGTCCAGCCGCCGCCGCCGAAGACCCGCACGACATCGAGCGCGGCCCTGTCGGCCGACTTGAAGCCCAGAATCGAGCCGACCACGGTCGTGAACACGCACACGAGCGCCGCGAGGAAGATCGCCGTCGCCGACGGGTCGCCGGGGTTCTTGGCGCCGCCGATGACGACGATCGAGATGCCGCCGACGGCGACGATGGGGAGGCAGTAGCTCACCACCGCGATCTGTGTGATGACCGTCTCCGCGCGAGGAACCAACAGCACGACCGCTGCCAGCACGAGGGCGATGCCGTTGCCCCACAGGTAGCCGATGCCGGCCGCGGTGAGGGTGGGCGCGAACACGTTCCACGCCCCGGCGACGTTGCCCTGCAGGAACAGCCAGTCGAAGACCGCGAAGGGCGTCGGCACGGGTGTGAACGTGGTGCCCTCGGCGGGCGTGAAGGTGAGCGCGAACAGCCACCATGCGACGACGAGCACGACCCCGCCGAGCACGCCTGCCATCCAGCCCGGCATCCGCAGGCTGTTCATCAGGCCTCCGCTTCTGCCCGCCCGTCCGAGCCGAACAGCAGCTCGGACGCCTGATCGACGTAGGCGTGGAACTCGGGCGTGCGCATCATGTCGGGCGTGCGAGGGCGCGGCAGGTCGATCTCGAGGATCGCCTTGATCCGGCCCGGCCGCGGTGACATGACGGCCACCCGGTCGGCGAGGAAGATCGCCTCGCTGATGCCGTGCGTCACCAGCAGGGTCGTCGCCGGCTTCTCGGTCCAGATGCGCAGCAGTTCGAGGTTGAGGTTCTGGCGCGTCATGTCATCGAGCGCACCGAATGGTTCGTCCAGCAGCAGCACCGACGGCTTCAGCACGAGTGCCCGGGCGATCGATGCCCGCTGTCGCATGCCGCCTGACAGCTGCGACGGCTTGGCGTTCGCGAAATCCTTGAGGCCGACGAGCGAGATCAGTTCGTCGACATAGTCGTGGTCGACGGGGCGCCGGGCGACTTCGAAGGGCAGTTCGATGTTCTTGCGGACGCTGCGCCACGGCAGCAGTGCGTGGTCTTGAAAGGCGATGCCGAGCTCGCTCTTGCTGCGCAGCTGGTCGGGCGTCTCGCCATCGACCAGCGCGGTGCCCGAGGAGGGGTGCTCGAGAGCGGCGAGGATGCGCAGGATCGTCGACTTGCCGCAGCCCGATGGGCCCAGCAGCGCTAGGAACGAGCCCTTGTCGGTGTGCAGGTCGGTGTCTTGCAGCGCCGTGAGCGACTTGCCGCCGCGCAGCGCAAAGGTCTTCGAGAGGGAGCTGATGTGGATGCCGGTGCCCGTGAGGGCACCGGCATCCGTGTGGGTCGAGTTCGACATGAATCCGTTAGGGCAGGTAGTCCAGCAGGTCGGGGTTCTCGGCGTAGATCTCGTCGATGATCGTCGTGTCGAACAGCTGGTCGGCCTCGAGGTCCCAACCCGACGCCGACAGCGACGCGAGGGTCTGCTCCTTGAGCTCGTCCGAGATGGTGAACAGGCCGTTGGCCTCGGTCTCTTCGGTCGAGATCAGCAGCGCCTGCGCCTCGATGCCCGCCGCGGTCTTTGCCGGGTCGAGATCGCCGAAGGTGAGGTCTCCGGCGGCAGCCGACGCGTTGTAGTGCTCGATCACCTTCGCGACCGTGTCGTCGATCGGTTCGGTGAACGTGTGCGTCCAGCCCTTGATCTCGGCGATGAGGAACGCCTTGATCAGTTCGGGGTTCTCCGCCAGGTACTGGTCGGTGACGGCGAACGACTCGGCCACATAGGGCAGGCCGTTGTCGGCATAGGCGAGGTTGGTCACCTCGTGGCCGGCCATCTCGACCGTGATCGCCTCGTTGGTCAGGTAGGCCATGAAGCCGTCGACCTGGCCCTCCATGAGCGGGGTCGGGTCGAAGTCGACCGGCACGATCTCGACCTCGGACGCGTCGATGCCGTTGGCGTTGAGCAGCGCCGCGAACACCGAAGCGTTCGAGTCCTGCACGCCGATCTTCTTGCCGATGAGGTCCTGAGGGGTCGCGATGTTCCCGCCGTCGGCGAGCGAGAGGATCGTGAACGGGTTCTTCTGGAACGTGGTCGCGACGATCTTCAGCGGCGCGTCCTGCTCAGCGACTGCGGCGCCGACCGAAGCGGCGTCAGTGAGGGCGACCTGCACGGTGCCCGACAGCAGCTTGGCGACACCGGTGTCGGGACCGGCGATGCCGATCACGTCGTCGAAGCCGGCCTCGTCGTAGTAGCCCTCGTCGTACGCGTAGAACTCACCGGCGAACTCCTCGTTCTTGATCCAGGAGTACTGCACGCTGATCTCGCCGTACGAGGCGGCTTCGTCCGGGCTGCCGGATGCCGCCGGCTCGCTGCTGGACGACGCGCAGGCGGACAGGGCGAGGGCTGCGGCTGCGGCAGTCGCGAGCAGAGTGGCTGCGCGACGTGCGCGACGGCTGTGGGTGTGAAGCATCGGGTCTCCTTACCGGGCGAAAGGTGCTGATCGAACGTATCCACGCCACGTTTCCAATCCGTTTCGCGTCGGAGCGACGACTGTTACCGGTTTCGGGTGCTCGTCGCAGCGGCGGCTCACCCGGCTGCGGGCAGTGCCTGCGCGAGGCGCCAGACGCGGTCGCGAGTGAAGGGCTGCATGTAGGGCCGAGTGCCGAGCGCGCGGGCGATCGCATTGCCGATCGCCGGCGCCACGGGGTTGTACGGCGACTCGCTCATCGACTTCGCGCCGAACGGGCCGAGACTGTCATCGGTGTCGGCGAAGTACACCTCGGTGTCGGGGATGTCGCCGATCTGCGGCACCCGGTACAGCCGGAACACGGGATTCTCGACCCTTCCGTCGCCATCGACGAGCACTTCTTCGTAGAGCGCGCTGCCGATGCCCTGCGCGACACCGCCCTCGATCTGCCCGCGGCACTGCGCCGGATTGAGCACGACACCGGCATCCGCCGCCTGCACCGACTGCAGGATGCGGACGCTCCCCGTCTCCGGGTCGACGGCCACCCGCACCGCGTGCACGTTGAAGGCGAGCGAGCGCTGCGCGCCGGTCTCGCTGCCCGTGGCGGTGAGTCCATCGCCGGTCGAATCCGCCGAGGCTGCGACGATCTCGGCGTGGGTGACGGTGCCGGTCGGGGTGCGCACCCCGTCCGGGGTCAAGACCGCATCGGCGGGGTCGGTGCCGTGCAGTTCGGCCGCGGTGCGTCGCATCCGCTCCGCCAGCGCGAGGCACGCGGCGTGCAGGGCTTTGCCAGCGACCGTGATGCCCGCCGACGCGAAGGCACCGGTGTCGTGGGCGACGGCATCCGTGTCACCGTGCCAGAGCTCGAGCCGTTCGAACGGCACGGCGAGGTCGGTCACCGCGATCTGGCGCAGCACCGTGGTCGTGCCGTTGCCGAATTCGGCGGTGCCGGTGCGCAGCAGCACGGTGCCGTCGGCGCGGAGTGTCGCCGACGTCTTCGCGAAGTGACCGAACGGGGCCATCGTCGCGATCATCGCGAGCGCCATGCCTTCGCCGACGAGCCACCCGTCCGGCGCGCCCGGTGCATCGCGGTCCCGCTCGAGCGCGGTCTGCGCGAGATCGAGACACTGGTCGAGGCCGTAGCTGCCCCACACGAGGTCGTCGTGCGCGTGCGGGTCGGTGGGCCCGACGACGTTGCGCCGGCGCAGTTCGAACGGGTCGATGCCCAGACGCTCGGCGAGCATGTCCATCGCGGATTCGACCGCGAGCACGACCTGCCCGAGGCCGTAGCCGCGGAACGCGCCGGAGGGGATGTTGTTCGTGTAGACGACCTCTGCCGTCGTGCGCCGAACCGGTACGCGGTACACCGATGTCGATTCGGCCAATGCGTGGAACAGCACGCCTCGGGAGTGGTTGCCGTACGCGCCCGTGTCGCTGAGCACGTCCAGCGCGAGTGCCGTGAGCCGGCCGTCGCCGTCGGCGCCGAGGCGCACGCCGATGCGCATGGGATGCCGCACCGAGGCGCGCTGGAACTGGTCGGTGCGTGTGAACTCGTACGCGACGGGGCGACCGGTTCGCAGCACGGCGAGCGCGACGAGGTCTTCTGTGAAGATCTCCTGTTTGCCGCCGAACCCGCCGCCGAGGCGGGCGGTGTGCACGCGCACCCGCTCGGGCGCGAGGTCGAACAGACGGGCGAGTTCGTCGCGGGTGAGGAACGGCACCTGTGTCGACGAGCGGATGACGAGCCTACCGTCGTCGTCGAGCCACCCCACCGATCCGTGGGTTTCGAGTTGGGCGTGCGAGACGCGCGAGGTCTGCCAGGTGCCCTCCACGACGACGGCGCTGTCGCTGAGGGCGTGTTCGAGCGCCGATTCGGAGCCTTCGTCGATGCTGAGGATCACGTTGCGGTCGGCGTCGTCGACACGGTCGTCGGTCGTGCGATCGGGGTGGATGACGGGGGCGCCCGGGCACCGGGCAGCCTCGGGATCGAACACCGCCGGCAGGACGTCGTAGTCGATCGTGATCAGTCGACACGCAGCATCGGCGATCTCGGCCGTGTCGGCGACGACGGCCGCAACCCGCTGCCCGATGTGTCGGACGACATCGTCGAGCAGGCGGGTGTCGTCGGGGTCGTCCTCGCGGTGCTCGTGGCGCGCGGTGGAGTACCGCAGCGGCGGTGCGTCCTCGTGCGTGAACACGTCGACAACGCCCGGCAGGGCGCGGGCAGCACTCGCGTCGATCGACCGGATTCGGGCGTGGGCGTGCGGGCTCGCGACGACCCGCAGCACGAGGGCGCCCTCCGCGGGATGGGTGGGTTCGAGATCGAACGTGAACGGCTCACGTCCCTGTACGATCCGTCGCGCGGCCTCTGGCGCGACCGACCGCCCGACGGTGCGGCCCGCCGGCTCGCTGGTCCCGGTCTGCCGGACGGGACCGAGAACGGCCGCCCGAACCGCCTCGCGGATCGGGCGATAGCCCGTGCAGCGACACAGGTTGCCTTTCAGTCGACGATCCAGGTCATCGAGGTCCTCGGCGCACAGGGTCGATGCGGTCACCGACAGTCCCGGTGTGCAGAACCCGCATTGGAACCCGAAGCCGGTCGCGAGGGCTTCCTGCACGGGATGCAGTTCGTCCCCCGGCGCCAGGCCCGCCGCCGACGTGACGTGTCGGCCTTCGACGCGCCCAGCCGGTACGAGACACGAGTGCACGGGTGTGCCATCGAGCAAGACGGTGCACGCCCCGCAGTCGCCGGCATCGCACCCCTTCTTCACCGCGGTTTGCCCGACTTCCCGGAGCAGGGTGCGCAGGCACTGACCTGGACGCGGCTCGGCATCATGCGCGATGCCGTCGACATCGAACCTCATGCGGCCTCCACGAGGTCGGCAAGCACCCGGGCGGCCAGCACACGCGAGACGCCGCGCCGCCAGTCAGCAGCGCCGAGCGGGTCCGAGTAGTACCTCGGTGCCGCGGCGACGGCCGTATCGAGGACGGCCGGTGTCGGCGTCGATGCGAAGCGGAGCACCGTGGGTGCCTCGGTCGCGGCGGTGACCGTGAAGACTGAGGACCCGCCCGGGTGGACCCGCCCGGTGACGACCGCTCCCGACCGGCCGTGCTCGGCGAGGGCGATCTTGCGAAGGGCCGCGCGGGCACGGAGGGCTGCCGCCGGCACGTGCACCGCGCGGAGCACTTCTCCGCGGCCGAGCATCGTGGTGCCATTCCCGGTCACGACATCTGCCACCGGCAGCCGATACGCGGTGCCGTCCGGCATCCATACCTCCGCCACCGCGTCGAGCGCGACGGCCAGCGTCGTCATGGCGCCCGCCGCGAACCCTCGACAGATGTTGCCGCCGACGGTCGCGGTGTTCCAGATCTTGAACGACCCGAGGAGGGCGTTCGCGGCATCCGGAACGATGCGCAAAGCCTGCCACTCCGGCCGGAACGACAGCAGACGCTCGGCTCCGGCCACCAGGCGGGCGATCGTGCAGGTTGCACCGATGCGCAGGCCCGTCTCGTCGGCGTGCACCTCGTCCCAACCGAGGCCGGTCAGGTCGACGAAGCCCGAGACGTGCGGCTGTGGCTGGCTCATCAACCATGAACCGCCCGCCAAGAACGTCTCTCCGTGGGCGAGCGCGAGGTCGTCGCGCGTCCTGGCGACGCGGTACGCGGTCACCGATGTGATGTCCATGTCGCCTCCGTTCGCCGGTCGGGTGCCGGCGAGAGGTCTGAGTGAAACAGACGTGAGTTTCGACGGTGTTTCACGCGGCGGCAACAGGGCGGCAACACGACGTGTTTAGCGTTGCCGCATGAGAGAGGTGCTGTCGATCGCGGCCGACTGGGTGCGGGAGCGGCGGCCGTTCGCGCTCGCGACGGTGGTCGACGTCGCAGGCAGCGCGCCCCGCGGAGTGGGCGCGGCGATGATCGTCGACGGTGAAGGTCGCATCGCCGGCAACGTCTCGGGCGGTTGCGTCGAATCCGCCGTCGCGGCCGCGGCGCTGGAGTGCCTCGACGACGGCGCAGTCCGTGCACTGCACTTCGGCATCGCGGGTGATGCGGTGTTCGAAGTCGGGCTCATGTGCGGCGGATCGATCGAGGTCGTCGTGCAGCTCGTCGAGCCCGACGGCGACCTGGCCGGGGCCCTCTGCCTACTCGAAGGGCGCGAGCGGGCAGGCATGCCCGCGACGCTCACGCTGCCGCTGGAGGCGGGCACCTCGCGTCGCCCCGTCGTCGTGACGGCAGACCCCGGCGTACCCGATGCCGCCGTGGTCGAGGTGCTGCACGAGCGCGACCGCCCGCCCGAGCGGGTGCTGCGCGTCGGGGTCGGCTCGCCGCCGCGACTGATCATCGTCGGAGCCGTCGAGTTCGCCGTCGCGCTCAGCCGGCTCGCGATCGCGACCGGGCGTCGCGTCACCGTCGTCGACCCGCGTACCGCGTTCCTCACGCCCGACCGGTTCGCCGGCGCCGAACTCGTCGCCGCGTGGCCCGACGCCTACCTGCGCGGGGCTGAGCTGGACGGGCGGACCGCGGTGTGCGTGCTCAGTCACGATGCCAAGCTCGACGAGCCCGCGCTGACGGTCGCCCTGGGCTCCGCCGCCGGCTACGTCGGGGCGATGGGGTCGCGGTCGACCGATGCCGATCGGCGTTCGAGGCTGGCGCGGGCCGGTGTCGCGTCGCGAGATCTGGAGCGGCTGCGCTCGCCCATCGGGCTCGATTTGGGCGGCCACACCCCCGACGAGACCGCGCTGTCGATCCTCGCCGAGATCGTGGCGGTGCTGCGCGGCGGGAGCGGCTCGCCATTGCGGGAGCGGACCGGTCCGATCCACGGCAACCACGCCGGTCTGACGGTCGCTGCGGCACCTGGCGTCGCGTGCGGGGTCGCACCGTCGTGACCACTGTCGGGATCGTGCTCGCCGCGGGGGCGGGCACCCGCTACGGGCTGCCGAAGGCGCTCGTCAGCTGCGACGACGGCACGCCATGGCTGCACCGGGCGGTCGCCGCGCTGCGCGGCGCAGGATGCGATCCGGTCCTCGTCGCACTCGGCGCCGAGCGCGACCGCGCGAGCAGACTGGTGCCGGCACGCGCCGACGTCGTCGAGGTGCCGCGCTGGCGCGACGGCATGGCGGAGTCGCTGCGAGAAGCGCTGCGTGCCGCAGACGCGACCGACGCCGACGCGGCGGTGATCGTGCCGGTCGACACCCCCGACCTGCCGGCCGCGGTGGTCGCCAGGGTCGCGGCCGGTGCGACGGCGGCATCCCTCGCGCGCGCCGTCTACCTGGGCGCGCCCGGGCACCCGGTGCTCATCGGGCGTGCCCACTGGCACTCGGTTGCGGCGAGCGTGCGCGGCGACCGCGGTGCCGGCGACTACCTCGCGGCGCACGGGGCGCGCAGCCTCGAGTGCGCCGACCTGTGGCACGGCGCCGACATCGACCGGCCAGCGGGCACCTGAGCGCGAGAAACCAGATCTGCGCGAGAAATCACCGCACGCGCGGTGCGTCGCGTCGGCTGTGGTTTTTCGCGGGCCGAGCGCGGGTCAGGCGACGGATGCCGCGAGCGACGCGACGGCAGACGTGAAGAATGTGAGTCCGTCGACGCCGGAGCGCATGGCCTCGGCAGTGTCGGGACCGAATCCGGGTTCGACTGCGTGCTCGGGGTGCGGCATGAGGCCGACGACGTTGCCGCGCTCGTTCGTGAGGCCGGCGATGTCGTCGAGCGACCCGTTCGGGTTGACGCCGAGGTAGCGGAAGGCGACCAGGCCTTCGCCCTCGATGCGTGCGAGGGTCTCGGCGGAGCAGGTGAACCCGCCGTCGCCGTTCTTGAGCGGGATGACGATCTCCTGGCCCTCGTCGAACCCGTTCGTCCACGCCGTCGACGCGTTCTCGACGCGCAGGCGCTGGTCGCGGCGGATGAACTGCTGGTGGGCGTTTCGGATCAGACCGCCCGGCAGCAGGTGCGCCTCGACGAGCATCTGGAAGCCGTTGCAGATGCCGAGGATCGGCATGCCCTTGGATGCGGCATCCTTCACTTCGGTCATGATCGGCGCGACGGCCGCGATGGCGCCCGCACGCAGATAGTCGCCGTAGCTGAACCCGCCGGGCAGCACGAGCGCGTCGACACCGTCGAGGTCGTGCGAGCCGTGCCACAGCGCGACCGGCTCGGCACCCGCGAGGCGGACGGCGCGCTGCGCGTCGCCGTCATCGAGCGAGCCGGGGAAGGTGATGACCCCGACGCGCGCGGTCACTCGACGACCTCGATGCCGACGACGTCTTCGATGACCGAGTTGGAGAGGATCTCGGCCGCGATCTTCTCGACGTCGGCGAGGGTCTGCTCGTCGGCGGTCTCGACCGTGAGCTCGAACCGCTTGCCGATGCGAACACCGTCGATGCCGGCGTGACCGAGACGGGTCAGGGCTCCGGCGACGGCCTTTCCCTGCGGATCCAGCAGCTCGGCCTTGGGCATGACGTCGACGACGATGGTGGGCATGAAAGACTCCGGGACTCGCGGATGGGATTCGCGTCCAGTCTAGCCGCGGCGCACCGTCTGCCCGGTGCCGCCGCAATCCGTCCGCCCGGCGGCGGCTGCCGGCGCGATCACGGGTTCGGCGTGCCGCACGTGCCAGTGCCGTGATCGAAGCGTGACCCACGTGGCGGCGGTGCACCCTTGACACCGTGGGAGCGCTCCCGTAGCGTCGGCACCACCACGATGAGAGCGCTCCCACGAGGGGTGTGGCAGCGAACCAACCGTGGTCACCTGCACCGCCCACACCACAAAGGAGTGACCTGTGAACACCCGAGCCCTGCGTCGAACCGGCCTCGCCGTCGGCGCCGTCACCGTCTCCGCGCTCGCCCTGTCGGCCTGCGGCGGCGGCGACACCGCCGCAACGCCGGATGCCGATCCGGACGAGCCCATCGAACTCACCCTGGCGACGTTCAACGACTTCGGCTACACCGACGAGTTGTTGCAGCAGTACATGGACGACCACCCGAACGTGACGATCGTGCACAACCGCGCCGCCGAGTCGGGCGACGCACGCGCAAACTACTTCCAGAAGCTCGGCAAGGGCGGTCTCGCCGACGTCGAGGCCGTGGAGATCGACTGGTTCGCCGAGGCGATGCAGTACAGCGATCTGCTCGCCGAGGCCCCGGACTCCGTCAAGGGGCGCTGGCTGGATTGGAAGGAGGCGGCAGCGACCGACGCCGATGGCAGGCTCGTCGGATTCGGCACCGACATCGGACCGCAGGCCGTCTGCTACCGCAGCGACCTGTTCGCCGAGGCCGGGCTGCCGTCCGACCGTGCCGAGGTCGCGGCGCTCTTCGACGGCGACTGGGACAACTTCCTCGACGTGGCCGATCAATACCGCGAGGCCACCGGCCAGCCGATGATCGACTCCGCCAACTCGGTGCTGCAGGGCATCGTCAACCAGATGGAGTACACCTACACCGAAGCCGACGGTACGGTCATCGCGACCACCAACCCCGAAATCCAGGCTGCCTACGAACTCGTCGTGGAGCGGGCCATCCCCAACTCGGCATACTCCGGTCAGTGGAGCGATGACTGGTTCGCCTCGATGGCCGGTGGCGAGTTCGCCGCGATGCTCTGCCCCGGATGGATGCTCGGTGTCATCGAGGGCGGCGCACCGGAGGTCGCCGGTTGGGACATCGCCGACGTCTTCCCGGGCGGTGGCGGCAACTGGGGCGGCTCGTACCTGACGGTGCCGGCCGACGGCGACAACGTCGAGGCGGCGCTCGCGCTCGCCGACTGGCTCACGGCGCCGGAACAGCAGATGCAGGCGTTCGAGAGCGCGGGCACCTTCCCGAGCCAGACCGAGGCGCTGGAGGGTGACGAACTGGCCGCTGCGACCAACGCCTACTTCAACGACGCGCCCACCGGCGAGATCCTCAGCAGCCGGGCCGATGCCGTGACGGTGGCGCCGTACAAGGACGAGAACTACTTCACGTACCACGACGGTCTGCAGAACGCGGTGAACCGGGTGTTCGACGGCCTCGAAGACGCCGAGACCTCGTGGAACACGTGGGTCGCCGAGGTCGAAGCGCTCTGACCACACCGACCGCCCGACCGGGTGGTGCGCGCGCCCACTGCGCCGCGCGCACCACCCCCGGGCGTTCGCCCGCCCGTACGACCCGACCCGGAGCACTCTCGTGACAGCCACCGACACCCGTCCGTCCGGCCGACCCGCCGCGCCGCCGACGCCCACGCGACCCGCACGCGTGCTGTCGTTCTCACAGCGGTTGAGCAAGTGGGATCTGAAAGTCTCGCCCTACCTGTACATCTCACCGTTCTTCATCATGTTCGCGATCGTGGGGCTGTTCCCGATCGTGTTCACCGCCGCGATCTCGTTTCAGAACTGGGACCTGGTGCGCAACTCCGGTGAGTTCGTCGGCTTCGACCAGTACGCATGGATCCTGGCGAATCCGCAGTTCTGGACGGCGCTGCGCAACACGTTCAGCATCTTCCTGCTCTCCAGCGTCCCCCAGCTGATCGCGGCCGTGTTCATCGCCGTGCTGCTGGACCGCAACATCCGAGCCAAGACCTTCTGGCGCATGAGCGTGCTCGTGCCGTTCGTGATGGCGCCGGTCGCCGTCGCGCTGATCTTCTCGAACATGTTCGGCGACAACCACGGTCTCGTGAACAACCTGCTCACCGACTGGTTCGGCATCGCGGTCCCGTGGCACAAGGACCCGTTCTGGAGCCACATCGCCATCGCCACGATGGTCAACTTCCGCTGGACCGGCTACAACACCCTCATCCTGCTCGCCGCGATGCAGGCGATCCCCCGCGACTACTACGAGGCGGCCACCGTCGACGGCGCGGGCGCGATGCGCCAGTTCTTCAGCATCACGCTGCCGTCGCTGAAGGCGACGCTCATCTTCGTCATCATCACCTCGACCATCGGCGGCCTGCAGATCTTCGACGAGCCGCGCATGTTCGACAACACCGGCCAGGGCGGCTCGGCTCAGCAGTGGCTGACCATCACCCTGTTCCTCTACAACATCGGCTGGGGCGAATGGAACTTCGGTCGCGCCGCCGCGCTGGCGTGGATCCTGTTCCTCATCATCCTGGTGATCGGGCTGATCAACCTCGTCGCCACCCGCACACTCGTCAGGGACGAGGGGAGCCGCTGATGGTCACCGCAACCGACACCACCACACCCCCCGCACGACCGGCAACCGGTTCGCGCACGGTGCGCATCCGCGGCCGGCGAGCCGGGTTCTGGGTCTACCTCGCGCTGGTGATGGTGCTCATCGGCTCACTGTTCCCGTTCTACTGGTCCCTTTTGATCGGCTCCGGCGATGCCTCGACGCTGAACGACCCCGACATGTCGTGGTGGCCCGGGGGCAACTTCCTCGCGAACGCCGCCACCGTGGTCAGCGACCCGGCGGTCAACTTCTGGCGTGCGTTGTGGAACTCCATCTACAGCTCGGCACTCATCGCGCTCTCGGTGGTCGTGTTCTCGACCCTGGCCGGATGGGCCTTCGCCAAGCTGCGGTTCCGTGGCAGCGGTCCGCTGCTGGTGTTCGTGGTCGCGACGATGGCCGTGCCCATGCAGCTGGGCGTCGTGCCGCTGTACATCCTGTTCTCCGACCTCGGATGGACCGGCGAGATCGGCGCTATCATCATCCCGTCGCTCACCAGCGCCTTCGGGGTGTTCTGGATGACGCAGTATCTGCGTCAGTCGGTGCCCGATGAGCTGATCGAGGCAGCCCGGGTCGACGGCGCGAACTCGCTGCGCACCTTCTGGACGGTCGGGATGCCCGCGGCCCGCCCCGCCGCGGCGATGCTGGGCCTGTTCACCTTCGTGACCGCGTGGAACAACTTCTTCTGGCCCTTCATCGTGCTCGACCGGCAGGACCCGACCCTGCCGGTGGCGCTGTCGCTGCTGCAGTCCAACCACTTCGTGGACTATTCGATCGTGCTGGCTGGCGTGCTGCTGTCGACCATTCCGCTGCTGATCCTGTTCGTGTTCGCGGGCAAGCAGCTGGTCAGCGGCATCATGGCCGGAGCCGTCAAGGGATAACCTTCGCTGGGGCCGCCGCGCGCATCCCCCCTGCACGTCGAGAGGATCACGTCGATATGTCGTCGCACCCACCCCGCCCGTTCCCGCCCGGATTCCTGTTCGGGGCGGCCACTGCCGCGTATCAGATCGAGGGCGCCGCCTTCGAGGACGGCCGCACCGCATCGATCTGGGATGCGTTCAGCCGCGTGCCGGGCGCGGTGATCGACGCCGACAACGGCGACGTCGCGTGCGACCACTACCACCGGTATCGCGATGACGTGCGCCTGATGGCCGAACTGGGTCTGCAGACCTATCGGTTCTCGGTGTCCTGGTCGCGGGTGCGGCCCGACGGCGGCGCGGTCAACCCCGCCGGTATCGACTTCTACTCGCGGCTGGTCGACGAACTGCTCACCGCCGGCATCGTGCCCTGGTTGACGCTCTACCACTGGGACCTGCCGCAGGCGATCGAGGAGCGCGGCGGCTGGACCGCCCGTGAGACCGCCGACCGCTTCACCGAGTACGCGCTCGACGTGCACGACGCGCTCGGCGACCGCGTCGCGAACTGGACGACCCTCAATGAGCCGTGGTGCTCGTCGTTTCTGAGCTACACCGCGGGCATCCACGCTCCCGGGCGGTACAGCGTGCGCGACGGGATGCTGGCATCGCACCATCTGCTGCTCGGGCACGGGCAGATCGTGCAGAACCTGCGTGCCCGCGACGCGTCACTGAAACTCGGGCTCACCCTCAACCTCACCGTTGCCGACCCCGTCGATCCCACCGATGCCGGCGATCTCGACGCGGCGCGGCGCATCGACGGACAGTACAACCGCTGGTTCCTCGATCCGATCTTCCGCGGCTCTTACCCCGCCGACGTGCTCGAGGACATCCGCGCGGTCGAGCCCGATGCGGTCGCCGCCTTCGAGCACGCCGTTCGCCCGGCAGACCTCGAGACGATCTCGACACCGCTGGATACCCTCGGGGTGAACTACTACCACGGCGAGTACGTCGGCGGCAGCGCGCCGGCTGAGCCACCCGCAGGTGGCGACGCGCCGACCGACCGGCCGGTGCGCTCGCCGTTCCCGTCGCACGAGGGCATCCACTGGCACGAGCGGGGCCTGCCGCGCACCAGCATGCACTGGGAGGTGCAGCCGGAAGGCCTGACCGCACTGCTGCAACGCGTGCAGCGCGACTACACGGCGGCCGCCGGTGTGCCGCTGTACGTCACCGAGAACGGCGCCGCCTACGACGACGAGCCGGTGACCGCCGAGGGGCGCACGCGGGTGCCCGACCCCGAGCGCACCGAGTTCGTGCGCCGCCACCTGGGCGCGATCGTGGATGCGCTCGATACCGGCGTGGACGTGCGCGGCTATTTCTACTGGTCGCTGCTGGACAACTACGAGTGGGCCTGGGGGTACGCCAAACGGTTCGGCATCGTGCGCGTCGATTACGACACCCAGCAGCGGACGATCAAGGACTCCGGCCACGAGTACGCTCGAGTCATCGCCTCACGCGCCATCGACGTCGCACTCGCGAGCGGGGGAGGCGTGGGAACGGAGGACGAATGAGCACTGCCGCCCTCCGCGGCACGGTCACGATCGAGGAGGTCGCCTCGGCGGCCGGAGTCTCGCGCTCGACCGTGTCGCGTGTGGTGAACGGTTCCACGGGGGTCAGCCCGGCGGCTCTCGCCGCCGTCGAACGGGCCATCGCCGACCTGAATTACGTGCCCAATCGTGCCGCGCGCTCCCTCGCGAGCCGCGCGAACCTCGCGATCGCACTGGTCGTCCCCGAAGACGCCGCGCGAGTGTTCGGCGACCCGTTCTTCGCGTCGATCGTCACCGGCATCAACGCCCGGATCAGCCGTTCCGAGTACGTGCTCAACCTGATGATCGCCAGCGACGATCCGCACGACAAGACATCGGCGTACGTTCGCAGCGGCGCCGTCGACGGGGCGATCATCGTGTCGCACCACACCAGCGACGCGTTCATCGACCGCATCGCAGCGGCCGTGCCGGTGGTGTACGGCGGGCGCCCCGTGCAGCCACGCGACGCTGCCTACTATGTCGATGTCGACAACGTGCGCGGTGGCCACATCGCCACCGCGCACCTGATCGAACGGGGCCGTCGTCGCATCGCGACCATCACCGGACCCGCCACGATGCCTGCCGGTATCGACCGGCTCGCCGGGTACCGTGCCGCGTTGGCCGATGCCGGACTGGCGGAGGGGCCGATCGCCGACGGCGACTTCACCGTCGACGGCGGCGCATCGGCGATGCAGGAGATTCTCGACGGCGGACAGCCGTTCGACGCCGTGTTCGTCGCCAGCGACCTCATGGCGCGCGGAGCGCTGGCCGCGCTGACCCGGTTCGGCCGACGGGTGCCTGAAGACGTCGCCGTCGTCGGCTTCGATGACTCGCCGATGGCCGTCAGCAGTACGCCCGCGCTCACCACCATGCGTCAGCCCTCCCGCGCGCAGGGCGAGCGCATGGCCGATGTGCTGATCGCGCTGCTCGCCGGTGACCATCCGCCGCAGGTCAGCATCCTCGACACCGAGCTGATCGTGCGCGACTCGTCCTGACCTGGCACCCGCGCCGCGCCGCTCAGGCGACGGTCGCGTGCAGGGCGTTGTTCCAGGGGTCGTCGAACGCGAGGGTGCGGCCGTCGTCGCGGGTGCGGATGCCGTGGTGCGACAGCCGCTCGCCGAGCGCTCCGAGGCTGTCGGCGTCGGGCAGGGTGAGATCGACGCGGCCGAGGCCGAGTGCGGGCATGCGGGGGCCGGCGCCGCGCGAGTTCCACACGTTCATGGCCATGTGGTGGTGGTAGCCGCCGGCGCTGACGAACAGCGCCTGATTGCCGAGTTCGGCGGTCGTGTCGAAGCCGAGCGCGTCGACGTAGAACGCGCGCGCCGACGCGACATCTCCGACCGAAAGGTGCACGTGGCCGATGGTCGCGGCATCCGTCGCCGTCGCGCCGTTGGCTGCAGCCTCGGTCAGGTGCTCGCCGAGGAACGCGTTCGGGTCGAGGTACAGGGTCGCCATCTCGACCTGGCCGTGCGTCCACGACCACTCCGTGCGGGCGCGGTCCCAGTAGAGCTCGATGCCGTTGCCCTCGGGGTCGGTGAGGTAGAACGCCTGGCTGACGAGGTGGTCGGCGCTGCCGGTGAAGGTCTGCGGCGCGCGTTGGGCGACGCTGTAGAGCGCTGCCGCGAGGGCTGCCTGCGACTCGAACAGGATCGCGGTGTGGAACAGTCCCGCTGACCCCGGCGCGGCGTGACGCAGCGACGGCTCGTGGCGCAGCACGACGAGGGGCCGCCCGGCGCGGCCGAGCGTGACCGTGTCGCCCGCGGCATCCAGCACCTGCAGGGTCACGACGTCGCGGTAGAACGCGGTCTGCGCGTCGAGGTCGCCGACCAGCAGCGTCACCGCGCCCATCGAGGTCGCTGACGCCAACCGCTCCTGAAGCTCACTCACACGCATGCACAACGCGCCGCGGGTTCCGGCCATTCCCGTCGCGTGTCCAGAACGCGCGGATGTGCGGAGGTGAGCATGCGCGTGTCTTGGATACTCGACGAGATTGGATGCCGGGGTCAGTCCTTTTGGACGTCGCCGCCGAGCTGGCCGATCGGCACGATGGGGCCGCCGTCGTCGGCGCCGGTCTTGCGCCAGCGGGCGATCGCGTTGCCGCCGTGGTAGATCGCGAGCGCGGCGAGGGTGCCGAGCACGATGCCGCCGAACTGCAGCTGCCCCCACGTCATGGTGAATCCGGCGATCGCGACGACGAACGCGACGGCGACCGTGTACTGGTTGACGGGGCGCGAGAAGTCGACCTGGTTGTCGACCCAGATCTTGATGCCGATGACGCCGATGAGGCCGTACAGCGCGGTGGTCACCCCGCCGATGACGCCGTTCGGGATCGTGAAGAGGATCTGCCCGACGACCGGCGAGAACGACAGCAGCACCGCGATCGACCCGGCCACCCAGTACGCGGCGGTCGAGTAGATGCGGGTCGCGGCCATGACGCCGATGTTCTCGCCGTAGGTGGTCGTGCCCGAGCCGCCGAAGGCGCCGGCGATCGTGGTGGCGACACCGTCGGCGACGAGCGCGCGGCCGGTGCGCTGGTTGATCGACGGGTCGCCCGTCATGGTCGCGACGCCGCGCACGTGCCCGACGTTCTCGGCGATGAGCACGAGCACGACCGGCAGGAACATCGGCAGCAGCCCCCACGCGACGGGGTCGGCGAAGGACGGCAGGTGGAACTCGGGCAGCCCGAACCACTTGCCCTGCTCGACGAGCTCGCCGACCGCGGTGAAGTCGACCTTGCCCATGAGCACCGCGACGATGTAGCCGACCACGACGCCGAGGAAGATCGAGATGCGGCCGAGGAATCCGCGGAACAGCACCGCGAAGAGGATGCAGGCCACGAGCGTGACGGTGCCCAGCAGTGCGTCCGCTTGGAAGTTCTGCCACGCGACCGGCGCGAGGTTCAGGCCGATGAGCGCGACGATCGCACCCGAGACGACCGGGGGCATGAGCTTCTCGATCCAGCCGGTTCCGGTGGCCTGCACCAGGAAGCCGACACCGGCCAGCAGCACACCGGCGATGAAGACGCCGACGAGCGCCTGCCCGATCTGCTCGGGCGTCTCAAGCGCCTGCCCGCCGTTGAGCGCGGTGATCGGCGCGATGAACGCGAACGACGACCCCAGGTAGCTGGGCAGCTTGTTGCGCGTCAGCAGCAGGAAGAGGATCGTGCCGAGGCCCGAGAACAGCAGCGTCGTCGAGACCGGGAAGCCGGTCAGCAGCGGCACCAGGAACGTCGCGCCGAACATCGCGACGACGTGCTGGGCGCCGATCGCGATCGTCGAACCCCAGCCGAGGCGCTCGCTGGGCTTGACGACCGCGTCGGGCTGGATGCGGCGACCGTCGCCGTGCAGGGACCAAACGGGCATGGGTGTGCTCCTCAGGGGGGGTGGGGGTGCCTGCCATCAGCGTAGCTGGGAAACCGCTGAGTGCCCGGCAGCGACGGGGGCGACGAGCGCGTCAGGCGGTGAGCAGGTCGAGCAGTTCGCGGTACTTGTCGGCGGTGCGGGCGACGATCTCGGCAGGCAGGGCCGGCGGGGTGCCCTGCTTGTTCCAGGCCGCGGCGAGCCAGTCGCGCACGATCTGCTTGTCGAAGCTCGCCATGCGCTCGGCCGGCGTCGTGCCGGTGCGCCAGGCCTCGGCATCCCAGTACCGAGACGAATCGCTCGTGAGCACCTCGTCGGCGAGGGTCAGCACGCCGGCGTCGTCGAGGCCGAACTCGAACTTCGTGTCGGCGAGGATGAGGCCCTTCGCCTCGGCGGTCGCGGCCGCGCGGCGGTAGATCTCGAGCGACGCATCGCGCAGCTGCGCGGCACGGTCGGCGCCGACGAGTTCGACGGCCTGCGCGAACGAGATGTTCTCGTCGTGCTCGCCGAGCGGCGCCTTGTAGGCGGGGGTGAAGATCGGTTCGGGCAGCCGGTCGCCGTTCTCAAGCCCATCGGGCAGGGCGATGCCGCACACGGTGCCGGATGCCTGGTACTCGGCCCAGCCAGAACCCGTGAGGTAGCCGCGCACGACGCACTCGATCGGCTGCATGTCGAGCGCCTTGACGATCATCGCGCGATCGGCGACCGCGGCGGGCGGGGTCGCGCCGGGCACGAGGTGATTGGCGATGGGCAGACCGCCGTCGGCGCCGGCGAGTTGGTCGAACCACCACAGGCTGAGGGCCGTGAGCAGGGCGCCTTTGCCGGGGATGCCGGGGTCGAGCACGTGGTCGAAGGCGCTGACGCGATCGCTTGCGACGACCAGCATCCGGTCGGCGGTCTCGATCGTCTCGCCTTCGGGCAGGTACAGGTCGCGCACCTTTCCGGAGTAGGTGTGGGTCCAGCCGGGCAGGGTGGTCGCAGCATCCGTCACCCGCCCATTATCGACCGCGCGCGGCCGATCCTTCGACCGCGCTGGACTGAAGCGCGGTTCAGCGGCAGGATGTGTGCGGGGAGGTCGAATGCCGCGCACCGAGGAACAGAATCGGATCATCCGCGAGCAGTCTCGCGCACGCCTGGTCGGCGCCGCGTTCGAGGTGTTCGCCGAGAAGGGGTACCACGACGCGAGCGTCGCCGACGTGACCGCGCGGGCCGGGGTCTCGCAGGGACTCGTGAGCTATCACTTCGGCGGCAAGCAGCAGCTCGTCGAGGCGGTGCTCGAGGAATGGCTCGCCGACGTCGAGCGGCTGGCGCACCTCGAGGGGGATGCCGATGAGCGCTTGCGTGCGGTGATCGAGCTGTCGCTGGATGCGACATCGAACATGCTGCCGCGCCATCGGATCGCGCTCTCGCTGGCCGTGCAGCCGTCGACCCATCACATCTTCGCCGAGGTCGAGGAGCGTCACGCCGAGGGGCTGGCCGTCGCCGAAGACGCGCTGCGGCGCATCTTCGACGAGCGCGGCGCCGCAGACCCGGCGCTGGAGGCGGTCATGCTGCGCAGTCTGCTCGAAGGGGTCGTCGCGAAGCGGTCGATCTCCGGCGAGAGCTACCCGCTCGACGCGGCTCGGCTATGGATTCTGCACCACTACGGGCTCGGCGTTGCACCCGCCGGCTCGGCGGCGGCAGAGGGGCGGCTGCGCGCAACCGGCACAGCCGTGGAATGAGGACGTTGCGCAGGTCGCAGCATCCGTGTATACGTTGACTGTACGTCCAGTCAGTCAAACGATTCCGGGGGGATCACATGGGAAACAGCAAGATCGCGGCACTGATCGCAGCCGCCGCGGCAACCGCACTGATGCTGAGCGGATGCTCGGTCATCGAGCAGGCACTCGGCGGCGACAACGCCGTGCGTGACGAGGACTCGAGCGAGATCACCGAGGGCGGCGACCTCGACGTCTTCACGCTCGCCGTCGGCGACTGCTTCGACGACGACTCGGCGGCCGGCACCGAGATCTCCGAGATTCCGGTCGTGCCCTGCTCCGAGCCGCACGACAACGAGGTGTATCACGAGTTCACGCTCGACGAGGGTGAGTACCCGGGTGGCGACGTCATCGAGACCGCCGCCGACGAGGGCTGCTTCGCCGAGTTCGAGAGCTTCGTCGGGATCGACTACGAGTCCTCCGTCTACGGCTACTCGTGGCTGACGCCCACCGAGAGCGGCTGGAACGAACTCGACGACCGCCTCGTGCAGTGCGTCGTGTACGAATACGGCGAGAAGCTCACCGGTTCGGTCGCCGGCACCGCACGGTGATCACCGTTGCGCCGGGACGCGTGTTCCGGCGCAACCGCTGCGGCGCCTCGCACAGCGGCAGGCGGCGATCGCAGGCGACGCAGCACCGACGACCGACCGTGAAAAGGCGAACGCATGACCGAGACCACCGCCACAGGATCCACCCGCACCGCGGCATCCGAACCCAACCCGTGGCGCGCACTGTGGGCGCTCGTCATCGGGTTCTTCATGCTGCTGGTCGACACCACGATCGTCTCGGTCGCCAACCCCGCCATCAAGGCGGCGCTCGACCCCGACACCAACGACCTCGACAACGTCGTGTGGGTCACGTCTGCCTACCTGCTCGCCTACGCCGTGCCGCTGCTGATCACCGGACGGCTCGGTGACCGGTTCGGCCCGAAGAACATCTACCTCATCGGGCTCGCCGTCTTCACGCTCGCCTCGCTCGGCTGCGGCCTGTCGCAAGACCTCGGCACGCTCATCGCGATGCGCGCTGTGCAGGGGCTGGGAGCCGCGATGATGACGCCCCAGACGATGGCCGTCATCACCCGCACCTTCCCGCGCAACCGTCGAGGCGCCGCCATGGGGCTGTGGGGCGCGACCTCGGGCGTCGCGATGCTCGTCGGCCCGCTCGCCGGGGGCGTCCTCGTCGACGGACTCGGCTGGGAATGGATCTTCTTCGTCAACATCCCCGTCGGCATCGTCGGATTCGTGCTCGCCTGGATGCTCGTGCCCGCATTGCCCACGCATCCGCACCGCTTCGACATCGTCGGGGTCGTGCTCAGCGCCGTCGCCATGTTCCTCGTCGTCTTCGGCCTGCAAGAGGCGGAGCACTACGACTGGGGTGTCATCTGGGGACCGATCTCCGTGCCGCTGCTGATCGGCGTCGGCGTCGCCGTGTTCGCGCTGTTCGTATGGCAGCAGATGCGCACCCGCAGCGAACCGCTCGTGCCGATGGCACTGTTCCGCGACCGCAACTACTCCGTCGCCACCATCGCGATCGCCGCCGTCGGGTTCACCGCGGCGAGCATGTCGCTGCCGCTCATGTTCTTCGCGCAGCTCGCACGCGGCCTCACCCCCACCGAAGCGGCGCTCATCATGGTGCCGACCGCGCTCGGCGCCGGCATCCTCGCCCCCTTCGCAGGCCGCCTGCTCGACCGCACCGACCCGCGCTTCCTGCTCGTGCCCGGCATGCTCATGGTGTCGGCGTCGCTCGTCTGGTACGCCGCGCTCATGAACATGGACACCCCGATCTGGGTGTTCCTGCTGCCGGCCGCCCTCATGGGCATCGGGCAGGCCGGCATGTGGGGGCCGCTCGCGACCACCGCGACCCGCAACCTCGACGTGCGCTGGGCCGGTGCCGGCTCCGGCGTCTACAACACGCTGCGCACCGTCGGCTCGGTGCTCGGCTCGGCCGCCATCGCCGCCGTCATGCAGGGGCGCCTCGAAGCGAACCTGCCCGGCATGGATGACGCCGGCTCCGCCGTCAGCGGCGGCACCCTGGCCGAACAGATCGCCGCGCCGTTCTCGACCGCGATGGCCCAAGCCACGCTGCTGCCCGCCGCCGTCGTGCTGATCGGTGTCGTCGCGGTGCTGTTCATGGAACGTCCAGCGGTGCTGAGCTCCCGCGAAGCCCGGGCGCCCGCGAGCCCACACACTTCCGCCGAACCCACCCAGTTTTCGCGCACAGGACGTGAGGGCTCGCGAAAAGTCTGAGGGTTCGCGGAAGGGCCGCGGCGCTGAGCCGTCAGTCCTCGGCGACGCGGGCGGCGATGTCGGTGCGGAAGTGCGAGCCCTCGAGGCCGATGAGACCGATCGCCTCGTAGGCGGCGGCGCGGGCGTCGGCGAACGAGTCGCCCAGCGCCACGACGTTCAGCACGCGGCCGCCGGTCGCAACCAGGCCACCGTCGCGCTCGAGCGTCGCGGCGTGCGCGAGGTGCACGCCCTCGACCTGCTCGGCGGCATCCAGCCCCGTGATCGCGCGGCCCGTGAGCGGCGCCTCGGGGTAGCCCTCGCTGGCCAGCACGACCGTGATCGCGGCGTCGTCGGTGAACACCGGCGCCGGTTCGTCCTCGAGCGTGCCGGCCGCAGCCGACAGCAGCAGACGCGACAGCGGGGATGCCAGCCGTGCCAGCACGACCTGCGTCTCAGGGTCGCCGAAGCGGGCGTTGAACTCGATGACCTTCACGCCCGTGTCGGTGAGGATGAGCCCCGCGTACAGCAGGCCGATGAAGGGGGTGCCCTCGGCATCCAGCTGACGGATGACGGGTTCGGCGACCGTGCGGGTGACCTCGTCGACGAAGGCCTGCTCGCTGCCGAAGTCGTCGGCGAGCCAGGGCAGCGGCGAGTACGCGCCCATGCCACCGGTGTTCGGACCGGCGTCGCCATCGAGGGCGCGCTTGAAGTCCTGCGCGGGGCTGAGCGCCCGCACGGTGTCACCGTCGGAGACGAAGAACAGTGAGACCTCGGGTCCGGCGAGGAATTCCTCGACGAGGACCGGGCCGGTGCCGAGGTACGCGTCGGCGTGGGCGAGGGCGGCGGCGCGGTCGTCGGTGACGATGACGCCCTTGCCCGCCGCCAGGCCGTCGGCCTTCACGACATGCGGGGCGCCGTACTCGTCGAGCGCAGCCTCGACCTCGGTGCGGCTGTGGGCGCGCACCGCGCGACCGGTGGGCACGCCCGCGGCATCCATGATCCGCTTCGCGAACGCCTTCGAACCCTCGAGCTGGGCGGCCGCCTTGCCGGGGCCGAACACCGGGATGCCGCGGGTGCGCAGCGCGTCGGCGACACCGGCGACCAGCGGCGCCTCGGGCCCGATGACGACCAGATCGATGCGCTGCGTGCCGGCGTATTCGGTGACGGCGGCGGGGTCGTTCGCGTCGAGGCCGGCGACGATGGTCGCATCGGCGCCGATTCCGGCGTTGCCGGGGGCTGCGAACACCTCGTGACCGGCGTTCTCCGCCTGCAGTGCGAGGACGATGGCGTGCTCGCGCGCGCCCGAACCGAGGACCAGGATTCTCACGACGCAAGCCTACCGACGACCCCGAGCGGCCACCGCCCCGTGACGAACTCCGCCCGTGCCCGCCACATCCCGCGCCGAACTCCTGAGTTTTCGACGCGAAGGGGCCCGGGGACCGGTCTCTTCGGCTGCAGGCGACAGAAACTGAGGAGTTGCGCACGGCGCGGGCGGCGTAGCGTGGACGCATGGCGCGCAGGATCGAGACGGGTGACGGCCGAGCGGCGCTGGATGCCGTGGCCGCCGGCACGGCGGGCCGACCCGATACGGCGACCGCTGTGCGGTACCTGTTGCAGCTGCTCGTCGAGAAGTCGCCGGGCAATTCGGTCGAAGTGCGGGTGCCGCCGTTCGGTGCGGTGCAGGTCGTCGAGGGCCCCCGGCACACGCGTGGCACGCCGCCGAACGTGGTCGAGCTCGATGCCGCCACGTGGATCGCCGTCGCCACCGGCGCCGAGTCATGGAACGATGCCGTCGCGGCCGGTCGCATCGCGGCATCCGGGGTGCGGGCCGACGTCTCGCACCTGCTGCCGCTGCGGCCGTGACACCCCACGCACGGTGAGAGAATGGATGCCATGAGCTCGCCCGACCAGCACGACGTGCCCCCGGCGCCGATCGAAGACGCGCAGGTTCGGCGCGTGCCCCGCTACGGCGTGTTCCTGGCGCTCGGTGCGGGCCTGGGCGTCGTGCTCGCGCTCGTGCTGACGTTCGTGTTCGACGGGACGGGCGAGAAGAGTCCGTTCACGAACCTGCAGTATTCGCAGGGGCAGGTGTTCGGATTCCTGCTGCTGTTCTGCATCCCGATCGGCATCGCGATCGGCGGTGCCGTGGCGCTCATCCTCGACCGCACGGTCGGCCGTCGCCGCCGCAGCGTGCGCATCAGCCACGAGCGCATCCGCACGCCCGACGACGAGTAGGCCTACGCCAGTTCGGCGATGACGGGGCCGATGGCCGCGTCGAAGGCGACGACGTCCCCGCGCAGCCCGTCGGTGACGGCGATCGTGAGCGCACCGATCCACCACACGCCGCGCTGCGTCAGCGGCAGCACCTGCACGTTCAGTTCGAAGGAGTGGGCTCGGCGTCCGACGGCGCGCTCGTGCTGGGCGATGGCGCTCGCGTACGCGCGATACGACGTTCCCGATCCGACTGCCGCGTGCGCCGTGTAGCGCTTGTGCGCATCGCGGGCGTAGGCGACCGCTTCGGCGCCGAAGGGGAGGATCGCGGCCTTCAGCTCGTCGTAGCCCTCGACGGGCAGCGCGACGAGCGTCTCGAAGCCGTCGACGAGGTCGAGGGGCACGGCCGACGGGTGGGCTTGCGGTTCGACCGAGATATCCCACAGCCCCAGCCATTGGCGTTCGAGCTCGTCCTGCTCGGCGCTGTCGCGCATGGATGCCGGGGGCAACCCGCGCAGGTGCGGCAGCTCTTCGGGTGCGCGGATGCCCAGCACCTGGCGCAGGAACAGCGCGACGATGACCGGCAGCCCGGCATCCTCACGCACGACCCACTCGGGTCCCCCTGACGCGGCCATGCCGCCATCCTAGGACGACACGCGCAGAAGGGGATCGGGTGGCAGGTGCTCGGCAGCCGTCATGGGGGCATCCGGGGGCGCGGCGGGCCGGTACGCTGGGGGTGTGGATTCGGACCCCCGCAACCCGTACACCGAAGCCGGCGTCGACACCGCAGCAGGCGACCTCGCTGTGGAGCTCATGAAGTCGGCCGTCCGCCGCACCCAGGGCCCTGAGGTCCTCGGCGGCGTCGGCGGCTTCGCCGGACTCTTCGACGCGAGCGCCCTGCTCGGCTACACCAAGCCGTTGCTGGCGACCTCGACCGACGGCGTCGGCACGAAGGTCGCGATCGCGCAGACGATCGACAAGCACGACACGATCGGCCGTGACCTGGTCGGCATGGTCGTCGACGACATCGTCGTGGTGGGCGCGAAGCCCCTGTTCATGACCGACTACATCGCGTGCGGCAAGGTTGTGCCCGAGCGCATCGCCGACATCGTCCGCGGCATCGCCGACGGCTGCGCCGAGACGGGCACCGCGCTCGTCGGCGGCGAGACGGCGGAGCACCCTGGCCTGCTGGGCGTCGACGACTACGACGTCGCGGGCGCTGCAACCGGCATCGTCGAAGCGGATGCCGTCCTCGGCGCCGACCGCGTCAGGCCCGGCGACGTCGTGCTGGCCCTGGCCTCCAGCGGTCCGCACTCGAACGGCTACTCGCTCATCCGTCACATCATCACCGGCGCGGGCATCGGCTACGGCGACCGGGCCGCCGACCTCGGCACGACGTGGGGCGAGGCGCTGCTCGAACCCACCCGCCTCTACACGCTGCCGCTGCTGCGCCTCGTCGAGGCTCTCGGCGACGGCGTGCACTCGCTCAGCCACGTCACCGGCGGTGGCATCGCGGCGAACCTCGCACGCGTGCTGCCGCAGGGCACCTGGGTCGACGTCGACCGCTCGACGTGGTCTCCTGCGCCCGTGTTCCGCACCCTCGCCGACATCGGCGGGCTGCAGCTCGAACAGACCGAGGGCACCTGGAACCTCGGCATCGGCTTCCTCGCCGTCGTCGCCGCCGACAAGGCGGCAGAAGCGGCATCCACCCTCACCGCAGAGGGCATCGCGACCTGGCAGGTCGGCGTCGTCGGAGACGGGGCACTGCCCGCCGGCGACTACGAGCAGGGCGCCAAGGGCGTCGACGGAGGCGCCGTGCGCCTGGTCGGCACCTATGCGGACTAGCACCACCCCCACCGGATAGGAACCCCCAGCAACCCATGTGCGGAATCGTCGGCGTCGTCGGCCAGGGCCCCGTCAACCAGGACGTCTATGACGCGCTCCTCCTGCTGCAGCACCGCGGGCAGGATTCCACCGGCATTGCCACAGCCGAAGCCAGCGGCACCTTCCACATCCACAAGGCCAAGGGGCAGGTGCGCGAAGCGTTCCGCACCCGCGACATGCGCGCCCTCATGGGCGAGATCGGCCTCGGGCACGTGCGCTACGCCACCCGGGGCGCCGCGTCGAGCGAAGAAGAGGCGCAGCCGTTCTACGTGAACGCGCCGTACGGCATCGTGCTCGTCCACAACGGCAACCTCACCAACACGCGCGAGCTCACCGAAGAGCTCTTCCGCAAGGATCGCCGTCATCTCAACACGACCTCCGACACCGAGCTGCTCGTCAACGTGCTCGCCAACGAACTGCAGGGCACGATCAACGGCGTCGACCTGAACCCCGACCAGGTGTTCCAGGCCGTCACCCGCGTGCACGAGCGCGTCGAGGGGTCATATGCCGCGATCGCGCTCATCGCCGGCTACGGGCTGCTCGCCTTCCGCGACCCGTTCGGTATCCGCCCGCTCATCCTCGGCACCCGCAAGGCGGAGAACGGCCGCTACGAGTGGACGGTGGCATCCGAGTCGCTCGTGCTCGAGAACGGCGGCTTCGAGGTCGTGCGCGACGTCGAACCCGGCGAGGCCGTGTACATCGACCTCAACGGCCACCTGCACACCAAGCAGTGCGCGACCAACCCGCAGCTCGTGCCGTGCTCGTTCGAATACGTGTACCTCGCGCGCCCCGACAGCGAGATGAACGGCATCTCGGTCTACGAGGCGCGCCTTCGCATGGGCGAGCGCCTCGCGGCGACGATCGCGAAGTACACGCCGAAGGGCTCGATCGACGTCGTCATGCCGATTCCCGACAGCTCGCGCCCCGCCGCGATGCAGGTGGCGCGCAAGCTCGGCATCGAATACCGCGAAGGCTTCTACAAGAACCGCTACGTCGGCCGCACGTTCATCATGCCGGGGCAGGCGGTGCGCAAGAAGAGCGTGCGCCAGAAGCTCAACGCCATGTCGAGCGAGTTCAAGGGCAAGAACGTGCTGCTGATCGACGACTCGATCGTGCGCGGCACGACGAGCAAAGAGATCATCCAGATGGCGCGGGATGCCGGTGCCACCAGCGTCACCTTCGCATCTGCTGCGCCGCCCGTGCGCTACCCGCACGTGTACGGCATCAACATGCCGTCGCGGCACGAACTCGTCGCCCACGGCCGCACGATCCCCGAGATCGCAGAAGAGCTCGGCGCCGACTACATGGTCTACCAAGAGATCGACGACCTGAAGGCGGCGATCCTCGAGGGCTCGCCCGACGTCGAAGACCTCGACATGAGCTGCTTCGACGGACGCTACATCACCGGCACGGTCTCGGAGGAGTACCTGGCCTGGCTCGAAGGCTCGCAGGAGTCGTGACCGGCGAGACGGGCGCTGCTGTCGCCCGTCCGTTGTGGCAGGGGCGGATGCTGGCGCTGCTCGTGGCGTTCTCGTTGCGGTCGGCCGTCGCCGCGCTGTCGCCGCTGCTCGCGCTGGGCGCCGTGCTGCTTATCGCGATCCCGGCAGGAGTCATCGTGGCGCGTCCGACGACGATCGAGGACGACTGGGAGCAGCGCCACGGTCGGTGGAGCTGAGCGTTACGCCTTCTCGAACGACGACGTGGAAGACGTCTCGTCTTCGTCGTCGTCGTACTCGTCGGCCCACTTGTCGACGTACTGTTCGTCGTCGGGGTGACCAAGTTCCTTTTCGAGCGCGCCGAAGTTCACGTTGTACGTGTCGTACTTGAGTTCGCGAGCAATCTTGGTGTGCTTGGCTTTCTGACGGCCACGCCCCATGCGAGACCCCCTCATTTCTGAGTCACGGGCCAATTTCGCTGAGCCCGGAGAATCCACATCCGGTTTGAGAACCGGGAAGAGTAGCATTCAGGATAACACGGTGCCCTCACCGTCAGCGCGGACCGGCGCCAGTCGCGGGGGCGAGAAGGGACTGACCGACATGGCCGATGACCCACTCACCAAGGCCGCTCCGGTTGAACCGGTGCCGCAGCAGGCAGTAATCGTGGGGGTGATCCCCGACCAGTCGCCGCGCGTGCTGAAAGAAGCGGCGCGGTACGCGAAGCTCTTCGGTGCGCCGCTCATCGTCGCGCACGTCGACGTCACCCGTTTCGTCACGTACGAAGACCCCGACGGGTACGTGCACTCGGCGCCCATCGATCTCGACATCGCGGCCGGCGAATCGCAGCTGGCCGAGGTGCGGGCCGCCGCCGAAGAGGTGCTGGGCGCCTCGGGGCTGGACTGGTCGGTGCGTCAGCTCGTGGGCGACCCGGCGATGGCCATGAAGCATCTTGCCGACAAGGCCGACGCCCGACTGATCGTCGTCGGCACCCGCAAGCGCGGGCTGGGGGAGTCGATCCGCGAGTTCTTCACGGGTTCGGTCGCCGCGCGCCTCGCGCACCGGCAGGCCCGGCCGCTGCTGGTCGTGCCGCTGGGCGAGCCCGCCGCCGACGACGAGGACCTCTGGCCCGAGGCCTGAGCGCCGTTTCGTCCGCGAGGCCGTGTCGACGCCGAACCCACACACATTGCGCGAGCCCTCACGCTTTGGTCGCACAAAACGTGGGGGCTCGCACAAATCGTGTGGGTTCGCGGAAGCCGTGAACGGCGTCAGCCGCGCAGCGCGCGGGTGACGGCGCGTTGGGCGGCGTCCAGCGCCGACGTCAGCTCGTCGATGACGGATGCCGACAGGCTTCCGCCCCGGGCGACGTGCGAGCGCAGGTCGGCGCGCACTTCACCGCGGAACGCCGTGAGGGCGGCATCCGCACGGCGCAGTTGCTCGCGGGACAGTCCGCGCGGGTCGTCGCCGTCTGACCCGTCGTCGCGCGCCGTCGTGCGTGGGGCGTCGCGCTCTGCCTGCGCGGCGGCGGCGAGGTCTGCCTGCAGACTGCGCATCGCTTCGCGCACGCTGCCGCGCACGCCGTCGGCGATGAGCCGAACGCTGTCGGCAAGGCCCGCTTCGATGCCCTCGAGGTCGCCGGATCGCGAGGCGACCTCGGCGCGGCCGGCGTCGGTGATCTCGTACACCGTCTTGCGACCGTCGGTCGTCTTGGTGACCAGGCCCTCTTCTTCGAGCTTCGCCAGGCGCGGGTAGATCGTGCCGGCGCTGGGGGTGTAGGTGCCGCCGGTGCGATCCGACAGCGCCTGCATGAGGTCGTACCCGTGGCGGGGCGACTCGTCGAGCAGGTTCAGCAGGTACAGGCGAAGGTCGCCGTGCGAGAAGACGGGTGCCATCCTCACCACTCCTCGGGGGCCGGGGCGTCGCCCTCGTCGCCGGCGGCCGGTGCCGCATCGGTGCGGCGCAGCACGGTGATGTCGCCCGAGACCGAATTGGCGCGCACGTCGACGAAGGTGCCGCTGAGCTCACCGCGAGAGCCCGTGTAGTTGGTGGTCGGTCCGGTGCCGCGACCCGAGTGCTTCTCGCCGTCGACGATCACGCGGCCCGAGACGCTGCGGACGACGTAGTTGGCGGGGAGTGTCTCGTCGATGCGCAGGGTCGCAGCGCCGCTGACGGTGTTGGTGCTGACCGATTGGATGCCGCCGGTCGAGTCGATCAGCACGGCACCCGACACGGTGTCGACCGAGGCCTTGCGCAGTGCACCGGTGGCTGCGATGTCGCCCGAGACCGAGTTGGCGCTGAGTGCGCCCTCGAGTGCGCGGATCTGCACGTCGCCGGAGACGGCGTTGACCGACAGGTCGCCGGTGAGTCCGTCGACGATGAGGTCGCCCGAGACCGTGCTCAGCTTGGCGCCGCGGGTCAGGCCCGACACCAGTGCACTGGCACTGACGACGCCGAGGTTCAGGTCGGTGCCGCGGGGCACCGCGACGCTGATCTCTGCCTGGGGTCCGCCGGCGCCGAAGTTGCGGAACACTTCGAGGAAGTTGTCCCACCGCAGTTGGGCGTGGTCGATTTCGATCTGGTCGCCGGTGGCTTCGATGCGCAGGTCTTTGACGCTGACGCTGTGGACTTCGATGCGGATGCCGGGTTCGTCGTGGGCGACGACGTCGATCTGGCCGCCGACGAGGCCGACCTTGAGCTTGCGGATGTCGTCGACGTCGATCACTCGGGTCTCGCCCGGGTGGATGAGCCACTTCTCGAGGGTCATGAGTTCTCCTGGGTGTGTGGGCGATCAAGATATATCGCGTTTGGTGAGGATAACACGATATATCTCGAGATTGTCAAGCACCCAGTCGTTGAGCGAGCGAAGCGAGACGAAACGCGCGCTTGACCTTGACGCAACGTCAACCTCTAGCGTGGTGGGCATGACACAGGAATGGTCCATTCAGCAGATCGCGAAGCTGGCCGGGACGACGAGCCGGACCCTCCGGCACTACGACGACCTCGGCCTGCTGCCGCCGTCGAGCATCGGTGCCAACGGCTACCGGTTCTACGACCAGGCGGCACTCGTGCGCCTGCAGCGCGTACTGCTGCTGCGCGAACTCGGGCTCGGCCTGCCGCAGATCGGCGAGATCCTCGACCGCGACACCGACGAGGTCCACGCGCTCACCGCGCACCTCGCGTGGCTGCGGGACGAGCAGGATCGCCTCGCGCGGCAGATCGCATCGGTGGAAACGACCATCACGGCTTTGAAAGGAGGTGAACGACTCATGGCAGCAGACATGTTCGACGGCTTCGACCACACCGCGTACAAAGACGAGGTGACCGAGCGCTGGGGCGCGAAGGCATACGCCGACAGCGACGCCTGGTGGCGCGGCATGAGCGCCGACGACAAGTCGGCGTGGCAGCAGCGCACGGCGCAGCTCGGTGCCGACTGGCAGGATGCCGCAGCCCGCGGCATCAGTCCCGATTCCGACGAGGCGCAGGCGCTCGCCGAGCGCCACGTCGCGTGGCTCACCGGCATCCCCGGTACCCCTGCGGCCGCGCCCGGCGGCGACGTGAAGGGCTACGTCACGGGACTCGGCGAGATGTATGTCGCAGACCCGCGCTTCGCGGCGAACTACGGCGGCATCGAGGGGGCGACCCTCGTGCGCGATGCCCTGCGCAGCTACGCCGACGCTCGTCTCTGATCGTGACGACGGCATGACGATGCCCCCGCCTCATCGGCGGGGGCATCGTTCGTTGTGACGGCGGAGGGCCTAGCGGCTGCCCCCGCGAACGACTCGCAGGAGGAAGGCGATCAACGCGATGACAGCGACGATCAGCGCCACCCACAGCAGCCAGTTCAGCGCGGTGTTGAGCCCGCCGACGATGGCGAGCACGATCGCGACGACGATGATGATGATGAGTGCAAGGTTCATGCGGCTCTCCGTTCTCGAACGTTCCATCCCGCGGGTCGCGGGAGGTCGTTGCATCGGCAGGCTAGCAAGATCCGACACTCCAACGGCAACCCCTTGACGCGGGTCTGCCGCAGATGCTAATTCGGATGCCAGAAGCGGCATATGCCACGAGGGCGGGCAGGGGAGGGTGCATGGTGGCGTTGAAACGGGTGCATCCGGGTGAAGACCTCGGGTTTCGTCGGTGGCGCGCCGGCAGCGGGTTCCGGTACGTCGACCCGGACGGCGCGAGCGTGCCAGACGAGGTCGCCGAACGCATCAGGGCGCTCGTGATCCCGCCTGCCTGGACAGACGTGTGGATCTGTGCCGACGAGAGCGGACACATCCAAGCGACCGGCGTCGACGAAGCCGGTCGCACGCAGTACCTCTACCACCCCGACTGGGCGCGACGCCGCGATCGCGGCAAGTTCGCCCGCGCGCTGCGACTGGCCGCGGCGCTGCCCGCAGCCCGCGCACGCGTGACGACCTCGCTGCGTCGCGACGGACTCGACCGTGAGCGGGTGCTCGCGGCGGCGTTCCGCATGCTCGACACCGTCGCACCCCGCGTCGGCTCGGAGCGCTACTTCGCGCGGCACGGCAGTCGGGGCCTGGCGACCCTGCTGCGAAGGGATGCCGCGGTCGACGGCAACACGGTGACCTTCCGCTTTCCCGGCAAGAGCGGCGCCGCGCAAGCGCTCAGCGTGGTCGATGTCGACCTGGCCGCGATCGTCGCCGAACTCGCCGTCGGTCGCGGACGCTCGCCCCTGTTGGCGTATCGCACGGGCAGACGGCGGGTGGCCCTCAGCACCCGCGAGATCAACGACTACGTCCGCTCGGTCACCGGCGGCCGGTTCACGGCCAAGGACTTCCGCACGTTGCGCGGCACGATCCTCGCTGCGGAGGCGCTCGCCCAGATCGGCCCGCAGGAGGATCCGGCCGATCGCACGCGGGCGATCGTCCTCGCCGTCAAGGCGACGGCTGCCGGGCTCGGCAACACGCCCACCGTCGCGCGCGGTTCGTACATCGACCCGCGCGTGCTGCGCCGCTACCGCGACGGCGAGGTGCTCGACACCTCGATCTCGGCGGAATCGGCGATCCGTGACCTGCTCGGCGCCTGATCGGGCCCTACCGTGAGCGTGTGGCATCCGCACGGTGGTTCACCCCGATCGGACTGCTGGCGGCGATGGCCGGCGGCGCGATCGGCGTCTCGGCGCGCGCCGCATTGACACTGCCGTTCTCCGCCGGTGCGCACCCCCTCGTGGTGCCGGCCATCACCCTCGTCGTCAACATCGTCGGATCGCTGCTGCTCGGGGTGGTCGTCGGGCTGCTCGGCGACCGGCATCCGGTGCTTCGAACGTTCGTCGGTACGGGCGTGCTCGGCGGATTCACGACCTACAGCGCGTTCGCGGTACACGTCGTGCAGACCTCGACCGCCGCGCCGCTGGTCGGGCTTGCCCTCATGGCCGTCTCGCTGTTCGGTGGGCTCGTCGCCGCAGGATTCGGACTCGCGCTCGGGCGGCGCGCCGCGGGGCGGCGGGCGCATCCCGGCCCCGCCGGGGTCGAACCGCTGGAGGCTGCCGAATGAACGGACTCGAACTGGTGGCGCTCATCGGCGGTGGGGCACTGGGCGCGGGTGCACGCTACGTGATCGACGGACTGCTGATGCGCGGCCGGCGCGAGGCCTTTCCCGTCGGCATCGTCGTCGTCAACGTGACCGGCTCGTTCCTGCTCGGACTGCTGACCGGCATGGGTGCGGTCGTGGGGGCGGTGTGGCTCGCGATCCTCGGCATCGGGCTGCTCGGCGGCTTCACGACGTTCAGCACCGTGTCGGTCGAGACGGTGCTGTTGGCACAGCGCGGCCGGCGCGACTGGGCGTGGGTCAACCTGCTCGGCACGCTCGCCGTCGCCGTCGTGGCCGCCGGTATCGGCATCATGCTCGGCGGTCTGCTGCCGCGCTGACCGGTCATCACGCCGTGCGAGAATGGCCCGGATACATCCGTGTATCGAGCCGTCCCGCACCGCATCGCAGTCCGCAGCAGCAAAGGTCTCCCGTGTCGAACCTCGCCGTTCTGAGCCTCAAGAACCGTGCCCTCATCGCCCTCGTCACGATCGTCGCCGCGATCTTCGGCGGGCTCGCGCTGAACAGCCTCAAGCAAGAGCTCATCCCCTCGATCGAGTTCCCGCAGCTGTCGGTGCTGACCACCTACCCCGGCGCCTCCCCTGACGTCGTCAACAACGACGTCTCGACACCGATCGAGACGGCGATCCAGGGCATCCCGGGCCTCGAATCCACGATCGCGACGAGCACCACGAACGCATCGATCATCCAGGTCTCGTTCACCTACGGCACTGACCTCGCGACGGCGGAGCAGAAGATCCTGCAGGCGATCAACCGCATTGAGTCTCAGCTGCCCGACAGCGTCGAGCCGAACGTCGTGTCGTTCTCGATCGACGACCTGCCCGTCATCGCCCTCGCCGTCACCGGCTACGACGACGAGCGCACGATCCAGTCGCAGCTCGAGGCGAGCGTGCTGCCCGACATCGAAGACCTCGACGGCGTCGCCGCGACCCAGATCATCGGCGGCCAGGGCGAACGCGTCACGATCGTGCCCGACCAGGCGGCGCTCGCCGCTGCCGGTTTCACCCAGACCGCGATCACCGACGCCCTCGACCAGAACGGCGTCCTGTTCCCCGGCGGCTCGGTCACCGAGGGCGACCAGACCCTCACCGTGCAGACCGGCGCGAAGCTCAGCTCGGCTGACGAGATCGCCGCGCTGCCGCTCGTGCCGGGCTCTGCCGAGCAGCTGACGGCAGACCTCGTGACGATCGGCGACGTGGCCGACGTCTCCATCGAGCAGGACCCCGTGGCATCCATCTCACGGGTCAACGGCGAGCCGGCACTGACGATCTCGATCACGAAGCTTCCCGCGGCGAACACCGTCGACGTGTCGCGCCTCGTGACCGCCGCGATCCCCGACCTGCAAGACGCCGTCGGCGACGACGTCGAGTTCACGGTCGTGTTTGACCAGGCCCCCTACATCGAGCAGTCCATCGAGGCGCTCGCGCAGGAGGGGCTGCTCGGCCTCGTCTTCGCCGTGCTCGTCATCCTCGTCTTCCTGCTGTCGGTGCGCTCGACGCTCGTCACCGCGATCTCCATCCCGACGAGCGTGCTCATCACCTTCGTCGGCATCCAGGCGTTCGGCTACTCCCTGAACATCCTCACCCTCGGCGCGCTCACGATCGCGATCGGCCGCGTCGTCGACGACTCGATCGTCGTGATCGAGAACATCAAGCGCCACTACGTCGGCGACGCCGACAAGGCGCAGTCGATCCTCCTCGCGGTGCGCGAAGTGGCCGCGGCGATCACGGCATCCACCATCACCACCGTCGCCGTCTTCTTGCCGATCGCGTTCGTCGGCGATGTGACCGGCGAGTTGTTCCGGCCCTTCGCGCTCACCGTCACGATCGCGATGACCGCCTCGCTGTTCGTGGCGCTCACGATCGTGCCGGTGCTCGCGTACTGGTTCTTGCGACCGGGCAAGCCGCTGCGGGGCGCCGACGGCAACGCGATCGACCCCGAGCACCCCGACGCCCCGCCGTCGCGCCTGCAGAAGGCGTACCTGCCGGTGCTGTCGTGGACCCTCAAACACTCCTGGATCACGCTCGGCCTGGCGGTGCTCGTGCTCGCCGGCACCGTCGCGCTCGCGCCTTTCATGAAGACGAACTTCCTCGGCGATTCGGGGCAGAACACCTTCACCGTGACGCAAGAAGTCGGGCAGGCCGCCAGCCTGGATGCCGAAGACGCGGCCGCCGCGATCGTGGAGGACGCGATCCTCGGCGTCGACGGCATCGAGACCGTGCAGACCTCGGTCGGCTCGAGCGGCTCGGCGATCGCCGACGCGTTCTCGGGCGGCGGCGCCGGCATCACCTACTCGATCACGACCGACTCCGACGCCGACCAGGTCGAGGTGCGCGAAGCCGTGCAGGAGGCGGTCGCCGACCTCGAAGACGTCGGCACGGTCACGGTCTCGGCGGGACAGGGCGGCTTCGGGTCGAGCGACATCGAGGTCGAGGTCTCAGCGCCCGACCGCGACACCCTGCAAGAGGCGACGGATGCCGTCGTCGCAGCCCTCGAAGACCCCGACGGCATCGGTCAGGTCACCAGCAACCTCGCCGCCTCACTGCCCTACGTCGCGGTGAGCGTCGACCGCGAGGCCGCCGCTGAACGCGGGCTGTCGGAGGTCGCCGTCGGCGGACTCGTCGCCAACACGATGCAGCCCCGCCAGGTCGGGTCGGTCGAGATCGACGGCACTGCGGTGACCGTCTACCTGCAGGCCGACGACATCCCGGCGACGATCGACGAGCTGCGCGACCTGCAGATCGCCTCTGCCGCCGGCCTCATCCGCCTCGACGAGGTCGCCGACGTCGAAGAGAGCCAGGGCCCCACCTCGATCACGACGCAGCGCGGACAGCGCACCGCGACTGTCACCGTGACACCGTCGACCGACGACCTCAACGCCGCATCGGCATCGGTCACCGAGGCCCTCGGCGACGTCGACCTGCCGACCGGTGCGGATGCCGAGATCGGCGGCGTGCTCTCGCAGCAGCAGGACGCGTTCGGGCAGCTCGGCCTCGCGATGCTCGCTGCGATCCTCATCGTCTACATCGTGATGGTCGCGACCTTCAAGTCGCTGCGCCAGCCCCTGCTGCTGCTCATCTCGGTGCCGTTCGCGGCGACCGGCGCCATCCTGCTGCAGATCGTCACCGGCGTTCCGCTGGGCGTCGCGTCGCTCATCGGCGTGCTCATGCTCATCGGCATCGTCGTCACCAACGCCATCGTGCTCGTCGACCTCGTCAACCAGTACCGCGAGAAGGGCCTGTCGGCGCACGATGCGACGATCGCCGGTGGCGCGAGACGTCTGCGGCCGATCCTCATGACGGCACTCGCGACGATCTTCGCGCTCACGCCGATGGCGCTCGGCATCACCGGCCACGGTGGGTTCATCTCGCAGCCGCTCGCGATCGTCGTGATCGGTGGACTCATCTCGTCGACCGTGCTGACGCTGCTCGTGCTGCCGACGCTCTACAACCTCGTCGAGGGCGCCAAGGAACGTCGCGTCGCCCGCCGCGGTGCACGCCCGGCATCCACCGCGCCCGTCGAGGCCGCCGACGACCACCCGCTCACCCGCCGCGAGCTGCGCGAGCACGCCGACTGACACGGCGACCCGTCACCGTCGCAGGAGAAATCACCGACGCAGGACGATCCCGGCCGGATCATCCTGCTTGCGGGAGTTCTCCTGCGCTCGTGCGGCCGCGGCGGCGGGCTGGATGCCGAGGCTCAGCGGTGCAGCCAGGGGCGCAGCAGGCGCGTGACCCACGGCAGCACGAGATAGACCATGAGCGGCGTGAAGATGGCCGTGCTGATCGCGACCCGCGCCACCAGCGGAAGCTCCGCGAACCCGGGGATCAGCCCGAGTCCCCACGTGCCGAGCGCGTTCGTCGGGAAGAAGCCCAGCCAGATCGCGACCGCCTGCTTCCAGCGCGGCGGGGCAGTCGGCGCCGTCGCGATGCTGCCGGTCGCCACCTGTGCCTGCACGAGCTCACCCAGCGGCGCGTCGAACCACCCCTCGATGCCGGTGCGTCGCTCGGTGCGCTCCTCGCGGGCGAACGCGCTGCCCGAGTCGAGCCACCACCGGCGCGGGCTCGACTGCTCCCACGCCTCGAGGGTGGAGATGTCGCGGAACCGGTACAGCATGTACCAGCGCTCGCTGTCTTCGCCGGCGCGCACCCACCCCGAGCCGAGGAAGCCCGGAAAGGTCGCTGCCAGATCGGTGCCCGCCTGCATCCAGCTTGTGGCCTCTGCGGTGCGGACCGGATCGATGCGTCGCTCGATCGCGACGGTGATGGGATCGGCCATCCCTCCATTGTGAGGCCGCCCGGCATGCTCTCAGCCGCGGACCGGTAGAGTGGTGCGGTCGGCTCTGGACACCGCGCCGTGCGCGGGTGGGTTTGTGAGTCCAAGGGGCCGATGGTGAGCGCCGATCGGCGCGCATGACCATCACTGTGAACGGCCCCGGCCGACGGATGTCCGGGTATGCCCGCGTGTGCGGGCGCTGTTGCTGTGCGAGAGAACCCAAAAGGACACACCCATGCCCAAGAACAAGAAGCCGGCCGGCGGCCGAGCCCAGAACTTCGAGCCGCGCTACGGCAAGAAGACCTCGTTCCAAGACGCCAAACGCCGCCCCGGCCAGTCGTCCGCCGGCAAGCCCGGCAGCAAGAGCCCCGGACACCGCGGCTTCAAGGCCGCCGATGCTGAGGCGCCCGCCCGCAAGCAGCGCTGGAGCGCGCAGGAGCGTGCCGGCCGCGACGAGGCCCGCGGCATCCGTTCGCACGCCCGCGGCGCCGACGTGCACCCCGACCGCAACGAGCGTGCCGTGCGCCGCTTCGAGCGCACCGACCGCGGTGACCGCCCCGCGCAGGGCGACCGGGGCTACGACCGTCCGCGTCGTGATGACCGTGACGAGCGTCGTTCGTTCGACCGCACCGACCGTGGCGAGCGCCGTTCGTTCGATCGTGACGACCGCCCGCGTCGTTCGTTCGACGACCGTCCGCGTCGCTTCGACCGCGACGACCGTGCGCCCCGTCGTGATGTCCGTGACGGCGCGCGCAACTCCGGAGATTTCCGTTCGGACCGGTCGGATCGGGGCGGTCAGCGCGATTCGGGTCGAAACTTCAGGAGTTACGACCGCGATGACCGCGCTCCGCGCCGCGCGTTTGAGGACCGTGCGCCGCGTCGTGATGACCGTGACGAGCGTCCGCGTCGTTCGTTTGAGGACCGTGCGCCGCGTCGTGATGACCGTGACGAGCGCCCCCGTCGTTCGTTTGAGGACCGTGCGCCGCGTCGTGATGACCGTGGCGACCGTCCGCGTCGTTCGTTCGACCGTGACGACCGCGGCCCCCGCCGTTCGTTCGACCGTGACGAGCGCCCCCGTCGTTCGTTCGACGACCGTCCCCGTCGCGACGAGCGCGCCAACCGAAGCGACTGGAACGCGGATGCCAAGGCCGCCGCGCACGAGGAGCACGTCGACGTCGTGCACGAGCGTCTGCAGGCGGATGCCGTCGACGCCGCGACCGTCGAGGCCGCTTCGTTCGCAGACCTGGGTCTCGGCGCCAACATCGTGAAGGCCCTCGCGGAGATGGGTGCGGCGTCGCCGTTCCCGATCCAGGCCGCCACCGTCCAGCCCATCCTCGAGGGCCGCGACGTGCTGGCCCGCGGTCGCACCGGCTCGGGCAAGACCATCGCGTTCGGCGCGCCCCTGGTCGAATCGATCCTCCGCTCGCAGGCCGGGCAGCGCCGCGAGTTCGGTCGCTCGCCGAAGGCGCTCATCCTCGCGCCGACGCGTGAGCTCGCCCTGCAGATCGACCGCACCGTGCAGGGCCTGGCCCGCAGCGTCGGCCTGTTCACCACCCAGGTGTACGGCGGCGTGCCGCAGGCCCGCCAGGTCGGCGCGCTCAAGAAGGGCGTCGACATCGTCATCGGCACTCCCGGCCGCATCGAAGACCTGCAGGAGCAGGGCAAGCTCGACCTCTCGCAGGTGCGCATCGTCGTGCTCGACGAGGCAGACCACATGAGCGAGCTCGGCTTCCTCGAGCCGATGCAGCGCATCCTCCGCCTCGTCGAAGAGGGCGCGCAGAAGCTGCTGTTCTCGGCCACGCTCGACCGTGAGGTCGCGGCGCTCGTCGACGAGTTCCTCGTCGACCCGGCCGTCTACGAAGTCGCCGGCGAGACGCAGGACACCGGCACCATCGACCACCGCGTGCTCGTCATCGACCACCGCGACAAGGCCGAGGTGCTCGCTTCGCTCGCCGACCGCGACGGCAAGACGCTCATCTTCACCCGCACCCGCGCGTTCGCCGAGATGGTCGCCGAAAACATGGAGGATGCCGGCATCCCCGCCGTCGCCCTCCACGGTGACCTGAACCAGGCCAAGCGCACCCGCAACCTGCAGCGCCTGACTGACGGCAAGGTGCGCGTTCTCGTCGCGACCGACGTCGCCGCCCGCGGCATCCACGTCGACGACATCGACCTGGTGATCCAGGCTGACCCCGCTGACGAGTACAAGACGTACCTGCATCGCTCCGGCCGCACCGGCCGTGCCGGTCGTGAGGGCACCGTCGTCACGCTGGTGACGCGTCAGCGCCGCCGCCGCATGACCGAGATGCTCCAGCGGGCCGAGATCGACGCACCGTTCGAAGACGTGCGCCCCGGCGACGACCTGCTCGAGGAGCTCTCGGGCCGCCAGCTCGCCGACGTCGACGCCTGATCCGCGCGGGTCGTCGAGCCCGCCGCATCACCTTGGACCGGCCCCTTCCGCATTGCGCGGGAAGGGGCCGGTTCGGCATTTCGGGGCGGGCGCGGCGCTACACTCGCGCCATGCGAGTTCCATGTGGTGGTCGCCGAACTCGATGACGCTGCCGCAACGTCGCTGCTGACTGCGCTGGCGCGCTGACAGTGCGCTGATCCCCGACACCGTCGCGCCGCCGGTTGAGTCAGAACAGCCGCTCGGGTTCGCGGGCAGCCGGCCTGGTCGTGAAGACCGGCGGCGTCCGCGAACCGCCGCGCCGTGGCATGTCGTCTTCTTCACGCCTGTCGAGCCGGTGCAGGCGCAGCAACGGCCGCACGCGTTTGCCCAGCCACGACCGGTACGCCTTCGGTGCCTGTACCGACGCTCCGGGGTAGAGGCCCCGGTATGACGACAGCAGTTCGGGGTGATGCTGCTCGAGCCACCCGAAGAACCACGGCTTGACGCCCGGGCGAAGGTGCATCGCGCCCCAGATCACCCGGTGTGCGCCGGCTTCGCGGATGCGGCGGAGCGCATCGTCGAGCACCTGCAGCGAGTCGGTCAGGTGCGGCACGATCGGCATGAGGAACACGGTCACTCTGAACCCGGCATCCGCCGCCGCGCGCACGGTGTCGAGCCGCGCCTGGAACGTCGGGGCTCCCGATTCGATCGCTGCGCGCAGCGGTTCGTCGGCGACGGCGATCGACATCGCGATCGACACGGGCACCTGTTCGGACGCCGACGCCAGCAGCGGCAGGTCTCGACGCAGGAGCGTGCCTTTCGTGAGCACCGAGAACGGGGTGCCGCTCCCCGCGAGGGCGTCGATGATGCCGGGCATGAGTCTGTAGCGACCCTCGGCGCGCTGGTACGGATCGGTGTTGGTGCCGAGTGCGACGGGCTCGCGCTGCCACGTCGACTTGGCCAACTCCCGTGCCAGCACCTCGGTGACGTTCACCTTGACGACGATCTGCGAATCGAAGTCACGGCCGGCATCGAGATCGAGATACGTGTGCGTGCCGCGTGCGAAGCAGTAGACGCATGCATGACTGCAGCCCCGATAGGGGTTGATGGTCCAGTCGAACGGCATCGCGGACGCCCCGGGTACGTGGTTGAGTGCCGACTTCGCGAGCACTTCGTGAAAGGTCATGCCCTGGAACTCGGGGGTCGTGACGGAGCGGATCAGTCCACCGGTTGCTTCGAGCCCGGGCAGGGCGGACGAGTCGATCGCACCCACCGTCTGCCCTTGCCACCGCATATCACTAGTAGAACAAAGAAACGAAGATGCGTCAAGACAAAGTCTCTCAAGTCAGAAGATAACGCCGAAGTCCGCCATCGATCACCGACCACGTGCGTCGCGCCTGGACCACCCGCACGGCAGAGGTTGCGACAATGGTGGGCATGCCCGACTCCCCGGTTCCGTCGACGCGCCGTGCGCGGCGGCAGGTGGAGCGCCGGCGCGCCGAGCGCGCGCGCCGCGTCGCCGCGTGGATCGTCGGGGGTGTGCTCGCGGTCGGCGGGTCGGTCGCCGTCAGCTCCGCGCTCGCCGGGGCGACGGTCGCGCCCGACGAGCGCATCGGCACGACGGATGCCGCAGAACCAGACGTCCAGGCAGCTGCCGAGCTGGGCATCACCGCGCTGCCGGCACCGGTCATGCAATCGGATGTCGCCGAGACCACGGCATCCGACGCGACGTGCGAACAGTCCGCCGTCACCGACGCGCTCGAGAGCGGGTCGGATGCCGACGTCATCGCAGCCTTCGGCGGCGCAGACGCGTTCCGCACCGCGGTGTCAGGCGGCGACGCGCCCTGCATCGACCTGGCCGAAGCCGGCCGCATCTGGGTCGTCGTCAACAAGCACCAGGCACTCGACCCGATCGACTACTGGCCCGTGCCGCAGGCGAGGGCGGACGGCGTGCAGCGCACGAGCGGCGGTCACATGCGCGCCGACGTCGCCGACGCGTTGGAGCAGCTGGCATCCGCCGCGGCGAACGAGGTGGGAGCGATCGGCGTGAACAGCGGGTTCCGTTCGTACGAGTTCCAGATCGGCACCTACAACGGCTACGTCGATTCGCTCGGCCGCGAATCCGCCGACCTCACGAGCGCGCGGCCCGGGCACAGCGAGCACCAGACCGGCCTCGCCGTCGACGTCATCGCATGCAGCAACGGATGCGGCGGCATCGAACGGTTCGGCTCCACCGCGCAGGCCGACTGGGTCGCCGAAAACGCCTGGCGGTTCGGTTTCATCGTGCGCTACGAGTCGGGGCAGACCGGCACCACCGGCTACGAGTGGGAACCGTGGCACCTGCGCTACATCGGCACCGACCTGGCCGCCGCCTACCACGACGGCGGATTCCACACCCTTGAGGACTTCTTCGGCCTCGACCCCGCCCCCGACTACCTCGACTGACGTGCCCGACGTCGTCTTCGTGAACGGGCTCGGGCAGCGGGCCGGGCTCGGGCAGCGGGCCGGGCCCGCCATGTCGGGAGGTTCCTGGCGCCCGGCGCTGCCGTCTGACGCGGTGTCGTTGGCGAGATGCCACAAACTGCGGCATCCGGTGCCGCACGTCGCGGCATCCGATCCCACAGACGCCTGTCGGCGGGGCGCGGTCCGCGCGTAGAGTCAAGCCGGATTCACCGAAACACACCGAGGAGGTCTGCGCATGGAGCGCGACATCTACGAAGAGGACCACGAAGCATTCCGCGACGTCGTCAAGGACTTCATGAAGCGCTACGTCAGCGAAGACAAGCGCAAGCAGTGGGAGGCCGACGGCCAGGTCGACCGTGCCACCATGCTCGCCGCGGGGGAGGCCGGCATCATCGGCCTGTCCGTTCCCGAAGAGTTCGGCGGCGCAGGCATGCTGCAGGACTACCGCTACCGCGCCATCGTGCTCGAAGAGGTCATCGGCGCCGGGCACGGCTCGCTCGCCGGCGCCCTCGGCATTCAGGACGACCTGGCCGTGCCCTACATCGCACACATGGGCACGCAGGAGCAGAAGGAGAAGTGGCTGCCGGGTATGGCGACCGGCGAGATCCTCGGCGCCCTCGCGATGACCGAGCCGGGTGCCGGCTCCGACCTGCGCGGCATCAAGACCACCGCCAAGAAGGTCGACGGTGGCTACATCGTCAACGGCGCGAAGACGTTCATCTCGTCGGGCAAGACCGCCGACATCGTCGTCACCTTCGTGAAGACCGGCGAGGGCAACCGTCCCGATGCGTTCAGCCTGCTGATCCTGGAAGACGGCATGGAGGGCTTCGACCACGGCAAGACCCTCGAGAAGATGGGCTTCCACGGTTGGGACACCGCCGAACTGTCGTTCACCGACGTGTTCGTGCCCGACGCGAACCTCATCGGCGGCAAGGAGGGCCTCGGCTTCATCCAGCTCATGATGAACCTGCCCCTCGAGCGCCTGTCGATCGGTGTCGCAGCGGCCGCCGCCGGAGAGGCCGCGTTCAACTGGACCCGCGACTACGTCATCAGCCGCGAGGCGTTCGGCGAGCGGATCGCCGACTTCCAGAACACCCGCTTCCAGCTGGCCGACATGGCCACCACCGTCGACGTCATGTGGGCCTACATCGACCGCGCGATGCTGCTCTACAAGGACGCGAAGCTGAGCGCCGAAGAGGCCGCGAAGGTGAAGTTCTGGGCCACCGACCGCGAGGCCGAACTGCTCGACGTGGGCGTGCAGCTGCACGGCGGCTACGGCTACATCACCGAGTACCCCATCGCCCGCGCCTACCTCGACGCCCGCGTGCACCGCATCTACGGCGGCACCAACGAGATCATGCGCGACCTCGTCGCGCGTCAGATCGTCGGCAAGCGCTGACCTGACACACCGGATGCCGGGACTCCGCCACAGGCGGGGCCCCGGCATCCGTCGTTTGTGGCGGAGGGTGTGCCCGTGGCCGCGGGTCTCTACCCGAGGCCGCGTGCACAACGTCGCCAATCCGTCCGGGTTGCGGGCCGTTGGGGCCGGTTCCGGGGTGCAGGGACGTGGATTGGCGACGTTGTGCACGGCTGGGCCGGAGCCCCTGCGATCAGGCGGGTTCGGCGACCGGTTCGACCTCGATGGCCGGGCGGCGGCGGGCGAGTTTCGCGACGCCGGCGCGGCGCAGGCGGTCGGCGATGAGGATGCCGAGGGCGACGGCGCCGAGGCCCGAGATGAACAGGCACGCGACGTAGAGCGCGAGCACCCAGGCGGGGAAGGCCTGCATGTCCGCGGCCATGACGGTCCACGCCGCGTACAGGACCGTCAGCACGGCGGCGCCGATGTAGTACAGCCAGCGCGACCAGCGACGGTACAGCGTCACGAGGAACGGCAGCTCGATGAACGCGGCGAACATGACGTTCGTGATAACGATCGCAGGCCCCGTGGTCGACAGCGGCGTGGCGACCAGGCCCGAGATGAGGCCGGTGAGCAGCGCGGCACCCGGGCGTTCGAGCAGTCGCATTGCGACGACGAAGCCGATGACCCAGGCGCCGGCGGCCAGGGCTGACAGCGGCGGCAGCGCCGCGTAGGTCAGGGTCGAGAACGCGGTCGCCGGAATGACGAGCAGGCCCGTGGCGACGCCGATCGCGGCGCAGGTGAGCAGGTAGACGGTCGAGACACGGCTCATGCGTGGGTTCCTTCGCGGGTCGTTGATACCTGGGGAAGCTGAGACTTGGGGGTCGGCGAGGCGGCGCCGGTGCGCCAGTAACCGACGAAGCTGATCGCGTCCTTCGACACACCCTGCGCGACGAGGTGGCGGCGGGCAGAGGTCGGCAGCGACTGCTCGCCGACGATGAACGCGTGGAACGGCTCGGTCGGCAGATCGAGCGCCGTCAGCGCGTCGAGGGCGAGGATGCCGGGCTTCTCATCGCCGCGCACGATCCAGCGCACTTCGACGCCGGCGGGGGCGTCGAAGGCGAGCGCGTCTTCCGCAGAGGGCGCTTCGATGATCGCGACACCGGATGCCGTGGCCGGCAGCGACGCGCAGATCGATGCGACCGCGGGGGCGCCGGTCTCGTCGGCGACCAGCACGACCCGGTCGACGCCGCGCTCGGGGTTGAAGCCGAGGCCCTCGTCGATGATGACGACGCTCTCGCCGGGGCGGCAGGACTGCGCCCACCGTGATGCGGGCCCGGCCGTCGGGCCGCTGCCGTGGATCACGAAGTCGACGTCGAGTTCGGCCCCACGGGCTTCAGTCGCGGGTCGGAACGCGCGCACCGAATAGTTGCGCATGACGGGACGCACGCCGTCGGGGATGCGCAGGTACTTCAGGTACCCGAAGATCTTGTTCGCCTTCGCCGGGATGCGCTCCAGCCCCTCATCTCCGCCGAGCGGCAAGAAGATGCGGAACCACTGGTCGAACCCGAGGGGCGTGAACTTCTCGATCTCGCCGCCGCCGAGGGTGATGCGCATCCAGTGGGGCGAGAGCTGCTGTGTCCGCAGCACCTCGAGGTGCAGCAGGTCTTGCGCGGGGGGCTTCACGAGCGCGCTTGCGCGAGCCATCGTGGGTCCTTTCGTCGGGCGGGCGGTCAGCCCAGGTCATCGACCCAGGTTGTCAACCCAGGGCATCAGTTCAGGGTCCAGGGGAAGCCGAGCCACATCACCACGACGGTGCCGATCCAGCAGACGCCGATGAACACGGCATCCACCGCGCCGAAGGTGACGATGTGCCGCTCGGTGCGGTCGGGGTGGGCGCCGAACGCGCGGGCATCCATCGCGAGGGCGACCCGTTCGGCGTGCCGGATCGCGCCCGCCAGCAGCGGCACGATGTAGCCCCACCACCGTGCGAGGGCCGCGAACGGACCACGCCCGCCGTGCGCACCGCGCACGCGGTGAGCCTGACGGATGACGTCGAGTTCGTGCGCGAAGCGCGGCACGAACCGGAAGGCCGCCAGCGCCGTGTAGCCGACGCGGTACGGCACCCGCAGCTGCTGCACCGTGGCCCGCACGATGTCGGGACCGCTGCTCGTGAGCCCGGCGACGAGCGCCAACGCGATGATCGCGCCGAGCCGCACACCGGTGGCGAGGCCCACCATGAGCGCGCCGCCGTACAGTCGCCACTCACCGATCTGCAGGAGCACGAAGGACTGGTCGACTCGCGACGCGTCGGCCCAGAGCGACATCCCGAGGGCGATCACGCCGATCGCTGCGGGGACGGCGAGCAGCAGCAGCGCCAGCATCCGCCACGACAGCCGTGCGCCGATGAGCAGCAGCGCATACGCGACCGCGATGAACACGAGCGGCGTCTGCAGGTCGCGCACGAACACGAGCGCGATCATCGCCGGGATCGGCGCGGCCATTTTCGCGAGCGGATTCAGGCGATACAGAAACCCCCGCGCGGGTCGGGTCGCGGCATACGGGTCGGGCGTCACCGTGTCCACGGTGGCGGTCACGGCGCTCATGCGTCTGCTCCCGTGGGCTCGACGCGCGGCGCGGGCAGGTCGGCGAGCCGGGTGCGCCCGGCCAGCAGCGGATGCGGCGCGTCGTGCAGTGCACGCGCGAGCGGCGGCAACCGCAGTCCCGCGCGCAGGATGAGCGCTTCCTCGGCGAACACCTCGTCGGTCGTGCCGTCGGCGACGATGCGGCCGTCACCCACGATCACCGTGCGGGTCGCGTACTCGGTCACGAGCTGCATGTCGTGGGTGACGACGACGATCGTCGTGCCGGCGGTGTTGAGCTCGCGCAGCAGGCCCAGCAGCTCGTCTGCGCGCGCACGGTCCTGCCCGAACGTCGGTTCGTCGAGCACGAGCACCGGCGCGCCGGCGACGAGCGCGGTGCCGACCGACAGGCGACGCTTCTGGCCGCCCGACAGCAGGAACGGATGCTGCTGCGCCTTCTGCTCGAGGCCGAACCGCGTCAGCAGGTCGGCCGTGCGCTCGGCCACCTCGGCATCCGGCAGCTTCTGCAGACGCAGGCCGTGCGCGATCTCGTCGGCGACGGTGTGCGCGATGAACTGGTGCTCGGGGTTCTGGAACACGAAGCCCACGCGGCGGGAGAGGGTGCGGCGGTCGGCGCGCGCGGCATCCACTCCGCCCACGCGCACGGTGCCCTTCGGCACCGGCACGACACCGGCGATCGCCTGCGCGAGGCTCGTCTTGCCCGCCCCGTTCGCGCCGACGACGGCGACGAACTCGCCCGCCGTGATCGTGAGGTCGACATCGCGGAGTACCGTCGCGCGGTGCCGTCCGCGTCCGCGCTGCAGCGTCAGTCCCCGCACCTCGACGACCGGTGCGCCGGTCACCGGATTCGGAGATTGCTCACGGATTCGGATGGAGGCGGCGGAATCATCCGAATCTGCGGCATCCGTCCGAATCTGCGACGCGGCGCCGGCGCCAGCACCAGGCGCGGATGCCGGGGCTGCGACCGCATCGCGCAGCTCGTCGGGCGTGAGCGGCAGGCGGTTGAAGCGCCACCCGGCACGCTGCAGGCGGAGGGCCGCGATGGTCGAGACCGGCAGCCACACGCCCATCTCGTGCAGTTCGGCGGCGCGGGCGCGCAGTACGTCGTCCACCGCGCCGTCGGCGACCGTCCGCCCCTGCGCGTCGAGCACGACGACACGGCGCGTGACGGTGATCGCGGCGTCGAGGTTGTGCTCGATCAGCAGCACGGCGCGGTTCGGGTCGGTGCGGACGAGCTCGTCGAGCGCCGCATAGACGTCTTCGATGCCGGCCGGATCAAGGTTGGCGGTCGGCTCGTCGAGTACCAGCAGCGGTGACCCCATCGCCAGCGCGCACGCGATCGCGAGTCGCTGGCGTCCGCCGCCCGACAGCCGGTCGGGATTCTCGGCGCGGCGCTCCCACAGGCCCACCCGCCGCAGCGCGGACTCGGCGCGGGCGAGCACCTCGTCCACGGGCATCCGCAGGTTCTCGGGGCCGAAGGCGACCTCGTCGAGCAGGGTGCCCGTCACGAGCTGTGCGTCGGGGTCTTGGAACACCATGCCGACGGTCGTGCTGAGCTGCGCGACGGTTTCGGTCGCGGCATCCCGCCCTGCGACCGTGACCGATCCGGCGAGGGTCGCGGGGATGGACTGCGGAATGAGGCCGTTCAGCGCCAGCGCGAGCGACGACTTGCCCGATCCGCTCGGGCCGAGCAGCAGCACGACTTCACCGGGGGCGATGTCGAAGGTCGCGGCCAGCGGTGTCGCGGTCGCTGCACCGTCGTGACGGATGCCGAGGTCCCGCACGCGCAGGAGCGGTGCGGGGGCGAATGCGGCGCGTGCGGCGGCCGCGTCGACGCCGGAGGCGGCGGTGGTCACGGGTGTGGTCCCAGCAGGAGAGGGGTGTCTTGCCTGCTTAGCCTAACCTAACTTCGGCTGCCGACCACAGGGCGGGCGACCCCGGCTTTGCGCAGCCCGCTGCCCAGTGCGAGGCCGATCGCCGTCCACGCGACGGGCGCCAGCACCGATAGCACGAGGTACGCGATCTGCGACCACAGGGGCAGCTTGCCGAGGTCGACGGCGAAGAAGACGACGACCGCGACGATCACCCCGACGATCGCTCCCGACAGCAGAAAGCGCCACGCGCCCCACGACCGGTAGCGGGTGAGGGCAGCGACGCCCTCCTGGATCGCGCCGAACAGCAGCGCCGTGCCGATGAACCGGGGTGCCCAGGCAGGGTTGAACGCGCTCGAGACGAGGGCCGCCAGCACGTGGGTCGTGAGCGCGACCAGCGGCAGTCGCAGCACCTCTTGCGCGATGATGCCCGGCAGCACGTGCGCGCCGAGCAACATGCCGTACGCGAACGGCGCGACGAGCAGTACGACGGGGGTCAGCAGGCCCGCGATGCCGCCGACGATGCCCGTTGCGACGCCGATCGCGGCGCACACGAGCAGCACGCGCGTCGACAACTGCGGGGTTCGGGCCACGCACTCAGCGTACCGGCGTGCGGTGAGGCGTCGGCCGTGAGAAATCGGTCAGATGCGGCGCCGTCTGCGGGTCAGGCGCACCCCCGGCATCGGCGGCGCGGGAATGCGTTCGTCGCCGTGCCCGACGACGTGCCCGAATCGGTCGGCATCCGCCTCCCACGCCTCGCGGGCTGCGACGATCTCGTCGTGGGAGCGGGCGACGAAGTTCCACCACATGACGATTTCGTCGTCGAACGGGGCGCCGCCGATGAGGAACAGCGTCGTGTCGCGCTCGGCCGTGATCTGGGCGGCGTCGCGGTGGATGCCGAGGTACAGCAGCGCCTGATCGGGCAGCGTCGTGTGTTCGACGAGCGGGTCACCGGCGACCGCGACGAGCGCGTGCTCCCAGTCCGGGTTCAGCGGCAGCGCGACTCGCGATCCGGCCGGCACGAACAGTTCGGCGCCCACGATCGGGGTGTGCATCGTCGCGGGAGAGGTCACGCCCGCGAACGAGCCGACGACGACGGTCGCGGTCGCGCCGTCGCCGAGATCGACGGTCGGCAGGTGCTCGTGGCGTTCGAAGTCGGGCGCGCCGTGGCGACGAGCTTCGGGCAGCGCCACCCACAGCTGCAGGGCGTCGAGGGGCACATCACCGTCGCCGAGCGAATACTCCGAGTGCGCGATGCCCGCGCCGCTGGTCATGAGGTTCAGTGCGCCGCGGCGCACGACGACGTCACTGCCGACGGTGTCGCGATGGCGCACCTCGCCTTCGAGCGGCCACGTGACCGTCTGCAGCCCGATGTGCGGATGCGGCTCGACGCGCATCGTCGTGGTCTGCGGGCCGAACCGGTCGAGAAAGCACCAGGCGCCGACCATCGGCAAGTCGCGCTGGGGAAGGCTGCGGTGCACCGCCATGCCGCGCACCCCGCCGAGGGGCACGTCTCGCGCCTCCAGCAGCAGCGCGCGCGGACCGTCGCAGTCGGCGGCGCCTTCGTGCTCGACCTCGCCCGCGTCGAGGCGGGTCATCAGTGTTCCGCGTCGTCGACGTCGTCGCTGCCCTGCTCGTCGGCGGTCGTACGCCAGTGCACGTCGAGCCCGGGCACCTCGTGCTCGCGCAGCCACTTCACGACATAGGGGCACACCGGCACGGCGGTCTCGCCGCGCGCGGCAACGTCGGCGAGCGCCTGCGCGACGAGCGTGCCGGCGAGGCCTCGGCCCGAGAACGCAGGGTCGATCTCGGTGTGCGGAAACACGACTCGGCCCTCTTCGTCGATGCGGATGAGGGTGAAGCCTGCCACGGTGCCGTCGTCGAGTTGGATCTCGTAGCGGCGCTTCTCGTCGTTGCGGGTCACGGTCGTCTCGGCTGCTTCGCTCATCGGCGACTCCTCTCGTGCCTGTGTCCTGGCTCCAACGTAGGCGGGCGGGGCGATGTTCCGCCATGGCCAGGGCGAGTCGCATTGGATCGAAGCACCGTTCGTCGCGGCATCCGCACCGCTCGTCGCACGCGTCGGCGCCGAGCGCGTCGGCCGTGCACCCGGCTCCCTAATCTGAACTGCGCGCAACGACGCCGCCCACACCAGGAGATCCGATGACTGCACCTTCGTCACGGTCCGAGTTCGTCGATGAACCGGACATCGCCACAGATCCGAACCTTCCTCCCGTCGCCCTCTCTGAGGAGGACGACGCGAAAGACCGCCGCTGGACCCCCCTGAAGATCGCGATCTGGGTCGCCATCGCCCTGCTCGGCGGCCTGGCCTGGGTCATGCTCGCCGTCGTGCGCGGCGAGACCGTCAACGCCATCTGGTTCGTCTTCGCCGCGGTCTGCACCTACCTGATCGGCTACCGCTTCTATTCGAAGGTCATCGAGCGCCACCTGCTGCGCCCGAACGACAAGCGCGCGACTCCCGCCGAAGTCCGGTCGGACGGCAAGGACTACGTGCCCACCGACCGCCGTGTGCTCTACGGGCACCACTTCGCCGCGATCGCCGGCGCCGGCCCCCTCGTCGGCCCGGTCCTCGCCGCACAGATGGGCTTCCTCCCCGGCACGATCTGGATCATCGTCGGCGTCGTGCTCGCCGGTGCCGTGCAGGACTACACCGTCCTGTTCTTCTCGATGCGCCGCGGCGGCCGCACGATCGGTCAGATGGCCCGGCAGGAACTCGGCCGCATCGGCGGCACCGCAGCCATCATCGCGTCGCTGCTGATCATGCTGATCATCGTCGCGATCCTCGCCCTCGTCGTCGTCAACGCGCTCGGCGAGAGCCCGTGGGGTGTCTTCTCGGTCGCGATGACCATTCCGATCGCCCTGTTCATGGGCGTCTACCTGCGCTTCCTGCGGCCCGGCAAGGTCACCGAGGTCTCGCTCATCGGCTTCGTGCTGCTCATGTTCGCGATCATCGGCGGCGGCTGGGTCGCCGGCACCGAGTGGGGCCAGGCGATCTTCCACCTCGACCGCACCGCGATCGCGATCGGCATCATCATCTACGGCTTCATCGCCGCCGTGCTGCCGGTGTGGCTGCTGCTCGCGCCCCGCGACTACCTGTCGACGTTCATGAAGATCGGCGTCATCGTCATGCTCGCCGGTGCCATCGTGCTGGTGCGCCCCGAGATCTCGGTGCCCGCCGTCACGATCTTCGGTGAGAACGGCCTCGGGCCGGTCTTCTCTGGTCCGCTGTTCCCGTTCCTGTTCGTCACGATCGCCTGCGGTGCGCTGTCGGGCTTCCACGCGCTCATCTCGTCGGGCACCACCCCCAAGCTCGTCGAGAAGGAGCGGCAGACCCGCTTCATCGGCTACGGCGGCATGCTCATGGAGTCGTTCGTCGCGATCATGGCGCTCGTCGCCGCGATCTCGATCGACCAGGGCATCTACTTCGCCATGAACGCCCCATCGGCGCTCACCGGCGGCACGGTCGAAGGTGCCGTCGCGTTCGTGAACTCGCTCGGATTGACGGGCGTGAACCTCACGCCCGAGATGCTCACCGGTACCGCGACCGACGTGGGCGAAGAGTCGATCGTCTCGCGCACCGGTGGGGCCCCGACGCTCGCGCTCGGCCTCGCGCACATCATGCAGCAGGCCCTCGGCGGTCAGGCGCTCATGTCGTTCTGGTACCACTTCGCGATCATGTTCGAGGCGCTGTTCATCCTCACCGCGGTGGATGCCGGTACCCGTGTGGCCCGCTTCATGCTGCAGGACTCGATCGGCGCCTGGTTCCCGAAGTTCCGCGACGTCTCGTGGCGCCCGGGCGTGTGGACCTGCACCGCGCTGATGGTCGCCGGCTGGGGAACGATCCTCATCCTCGGTGTCACCGACCCGCTGGGCGGCATCAACACCTTCTTCCCGCTGTTCGGCATCGCCAACCAGTTGCTCGCCGCGATCGCGCTCGCCGTCGTCATGGCGATCGTCGCCAAGCGGGGTCGCAGCTCGGTCAAGTGGCTGTGGATCGTCGCCGTGCCGCTCGCCTTCACCGCCGTCATCACGATCACCGCGTCGATGTACAAGATCTTCTCGCCGGTGCCCGCGATCGGATACTGGGCGAACCACTTCAAGTACCGCGCGGCGCTCGAATCGGGCGACGACAGCCTCGGCACCCCCGAGGTCATCGGCGCCGTTATGCGCAATACGGCGGTGCAGGGAACCCTGTCGATCATTTTCGTCGTGCTCGCGATCATCGTGATCATTGCGGCCGTCGTCTACACGATCCGTGCGATCGCTGCCGGTGGCGGCGAGAACACCGAAGACGAGGCCGTGCCGTCACGCCGCTACGCCCCGGCGGGGTTCATCCCGACCGCGTCGGAGCGCGCGCTCGAGAAGCAGTGGGAGCCGATCCTCGCCGACGAACGTCGCGAGACGGCACGCCGAGGACACTGACGTGATGACCACCACGGATGCCGCGGCTGCTCGCACCCGCCTGTCGACCCGCGCGGTCGCACAGGTGGTGCGGGTCGGCCGCGGCATCCGCTGGTACCTGACCTCGCTCATGGGCGACAACGCCTACGCGGTCTACGTCGCGCACCAGCGCCGCACCCACCCCGAGGCCGAGCCGCTGACCGAACGCCAGTTCTGGCGGCAGAAGATGGACGACCAGGACCGCAATCCCGGCGCCCGCTGCTGCTGAGCGGCGGTGTCTGCGACCGGCGCGTCACGGGATCGCGGCGTTGCCCAGATTGCCCGTCACGTAGAGCGCGATGAGTGCCACCCCGACGAGCCCGACGATCACGCACAGCACGATCGTCACGCGTCGGCTCATCGGATGCTCACTCTCGTCTCGGGATGCCGTGAGCGTATTGCCGGACGGGCACCACGGCAACGGCCACTCCCGCGATTTAGGCTGAGCGCATGACCGACGCGACCGTGCTGGCCGCCGTGCTCGGGGTGGCGGGCGGCGTCGCGCTGACGGTGCTGCTGCTGCTCGCGCGCCGGCTCGCGAAGGGTGCGTCCGACCTCGGCAGCGATGCCGAGCAGGCCGGATTCCGGGCGCTGCACGAGGCGAGCCTCGCCGCTCCCCACCTGCGCGGCGGGCTCGACGCCCCCGACGTCGAGCGGGCGGCCCGCCATCTGCGGTCACTGCTCGGCAGTGCGGCCGTGGCGATCGTCGGCTCGGACGGGGTCGTCGCCTTCGACGGGCACCCCGGTCAGGCGAGCCTCGACAGCGCCGCGTCGCGCATCGCGGCGCGCGTGCGGACGACGGGGCGGCGACAGGTGTTCCCCCGCGGCGAGGGCGGCGACGAGCTCGAGGCGGTCGGCGCGCCCATCGTCGTCGACGGCGACACGATCGGCGTCGTCGTCGCGTTCGCGGCGCCGGTGCGCGCGACGCTCGTGCGGGCAGCCGGTGAAGTCGCCGACTGGTGTGCGGCGCAGCTCGAACTCGGACAGCTGGATGCCTCGCGCACGGCGCTCGCCGAAGCCGAACTGCGCTCGCTGCGCGCCCAGATCTCGCCGCACTTCATCTACAACGCGCTGACCGCGATCGCCTCGTTCATCCACACCGATCCGCCACGTGCGCGTGAGCTCGTGCTCGAGTTCGCCGACTTCACCCGCTACTCGTTCCGCAGGCAGGGGGAGTTCACGACGCTCGCCGACGAACTGCGCAGCATCCACTCCTACCTCGAGCTCGAACGGGCCCGCTTCGGCGAGCGCCTGCAGGTGACGCTGACGGTCGCGCCCGAGACGCTCGCGACCGTCATCCCCTTCCTCTCGGTGCAGCCGATCGTCGAGAACGCCGTGCGCCACGGGCTCGAGCCGGGCGAGGGCGGCGGCACGATCCGCCTCGCCGCGCGCGACGACAACACCCACACCGAGATCACGGTCGAAGACGACGGGGTCGGCATGGACCCCGACGCACTGCGCACGCTGCTCACGACCGCCGCAGACGGTGCGCACGTCGGCATCCGCAACGTCGACACCAGGCTTCGACAGCTGTACGGCCCCGACGGGGGACTCATCGTCGAGACGGCGACCGGCGCCGGTACCCTGGTGAGGATGCGGATCCCCAAGTCGCAGCCCATGCATCACACCGATGCCGGCTGACGCGAGCGGCCTGAACGAACGCCGGAAAGGTGCCCCCGTGATCGACGTGCTCGTCGCCGACGACGAGCGCCCAGCGCTCGACGAACTGGTGCATCTGCTGCGCGCCGACGAGCGCATCGGCGAGATCCTCACCGCGACCTCCGGTGCCGACGCGCTGCGGCAGCTGTCGGAGCGGGCGGTCGCCGTCGCCTTCCTCGACATCCACATGCCCGGCCTCACCGGGCTCGAACTCGCCACCGCACTCGCCGGCCTCGCCACACCCCCGGCGGTCGTGTTCGTCACGGCGGACGATGCGCGCGCTGTCGACGCGTTCGATCTTCGGGCCGTGGATTACCTGCTGAAGCCGGTGCGCGCCGAGCGGCTGCGTCGCGCCGTCGACCGGGCGATCGACCTCGCCGCGACCGGCGGCGAACCGGCAGACCCCGACGACGTCGTGCCCGTGACGGTGGGCCAGACGGTGCGGTTCATCCGCCGCAGCGACGTGCGGTGGGTGCAGGCGCAGGGCGACTACTCCAGGCTGCACACCGATGGCGGGGATGCCGTCGGCCACCTCGTGCGCATCCCCATCTCCGAACTCGAACAGCGCTGGGAGGCGGTCGGGTTCGTGCGGGTGCACCGCTCCTACCTCGTGCACGCCGCGGCGGTCACCGAAGCCCGCCTCGGCGGCGGTGAGCCGACCGTGTCGGTCGGGGCGGTGTCGCTGCCGGTCAGCCGACGGCTGCTGCCCGCCGTGCGCGACGCCCTCGTCGGCGACCGAGGCAGCGACCGGGGCTCGGAGCGGGGCTCGGAGCGAGGCACCGGGCGATGACGGGTGAGGCGCCGAAGCGGGTGCGCGTCACCGGCGCCCCGGCACGCCCCGCGGGGTCGAGCAGGTCCGACCCGACGCGCGGCATCGCCCTCCCCGGCGCGCCCGCCGACGAAGCGGATGCCGTGTACAGCCGTGCATTGCGCCGAACCCAGCTGCGGCTGGCGCTCGGCACCGTCGCGGGGTTCGTCGTGGTGGTCGTCGCGATGACTGTTGCGCTGGTGTGGGTGCCTGAACTCGACGATGTCGCCATCGCCGGCATCCCACTGTCGTGGCTGCTCCACGCGTTCGCGTTCTATCCGGTCATCGCACTCTTCGCGCTGCTCTACGCGCGCGCCGCGACCCGCAACGAGCAGCGGTACCGCGCCCTGCAGGAGCGCCCGTGAACCCCGCGCTCGACCTCACCGCTGTCGCCGGCGTCGCACTCGTCACGGTGCTGATCGGCGTGTACGGCGTGCGGGTCTCACGCACGACGAGCGACTTCTTCGTCGCCTCGCGCACGGTGCGGCCGGTGTGGAACGCGTCGGCCATCAGCGGCGAATACCTCTCGGCCGGCACGTTCCTGGGGCTCTCGGGCGCCGTGCTCCTCGGCGGTGCGCAGGGCTTCTGGTTTCCGATCGGGTACGCTGCCGGCTACCTGTTGGTGCTCGTGTTCGTCGCGGCCCCGCTGCGCCGAAGCGGTGCCTACACGATCCCCGACTTCATCGAGGCGCGGCTGCAGTCACAGCTCGCGCGGCGGGTGACGAGCATCATGGTGCTCGTCATCGGATGGCTCTACATCGTGCCGCAGCTGCACGGCGCCGGCATCACGCTCGCCGTCGTCGCCGGCCTGCCCACCTGGGTCGGGGCCGTCCTCATCGCGGTGCTGGTCGCCGGGGCGGTCGCGGCGGGTGGGATGCGGGCGATCACGTTCGTGCAGGCGTTCCAGTACTGGCTGAAGCTCACCGCGCTGCTCGTGCCGGTCGTGTGCATCGCGTTCGTGTTCACCGGCGGCCCGCAGCCGGTCGACGTCGCCGAGCTGTTCCCGCCCGCGGCGGGGCCGGCCGGGCTCGACGCGTACGCCTCGGCATCCCTCATGCTGGCGCTGCTGCTGGGCACCATGGGCCTGCCGCACGTGCTGGTGCGGTTCTACACGAGCCCCGACGGCGTCGCCGCGCGCCGCACGACGGTGCTCGTGATCGTCATGGTGAGCGTCTTCTACGCCGTCTCGAGCGCTATGGGGCTGCTCGCCCGCGCGCTCGCCCCCGACCTCGCCGAACCGGGCATCGCCGACACGGTCGCCCTGCTGCTGCCGTCGCGCGTCTTTCCCGGGCTGCTGGGCGAACTGCTGACGGCGCTCGTCGTCGCCGGCGCCTTCGCCGCGTTCCTCGCGACCTCGGCCGGGCTCGTCGTGTCGCTGGCGGGTGTCGTCAGCCAGGACGTGTTCTCGGGGTCGGTCCGCTCGTTCCGCCTCGCTGCCGTCGTCTGCGCGCTCGTGCCGCTCGTCGTGGCGCTCGTCACTGCACCGGCCGGACTCGTCTCGAGCGTCGGCGCGGTGTTCGTGTTCGCGGCATCCACCCTCTCGCCCGTCCTGCTGCTCGGGGTGTGGTGGCGCGGACTCACCGCGCGCGGTGCCGTCGCCGGGATCGTCACCGGGGCCGTCGCCTGCACGCTCTCGCTCGTCGTGCACGCCGCCGTCGACGGCGTCGGCGTCGCGGCCCCGCTGCTCGCCCAACCCGCCGCCTGGACGATCCCGCTCGCCACCGCCGTCACCGTCGCCGTCTCACTGCTTGACCGACGCGACCCGCCGCCGCACACCGACCGGTATCTCGCCCGCCTGCACCGGCCCGAGCGGGCCTGACGCGCCGCGGCGCGCGAGCGTGGGGCAGACTCGTGTGGTGACCGATCCGACGCCGCTGATGGACCGCATCCCCGCCGGATCCGAACCCGACGACGTCTACGACGCGTTCGCGGGCTGGGCGGGCGACCGCGGCTTCGCGCTGTACCCGGCACAGGACGAAGCGATCATCGAACTCGTCTCGGGCGCGAACGTGGTGCTCGCGACGCCCACCGGCACCGGCAAGTCGCTCGTCGCCGTCGCAGCACACGCGGCGTGCCTGGCTCGCGGCGGCCGCACCTACTACACCGCGCCGATCAAGGCGCTTGTGAGCGAGAAGTTCTTCGCACTCGTCGAGATCTTCGGCGCCGAGCGGGTCGGCATGGTCACCGGCGATTCGTCGGTCAACCCCGACGCGCCGATCGTGTGCTGCACGGCAGAGATCCTCGCGAACCTCGCCCTCCGCCAAGGAGCGGATGCCGTCCCCACGCCCCCTCCAGGCGTCGCTACCGCGCCGCCCGGAGCCTCCGGGCGCGTGGGCCCAGTCGATCAGGTCGTGATGGACGAGTTCCACTACTACGGCGACCCCGAGCGCGGCTGGGCGTGGCAGGTACCGCTGCTCACCCTGCCCCGGGCACAGTTCCTGCTGATGTCGGCGACCCTCGGCGACGTCACCGACATCGCCGATGACCTCACCCGCCGCACCGGCCGCGCCACGGCGCTCGTCACCGGCGTCGAACGCCCTGTGCCGCTGCACTTTTCCTACGAACGCCGCCCGGTGCACGATGTCGTCGCATCGCTGCTCGAAGAGCACGAGACCCCCGTCTACATCGTCCACTTCTCGCAGGCCGCCGCCGTCGAGCGCGCCCAGGCACTCTCCAGCGTCAAGGTCGCCGACCGGGCCCAGCGCGATGCCATCGCCGAGGCGATCGGCGGATTCCGGTTCACCACGGCATTCGGCAAGACGCTGTCGCGGCTCGTGCGGGCGGGCATCGGCATCCACCACGCTGGCATGCTGCCCCGCTACCGGCGCCTCGTCGAAACCCTCGCCCAGCGTGGCCTGCTGCGGGTGATCTGCGGGACCGACACGCTCGGCGTCGGCATCAACGTACCCATCCGCACGGTGCTGATCACGGCGCTCAGCAAGTACGACGGCACCCGGATGCGGCAGCTCACCGCCCGTGAGTTCCACCAGATCGCGGGGCGTGCGGGCAGGGCCGGCTACGACACGTACGGCAACGTCGCCGTCATGGCGCCGGAGTGGGAGATCGAGAACGCCGTCGCGCTCGCGAAGGCCGGCGACGACCCCGCCAAACGCAAGAAGATCGTTCGGAAGAAGGCGCCCACCGGCATCGTCAACTGGGGCGAGGGGTCGTTCGAACGGCTCGTCGCCGCCCAGCCCGAACCGCTCGTGCCGCAGCTGCAGCTCACGGCCGCGATGCTCATCAACGTCATCGGCCGAGGCGGTGACGTGTTCGGCGCGGTCCGTTCGCTCGTGTTCGACAACCACGAGCCGCCCGCGCGCCGGTACGAGCTGGCCCGCCGCGCCCTCGCGATCTTCCGCACCCTGCGCGCCGCCGAGATCGTGGAGGTGGATGACGCCGGCATCCACCTCACCGTCGATCTGCAGCCGAACTTCGCCCTCAACCAGCCGCTGTCGCCGTTCGCGCTCGCCGCCCTCGACCTCCTCGATCCCGAGTCGGACACCCTCCCCGTGCCGAACTCCGGAGAATCCACGCCGGTGGGCCCGGGGGAGCCGGATTCGGCCGATCCCACGCCGAATCTCAGGAGTTCGGCACGTACCTCGACCGGCACCGGCCACTACGCGCTCGACGTCGTGAGCGTGATCGAGGCGACGCTCGACGACCCGCGCGCGATCCTGGGGCAGCAGGAGTACAAGGCGCGCGGCGAGGCGGTCGCGGCGATGAAGCGAGACGGCATCGAGTACGACGAGCGGATGGCGCTGCTCGAAGAGATCACCTACCCGAAGCCGCTCGATGAGCTGCTGGCGCAGTCCTTTGAGGTGTTCGCGTCGAGCCAGCCGTGGGTGCGCGACTTCGAACTGCACCCCAAGTCGGTCGTGCGCGACATGTTCGAACGGGCGATGTCGTTCGGCGAGTTCGTGTCGTTCTACCAACTCGGCCGCAGTGAGGGCCTGGTGCTGCGCTACCTCAGTGACGCGTACCGGGCGATCCGGCAGACCGTTCCGGCCGACGCTCGCACCGACGACCTGATGGATGTCATCGAGTGGCTGGGTGAACTCGTCCGCCAGGTCGATTCGAGCCTCATGGACGAGTGGGAGGCCCTCGCCAATCCCGCCGACGACCCGGATGCCCCCGTCGTGCCGCCCGCGCCCCCGTCGGTCATCGCGAACCGCCGCGCGTTCACGGTGCTCGTGCGCAACGAGCTGTTCCGCCGGGTGCAGCTCGCCGCGCTGCAGGACGACGACGCGCTCACCGAACTCGACCCCGACGTGGACTGGCCGGCGGCGCTCGATGACTACTACGACGAGCACGCCGAACTGCTCACCGGCGGCCCCGCCCGCTCGCCCCGGCTCGTGCAGATCGTCGAGGAGCCTGAGCGCTGGCTCGTGGAGCAGACGCTCGATGACCCCGAGGGGCATCACGACTGGCGCATCCGCGGCACCGTGGACCTCGCGGCATCCGTCGAGGCCGGCACTGCCGTGCTCACCGTGACCGAGGTCCTGCGACTCTGACACGGGCGACCCTGGCCGGGTGTCGCCGGCACGGGCCATGATGGGGCGATGGCCACGCACCTCGCGTTCCTGCGCGCGATCAACCTCGGGTCCAAGCGCATCTTCCCGAAGGCCGACATCCAGCGCGTCGTCACGGATGCCGGCTTCGAAGACGTCGCGACCCACCTCAATACCGGCAATGTGCGCTTCGACACCCGGATGCGGTCGACCGAGCGCATCGCCGAGCGGCTCGAGCAGGCGTTCGCCGCCGACCGCGGGTTCGATGTGCCGACGATCGTGTTCTCGGCGTCGGAGTTCGCCGATCTCGCCGCCGCATCCGACGCGCTCGACGAGGCGCACCCGGGGCTCGCACGGCACTATGTCTACCTCTTGAAGGCGCCGCTGCCGGCGGCCCGCGCGAAGCAGGTCGAAGCGACCTCCCGCACGGATGTCGGTCGGATGCTGGTGCGCGGACGCGCCGTGCACGCCCTGTTGCTGCCCGGCTATCAGGACGGTCAGGTCGATCCGCTCGGCGCCGCGAAGCTGCTCGACGAGGGCACGAACCGCAACGCGAATGTCGTCCGCACCCTCGCGTCGAAGTGGTGCTGAGCACACAATGGATGGCGGGGGATGAGCGCACCATGGATGAGAAGTCAGACCGCGTCACAGCGGAGGCCGAGAAACTCGGCGGCGCCAAGGATGCTGGGGCCACCGACGCGCGGGCGATGAGACTCCGCGCAACCATCACCGACGCCCAGGCTGCGTTCTCGGGCGTGGATCTGGGGGCCGCTGCCGAGGACCTCTTCGACCCCGCAACCGGCCTTCCGCGCTCGGCCTCCGAGTGAGCGCGTGGGGATGACCGGCACCGGGTGTCGGCGGCCCGGGCTATCGTTGGGCGGGTGAGTGGAGCAGGCGGCTGGAGCGATGACCCGTACGCCGACCTCGACTGGAATCCCGACGACCTCGTTCCGCCAGACGACCACGACGCCCCGCCACCGCCGGAGTATGACGGATACGCGGGTGCGCTGTCACGGGCGACACGCGACACCCCGGCATCCACCCCGCCGCGGCAGCCTGCGCAGCGGCCCGCATCAGCCCCGCGTCCGGCAGCGATCGCTCCTGCCGTGCTGCAGCTCGACGCGCGCGACCATGTCGGCGCCGACCCCGTCGCCGTGCTCAAAGAGGTCTTCGGGTACGACGCGTTCCGCGGCGACCAGGGCGAGATCGTCCGCCACGTCATCGACGGTGGGGATGCCGTCGTGCTCATGCCCACCGGCGGCGGCAAGTCGATCACCTACCAGGTGCCCGCACTCGTGCGACCCGGCACCGGGCTGGTCGTCTCGCCCCTGATCGCCCTCATGCACGATCAGGTCGATGCGCTCACCGCCAATGGTGTGCGCGCCGCCTACCTCAACTCGACGCAGAGCCCGGGGGAGCGTGCCGGCGTCGAGCAGGCATATCTCGCCGGTGACCTCGACCTGCTCTACGTCGCCCCCGAGCGTCTCAGCGTGCCCGCGACCACGGCGCTGCTGCAGCGGGGGGCGCTCAGTGTCATCGCGATCGACGAGGCGCACTGCGTGTCGCAATGGGGTCACGACTTCCGTCCCGACTACCTCGCGCTCGGTGACCTCGACGAGCGGTTCCCGGGTGTTCCGCGCATGGCTCTCACTGCCACCGCGACCCGCGCCACCCACAAGGAGCTCACCGAGCGCCTGCGGCTGCCGGACGCGAAGCACTTCGTCGCCAGCTTCGACCGGCCCAACATCCAGTACCGCATCGAGGCGAAGGCCGAGGTGCGCCGCCAACTGCTCGCGTTCATCCGCGGTTTCGATACACCGGGCCAGGGGCCCGGCACTCAACCACCGGGTTCACGCGCATCTGGCATCGTCTACGCGCTCAGCCGCAAGTCGGTCGAGCAGACGGCCGAGCACCTGCGCACGCAGGGCGTCGACGCGCTGCCGTACCACGCGGGCCTCCCGGCCGAGGTGCGCGCGGCGAACCAGGCCCGGTTCCTGCGCGACGAGGGTGTCGTCATGGTCGCGACGATCGCGTTCGGCATGGGCATCGACAAGCCCGACGTGCGCTTCGTCGCGCACATCGACCTGCCGAAATCGGTCGAGGGGTACTACCAAGAGACCGGTCGTGCCGGCCGCGACGGCGAACCGGCCGTCGCATGGATGGCGTACGGTCTCGCCGACGTCGTTCAGCAGCGGCGCCTCATCGACCAGAGTCCCGGCGACCGCACCTACAAGATGCGCATGGGGCAGCACCTCGACGCGATGCTCGCCCTGTGCGAGACGGTCTCGTGCCGCCGCGTGAACCTGCTCGGCTACTTCGGGCAATCCTCCGACCCGTGCGGCAACTGCGACACGTGCCTCACCGAACCCGACACGTGGGACGGCCTGGTCCCCGCACAGAAGCTGCTGTCGACAATCGTCCGGTTGCAGCGGGAGCGCAACCAGGCGTTCGGCGCCGGGCACCTCATCGACATCCTCCGCGGCGGCTCGACCGAACGCATCCGCCAGCAGGGCCACGACAAGCTCGCGACCTACGGCCTCGGCGCCGACCTGTCGGAGCAGGACTGGCGCTCGGTCGTGCGGCAGCTGCTGGCCCGCGGCATCCTCGTCGCCCGCGGCGAGTACGGCGTGCTCGCGCTCGGCGACCCGGCTGCCGCTGTGCTACGCGGTGATGAGCCGGTGCCGTTGCGTCGCGATGTGCTCGGTCGCACCGGCGGTGGGTCGCGGGCACGCAAGGCGTCGGCGGCGGATGCGGTGGCCGACGGAGACCGCGACCTGTTCGAGGCGCTGCGCACCTGGCGCGCCGGTGTCGCGAAGGAGCAGGGCGTGCCCGCCTACATCGTCTTCGGCGACGCGACGCTGCGCGCTCTCGCCGAGCATCGACCCCGCACGACCGCCGACCTCGAGGGCATCACCGGCATCGGCGCGAAGAAGCGCGAGGCGTACGGCGAAGCCGTGGTCGCTGTGATCGCCGCCGACTGACCGTAGGCTGACCGCGGACGACGAGGTCCGAGGAGGCACCCGCATGACCGCGAGCAGCATCGAAATCGCCCAGGCCGCTGAGCTGCGGCCCATCACCCGCATCGCCGAATCCCTCGGCATCCCCGAAGACGCGGTCGAGCAGTACGGGCGGTACAAGGCGAAGGTGTCGCTCGGCCACCTCGCCGGTCTCGCCGATCGCTCCGGACAGGCCCAGGGCAAGCTCGTGCTCGTCACCGCCGTCTCGCCGACGCCGGCAGGTGAGGGCAAGACCACGACGACCGTCGGGCTCGGCGACGCGCTGACCCGCATCGGCGAACGGGCGATGATCTGCCTGCGCGAGCCCGCGCTCGGCCCCGTCTTCGGCATGAAGGGTGGCGCGACCGGCGGCGGCTACGCGCAGATCGTGCCGATGGAAGACATCAACCTGCACTTCACGGGCGACTTCTCGGCGATCGGGGTCGCCACGAACCTGCTCGCCGCGCTCATCGACAACCACATCCACCAGGGCAATGCCCTCGGTATCGACCTTCGCCGCATCACGTGGCGGCGGGTGCTCGACGTGAACGACCGCGCCCTGCGCGACATCGTCGTCGGGCTCGGCGGGACCGGCAACGGGTACCCGCGCGAGGCCGGTTTTGACATCGTCGTCGCCTCCGAGGTGATGGCGATCTTCTGTCTCGCGACGAGCATCGCCGACCTCAAACAGCGTCTCGGCGAGATCGTCGTCGCCTACAGGCACGACCGCACGCCAGTGCGCGCCCGCGACCTCGACGCGCACGGTGCGATGACCGCGATCCTGCGCGACGCGCTCGCGCCGAACCTCGTGCAGACCCTCGAGCACACGCCCGCGTTCGTGCATGGGGGGCCGTTCGCGAACATCGCCCACGGGTGCAATTCGGTGCTCGCGACGCAGTCGGCGCTGAAGCTCGCCGACTACGTCGTGACCGAGGCCGGGTTCGGTGCGGACCTCGGGGCTGAGAAGTTCGTCGACATCCTCTGCCGCACGTCGGGGCTGCGCCCCGCAGCGGCCGTCATCGTCGCGACGGTCCGGGCGCTGAAATACCACGGCGGGGTGGAGGTCGCCGACCTCGCAACCGAAGACGTGGATGCCGTGCGCCGCGGCGCCGTGAACCTTCGCCGCCATCTGTCGACGGTGCGCGATGTGTTCGGACTGCCCGCCGTCGTCGCCATCAACCACCGCGCCGAAGACACCCCTGCAGAACTTGCCGCCGTCGAAGAGGCCGCCCGCGCCGAGGGCGTGGAGGCGGTCGTCGCGCGCCACTTCGCCGAGGGCGGTGCCGGCGCCGAAGCCCTCGCGCGGGTGGTCGTGGAGCTGTGCGCCGAACCGAGCACGCTGCGGTTCACCTACCCCGATGATGCGTCGCTGTGGGACAAGATGACCGCCATCGCGACCCGGATCTACGGCGCCGGCGAGATCACGGCATCCTCCGCGGTGCGCGCTCAGATCCGTCGACTGCAGGACGATGGCTACGGCACGCTGCCGGTGTGCGTCGCGAAGACGCAGTACTCGTTCTCGACCGACGCGAATCTGCGCGGGGCGCCGACGGGGCACAGCGTCGATATCCGCGAGGTGCGTCTGGCTGCCGGCGCCGGGTTCGTGATCATGGTGTGCGGCGGCATCATGACCATGCCGGGGTTGCCCGCGACGCCCGCGGCGGCCTCGATCGACGTGGATGCCGAGGGCCGCATCGTCGGGCTGTTCTGACGCTCGCGCGGCCGGGTGAGCGCCGCGATGTCGGGAGGTCACAACCGTCCGCGGCGTCGCCCCCGACGCGGATTGTGTAGACCACCCAACAAGGTTGATGCACAGTTGTGGAAGTCCTACGGTCAGAGTCGACTTCCCATGTATGCATCGGCACCGAAAGGTGAGGCCATGACCGACACAGTCGTCCGCCCCAACAAGCCCGCGACCAGCAAGCGCACGCCCGCCGGTGGCGCCCCCACCACCGCGCACTCCGCCGCCGAGGCGCATGAGCCGCGCATCGACGTCGCGGCCGTCACCGACCTGCTGTTCGGCACCTGGGCCGAGACGCGCCGCGAAGCGCGCGAAATGATCAAGGATTCCGCGTTCTGGCGCATCGAGGGCCAACCCATGCCCGAGCACCGCGAGCGCGTGCTCGGCCAGCTCAAGCTGCTCGTCGACCACGGTGCCTCGGGCCGCGCCTACCCCGTCGAGTACGGCGGCAAGGGCAGCAACGGGTCGAACCTCGCCGGTTTCGAAGAGCTCGTCTTGGCCGACCCGAGTCTGCAGATCAAGGGCGGTGTGCAGTGGGGGCTGTTCGGCTCCGCCATCCACCAGCTCGGCACGAAGCAGCACCACGACGCCTGGCTGCGTGACGTGATGAACATGGAGCTGCCCGGCGCGTTCGCGATGACCGAGACGGGACACGGTTCCGACGTCGCCGCGATCGGCACGACGGCGACCTATGACCCTGCCACCGAGGAGTTCGTGATCCACACGCCGTTCCGCGGCGCCTGGAAGGACTACCTCGGCAACGCAGCCCTGCACGGCAAGGCGGCGACGGTGTTCGCACAGCTGATCACGGGTGGCGTCAACTACGGCGTGCACTGCTTCTTCGTGCCGCTCCGCGACGACGAGGGCGCCTTCCTGCCCGGTGTCGGCGGTGAGGATGACGGGGTCAAGGGTGGCCTGAACGGCATCGACAACGGGCGTCTGCACTTCGACCAGGTGCGCATCCCCCGGTTCAACCTGCTCAACCGCTACGGCGAGGTCGCCGCCGACGGGTCGTACTCGAGCGAGATCCCGAGCCCCGGCCGTCGCTTCTTCACGATGCTCGGCGCGCTCGTGCAGGGACGTGTCTCGCTCGACGGCGCCGCGACCGTCGGTGCCGCGCTCGCTGAGTACATCGCCGTCACGTACGCGAACCAGCGCCGTCAGTTCGACTCGGGCGCCGGCACCGAAGAGGTGGTGCTGCTCGACTACGGCAAGCACCAGCGGCGCCTGCTGCCCCGCATCGCCCAGACGTACGCCCAGTACTTCTCCCACGACGAGCTGCTGCGCAAGTTCGACGGCGTCTTCGGCGGCACCGCCGACACCCCCGAAGAGCGCGAAGACCTCGAGACCCTCGCCGCAGCGCTGAAGCCGCTGTCGACGTGGAACGCGCTCGACACGATTCAGGACTGCCGCGAGGCGTGCGGCGGTTCGGGCTTCCTCGCCGAGAACCGCATGGTGGGCCTCCACCAGGACCTCGACGTGTACGTCACCTTCGAGGGCGACAACAACATCCTGCTGCAGCTGGTGGGCAAGCGTCTGCTGTCGGATTACGCGAAGCAGTTCAAGGGCGCCGACGCTGCGGCACTGGCGAAGTACGCGGTCGGCCAGACGGCTGGCAAGGTCTTCCACGGTGCCGGGCTGCGCCGGTTCGGTCAGGCCGTCGCCGACTTCGGTTCGACCGCGCGTTCGGTCGAGCTGGGGCTTCGCGCCGAGCAGCAGCATGAGCTGCTCACCGATCGTGTCGAGCAGATGATCTCCGACATCGCCACCCGCCTGCGCCCGGCGGCGAAGGCGTCGCAGGCCGAGGCGGCCGCGATGTTCAACGCAGTGCAGGCGGAGCTCATCGAGGCCGCTCGCGCGCACGGCGAGCTGCTGCAGTGGGAGGCGTTCACCGACGCTGTCAACAAGATCGAGGACGAGGGCACCCGCCAGGTGCTCACGTGGCTGCGCGACCTGTTCGGGCTGTCGATCATCGAGAAGCACCTCGCCTGGCACATCATCAACGGGCGCCTGTCGACCCAGCGTGCCGCGTCGGTCGGCCGCTACATCGACCGCCTCGCGCTGCGCCTGCGCCCGCACGCGCAGGACCTCGTCGACGCTTTCGGGTTCGAGCCCGAGCATGTGCGCGCACCGATCGCGTCGGGCGCCGAGCAGGCCCGCCAGGACGAGGCCCGCGCGTACTACGCCGACCTCGCCGCCTCGGGCAGCGCCCCTGTCTCGGAAAAGTCGCTCAAGAAGAAGTGACAGAGCACTCCGGGGCGCGTGGGGAAGCGCCCCGGGGTCCCGACCCGACGTTCGCGGGTCACACCCGGGCGGCGCGGGCGTGGCGCAGGTGCTGCACTGCGCTGATGACGACGATTGCGGCGAGCACGACGTAGAGGACGATCGTCAGCGGCGACGCGACGAGGATGCCGGGGTCCCCCTCCGACACGGCGAGCGCTCGGCGCAGCTGGGTCTCGGCGAGCGGACCGAGGATCGCGGCGATCAGCACCGGCGCGAGCGGAATGTCGAAGCGTCGCATCGCGAAGCCGACCACGCCGATGCCGAGCGCCATCCACAGGTCCACGGTGCGCGAGGCGAGCGCGTAGACGCCGAGCATGGCGAGCACCGTGATCGTCGCGTACAGGTAGTGGCGGGGGATCAGCAGGAGCTTGGCCCAGACCGCCGCGAACGGCAGATTGATGATCAGCAGGATGATCAGCCCCAAGAACAGGCTCGCCAGCAACGGCCATACGAGGTCGCCGCTGCGCTCGAACAGCAGGGGGCCGGGCTGCATGCCGTACTGCTGGAACGCGGCGATCATCATCGCGGCGGTCGCCGATGTCGGGATGCCGAGGCCCAACAGCGCGCCCATCGCCGAGCCTGCGGTGGCGTTGCCGGCTGCCTCCGGGGCGGCGACACCGCGCAGCGATCCGGTCGTGCCGAATTCGGTGTCGCTGCGGCGCCTGGCCAGCCGCTTCTCGGTGCCGTAGGCGAGGAAGGTGGGCACCTCCGAGCCGCCCACGGGGATCGCGCCGAACGGAAGGCCGAACGCGGTGCCGCGCAGGAACGGGAGACCGACGGTGCGCCACTCCCGCAGGCTCAGGAACGGCGAGCCCTTCGGGGCGATGAGCTTTCCGGCGCCGCCGTCGCGACGGATGTGGCCTGACACGTGCAGCACCTCACCGATCGCGAGCAGTCCCACGGTGATGACGATGATCGAGATGCCGTCGAACAGCACCGGGCTGCCCATCGTGAACCGTTCCGCGCCGCTCATGCCGTCGATGCCGACGAGCGCCAGCGCGAAGCCGAGCCCGAGGGCGACGAGGCCGCGAACGATCGATTCGGAGACGACGGCCGAGATCGCGACGAACGCGAAGACGGCGAGCGCGAAGTACTCGGCGGGGCCGAACACCTTCGCCAGTTCGACGATCGCGGGCGCGAAGAAGACGACGAGCACGCACGCGATGAACCCGCCGATGAAGGCCCCGATGGCGGCGGTGCCGAGGGCTTTGGCCGCCATGCCGTTCTTCGCGAGCCGGTGCCCTTCGAACGTGGTCGCGATCGCCGACGAGTTGCCGGGCGTGTTCAGCAGGATGCCGGCGGTCGAGTCGCCGAACAGGCCGCCGAAGTAGATCGAAGCGAACATGATGAACGCGCCGGTCGGGTCGAGGCTGAACGTCACCGGCAGCAGCAGAGCCACCGCCATCGCGGAGCCGAGTCCGGGGAGCACCCCGACGGCGGTGCCGAGGATGGCGCCGATGACGAGGAACAGCAGGTTCTGTAGGGTGAAGGCGACCTGGAAGCCCTCGGCCAGGTGGGTCAGCTGATCCACGGGAACGCTCCTTCGAGGATGCCGGCCGGCAGCGAGAGCCCGAGCCCCGCGCCGAACGCCAGCTGGATGATGGATGCCACGATCGCCGCGACCGCGATGTCGAACAGCGGCCGTTTGCTGCCGAAGTTCCAGGCGAGCACCCAGAACAGTGCGGCGGCGCTGATGAGCCACCCAAGGATCGGCAGCAGCACGATGAAGCCCGCAAGTGCCGCGACGGCGATGCCGAGCGTGCGCCAGTCGGTGCCGGCGGGCGTGGCCTCGACATCCGTCCCTGCATCCGCTCCGTCACCGCGTGCTGCGGCGATCTGCTCCGGGGTGAGCACCCGGATCTCGCTGGTCGCGTCGAGGTCGCCGAGGTCTTCGAGCATGTCGGTCGAGATCTCGGTCGGCTCGCCGGCGGCGTGGGCCCGGCGCGGCGACCGCACGACCGTGATGCCGTGCGCGATGCCGACGCCGTACAGCAGCACGGTGACGATGATCGGGAAGAACTGCGGACCGGGAAACGCGGTGCCCTCCGGCACGGCCATCGTGACGGTGCCGACGGTCAGCGCGATCGCGAGCGTCAACACGGCCGCCGTCACGACGAGCTCGCCGTATCCGGTGTACCAACGCGGCATCCGCTGCACCCGCAGCGTGCCGGTCGTCTGCGGCCCGGTCACAGTCCCAGCTCCGTCATGATCTGCGTGGTCCTCTCGGTCTCGGTGCCGATGAACGCATCGAGTTCGGCACCCGTCATGAAGCTGTCGACCCAGCTGTTGCGGGCGAGGGTCTCTTGCCAGTCGGAGGTCTCACGCATCTCGGTGACCATCGCGATCAGTTCGTCGCGCACCTCGTCGCTGATGCCGGGCGGGGCGACGTAGCCGCGCCAGTTCGCCATCGCGACGTCGTAGCCCTGCTCGACGAAGGTCGGCACGTCGATGCCGTCGACGGGTTCGGCGGCCGAGATCGCGAGGGCGCGCAGGTTGCCCGACTCGATCTGGTCGCGGAACTCGTTGTACCCCGACAGGCCCGCTTCGGCCGTGTGTGACAGCAGGGAGGTGACGACCTCGCCGCCGCCCGGATAGGCGAGGTAGTTCGCGTCGCTCGGGTCGACGCCGGCGGCCGAGGCGAGCATGCCCGACAGCAGGTGGTCGATGCCGCCCAGCGAGCCGCCCGCGATCGCGGTGCCGCCCGGGTTCTCGGCGACGGCCGCGACGAAGTCGTCGAGGGTCTCGTAGGGGGAGTCGGCCGGCACGACGAGCACGTTGAAGTCGTCGGCCAGTCGCGCGATCGGGGTGACGTCCTCGAGGGTCACGGCCGAGCCGTTGACGACGATGCCGCCGAGCATGACGCCGCCGGTCACCATCATCACGTCGTGGCGGTCGCCCATGCCGGCGAGCTGCCCGAGGCCGATCGTGCCCGAGGCGCCGGGGATGTTGACGACCTGGATGCCGCCGGCGATCGTGTTGTCGCGCATGACGCGCTGGCTCTCTCGCGCGAAGGTATCCCAGCCGCCGCCCGGTGAGGCGGGGGCGACGATGGTGAGTTTGGTTCGCGGGCTCGCTGCCGAACCGGCCGTGCTCGCACTGACGGCGGCGACGGCGAACAGGGCCGCTGCGGCGACACCGACGACGGTGGAGATGATCCTCTGGCGCACGGGCTCCTCCTCTGCACTGCGCTGTGCGTGTGGTCAGCGCCCCATCCGGGGATCGGACGCGCACCTAGACTGGACGATGCGGCGCCGACCCGGCACTCCACCGGGTGGTTGTGCTCATTGATGATCACGACGCGGAGGTGTGCCACGGAGAAGGTCGCGGACTCCCCGATGCGCGGCAGGATGCTGACGATCCTGCTGATGCAGTGCCTCGTCGTGCTCGTGTGCGTCGGCGCCACGACGGCGGTCGCCGTCGCCGTGCAGGAGCGGAGCCTGCGCGACGCGACCCGGGAGCGGGTGCTCGATGTGGCGACGAGTCTGGCCGCGCTCGAGCAGGTGCAGCAGGCGATGGGGCTCCCCGTCGAGGAGGCGGCCGCGTCGCTGCAGCCGCTGGCCGATCTCGTCCAGGAATCCGCGGGCGTCGACTATGTCGTGATCCACGATGACGACGGCATCCGCATCACCCACCCCACTCCCGCCGAACGCGGGAAGCGGGTCTCCACCGACCCGACAGCGACCCTCGCCGGTGAGACCTCCATCGGCTCGGAGGAGGGCACCGTGGGCATGACCCTTCGGGCGAAGGTGCCGATCGTCGTCGACGACGACGTGGTCGGGGGCGCCTCGGTCGGCATTCTGGAGAGCAGGCTCGCCGCCGACGTCGGCGACGCGATGTGGGGGCTGCTGCCCTGGGTCGTGGGATCGGCGATCGTGGGATGCCTGCTGAGCGGCGTGCTGACCTGGTTCATCCGGCGGCGGGTGCGTCGCCTCGAAGACGCGGCTCGTGAGTTGCAGGCGCAGCGCCGGGTCTCGGCGGCGCTGCGCGATCAGTCGCACGAGTTCCACACCCGGCTGCACGTCATCCGCGGCCTCATCGCCGAGGGATTCGACGACGACGCACTCGACTACATCGGCGGCATCGTGCCGGTGACCGGGGCGTCCGCCGGTCCCGACGTCGGCGGCATCGACGACCCCGTGGTCCGCACCGTGTTGGAGTCTGCAGCCGAGCCGCTGCACGCCCGAGGCGGGATGCTGGTGCTCGACCCGGCGTCGACGGTGGAGTCCGGTTCGTTCGACGACGACGCACTGCTCGTGCTCTCGAACCTCGCCCGCAACGCGGTCGAAGCGGCGCGCGACCGCGTGGAGGTTCGGGTCGTGGCGGCGGGAGACGGCATCCACCTGCGCGTCGACGACGACGGCGACGGGATCGCCGAATCCGATGTGCCGCGCGTGTTCGAACGCGGCTACTCGACGAAAACCGACGCCGAGGGACACGGTGTGGGCCTCGACCTGGTCCGCCGCACCGTCGTCCGTCGCGGCGGCACGATCGAGGTGGGTCGGGCAGATGGCGGCGGTGCGCGGTTCACGGTGGACCTGCCGTCGGCGCGCGTCGGAGACCTCGCATGAGCGGCGACATCCGCACCGTCATCGTCGACGACGACCCGGCCGTGCAGCGCCTGCACGCCGCGTACCTCGCCGATGCGCCCGGGTTCGTCCAGGTCGGTTCGGCACGAACCGGTGCGACCGCCGCCGACCTCGTCACGCGCGCCGATGTCGACTTCGTCCTGCTCGACATGAACCTGCCCGACTTCAGCGGCATCGAAGTGCTGCATCGGCTGCGCATCGTACGCGACTGGTCGGTCGACGTGCTCGTGATCAGCTCGGCCCGCGACACCACCACGGTGCGCCAAGCGCTGTCGGCGCAGGTCGTCGGCTACCTGACGAAGCCCTTCACGAAGGAGGCGTTCCTGCAGCGCCTCGCCGACTACCGGGCCCGCCGCGTCGACCCGGCCGGTGAAGCGCGGCTGCCACTCGGCCAGGGCGAGATCGACGCGCTCGCCGCCGGGCGCTCGACGCTCGCGGGCGAGACATCGGACGACCAGGCGCCACTGCCGAAAGGGCTGTCGCCCGCCACGATGCAGCTCATCGTCGACGCCCTCGACCCCGTCGTCGCGGCCAGTGCGCGCGAGGTCGCAGGCCGCACCGGCGCGGCGGTCGTGACGGTGCGCCGCTACCTCGACCACCTCTCACGGACTGGCGCGGTCACCGTCTCGCACCGGTTCGGCGCCCGCGGGCGCCCCGAAGTGCTCTACCGGCGCACCGTCGGCTGATCGGCGGTGTCGGAGGCGGGGTTTAGGCTGACGCCGTGACCGACACCCGAACCGGCCCGGACGGGCGGGAGCGCTGCGCCTGGGTGGGGGATGACGCCGAGTACCGCCGCTACCACGACGAGGAGTGGGGGCGCCCGCTGCACGGCGATCGGGCACTGCTCGAGAAGATGAGCCTCGAGGGGTTCCAGGCTGGCCTGTCGTGGATCACGATCCTGCGCAAGCGCCCGCGGTTCCGTGAGGTGTTCGCAGGCTTCGACCCCGACGTCGTCGCCGCGTTCGACGAGGCCGACGTCGAGCGGCTGATGACGGATGCCGGCATCGTCCGCAACCGCGCGAAGATTCTCGCGACGATCGGCAACGCCGCCCTCGTGCGCGACATGGCGCCGGGTGAACTCGACGCGCTCATGTGGTCGTTCGCCCCCGCGCCGAAGCCGAGGCCGCGCGACTTCAGCGAGGTGCCCGCGACGACCCCGGCATCCGATGCCATGAGCAAGACCCTGCGCAAGGCGGGGTTCCGGTTCGTCGGCTCCACCACGATGTACGCCCTCATGCAGTCCAGCGGCATGGTCGACGACCACGTCGTGGGATGCTGGCGGGCGGACGCCACCCGAGAGGACATCCCTTGACTGAGCACATCGCCGATTCGCACGAGGTCATCCGGGTGATCGGGGCGCGCGAGAACAACCTGAAAGACGTCTCGGTCGACATCCCCAAGCGTCGCCTCAGCGTCTTCACCGGGGTGAGCGGCTCGGGCAAGTCGTCGCTCGTGTTCGGCACGATCGCCAACGAGTCGCAGCGGCTCATCAACGAGACCTACCCCACGTTCGTGCAGCAGTTCATGGGCCAGCTCAGCCGACCCGAGGTCGACGGGCTCGAGAACGTGAGCCCCGCGATCATCGTCGACCAGGAGCGGATGGGCTCCAACGCGCGCTCCACCGTCGGTACCGCGACCGACGTGCACGCCATGCTGCGGCTGCTGTTCAGCCGCATCGGCGCCCCGCACGTCGGGTCGCCGCAGGCGTTCAGCTTCAACGTGCCGTCGGTCAAGGGCGCGGGCGCCGTCACGCTGCAGGTCGGCAAAGACAAGGGCAAGAAGGAGCGGCGCTCGTTCGAGATCACCGGCGGCATGTGCCCGAACTGCGAGGGGCTCGGCCAGGTCAGCGACATCGACCTCGACGAACTGCTCGACCGTTCGATCTCGCTCGCCGACGGCGCGATCAAGGTGCCCGGCTACACGGCCGACGGCTGGATGGTGAAGGGCTACACCGAATCGGGGTTCGTCGACCCGGCCAAGCCCATCGTCGACTACACCGAGCAAGAGCTGCACGACTTCCTCTACAAGGAGCAGACGAAGGTCAAGATCGCGGGCATCAACATGACCTACGAGGGTCTCGTGCCCAAGGTCACCAAGTCGATGCTGCAGAAGGACCGCGACGCGCTGCAGCCCCACATCCGCGCCTTCGTCGACCGGGCCGTCAAGTTCATGCCGTGTCCGGAATGCGACGGCACGCGCCTGAACGAGGGCGCCCGCTCGTCGAAGATCGGCGACGTGAACATCGCGGATGCCGCCGCGATGCAGATCACCGATCTCGCCGCCTGGCTCGCGACGATCGACGACCCGTCCGTCGCGCCGCTCATGGCGGGCCTGCGCCAGACCGTCGACTCGTTCCTGCGCATCGGACTGGGCTACCTGTCGCTCGATCGCTCGTCCGGCACCCTGTCGGGCGGCGAGGCGCAGCGCATCAAGATGATCCGGCACCTGGGGTCCGCCCTCACCGACATCACCTACGTGTTCGACGAGCCGACCGCGGGGCTGCACCCGCACGACATCCAGCGCATGAACGCGCTGCTGCAGCAGTTGCGCGACAAGGGCAACACAGTGCTCGTCGTCGAGCACAAGCCCGAAGTCATCGAAATCGCCGACAACATCGTCGACCTCGGTCCCGGCGCCGGCCGCGCCGGCGGACAGATCCAGTACATCGGCGACGTCGCGGGCCTGCGCGCCAGCGACACCCTGACCGGTCGCCACCTCGACCACCGCGCACAGCTGAAAGGCAGCGTGCGCACCCCCACCGGTGCGCTCGAGATCCGCGGGGCCACGCAGCACAATCTGCAGGGCGTCGATGTCGACATTCCCCTCGGCGTGCTGACGGTCGTCACGGGCGTCGCCGGGTCGGGCAAGTCGTCGCTCATCCACGGCAACGTGCCGGGCTTCGCTGATGTGGTCGTCGTCGACCAGGCGCCCATCAAGGGGTCGCGTAGGTCGAGCCCGGCCACCTACACCGGCATCCTCGACGCGATCCGCTCTGCGTTCGCGAAGGCCAACGGGGTCAAGCCCGGTCTGTTCAGTGCGAACTCCGAAGGCGCCTGCCCCGCGTGCAAGGGGCTCGGCGTGATCATCACGAACCTCGGCTACACGCAGTCGGTCGAGACCCTGTGCGAACTGTGCGAGGGCAGCGGCTTCGGCGACGCCGTGCTCGAATACGAACTCGACGGCAAGAACATCGCAGAAGTGCTGGCGATGTCGGCGGCCGAGGCGGCGGACTTCTTCACGAAGGGCCCGGCGGCAACGACGCTCGACCGCATGATCGACGTCGGCCTCGGCTACATCACGCTCGGCCAGGCCCTGAACACCCTCTCCGGCGGTGAGCGGCAGCGCCTCAAGCTCGCGATCTCGATGGCGAAGAAGGGCGCGATCTACGTGCTCGACGAGCCGACCACGGGGCTCCACCTCGCCGACGTCGACAACATGCTCGGCATGCTCGACCGACTCGTGGATGCCGGTAACAGCGTCATCGTGATCGAGCACCACCAGGCCGTCATGGCCCACGCCGACTGGATCATCGACCTCGGCCCCGGCGCCGGCCACGACGGCGGGCGGATCGTGTTCGAAGGCACGCCGACAGACCTGGCCGCGCAGCGCACGACCCTCACCGGCGAGCACCTCGCCGCCTACGTCGGCGCCTGAGTCCGGTACGTTTCGTCTCGGCCCTGCGGGCCTCGCTCAACGACCGGATACCTGCCCGCCCCGGTCGTTGAGCGAGCGCAGCGAGACGAAACGCGTCAGGCCCCCGACAGAGGCGGCAGTGCCGCCGCGACCCCACCCACCCCGCCAGCAGTGCCAGCAGGAACAAGAAGAACTCGTCGCCTCCGCAAGTGAGATCGCCACGGCGCCCGCCGCGCACGCGGCCGCCCACGCCAGAGGGCTGCGCAGCAGGCGCCACCCACCCGACCCCGATCTCCGACTTCTGGGGGATGCGCCCGCCGCGGGTGTCGGCGAGGCTGAAGGCATGACCACTGCAGCGCAGCCTCCCGCACCGAGCACCCGCGCCATCGCGCCCGACGTCGCCCGCGGCCTCATGCTGCTGATGATCGCGCTTGCAAACGCGCCATGGCTGGCGTTCGACGTGACCCGCGGGTTCACGCTCAGCCACGCGAAGGACGCCGAGGGACTCGACCTCGCCTGGCAGGTCATCTCGATCATCGCGATCGACGGGCGCAGCTATCCGCTGTTCGCGTTCCTGTTCGGCTACGGCATCTGGCAGCTCTACCGACGTCAATACCAGTCGGGCATCGACGAGCGATCGGCCCGCCGACTGCTGCAGCGCCGGCACCTGTGGATGCTGGCATTCGGGGCCCTGCATGCCCTGCTGCTCTGGTACGGCGACATCATCGGCGCATACGGGTTGACGGGTCTCATCATCGTCGCCGCGCTGCTCGGCCGCAGCGACAAGGCATTGAAGATCACGGCGTGGATCCTCGCCGGCCTCATCGCGATGGGCGCCGTGTTCAGCGTCGTCTCGGCGATCGTGCTGCAGTTCCTGCTCGATGGCGGCATCGTCGACAGAGCCATGTTCGAGACCGGCGGCTTCGACCCGTTCGCGCTGCTCGCCATCGACGATTACGGGCTGTCGATGGTCGTGCGGCTCGGTGTGTGGGTGGCCATGACGATCGGGCAGGTGCTGTTCATGACGGTGCCGCTCGCCGTGATCCTCGGCATCCTCGCCGCGCGCCGCGGACTGCTCGACAGCCCGGCCGACCACGTGCGGGCGCTCCGCCGGCTCGCGGTGGCGGGCATCGCGATCGGCTGGATCGGCGGCGCCCTCACCGCCCTGCAGTTCGTCGGTGTGCTGCCGCTCGACGACGTGCTCGACTGGGGGCTGCAGGGCGTGCACTCGCTGACCGGTGTCGCGTGCGGTGTCGGGTACGCCGCGGCGTTCGGACTGCTCGCGATCCGGATGCAGCGGCGCCCCGGCCCGGTCGGCTTCGCCTTGCAGGCGGTCGGCAAGCGGTCGATGACCAGCTACCTCCTGCAGTCCGTCGTCATGGCGCCGCTCCTGTCGCCGTGGGGATTCGGCGTGGGCGAGCGCATCACGCCGCTCGCCCTTGTCGCGGTCGCGGTCGGCACATGGTTGGCGACGGTCGCCGTGGCGGTGCTGCTCGAGCGGGCGGGGCGCCGCGGACCGGCCGAATGGTTGCTCCGTCGCCTCGCCTACGGCCACCGCGCCGTCGCCGCGCCGACCCCCGTGACAGCCAGCGACCACCGCCCCGCGGCCGCTACCGAAAGTCGCACATGATCTGCGAAAAGTGATCGCGACGGATGGGGAGTACTCCCCACCGGTCCGAATCGCGTGATCGCGGGCCCTCACGTAGGCTGTCAGGGTCGTCGCCCGGGGGGAGCAGTGCCGGAATGAGAGCCTTTGCGTGGCTACGTGCGCGTCCGCGCGCGGTCGCATCCGTCAGCGTCGTGAGTGCTGCCGTCGTCGCCATCGGCGCGATGGCCTTCGCCTACGAGGGCAAGCCGACGACCGAAGTCGACTTGCACGACGGCGGCGTCTGGGTCACGAAGCAGTCCTCGCTGCTGATCGGACACCTCAACAACGAGTCGGGCGTGCTCGACGGCGGTCTGCGCACCTCCTCGAACCAGTACGACGTGCAGCAGAACGGCGCGCGCGTCCTCGTCGTCGACCCCGTCGCCTCCACCGCCACCTCGATCGACCCGGCGCGCGTGCAGCTCAGCGAGAACGCCGAACTGCCCGCCGGGTCGCAGGTCACCCTCGGCGGCGGCACCGTCGCCGTGGCAGAGCCGAAGGGCCCCGTCTGGGCCGCTGAGTTCAGCGGACTGGCCGGCATTGCGCAGCAGGGCTCGGAGCCCATCGCCGACCTCGGCAAGAACACCGTCGCGACGGTCGGCACCGACGGCACCGTGTACGCCGCGTCGGGCGAGTCGGGAAAGATCGTGACGCTCGCACCGGTCGGCGGGGGCGTCATCGAGCAGAAGGCCGAACGCGAGGTGGAGGGGCTCAAGGAATCCTCTGAACTGACCATGACCTCCGTCGGGCAGACCGGCTATCTGCTCGACGCAGCGACCGACACCCTTCTCGGCTCCGACGGCACGACGATCGAGATGCCGTCCGACCTCGTGCTGCAGCGGCCGTCCGAAGCCTCCGACACGCTTGCCGCCGCCTCGTCGACCGCGCTGCTGCGCGTCAACGCCGACGGTGAGATCGACACCGTCGAGTCCGGTGGCGCCGAGGGCACGCCGGCAGCGCCGGTCTTCGTCGACGGCTGCACCTACGCGGCATGGTCGGGCAGTGCCCGGTTCATCCGCGACTGCCCCGGTGAAGCCGACGACGTCGTGCAGGAGATCGAGGGACTGCCCGCGACCGCGCAGCTGAAGTTCCGTGTCAACCGCGACGTCGTCGTCCTCAACGACATCTTCGGCGGCACCGCGTGGCTCGCGAGCGACGCCATGCAGCGCGTCGACAACTGGGACGACCTCACCCCGCCCGAGGGCGAGGGTGAGGAGGAGGAGGAGACCACCGAAGAGACGGTGGAGACGACCCTCCCCGAGCGCACCGAGAAGAACACCGACCCGATCGCCAACGACGACAAGTTCGGTGTGCGACCGGGCCGCACGACCGTGCTGCCCGTGCTCGAGAACGACACCGATGCCGACGGCGACGTGCTTGTCGCAACGCTCGAGAGCGATCCGGCCTTCGGCGAGATCGAACAGGTCCACAACGGGCAGGCGCTGCAGATCACCGTGCCAGAAGACGCGACCGGCACCATGACGTTCCGCTACAAGGCCGACGACGGCCGCACCGGCACCGACGAGGCGAAGGTCACCGTCAGCGTGCACGGGTGGGAGGTCAATGCGCCCCCGGTGCAGAAGCGCACCACGCCCGTCACGGTCGAAGCCGGTGGCACCGCCTCCTACAACGTGCTGCCCGACTGGATCGATCCTGACGGCGACGACATCTTCCTGCAGAGCGTCACGACCGAAGGCGGCGATGAGGCCGACTTCACCTCGGACGGGCAGATCACCTTCCGGGCGATCGGTGGCACGCAGGGTCGGATCGACGTGCCCGTCGTCGTCTCGGACGGCGACGAGGGCGGCAGCGGTGTCGCCCGCTACGAAGTGCGCCCGCTCGGCACGACGGTGCCGGTCACCAATGCCGACCACGTCGTCACCCGCGCCGGACGCAGCGTCACCGTCTCGCCCCTCGTCAACGACACGAGCACGGGTCGCGAACCACTCCGCCTCACCCGCGTCGAGCCGGTCGACGGTACCGAGATCGTGCCGGACTACGCGGACAAGACCTTCTCGTTCTCCGCCGACGCCGTCGGAACCTACTACGTCGAGTACCTCGTCTCGTCGGGCCCGAACTCGGTCGCGGGCATCGTTCGCGTCGATGTGCTCCCTGAATCCGAGAAGGACCTGCCGCCCATCGCCGTCCGCGACGTCGCGCTGCTGCCCTCGGGCGATGACGTGCTGGTCAACGTGTTGTCCAACGACACCGACCCGGGCGGCGGCATCCTCGTCGTGCAGTCGGTGACCGCCGAGCCGGGGTCGGGCGTCGCGGCGGCTGTGCTCGGCCACGAGACCATTCGCATCAGCGATCTCGGCAACCTGTCCGACCAGGTGCGTGTGGGCTACACCGTCTCGAACGGCACCCAATCGGCCGAAGGCGAGATCGTCGTCATCCCGGTGCCGGCGCCCGAGAGGCTGCGCCCGCCGGTCGCCAACGACGACGAGGCCGTCGTGCGTGCAGGCGATGTCGTGACCATTCCGGTGCTCGACAACGACTACCACCCGAACAACGACAAGATCACGGTCTCGAGCGAGCTCATCCCGCCGCTCGTCGAGCCTGAAGACGGTGAGGCGTTCGTCGCCGAAGACACCGTCCGGTTCCGCGCGAGCGACGAGCCGGGCACGTCTTACGTCACGTACGAGGTCGTCGACTCCACGGGTCAACGCGACGCAGGCTACGTCACGATCCAGGTGCTGCCCCGCGACGACGAGGGCAACGCTGCGCCCCGTCCGCGCGATCTGACGGCGCGCACGCTGAGCGGCTCGTCCGTGCCGATTCCGGTGCCGCTGGACGGCATCGACGAAGACGGCGACTCGGTCGAACTCATCGGGCTCGCGTCCTCGCCGAGCAAGGGACGTATCGAGGCCACGGACGACGACTCCTTCGAATACACGGCGTTCGACGACTCGGTCGGCGTCGACACCTTCACGTATCGCGTGCGCGACCGTCTCGGCAAAGAGGGAACGGCGACGATCCAGGTCGGCATCGCCCCCGCGGGCTCGGTCAACCAGGCACCGTACGCCGTGCGCGACTCGGTCGTCATGCGACCGGACCGCGAGGTGGCGCTGCCCGTCCTCGAGAACGACTCCGACCCCGACGGTGAGCTGTTCGGGTTCGCCGAGAACGCCGTCAAGGTGCCGGATGTCGCCGGCCTCGACGCCAAGGTGTCGGGCAAGCACCTGATCATCACGTCGCCCGGCGCCGCGATGCAGACCTCGGTGCAGTACACGATCGCCGACGCCAGGGGACTGACCTCCACGACGAGCGTGCAGATCACGGTCGACCCCGAGGTGCCGCTGCTCGACCCGATCGCGCGCGACGACCGCGTGCGACCCGAAGACGTCAGCGAAGAGGGCACGGCCGACATCGCCGTGCTCGAGAACGATGACGACCCCGACGGCACGCGTGAACAGCTGTCGGTGGAACTCGGCGAAGGCGGCGAGACCGCGCGGGTCGCCGCCGACGGCACGGTTCGCGTGACGCTCACCGACGAACGCCAACTCATCACCTACACGATCACCGATGCCGACGACCAGACCGCCACTGCGTTCTTGCACGTTCCCGCGGTCGATGACCTTCCGCCGAGCCTGATCGACGCAACGACGGCCGTCGAGGTCAAGAGCGGCGAGACGATCGAACTGCCCCTCGCCGACTACGTGCAGGCGGCTGGCGGCAAGGACGTCGTCGTCACCGAGGCGGCGAAGGTGACCGCCGCCCACAGCAACGGCGCCAGCCTCGTGCAGGATCAGCACACGCTCGTCTACACGTCCGCCGACCGCTACTTCGGTCAGGACGCGCTGACGTTCGAAGTGACCGACGGCACCGGGCCGGATGACCCGAAGGGCCGCAAGGCGACGCTGACGATCCCGATCACGGTGCTGCCGCCCGACAACGTCGCTCCCGAGATGGTCGGCGCGAGCATGAACGTCGCGCCCGGTGAAGACGCCTCGACGCTCAACCTCGCCGAACTCGCGAACGACCCCGACCCCGACGACACCTTGAGCTTCACGCTCGAAGGCGGCGTGCCGGACGGCACGAGCGCGTCGGTCGACGGCACGGTGCTCTCGGTCAGTGCCGACACGAACACGCCGAAGGGCACGACCGCATCGATCATGGTGAGCGTCACCGACGGCGAGGCGGCGGCCGTGCAGGCGCCGATCACCGTGACGGTGACCGCTTCCACACGTGAACTCGCCAGCGCCAACGACGACATCATCGAAGAGGCCGACCAGGGCGAGACGCTCAGCATCCCCGTGCTGCGCAACGACGTGAACCCGTTCCCCGACACCCCGCTGAAGGTCGTCGAGGTCGCGACCGAGACCGGTGACGCAGTTCCCGTGATCAACGGCGACAGCGTCGAGGTCACCAGCGGCGCCGACTTCGTCGGCACCGTCGTGGTCCGCTACCGCGTGCTCGACGCCACCGAAGACGTCGACCGCGCCGTCGACGGTCGCATCCGCATCACGGTGCAGGGTCGCCCCGACGCGCCCGGCAAGCCGACCGTCTCGAGCGTGCAGAGCCGCACCGTCGTGCTGTCGTGGACACCGCCGATCGACAACGGCACGCCGATCACGGGCTACACCGTGCGCTCGACGTCGGGCGCCGTCACGCAGGACTGCGCCTCGACGACCTGCACCATCACGGGCCTGACCAACAACGTGGAGTACAACTTCACGGTCACGGCGACCAACCGTGTCGGCGAGTCGGAGCCGTCGATCCCGTCGGAGACGGCGCGCCCCGATCAGCGCCCCGAGACCCCGGCACCGCCGACGCTCGCCTTCGCCGATCAGGCGCTGAAGGTCGCGTGGACGACGCCGCCGACCGAGGGCTCGCCCGTCGAGACCTTCACGCTCGAGATCTCGCCCGCGCCGGCATCCGGTGTGTCGCAGAAGACGGGCGTCCCCGGCAACACCATCACGTGGGACGGCCTGCAGAACGGCACGTCGTACAAGGTGCGCGTGCGTGCCCACAACCGCGCGCCCGAGCCGTCCGGCTGGAGCGCCTGGTCTGCCGGCGAGATCCCCGCACGTCAGCCCGACGCACCCGCGGCGCCGACCACCGAGCGCATCGACTCGGTCGGCACCCAGAACCAGATGCGGGTCACGTGGAACCAGCCTGCGAACAACGGTGACGCGATCGCCGGGTACCAGTTGAACGTGCTGCAGGGTGGGTCCGTCGTGCGTACCGTCGCCGTCGCGGCCGGCCAGACGAGCCAGGCCGTCACGGTCGACAACTCGACCACCAGCTACACCTTCCAGGTGCGGGCGCAGAACAAGGCCGGCTGGGGGCAGTGGAGCGCGCAGTCCGCGCCGCGACAGTCCTTCGGTCAGCCGGGCGCGCCGACGAACGTCTCGGCCCAGCCGGGAGACAACCGCGTCACCGTGTCGTGGACGCCCGGTTCCGCCAACGGCGCCGCGGCAGGCCAGATCAGCTACCAGTACTCCGTCAACGGCGGAGGCTGGCGCGGCGACTGGGTCTCGGGCGGCAACGGTCAGGGCGTGATCGGCAACGGGCTCGTCAACAACAACGGCGCCTACAGCGTTCGCATCCGCGCGATCGCGACCGTCGACGGCGCGTCCGAGCAGGGCCAGCCCTCGGCGGAGTCGAACCAGGTCCGCCCGTACGGCGCGATCGGCAACCCGACGGCGAAGGCCACCGCCAGCGGCACGAAGATCACGTTCTCGTGGTCGGCGCCGGCGCGCAATGGCCGCGATGTCACGACCGAGATCCGCACCGAGAACGGTCAGGGCTGGCGGGTCGTGGGCCGGAACGGCAGCGAGAGCGGTTCGGAGACGGTTGACGTCGGCTACAGCACGAGCAAGACGATCTACGTGCGCAGCACCGCCGCGGGCCAGACCACGACGGCGCAGGACTCCGCGCGCACCCAAGACGAACCGCCGCGGGCATCCGCGTCTGCGTCGAAGAGTTCGACTTCGGCGCAGGGCCAACCCGGATGCGGTAGCAGCCGGTGCCGGTACGTCGTGGTGAACACGAGCAACTTCCCCGCCGGCCGGTACCAGGTCGACTGCTACGTCGACGGTCGCCGATTCGACACGACGAACGACAGCTTCAACCTCCCCGCCAACGGCTCGACGCGCCTCGGCTGCTACTACGGCGGCTACGGCAACGTCTACGCGAAGATCATCGGCTGGGGCGACACCTCCGGCGTCAATTGGTGACCCCCGCATCCCTCCACCCCCACACGAAGGACACTCCGGCATGAGCATGACCCCCGAGCAGGCGGCCTGGTTCCGCGACACGTTCACCAAGCTCGTCGACAACGTCGACATCGCCCTCATGGGCAAGCGCGACGTCGTCGGCCTCGTGCTGTCGGCGATGCTTGCTGAAGGCCACGTGCTGCTGGAGGACGCACCCGGCACGGGCAAGACGAGCCTCGCGAAGGCGATCGCGGCCAGCGTGCAGGGCACGAGCACCCGCATCCAGTTCACGCCCGACCTGCTGCCCTCCGACGTGACCGGTGTCACGATCTACGACCAGCAGAACCACAAGTTCGAGTTCCACCGCGGCCCCGTCTTCGCCTCGATCGTGCTGGCCGACGAGATCAACCGTGCTTCGCCGAAGACGCAGTCGGCGCTGCTGGAGGTCATGGAAGAGTCCCGCGTCACGGTCGACGGTGTCGCGCACGAGGTGGGTCGCCCGTTCCTCGTGCTCGCGACCCAGAACCCGATCGAGCAGGCCGGTACCTATAAGCTGCCCGAGGCGCAGCTGGACCGCTTCATGATCAAGACGTCGATCGGCTACCCGTCGCTCGCCGTCGCCGAGCGCATCCTCGTCGGCACGGTCGACCGCAACCCGTCGGCCAAGCTCAGCCCGGTCATCACGACCGGTGCGGTCGCAGACATGGCGGACCTGGCCGCCACCGTGCACGTCGACCCCGCTGTCGCACGCTACGCCGCGCAGCTCGTCGAGGCCACGCGCGACGCCGAAGCCACCCGGCTGGGCGTCTCGGTGCGCGGTGCCATCTCGATGATCCGCATCGCCAAGGTGCACGCCGCCTCGCAGGGTCGTCACTACGTCGTGCCCGACGACATCAAGCTGCTGGCGGCGCCTGTGTGGACACACCGTCTCGTGCTCGACCCCGAGGCCGAGTTCTCGGGCATCTCGGCTGACACCGTCATCCAGCGCGCCCTCGCCGACGTCGAGGCGCCGCTGTCGCGGGCCACGGCCTGATGACCGCGACGCGCGACGCCGAGCAGTCCACGCGAGCTTCGCGTCGGGCTGCCGCTGCGCGCGCCGGCGAGGCCGAGGCGGCTGTCGTCGCGTCGGATGCCGAGGTGGACGAGTCCGCCGAGTCCGGAGCATCCGCGGAGCCGGCCACGTCGACCGATCACCGCTGGGATCGCGTGCGCGAGTGGGTCGAGGTGTGGGGCCCGAAGATCACGACGCGCATCCGCGACATCGCGGCGGTCATCCGCCCCGTCGCGTGGGTGGTGATCGCGGTCGCGGTCGTGCTGTGGGTCGTCACGTTCTGGCTCGGCTGGCAGGAGGCGATGATCGCCGCCGCGGTCATCACGGCCGTGCTGCTGCTGTGCCTCGTGTTCCTGTTCGGGCGTACCTCGTACGACGTCGACCTCGACCTCACGCGCAGCCACGTCGTCGTCGGCGAACGGGCCGTGGGGGCCCTGACCCTGACGAACGCCACCTCGCGGGCGATTCTGCCGTCCGAAGTGGTTCTGCCGGTCGGTGCCGGTCGCGGCATCTTCCAGATTCCACGACTGGCCGCTGGGGCGAGCCATGAAGAACTGTTCGCGATCCCGACCACGCACCGCGGCGTGCTCGCGGTCGGCCCGGTGAGCGTGCTGCGCGGTGACCCACTCGGACTCTTCGAGCGCACGCACGACCGGCGACAGGCCGTCGACCTGTATGTGCATCCACGCACGACGAATCTCGAGGGGCTCTCGCTCGGTCACCTGCGCGATCTCGAGGGGCTGCCGGTGCAGCAGCTCGAGCGAGACGACGTGTCGTTCCATGCGTTGCGTGAGTACCAGCCCGGCGACGACCTGCGCCACGTGCACTGGAAGTCGACGGCGCGCGTCGGCGACGTCATGGTGCGACAGTACGAACAGACGCGACGTTCGCATTTCGTCGTCGGCCTGTCGACCCACCCCGATGAGTACCGCACCGCCGACGAGTTCGAACTCGCCATCTCGGTCGCGGGCTCCGTGGGTCTGCGGGCGCTCCGCGACTCGCGGGTGCTCGATGCTCGCGTGCAGAAGGGTGCGCTGCGGGCGCAGTCGGGTCGCCGGTTCCTCGACGAACTGTCGGCGCTCGAGCATTCGCGTCCACGCGAAGGCGGCATCGTCGAACTCGCCGGCGCGCTGGCTGCCCACTCGCCGCAGGCTGCTGTCGTCGTGCTCGTCACCGGCAGCCGGGTCGACAGCGCGCGGTTGCGGCTCGCGTGCTCTCGGCTGCCCTATGGGGTGCGGGTGCTCGCGATCGTCGCCGACCGTATCGAGGCGCCCGAACTGCGCCGCATCGGTGATGCCGACGTGGTAGCCCTGGGTGCACTCGACCAGCTTCCCCGTGCGGTGCGGAAGGTGCTCTCGTGAACCGTCGCGTCACCCTCGATCTGGTCGCCGTCACCCTGCTGCTGATGGTCGGCGTCGTCGGCTTCGGGCCGACGTTCGACAGTCCGATGTACCTGGTCGCTGCGCTCGGTGGGCTCGCGCTGGGCTTGGGCATCGCATGGGTGGGGCTGTGGCGACGCTTCGGCGTGCTGATCCTCACCGGTCTCACCGCCGGCGCGTATTTCCTGTTCGGCGGTGCGCTGGCGCTGCCGCACACGGCGATCTTCGGTGTCATCCCGACGCTGGAGACGTGGCGGCAGCTGGCGGTCGGCACCGTGACGTCGTGGAAGCAGCTGCTGACGACCGTGCCCCCGGTGGCCGTGTACGACGGCCACCTCATCGTGCCGTTCCTGATGACGCTCGTCGCCGCGGTGCTCACCGGTTCGCTCGCGATGCGCGTCACTCCGGCGGCGTGGAGCCTCATTCCTGCGGCCGTCTACCTGGGTGTGCAGATCCTGTTCGGCGTCGCACAGCCGGCGGCGCCGCTCGTGCAGGGCGTCGTCTTCGGTGTCGTGTCGGTGGTGTGGCTGTCGCTGCGGCAGGCGTGGGACCCGGCGCGCGGCGCCGTCCGCGTCGAATCCGCCGACGCACCCTCCGGTGCCAAGCGTGCCGCCCGTTCGCGTCGGTTGATCGCCGGTGCCGCGGTGCTGGTCATCGCTGCCGGTGCCGGCATCGCCACCGCGGCGGTCGCAAGCCCGCCGACGCAACGGTACGTGCTGCGCGACTTCATCATTCCGCCGTTCGACGTCCACCAGTACGCGAGCCCGCTCCAGTCGTTCCGTGCCTACGTGCGCGACTTCAAGGAGGAGTCGCTGTTCACGGTGACGGGCCTGCCCGAAGACGAACGCATCCGGCTCGCGACGATGGATGCCTACAACGGTGTCGTCTACAACGTCGCCGACGACGGTGCCGGCTCATCGAGCGCCTTCACGGCGATCCGTTCGAACATGTCGCCCGAAGCGGTCGGTACCGAGGCGCAGCTGCAGTTCGAGATCGAAGCGCTCGAAGGCGTGTGGCTGCCCGACGCGGGCGCTGTGCGCGAGTTCGACTTCGCCGGCGCCCGTGCCGAAGAACTGCGACGCTCCGCGCACTACAACGACGCGACCGGCACCGCAGTGACCACAGCCGGCGTCGCGCGCGGCGACGCGTACACGATCGACACCGTCTTCAGTCGCGTCCCGAGTGATGAGACGCTCGCCGACGTGCGGTTCGCACCGTTGAAGATGCCCGCCCAGCGCGGCGTGCCCGAGGGCATCGTCGAAGATGCTTCGGCCGCCATCGAAGAGGCCGAGACCCCGATCGAGCGCGCACGGGCGCTGGAGGCGTGGTTCAACACCGACGGCTACTTCAGCCACGGGCTCGAAGGCGACGTGCTCTCGCCGTCCGGGCACGGCTCGGCGCGCATCAACCAGCTCTTCACGGGCGATCAGATGATCGGCGACGACGAGCAGTATGCAGTCGCGATGGCGCTCGTCGCGGGGCAACTCGGCATGCCGGCGCGCGTCGTGATGGGGTGGCACCCCGCAGAGGACGACGAAGTCACGGGCACCTTCACAGCGACCGGCGACAACCTGCACGCGTGGGTCGAGATCGCCTTCACCGGTCACGGCTGGGTGCCGTTCGACCCGACACCCGACGAGGACAACGAGCCGAGCGAGCAGAACACCAAGCCGCGCGCGAACCCGAAGCCGCAGGTGCTGCAGCCGCCGCCGCCCGCTCAGGAGCCGGCCGAGCTTCCGCCGACGATCGCCGAAGAGCGCGAGCAGGAAGAAGAGGAAGAGGCCAATCTCGATTGGCTCGGTCCCGTGCTGCTCGTGGGTGGACTCGGGCTCGGCATCATCGCCCTCATCATCACGCCCTTCCTGGTCGTCGGTGCGATCAAGGCGAGCCGCCGACTCAAGCGGCGCCGTGCGGAGCGCAGCGCCGACCGCATCTCGGGCGGCTGGGACGAGTTGGTCGACAACGCGATCGACTTCAGGACTCCCATCGTCGCGGGCGCCACACGTGCTGAGAGCGCGGCGGTCGTGGGCGAGAGCTTCGAAGGGCCTCGCGTGGTCGCCCTCGCGGGGCGTGCGGATGCCGATGTCTACGGCCCCGGCGAGCCCACGAGCGAAGACGTCGACGCATTCTGGCGTGAGGTGGACGATATCGTCGGGGGGATGAAGGGATCGGCGACGGTCTGGAAGCGCCTGCGCGCGCGCCTGAGCCTGCGGTCGTTCCGACGTGGAGGAGTGAAATGAGCGGCGCGAGAGTTCCCGCCGAACTGCTGCGGCGGGTCATCGCCTACGTCATCGACGGCGCCATCGGCGGTGCGCTCGTCGGTGCCATCGGCGGGATTCTGATCGGCATCGCCATCAGCACGCAGGGCGGCTTCCCGGTGATCGCAGCTGTGCTGATCACCAACTTGCTGGCACTGATGTGGTTCGGCGTGTACTCGGTCATGCAGGGCGGCGACGGGTCGATCGGCATGCGCATCATGAGCCTGCGGCTCGCTGTGCTCGCCGACGATCAGCCGCTTGGGTTCGGGCGCGCGCTCGGTCGCAACCTCATCTGGGGCTTCGGGTCCGCGATCATCGTCGGTGTCTTCTCGCCGCTGTTCGACCGATCGCCGTGGCACCGAGGCTGGCACGACTTGGCGACCGGGGCGGTCATGACCGACATCCGCGTGGGTCATGAGCCTGTGCCGTTCGCCACGGTCCCGCCGATCGCGTCCGCATCGCCGCCGCCCCCGCCCGTTCATGCCCTGCCCGAGGATCTCGAGCACACTGTCATCTCCGAGCAGGCCGCGCCGACCGCCGAGCACGCGCTTCCGAGCGACGTCGAGGCGACGATGCTCGGATCGGGTCACCCTGCACCGGCATCCTCGCCCGTGGCGCCCGCGCCGGTGCAGCCGCAGGTGGCGCCCACTCCCGCCGAAGGTGTCATCGCGTTCGTTCCCGGCATCACCGGTCCGCCGCCTCGCCGCCCCGCCGCGCCGACACCCGAGACGATGGGCCCCGACGCGGTGCCCGTCGACGAGGCCCGGCTGACGCAGGGCGGCCCGAAGGCGATCGCCGCCGTGGTGTGGGATGACGGCAGCCGCCAGGCGCTCTACGGCCGGACGATCTTCGGACGCAACCCCTCGTCGGAGGCGGGCGCGAACGTCGTGGCGGTCCGTGACGAGACGCTTTCGCTGTCGAAGACCCACTTCGAGATCGGGTCCGATGACGACGGATTGTTCGTCATCGACCGCCATTCGACGAACGGGGTGCTCCTGCGCCGCGGTGATGACCGACGCAAGGCGGCTCCCGGCGAGCGCACGAGCGTGCGGGCCGGTGACATCCTCGAGTTCGGCGACCGTCACGTGACGCTGGAGGTCGCTCGATGAAGCCCATCGACGTCGCCTGCGGCACCGCGACCCACGAGGGTCGGCGGCGCACCGTCAACGAGGACTCTCTGTTGGCCAGCGCGCCGCTGTTCCTCGTGGCCGACGGCATGGGCGGACACGATGCCGGCGATCGGGCCAGCGCGGCCGTCGTGGAGGAGTTCGCAGCACTCGTGGGCCGCGACAGCATCGGCATCGACGACATGCGCGCCGCTCTGCGCCGTGCCCGGGTCCGTGTCGGCGCGATCGCGAGCGGTGCACGTGCGGCCGGCACGACGCTGACCGGCGTCGCCGTCAGCGAGGTCGGCGGCGTCGGCTACTGGCTCACGATCAACGTCGGCGATTCGCGCACGTACCGATTCGCGCGCGGTGTGCTCGAACAGATCAGCGTCGACCACTCCGTCGTGCAGGAGCTCATCGACGCGGGCGCGCTCGACGGGGTCTCTGCTGCCGCTGATCGTCGCCGCAACGAGATCACGCGCGCCATCGGCGCCGGCAGCGACGGCGAAGCCGACTACTGGATGGTGCCGGCCGAGCGCGGCGACCGCATCCTCGTCTGCTCCGACGGGCTCTCGGGTGAGCTCGACGCAGCGCGGCTCGCCGAGATCCTCGCCGACGAGCACGATCCGCAGGGTGCGGCGACTCGTCTCGTGCACGAGGCGCTCGTGCGCGGCGGACGTGACAACATCACCGCGATCGTCCTCGACGCCATCGGCGTCGGCGGCGAGGAAGATGTCTTCGACACCGCTCCGGCAGGTGGTCGCAGAGCTGATCTCGACGAGGACACGCGTCCGCGGTCGGGAACAAGGGGGGAACGCTGATGGTCGAGGTCAGGTATGTGCCGTCGCCGGCGACCGATCGCTGGCGCGCGGTCGTCGCGGGCGACAGCGTCGCTGTGCTGTCGCCCGACGTGAGCCCGCTCACCGCTGAGGCGGTGTTCACCCGCCTCGGATCCGGTGGTCTGGGTGCGCTGCTCGATGCGCTCACCGGTGCGTTCGGCACATCGTTGACGGTGCTGCCGTCGTTCGCGCTCGTGTCGGTCGAGGGCGGCGGCATCCGCGTTGCAGTGCGCGGCCCGCTCGAGCTGGTCGTCGAGGGAACGGATGCCGCTGAAGCGGTCTCGGGCGAGGGCGTGTCGACCTGGACCGAACGGTTCCTGCCGGGTGCCGCGCGAGTGACGCTGGAACTCGACGGCGACCTCGATGCGGCTGCGACCCTGCCGCTGACGGCGGGTGTTGTCGTGGCATCTGCGCTGACGGTGACCGCGGGGGATGCGGGTGCGGTTTCGACGTCGGTCGCCGCCGCTCCCGTCGAGTTCGGGATGACGCACGTGCCCGCCGAGCCCGAGTCCGCGCCGGAACCGGAACCGGAACCCGAGTCTGAGCCGGAGCCCGCGCCCGAGCCGGTGCCGGATCTCGGAGCCGACGACGAAACCGACGTGGAAGTCGCGCCGACTGCGGAGCTCGAAGCGTCCGCAGCGGAGGTGCCCGCCGACACCTGGCTGACCGCGGCGCCGTCGGAGGACGACATCCTGTGGGGCGAGACGATCGCCCGCCCGGCGCCGCCCGTCCCGCCGCCGCCGGCGCCCGAATCACTTGGCGACCACGACGGAGAGACGATTGCGGTCGCCGACCTGCGCGCACTCAAGGCGCGGGAGGCCGACTACCACTCGACCGACAACGTGCCGCCCCGCCAACCCTCGAGAGGGCGCATCACACTGTCGACCGGTCGAGTCGTCGAACTGGAGCGCACCGTCGTCATCGGGCGCCGCCCCAAGTCGACACGTACGTCGGGCGCGGATTTGCCCGTGCTCGTGGCCGTCGACAGCCCGCAGCAGGACATCTCGCGCAGTCACGTCGAAATCCGCAGCGAGGGTGAACACGTGCTCGTGACCGACCTCAACACCACGAACGGCAGCGTGCTGCTGCGTGGTGGGCAGGAGCCCGTCCGGCTGCATCCGGGCGAGGCGACCATGGTCGTCAGCGGCGACGTGCTCGACATCGGCGACGGTGTCACGGTGACGTTCGAGGATCTTCCGTGAACAGTAAGCGTCAACCGGCGCCGCCGCCCCAACTTCCGGGCTTCACGTTCGTCGAGGTGCTGGGGTCCGGCGGCTTCGCCGATGTGTATCTGTACCAGCAGCAGATGCCGCGGCGACGCGTCGCGGTCAAGGTGCTCCTGCCCGACCGCATGGCAGGAGGCTCCGCCGAGCAATTCGCCGCCGAGGCGAACGTCATGGCACTGCTGTCGACGCATCCCGCGATCGTCACCATCTACCAGGCCGGTGTCTCGGGCGACGGCCGGCCGTACCTCGTCATGGAGTACTGCCCCCGCCCCAACCTGCAGGTGCGCTCTCGGGCCTCGGCGTTCTCGGTCGCCGAGGCGCTGCGGGTCGGCGTACAGGTGGCGGCTGCCGTCGAGACCGCGCACCGTGCCGGCATCCTGCACCGCGACATCAAGCCCGCCAACATCCTCGTCACCGAGTACAACCGTCCTGCCCTGACCGACTTCGGCATCGCCACCGAGACCGGTGCAGAAGCCGACTCGTCGGGCATGTCGATCCCGTGGTCGCCGCCCGAGTCGTTCGCCGACGTCCCCGAGTCGGGCGTGCGCTCCGACGTCTGGGCGCTCGGCGCCACGGTCTACACGCTGCTCGCGGGGCGGTCGCCGTTCGAGGTGCCCGGCGGGCGTAACGGCGGCGCGGAACTGATCGAGCGCATCGAGACGCAGCCGCTGCAGCGCATCGACCGCGCCGACGTGCCCGAGTCGTTGCAGGTCGTGCTCGATCGAGCCATGTCGAAGCGCCCGGGTGACCGCTACGACAGTGCAGTCGCCTTCGCGCGCGCCCTGCAGAAGGTGCAGATCGAACTCGCCCACTCGGTCACGCCCATTGACATCCTCGACGACGCACCGCCCGAAGAGCTCGAAGATGACGAAGACGACGAACTGACGCGCGTGCGCGGCATCGTCAGCATCGAACCGCAGACCAACCCCGCTGCCGGCAACACCCGCCAACGTCCGCAGTTCGAGCCCGTCGTCGAATCGGTGCCCGACCACACCGTCGTTCGCCATGCGACGCCGGTCGCGACGCCCGACCAGGACGACGCCACCGTGCTCCGCGGCCCCGCGACGATCCCCCCGAGTGCGCCGACCGCACAGCACGCGCCCGCAGCGCCCGCGCAGGGGCCCGTCGCGCCGACGGCGGAAGCGCCGGCCCCGGCGCCCGCAGCGCCGCGTTCGCGGCGCGGCCTGTGGATCGGGCTCGCGGTGGGCGGCGGCATCCTGCTCATCGTGATCGTCGTCGCGCTGTTCAGCGTGTTCGGGCCCACGCCCGAGCCGCAGCCGACCGACACCGGCACCCCCGAGCCGCAGGACCCGCTCGGCGGCTTCATCGCACCTCCGGGTGAGCTGACCGGCACGGTGTCATCGGGGCAGGCGACGTTCACCTGGACGAACCCCGACCCGCAGGACGGCGACGTCTACGTCTGGTATCCCTACACACTCGACACGCAGGGCGATTCGCAGACCACCGAAGAGGCGACCGTCACGGTGCCTGTCGATGCGGGTGGCGTGTGCATCGCGGTGCAGGTCGTGCGAGACGGGGGCCGTTACAGCGACCCGGCGAAGGAGTGCGTCACCCCATGAGCAGCGTCGAACCCGAGCAGACCGGCACGGTCACGATCGAGTACGCCGGCGAGTACTTCACGGTCTCGCCCGGGCAGCAATTCCTGATCGGCCGCGAGGGCGACCTCGAACTCGACGACAACCGGTTCCTCCACAGGCTGTTCCTGTCGGTCGAAGAGGCCGGCGGCATGTGGTGGCTCGTCAACATCGGCTCACGCCTGTCGGCGACCGTCACCGACACCGAAGGCCGCGTGCAGGCGCAACTGGCGCCCGGGGCGCGGCTGCCGATCGTGTTCGCGTCGACCACCGTCGTCTTCAGTGCCGGGCCCACGACGTACGAGCTGTCGATTACGACGGCGCAGCCCGCGTTCCGTGAGACCCTGCCCGAAGTCGACGCCGACGGCGATTCGACGATCGGGGCGGTGCCGCTGACGGTGAGCCAGAAGCTGCTCATCGTGGCACTCGCCGAGCCGGTGCTGCGTCGCGAGGGCACCGGCATGAGCGAACTGCCGAGCTCTGCGGGTGCTGCGGAGCGCCTGGGGTGGGCGCTCACACGGTTCAACCGCAAGCTCGACAACGTATGCGACAAGCTCGACCGACAGGGCGTGCCGGGGCTGCGCGGCGGGGTCACCTCATCGGCGACCAACCGTCGCGTGCGCCTCGTCGAGCACGCCGTCGCGTCGCGGCTCATCACCCGGGCCGACCTGGCGATGCTCGACGACCCCGAACTGCTCGAATCCGCGCGCTGACCGTCGTCCGCCCGTGCTCAGGCGCGGGCGTGCCCCAGCACCTTGACGATGACGCCACGGCGACCCAGCTCGGCGAGGGTGCGGGTCTCTTCGTCGACGTCGCGTCCGAGGGCGTGCTTGTCGGCGACGACGAGCACTTCACCGGCCGTGAGCCGACCGAACAGGCGCGTCAGGCGTTCCTGCCAGCTCTCGCCCGTCTCGGGGGCCGGGTGGCGAAAGCCGGCGATGGGCACGCCGAACGCCGCGAGCGCGTCGCGCTGGGCGAGGATGCTGGGCATGTCGTCGCGCGCCACGACGAGTCCGACCAGTCGCGAGCCCTGCGGGCGGGCTGCCCACCAGTCGGGGCCGGGCAGGATGGCGGCGACCTCGGCGGGCAGTTCGTCGTGGTCGACCGGCAGCGCGATCGATTCGGCGTAGTCGGCGGGCGCGCGGTGCTCGTCGGTCATGAGGCTCCTTCGTCGCCGACCATCATCCCAGACCCGATACGGATGGATCACGGTCGATGTGGCGGGCCGCATTTCACTGAGAAATGGCTGTACGGTGTGGCCATGACGTTCAACAGGGATGCCGACGTCAGCGGCAGCACCGCCCGCAAGCGCGGCCGCGGCGGCCTCATCGCCGGCGGCGCAGGGGTTGCGGGGCTCGGCGGCATCGCCATCCTGCTGCTGCAGATGTTCACCGGTGCCGACCTCAGCGGTCTCCTCGGCGGAGGCGGTCTCGGCGGTGGGCAGCAGGCAGAAGAGACCGTGATCGCGAACTGCGACACCGGTGCCGACGCCAACACGAACGACGAATGCCGTCTCGCGGCGGCGCAGCTCGTGCTCGACGACTTCTGGGGCACACAGCTCGACCGCTACCGTGCGCCCGAACTGATCATCGTCGACGGCGCGACCTCCAGCGCCTGTGGCACGGCATCCAATGCGACCGGCCCCTTCTACTGCCCGCCCGAGGAAGCCGTCTACATCGACCCCACCTTCTTCGAGGTGCTGCGTCAGCAGTTCGGTGACGAGGCGGGGCCGCTCGCCCAGCTGTACGTGCTCGCGCACGAGTGGGGGCACCACATCCAGCAGATCACCGGCATCATGGAGCGCTACCCCAACAACGGGTCGGGCCCGGAGAGCAACGGGGTGCGCATCGAGCTGCAGGCTGACTGCTTCGCGGGTGCGTGGGTCGCGGACGCCGCGAAATCGAAGGACGCGAGCGGCACAGCGTATTTGAAGGAGCCCACCGAGGCGCAGATCCGTGACGCGCTCGAGGCTGCCGCGACCGTCGGCGACGACAACATCCAGTCCCAGTCCGGCCAGGTGAACCCCGAGAGCTGGACGCACGGCTCGAGCGAGCAGCGGCAGCGCTGGTTCGCGACCGGGTACCAGAACGGTGTCGGCGCGTGCGACACGTTCGCCGGGACGCCGTGATGGGAACGGCGCACCTCGACGACATCCTCTATCCCCCCATCGAGCCGTACGAGACCGGCTTCCTGGTCGCGGGTGAGGGGCAGCGGGTCTACTGGGAGCAGTCCGGCAACCCCGAGGGCAAGCCGGTCGTGTTCCTGCACGGCGGCCCCGGCGGTGGCACGTCCGACTGGCATCGGCGGTTCTTCGACCCCGAGCGCTACCGCATCATCCTGCTCGACCAGCGTGGCTGCGGCCGGTCGACGCCCCACGTGAGCGAACCGGATGCCGACCTGCGCCACAACACGACGTGGCACCTGGTCGCCGACATCGACCTGCTGCGGCGCAACCTCGGCATCGAACGGTGGATGGTCTTCGGCGGTTCGTGGGGCAGTACCCTCGCGCTCGCTTACGCGCAGTGCCACCCCGACGCGGTCAGCGAGTTGGTGCTGCGCGGCATCTTCACGCTGCGCCGCCACGAATTGGAGTGGTTCTACGAGGGCGGCGCGTCGGCCCTGTTCCCCGACCTGTGGGAGCAGTACCTCGCGCCGATCCCGGTGCTCGAGCGGTCGCGGCTCATCGAGGCGTACCACCGCAGGCTCAGTGACCCAGACCCCGCCGTGCACGGCGCGGCGGCGCTCGCCTGGACACGGTGGGAGGCCTCGACCGTGACCCTTCGCCCCGACCCCGAACTCGTCGAGGCGATGACCGACCCGGTCGCAGCGCTCGCGTTCGCCCGCATCGAGAACCACTACTTCCTCAACGGCGGGTGGATGCGGGAGGGGCAGCTGATCGAGGACGTCGCCCGCATCCGGCACATCCCGGCGGTCATTGTGCAGGGACGCTACGACGTGTGCACCCCGATGATGACCGCATGGGACCTGCACCGGGCGTGGCCGGAGGCCGAGTTCGTCGTCGTCGACGACGCCGGGCACTCCGCCGCCGAATCCGGCATCGCTGCCGCCCTGCGCGACGCGACCGACCTGTTCGCTCTCGACTGATAGACTCAGTCGTTCGGTGCGCGATTCCGTGCGCCGAGGCGTCGTTCAACGCTTCCCTCGCCGCCAGGGCCCCGATCCTGAAGCCGGCTGACATTCTTCGTACGGCGAACCTGTGTGCGCATCCGCATGCAGGCCACCGACCGGGCACCGTCTGCGTGCCCAGAGACTTCTCCATGACTGACATCACCTTCGGCGCGCTCGGCGTGCCCGCCCCACTCGTGAACGCGCTCCGCGCCGACGGCAAGACCACTGCTTTCCCGATCCAGGTCGACACCCTGCCCGACACGCTCGCCGGCCGCGACGTGCTCGGCCGCGGCCGCACGGGCTCGGGCAAGACCCTCGCCTTCTCGATCCCGATGGCCGCGCGCCTCGGCGACGGCCGTAGCAGCCGCATCCGCGGGCTTGTCCTCGCCCCGACGCGTGAGCTCGCGACCCAGATCGACGCGACCCTCGCGCCGCTCGCTGCCGCGTACGGCCTGACGACCACGACGATCTTCGGCGGCATCAGCCAGAACCGTCAGGTGCAGGCGCTGCAGCGCGGCGTCGACATCGTCGTCGCGTGCCCCGGCCGTCTCGAAGACCTCATGGGCCAGGGCTTCGTCAAGCTGGATGCCGTCGAGATGACCGTCATCGACGAGGCCGACCACATGGCCGACCTCGGCTTCTTGCCGGTCGTCACCCGCATCCTCGACAAGACCCCGCGCGGTGGGCAGCGCCTACTGTTCAGCGCGACCCTCGACAACGGGGTCGACAAGCTGGTGCGCAAGTTCCTGCAGAACGAGGTCATGCACTCGGTCGACGAGGCCACCTCGCCTGTCGACGCGATGACCCACCACGTGTTCCACCTGGCCGACACCGACGCCAAGAAGCACGTCGTGCGGGCCCTCGCCTCCGGCATGGGCCGCCGCATCCTCTTCACCCGCACCAAGCACGCCGCGAAGAAGCTCGCCAAGCAGCTCACCGGCGAGGGCATTCCCGCCGTCGACCTGCACGGCAACCTGTCGCAGCCGCAGCGTGACCGCAACCTCGCCGCGTTCTCGTCGGGTGCCGCGAAGGTGCTCGTTGCGACCGACGTCGCCGCGCGCGGTGTGCACGTCGACGACGTTGAGCTCGTCGTGCACGTCGACCCGCCGATGGAGCACAAGGCGTACCTGCACCGCTCGGGCCGCACCGCCCGCGCCGGCGCCGCCGGTTCGGTCGTCACGGTCGTGCTGCCCGGTCAGGAGAAGGACGTGAAGGATCTGCTGCGCAAGGCGGCGATCACCGTCACGCCCGAGAAGGTCGACGCATCCAGCGCAGCCGTCACCGACCTCGTCGGCGAGGTCGCCCCCTTCGTCGCCCCCGCGCCGAAGGAGCAGCAGCAGCCCGGCCGCAGCCAGGGCGCCAACGCACAGCGCAAGCGCGCCGCGCGCGATGCCCGCGGCGGCCAGCCCGCCGGTGGGCAGAACGGCCAGGGCGGTGGCAGACGTCGCCGCGGTCGTGGCGGCCAGGGCGGCCAGAACGCCGGCCAGGCCGCGCAGGGCGCCGGCCGCGGCCAGGGCCAGGCAAGCCGCGGTCAGGGCGGTCGCGGGCAGTCGGCGACGCATGCCGCGGCGACCGAGCGTCAGCACGCGCGTCCCGCGCAGCAGGCACCGGCCGGCAACCCGCGCACGAAGGGCCGTCGCGCCTCGCACGACGGCGGCAAGCTGATGGTCGGCTCGGTCGTCCGTCAGAACGGCGCCGGACGCCGCGGTCGCTGACCCTCGACCGGCACGAGTTCGGGGCAGTACTTGTCGCTCGCAGCTGAGTCCGGCGACAACGACTGCCACGAACTCGGCGACGTCAGCGGCGCAGCAGGTCGGCGGCGACCTCGCCGATGACGATCGCGGGGGCATTGGTGTGTCCCCGGATGATCGTCGGGATGACCGACGCGTCGGCCACCCGCAGTCCGTGCACACCCCGCACGCGCAGTTCCGGATCGACGACGGATGCCGCATCCGCGCCCATCCGGGCCGTGCCGACCGGGTGGTACAGCGTGTGCGAGTACTGCCGCAGTGACGCTTCGATCCGCTCCTCGGCGCTCATCCGCTCGCCGCCTTCGGGCTGCACCCAACCGCCCGTGGTCACCGCACTGAGGGCGTCGGTCGCGATGAGCCGTTCGCATTCGCCGAGGCCCGCCGTCATCGCCGCGACGTCGCGCGGGTCGGACAGGTACCGCGGGTCGATGAGCGGATGCTGCGTCGGGTCGGCCGATGCCAGCCGGATGCTGCCGCGGCTGTGCGGCCGCAGCAGAATCGCACCGACCGTGATGCCTTCGGCCGGCAGCGGTACGAGCCCCTCGCCGACGTACGGCGCCGGGGCGAAGATGATCTCGATGTCGGGCAATCCCTCGGGAACCCCGGCATCCTCGGCCGCTGACGTGCGCACGAACCCGTACGCCTCGGCGACGTTCGACGTCAGCATGCCGCGCTTGCGCGTCAGGTAGTCCATGAGCTGCCGGGGCGACTCGGCGCCGAACAGGGTGCCGCCCTCGGCGGCCGGCGCGAGGCCTGCGACGAGGTGGTCCTGCAGGTTCTCACCCACCTCGGAAGCATCGACGAGCACGTCGACGCCGACCTCGCGCAGGTGGTCGGCAGCCCCGATGCCGCTCAGCATGAGCAACTGCGGGGTGTTGATCGCGCCGCCGCTGAGCACGACCTCGCGCCTGGCCGTCGCGTGGCGGGGGATGCCGTCGATCTCGACGTACACGCCGGTGGCGCGTTTGTCGGCGTCGAACGTGACCCGGCGCACGAGCGCGTCGGTGATGACCGTCAGGTTCGGGCGCCGCCGCGCCGGCCGCAGGTACGCGTCCGCCGTCGAGGCGCGGGCGCCGCGGGACTGGGTCACCATCGTCTGCGAGAAGCCCTGCCCCCTCGGGGCGTTGGCGGCGGTGACGGGATGCCCGAGTTCGCGGGCGGCGTCGAGGAATGCCGCCGTGTGCGGCCGCGGGTCGCGCTGCACCGTGACCGCCTGCGCCCCGTCGGTGCCCTGCGAGGGGTCGGTCGTCGACTCGGTCGCCTCGACGCGGTGGAAGTACGGCTGCAGGGCATCCCACGACCAGTCGGAGCCGGCGGCATCCGCCCATTCGTCGTAGTCGGCGGCGAAGCCGCGGATCCACATCATCGCGTTCAGCGAGGAGGATCCGCCGAGCGTCTTGCCGCGCGGCCAGTACACGGTGCGGCCGTTCAGATGCGGCTGCGGCACGGTGTCGTACGACCAGTCGTGCGGGCCGCGGAACAGCTTCGAGAACGCGGCGGGCACGTGCAGTTCGATGGCGCGGTCGACGGGGCCGGCCTCCAGCAGCAGCACCTGCACGGTCGGGTCCTCGCTGAGCCGCGCCGCCAGCGCGGCGCCCGCAGATCCGGCGCCGACGACGATGTAGTCGGCATCCAGCCGTTCGCCGGCGCTCACGCCCCGAACGCCTTCACGAGCGTGACGAGCAGGCGCGGGATGTTGCCGTCCATGCGGAACCGCGTGAATCCTTCGCTGACGGCGGCGCCGGTGCGCGACGTGACGAACCACGGTGGCTTCGGCAGCACCGACAGCAGACCGAGGTCGCGCCGTTCGAACACGGTGCGCAGTGCGCGGGGGAAGGGCCGGAACGGGCCGCGGACGACGGTGCGTTCGACGTCGTCGAGCAGCAGCGCGTTGTGCACGATGCCGAGTCCGCTGGGCGCGTCGGCGAGCGTGCCGCCAGGGTAGGCGCCCCACGTCGCGGTGGGGGTGAGGAAGCCGAACGCCGTCCACGCGTTGACGGCGACCGTGCCGTAGCGCAGGTCTGCGATCGCCCGTTCGAACCCGTCGCCGAGGGCCGCTTGCGTCACCGGGTCGATGAGCAGGTTCGCACCGAGCGTGCCGTGCAGGTGCTCGTTGGCGTGCGCGACGGCGGTGTCGACGAACTCCTGCCCGAGCCCGCGGAGCGTGACGACGCCCAGCACGGGGGAGAAGTACTCGGTGCTCTGCAGCGCCTCGGCCGCATCCGGGGTCGTCTCGATGAGCGCGCGGCGGCCGTCGGGGCTCCACGTCGCGTCAGGGTAGGCCTCGCGCGCCGCGTCGAGCTTCGCGTCGGCGTGCGGATACCAGACCGATCGCCGCGGGGCGCGGGCGTACGCGGCGCGCAGTTCGCGCAAGAACGCGTCGCGCTGCGGCCAGTCCTCGCTCAGCAGCACGACCTGCCCGGCGATGCAGTTGTGCCCGCTGTTCTGCAGACGCATCGTCACGACGTGCTCGGCCTGATAGCGCAGGTCGGCGGTCGACCAGATGCCGGGCACGACGATGATCGGCGAGACGCCGCCGAGCTCTGCCGAGATCGGCACGGTCAGCTTCGGGTCGCCCTCGCCCGGGGTGCCGCCGGGGCCCCATACGATCGCGCGGAACGTCGCGTCCGACCCGGTGATGTGCACATGGTCCATGCCGGGATGCCGCGTGAGATACGCGCCGACCGCGCCGTCGCCGCGGACGATGCGCAGGTAGCCGGGCTCGATGAGCGGGGCCAGCGCGCGCTCGAACACGGGCACCATCGCGTCCTGCGTGGGGTTGACCTTGAGCACGACGACCCGGTTGAAGGCGAGCAGTTCGTAGAGCACGTCGAGGAACGGGATCGACGTGATGTTGCCGGCACCGAGCACGAGGCCGACCCCGCCGCCGTCGCGAGGCGTCCGCTGCGCCAGCCCAGCGCGCTCACGGGCCTGCGACTCGGTGACACCGGGCTGCAGCCACACCTCGGTCGAGTAGCCCGACAGCAGCAGCGCGTCCGCGGCATCCAACGGTGACGTCGACAGTGCGATCCGGCCACCCGGCGCCGCACGCGCCCCGATATCGTGCGCCGGGCTCTGGCCGCGCGCCAGCCGCGAGAGAGAGCCGGCGTACGCGTCGAGCGCGGTGAGCGCTGCATACGGTCCCGACAGCCACTCCTCGCCCCGCAGCGGATGCCCGGGCTCCAGGCCCTTCGACGTCGCGGCGACGTCGGCCCAGTCCGTGGCGGCCGCGACGACGGCGGCGCGGATGCGGCGTAGCAGCGTCACCCGCTGCCGTAGCGTCAACAGCGGCCACGAGCGCGCGCCGGCGGTCACCGCCTCGACGGCGCGGTCGGCCTCGGTGAGGCCCTGCGCGATCGGGGTGGGTTCGATGTCAGCAGTCGAAGGCACGGAGGTCTTCTCAGTCGATGTCACGTCGGTCGACGTCCCCTCTCTCGATATCACTGCGGCGCAGCCGGTAGCGGGAGAGCGGAATCAGGCTCAACGCGATCAGTGCGGCGGGCGCGATGCTGAAGCTCAGCACGATCGCCGACAGTGCGGCATCCGGCTGGCTGACGCTCTCGCCCGCCGTGCGCGAGACGTAGCCCGCGAACTGCAGCACGAGCACCAGCACCGCAGCACCCAGTGCGAACCCGGTCGTCTCACCCGCCGTCCACACGCCGCCGAACGCGCCCGCCCGGCCCGCGCCGTACCGCCTCGCATCGTGGGCGATCACGTCTGGCAGCATCGCCATCGGCAGCGACTGCATGCCGGCGTACGCGATTCCTGCGAACGCGACCGGGATGTAGATCCAGTCGCCCGGAGCCCACAGCGCGAGCACGATGCTCGTCGCGGCGACGGCGAACAGCGCGCTCGCCATCACGAACGCCGCCTCCTTGCCGATGCGCCGGGCCAACCCGCCCCACGCGGGCGTCGCGAGCAGGGCCGGAGCGATGAGCGCGACGAACAGCAGCGTCACCGCATCCTCCGACCGCATGATCCACGTCGCGAGGTATTGCGCGCCCGCGAGCATGAGGCCGGTCGCGAGCGCCTGCAGCACAAACGTCGCCAGCAGTGCGCGGAACGGCTGGCTGCGTGTGAGTGCCTCCCACGCCGAACGGAAATTGTCGCGGATGCCGCCGCCCGACGTCGACGCATCGCGCGCTGCGTTGTGCTCGGGGCGGCCCGACACCTGGCCTGCCACCAGTTCGGCGTACTCGGCAGAGCTCGTCGCCGCCGCCGTCATCGCCGAACGGGTGCGGGCGGTGCGCCCGGCGACACCGGTCGACACCAGCATCCCGACGCCGATCACGACGCCGGCGACGACCCCCATCAGCAGGTAGCCGCTCGTCGAATCGCCCGTGATCCCGCGCAGCACGGGCCCGCCTGCGCCGAACAGCAGGATCGCGAAGGTCAGCACGACCACCCGCCACGTGAGCAGCGTCGTGCGGGTGTCGTATCGGGTCGCGAGCTCTGCCGGCAACGCGATGTACGGCACCTGGAACAGGCTGAATGCGGTCGCCGTCAACAGGAACGCGATCAGCACCCAGATCGCGCCGACCACCGGTCCGAGCGTGGGCGGCACCGCGAACGTCAGCGCGAAGAAGACCGGAATCGTGAGCGCACCGACGAGCATGAGGCGTCGTCGTGTGCCGTGACGCGCGAGGTCGCGGTCGGTCAGGGCACCGACGACGGGGTCGATCACGACATCCCACACCTTCGCGACCGTCATGATCACGCCCGCCAGCGCAGCCGTCACACCGAGGTTGTCCGTCAGGTAGTACAGCAGCACGAGCCCCGGCAGGGTGCCGAACCCGCCCGTGCCGATCGAGCCGACCGCGTAGCGCGCGACCGTGCCGCGCGTCAGCTCGCGCGGCGGTGCATCGTTGCCCATCTGGCCAGGCTATCCGCCCGCGGGGGCCGCGCCGAGCAAGGCCCGTGCAGCGGATGCGGCGTCAGATGAGGGAGAGTTCGCGCAGCTTGGCGGCGACGTCGTCGTTCGACGGTTCGACGTGATGCGTCGCGTCGGGGTAGACCACGACGGGGATGTTCGTGCGTCCCGAGATGTCACGCGCCACATCGGCGGCCGCGGGATCGGCCTCGAGATCGACGTACGTGTACGCCACGCCCAGGCTGTCGAGCTGCGCCTTCGTGCGACGGCAGTCGCGGCACCAGTCGGCACCGAACATCGTGATGGTCTCGGTGGGGGATGTCATGCATCCAGCGTACGTCGACCCGACGACGCTGAGGCCGCAGGCTCCTTGCGGGCGGTCGCCGCAGAGACCGCGCCGCGTTTGGGGGCGTAGACCACGAGCGCGTGGAACACGAAACGCACGACGAACGCGGCGACCAGCGTGAGTCCGGCCGCCAGCACGCTCGGGATGTGCGCGCCTTCGACCAGCACCGACATCACCGGGATGCGCACGACGGCTTCGAGGTTGTTGAAGGTGAACGACTTCACGAAGCGGTGCGTCACCCTGCCCGACTCGGCACGCATGTCGGCGAAGACGAGGTATTCGAGCAGCAGGAAGTTGCCGATGATCGTGACCTCGCTCGCGATGATCGCCGCCGGCACGTAGTCGAGGCCGAGCCGAATCAGCCCCCACATGATCACGAGATTCGCGATCGCCCCGGCGCCGCCCACGAGCGCGAAGGCCGACATGCGCCCGAACCGCAGCATCGCCAACTGCGTCAAGAAGCGCACGCCCTGCGTGAAGCTCGCCTTCGACTGGCCCGCGAACCGCTGCGCGAACGAGAAGGGCACCTCACCGATGCGCAACTGGCGGCGCGCCAGGATCTCGAGCAGGATCTTGAACCCGCGAGGACGCAGCGCCTCGAGGTCGACCGCCTCCCGATCGACGAGGAAGAAGCCCGTCATCGGGTCGGAGCACCCCGACAGCTTGCGGGGGAACATCGACTTCGTGAGCAGGGTCGACGCGCGGGAGACCGTCGTGCGCGTCGCATCGGCCAATCCCTTCGAATCACCGCCGGATGCATACCGTGAGGCCACGACGATGTCGACGTCACCTGCCTCGGCGCGTTCGAGCATGCGGGGGATGTCTTCGGGCGGATGCTGCAGATCGCCGTCCATCACGAGGCACCACCGTGCGGCGGCCAGGTGGAACCCCTCCACGACCGCGCCGCCGAGCCCCGCTGTCGCCGACTCACGGTGGAGCAGCCGCACCGGAAAGGGGGAGCGCTCGGCCGCCGCCAGCACACGTTCCGGGGTGTCATCGGTCGAGTCATCGACGAAGATCACCTCGAAGCGGCGATCGCCCAGCGTCTCGCCGATGCGGCGCAACAGCTCATCGACGTTCGGACCTTCGTTGAAGGTCGGGACGATGATGGACAGGTCCATGTGCTGCTCGCGAGTCTTCGGGCGGGCCGGGTCGTCTCACCTTACCCGCGCTCGCCGATGAGCAGGCTGGGGATGTGCGAGGACTGTGGAAGGCCCTCATCGGCTCCCGGCGGCAGCGATCAATTCTCTGTGATGAAGCCGGCCCCCACGGTGCGATTGGTCGCCTCGTCGATGACGATGAACGATCCGGTCTGCCTGTTGCGGCGATACGGGTCGGATAGCAGCGGCAATGTCGTGCGCAGATTGACGCGACCGATCGCGTTCAGCCCGAGCTCGGTCGGCGATTGCGAACGATGCAGACTGTTGATGTCGAGTTCGTACTGCACGTGCTTCACAAGCGCGCGTACGGTCCGCGTCGTGTGCTTGATCACATACTTGGCGCCCACGCGCATCGGTTCGGGGTCCATCCAGCAGATCATCGCGTCGATGTCCTGAGTGATCTCGGGCTGATTGTTGGGGCGGCAGATCATGTCACCGCGCGAGATGTCGACCTCATCCTCCAGTTGGATCGTCACCGACATCGGTGGGTACGCGGCCTGCAGTTCGCCGTCTGCCGTGCTGACGGTTCGGACCCGGGTGGGGAGCCCACTCGGCAGAGCGATCACCTCGTCACCAGGGCGCACCACGCCGCTGACCAACTGTCCGGCGAAGCCTCGGTAGTCGCCGCGGCCGTTCTGGGGGCGGATGACGTACTGCACCGGGAACCTGACATCGACGAGGTTGCGGTCGCTCGCGATGTAGACGTGCTCGAGGTGATGGAGCAACGCTGGTCCCTCGTACCAGTCCATGTGCTCCGAGCGACTGACGACGTTGTCGCCGGTGAGTGCCGAGATCGGGATGGCCGTGACATCGGCGAAATCGAGGCGCGCCGCGAAGTCGCGGAACGCGCCGCTGATCTCTTCGTAGACGTCCTGCGACCAGTCGACGAGGTCCATCTTGTTGATCGCCAGGACGACGTGCGGTACGCGCAACAGCGACACGATGGTCGCGTGCCGTCTGCTCTGCTCGACCAGGCCCTTGCGCGCATCGATGAGGATGATCGCAAGGTCTGCGGTCGAGGCGCCGGTCACCATGTTGCGGGTGTACTGGATGTGCCCAGGGGTGTCGGCGATGATGAACTTTCGCAGCGGTGTCGAGAAGTACCGGTACGCGACGTCGATCGTGATCCCCTGCTCGCGTTCGGCGCGCAGCCCGTCGGTCAGCAGGGCGAGGTCCGTGTAGGCGTCGCCGCGCTGCTGACTCGCGCGCTCAACGGCATCGAGCTGGTCGGAGAAGATCGACTTGGAGTCGTACAGCAGACGCCCGATGAGCGTGCTCTTGCCGTCGTCGACCGACCCCGCGGTCGCGAATCTCATGATGTCCATCAGAAGTACCCCTCCTTCTTCCGATCCTCCATGGCGGCCTCGCTCACCTTGTCGTCGCCGCGAGTGGCGCCGCGTTCGGTCACACGGGTCGCGGCGACCTCGGCGATGACCTCCTCGGCGGTGCGCGCGTCGGACAGGACAGCCGCGGTCAGCGTCGCATCGCCGACGGTTCGGTAGCGCACCGTCTCGGTGAACACCTCCTCGCCGTCTCGCGGCGTGCAGTGCTGATTCACGGCGAAGTACATGCCGCCGCGGAGGAAGACCTCACGTTCGGCCGCGTAATAGATGGAGGGCACTTCGATGCCCTCCCGGGCGATGTACTCCCAGATGTCCAGCTCGGTCCAGTTCGACAACGGGAAGCAGCGGATACTCTCGCCCTGGTGGATGCGCCCGTTGTACAGCGACCACAGTTCCGGTCGCTGGTTCTTCGGATCCCACTGCCCGAAGTCGTCGCGGAATGAGAACACCCGCTCCTTCGCGCGGGCCTTCTCTTCGTCCCGGCGGGCGCCGCCCATCAGGGCTGACAGCCCGTGGTCTTCTGCAGTCTTCAGCAGGACCGGCGTCTGGATGCGGTTGCGAGAGCCGTTCGGTTCCTCGCGCACGAGGCCCGCATCGATCGCGGCCTGCACGGACCCGACGATGAGTCGGGCGCCGAGTTCGGCGACGCGTCGATCGCGGTACTCGAGCACCTCGTCGAAGTTGTGACCCGTATCGATGTGCACGACCGGGAACGGCAGAGATGCCGGGGCAAACGCCTTGGTCGCGAGATGCAGCATGACGATCGAGTCCTTGCCACCCGAGAACAGCATGCCGGGGCTCTCGTTCTCGGCGACGATCTCGCGAATGATGAAGATCGCCTCGGCCTCCAGGTAATCGAGTTGCGTCATTCCGTAGCCGACGTCGTCAGCAGTTTCCGCCATTATTCCCCCTCAACTGTGTTGGCGCGTACTCGACGGAGGAGCTCGTCCGCGAGTGACGGGTTGCAGATCATGAGATCCGGAAGATATGGGTTCTCGCGGTTGTATTCCAACGGAGACCCGTCGATCCGCGCCGTGAACAATCCCGCCGCCCGAGCCACTGCGACCGGCGCGGCAGAGTCCCACTCGTACTGGCCACCGGTGTGCAGGTATGCGTCGACCTCACCGCGCACGACGGCCGACGCTTTGAACCCCGCCGAGCCCATCGGGACGAGTTCGGCACCCATTTCTTGTGCGACGGCCACGACGAGTGCCGTCGGGCGCGTGCGCGAGACGGCGATGCGTACGGGGTAGGGAGTCGGCCAGCTGCGGACCGGGTCGTCGGCGCCGAGCGTGATGCCGAGGCCCGGTAGTGCGACCGCGCCGGCGATGAGGTCGCCCGCCGACCACAGAGCGACATGGACTGCCCAGTCCTCTCGCCCTTCCGAGAATTCGCGGGTCCCGTCGAGCGGATCGATGATCCAGACGCGTTCGGCTGTGTGTCGTGCCGGGTCGTCCTTGGCCTCCTCGGACAGAATCGCGTCAGCCGGTCGATGCTCGGCGAGGGCGGCCGCCAACAGGTCTTGGCTGGTGCGGTCGCCGAGATCCTTCAATTCACGTGTGCCGAGCAATCCAGGCTCGCTCGAGCGCTGAAGCGCCTTCAGTGCCGCCCCGGCGTGCTCAGCGAGCATCCTCGCGAGTGCGCTGTCGTCCATGCATCCCCCATCCGATCTCAATCGGTGCGGGGGGCCGGGCGTACGCAGACGCCCGGTACCGGCGGTGCACGCACCACCTGTATGACGCGACTCCCCAGTTGCGTCCTCCCCCAGAAGGCTCACCCTACAAGAAGGGGCCACCGCACCGCCAGATGAGAGTTTGATCATCTTTTGGGTGGGCAAGGCGGTGGATGCTATGCCACAATGCCGCCATGGACTGGGGGATGGTTCTGGGGGCCTTCGCCGTAGGCATCATCGTCGGCTTGACCGGCATGGGCGGAGGGGCGTTGATGACGCCGATGCTTGTGCTGTTCTTCGGCGTGCCGCCGTTGACGGCCGTGTCGAGTGATCTTGCAGCGAGTGCGGTGATGAAGCCGGTCGGGTCATTCGTCCACCTCCGGCGCGGCACCGTGAATCTGCGCCTGGTCGGGTATTTGTGTATCGGATCCGTGCCCGCCGCCTTTGCCGGGGTCTTCGTGTTGAAGGCGATGGGAACGGCCGAAGCAGTGCAGAGCGGCGTCAAGATCGCCCTCGGCATTGCCATCCTCTTCACCGCCTCGATGCTCATGGTCCGGGCCTATTTGCGGCTTGTCGAGCGCGCCCGATCACGCGACGGTCGCGGGCAGCCGCTCCCGCAGGATCGGCCTCATGTGGTGGTCAAGCCGATCCCGACGATCCTTCTCGGTGTCGTGGGCGGGCTCATCGTGGGAATGACGTCGGTCGGTTCCGGGTCGCTCATCATCATCGGGCTCATGCTGCTGTACCCGGGGCTCAAGGCGAGCCAGCTCGTCGGAACCGACCTGGTACAGGCGGTTCCACTCGTGATCTCAGCCGCGATCGGTCACGCACTGTACGGGGATCTCGATCTGGGCATCTCCGTGCCGCTGATCATCGGCAGTGTCCCCGGTGCCTTCATCGGTGCGCAACTGTCGGCCAGACTGCCCGGCGGCATCGTGCGTCGCGCGCTCGCGTTCGTATTGCTCGCGTCCGGTCTGAAGCTGCTCAACGTGAGCAACGAGGTCACCGGCATCGTGCTCGTGGCTGTCGCGGCACTCGGTCCCATCGTCTGGATGTTGATTCGCCGGTCGATGGGCTTTCCAGCGTTGGCGAGCGTCGAGGCGCGCCGAAAACGAGCCTCTCGCGCCGTCGCTGACGAAGCCGGCCCCGGGAGGTCGGAATGACCATCGGCACTCTTGCGCTGGAGGGATCGAGATTGGAGGGTCTCGAGCTCATCCTGAGCGGGCTGGTGCATCCGGTCGCCGAATACGTCCTGCCGGAGCACGGCGGCGCGACGGCAGCCCCGATGCTGCGCGTGCCGCCAGACCTCGTCGATAGCGTCGAGCGAGGCGGCGAGCTGACCCTGACTGATCGCGACAACACGCCGCTGGCCGTCCTGACCGTGACCGGCGCGAGCTTGGGTGTTGACAGTGCATGGCTCGCCGGGCCGCTGCGAGGGGTTCGCGCTGCCGAGCACGGTATCGGTCGGCATCGCCGGATGCGACGCGAGACGGATCTGGAGGGTCGCGTGGCCGTCATCGTGTCGGAGGCGTGTGCTGCCGATGTCCTACGCGCGGTCGCGTTCGCGGAGGGTCGCCCGATCGATTTCGTCCTTGCCGGAGGCCCCGACGCGGTCGTATCGGGCAAGGCGCTCGCAGACTTGGAGGCGTGCATCGAGCAGTTGCCCGACGCACGCGTCTGGTTCGTTCCCGATACCGATCTCGGGACCCCCGAGATCGATGCCGTCTCGCTGCTGACCGACAGTCGCCGTCCCGCCGAGGTCGTCGATCTGCGCCGCCCCGTCTCGTCACCGTCTCGAGGGGCGGTCCTGTTGTTCACTGGCTTGTCCGGGGCGGGAAAATCGACCATCGCGCGGGCTGTGTCGCAGCATTTGGCGGCTCGTGGGTTGCACCGCCCGGTGCTCCTCGACGGCGACAATGTTCGCCACGAATTGTCTTCTGAACTGGGGTTCAGTCGCGAAGATCGAGACAAGAACGTGCAACGGATCGCGTGGGTCGCTGCACGCGTGGCCGAGGGCGGCGGGCTGGCGATCTGTGCGCCGATCGCACCCTTCGCGGCGTCGCGCGAGGCGATGCGGACGAAGGTCGAGCCGAACGCGCCCTTCCTCGTGATCCACGTCGCGACACCTCTTCACATCGCCGAGGGGCGGGATCGGAAGGGGCTCTACGCGAAGGCGCGCGCGGGGTTGCTGACCGACTTCACCGGCATCGATTCGCCCTATGAAGCGCCGGTCGACCCGGCCCTTCGGATCGACACTTCGACGCTGTCGGTCGAGGAGTGTGTGGAGCGGGTAGAACGCATGCTGCGGGAGAAGTCCCTCGTCAGCGGTTCATGAACCAGCTCTCATGTGCTCAGTTAATTAGCTCTCATGGGTTTTGTCGCGCTCGGACGCAAAGGGTACCCTTCCCCAGACAACAATTTCATATCAGTTTTCCATGAGGCCACCCGGGGGGGGAGGGGCCGACTCCTACCCGAAAGCGTCTATGACTTCGCATACTGCCCAGTCACCCGTCCGAAAACCATTGCGTCGCCTCGCGCGAGCCACGATCGCCGGCGCCGCATCCATCGCCCTCGTCTTGGGGGCCGCTCAAGCGGTGTCGGCCGCCGAAACCGAACTCGTCACCAACGGTGACTTCAGCCAGGGCCTGACCGGCTGGCACGTCGCCCCCGGGTCGCCGGAGAAGCTCGTCCTCCGTGAAGGCTCCCGCAGCGCCTACGCCACACTCTGGCGATCTGGCGGCGGTGCGCTCCGCATGGGCGATGTCACCTCGACCGTCCCCAGCGCCAAAGCCGGCGTGACCTACGAACTGACCGCCAAGGTCCGCACGCAGAACGGTTCGCTCACCGGCGATGTGCGCGTCGACGAGGTTTCAACGGCCGGAAAACTGCACCACACCGCCCCCTTCACGCTCACCGACTCGACGTGGAAGACGGTCTCGACGACCTTCACCACGACCCGTGCCGGCGCCCAGCTCAACATCGCGATGGTCGCCTCCGACGCAAAGGCCTACCAGCCGTTGCAGGTCGACGACGTCTCGCTTCGGGTCGTTTCAGGTGGTGGTGCGACGTCGCCCACCACGCCTGCTCCTGTCGAGAATCCCGTGAGCGGGGCATGCGCCCCCTCGTCCTTCGGCTCCGAAACGGACTTCGGGTACGCCCTCGACATTCCGGGGGGGAAGCCACTCCGCGAGGCCTGGGCATACGCGAAGTCGACGTACGGTGCAGCTGATGTCGTTCGAATCTTCCATCCCGGCGTTCCGAATTGGAACGCGGCATCAGTCGTCGAAGGGGCGGACTTGTCGGTGTCCTTCAAGCTTGCTCCCAAGGCAGTCCTGTCCGGTCAGTACGACGCGACGCTTCGCAGTTGGTTCCGTGCCGCGCCACAATCTGTCGACGTGTACTGGACGTACTTCCACGAACCCGAAGACAACATCGAGGCCGGAGAGTTCACTGCGGCCGACTACCGCGCGGCATGGAAGCGCATCGCTGCGATTGCCGATGAGACCTGCCAGCCCAAGTTGCACTCGATGCTGGTGCTGATGGACTGGACCGTCGACTCGCGCTCCGGGCGAACGTTCTCGGACTATTATCCGGGATCCGCCTCGATCGACGTTCTCGGCTGGGACCCGTACAACCCGTGGACCAACAACACCGAGTACCGGACGCCCGCGTCCATCTACGACAAGGTGATCGCGACCTCGAAGGCACAGGGCAAGCCCTTCGCCATCGCAGAGACCGGATCGATGCTGATGGGCGGTGACACGGGAGCGAAGCGAGCTTCGTGGTTGCGCGATATCGCGAGCTACCTCGACAGCCAAGGCGCGCTGTTCGTGACCTACTTCGACACCATCGCCAAGCGTGACTTCCGCCTCGCGGACGCGCCATCAAAGGCGGCGTGGCGCGAGGTGGTCACCGGTTGACACCGATCGTGGGGCTCTCGGATCCGGGAGCCCCACGATCCGATCCGTCGCGAATCAAGACCGAGCGCCACCTCGAGACCGCAGCATCCCGGCTATCCCGAGTTCTCGTCGAAGTCGCCACAGCACGGGGAGGTAGAGCGCGACGCCAGATGCAAACGAGATTGTCGCACCGATCACACCGCCGCCGAGTAGCCCTACGACCCACGGCGCGAGCCCGAAGAGCAGGAGGGGGATGGCAGCGGCAAGCACTGTCAGCCGTCCGAGCGGGTGCACGCCGAGCCCGGCCCGAACCTGCACCAACGGAACCAGATTGTTGACGAGGATCGCCGCGATCCACGCGATCGTCGCACCCAGGATGCCGAGCTCCGGGATCAACCACACATTCAGACCGACGTTGACGATCAGCGCCACCCAGGCGTTGATCATGGTCCACGTCGAACGGCCCGCCATCAGGAGCACGGCATCGACGGCGCCGCAGGCAGTCGCCACGAGCATGGCGGCCGCGAGCAACTGCAGAACCGGTGCGCCGCGTGCATAGTCGGCACCGAACACCATCATGAGCCACTCTGCCTGCACGATGAACGTCAGATACAGGGGCCATGTCGCGAACATGACCCACGCCGTCGACGTTCGATACAGGTGTTGCAGGGGGCCCATCTCATTGCGCGCCGCCAACGCGCTGAATCGCGGCTGCACTGCTGTCCCGATGGCATTGGCAGCGAGCTGGCCGAAGATCAGGAAGCGGCTCGCGGCTGCGTAGACCGCAGCCTCGACCGGGCCCACCCACAGTGCGATCAAGATGATGTCCACCCGCTGGATGCCCACCTGTGCGAATTGTCCGATGGCGCGCGGCCCGCTGAACCGCCAGAACTCGCCCACCGTCTCGCGTCGCGGCATCCACCGATCACGCGCGGGTGCGCCTTCGGGGGAAGGATGGCGGCGGAGCAGGCGCGAGAGCCACGGAGCGGCGACGATCACGACGGCCGCGAACCCGACGACGCGCGTCCACACCAGGTCGGCGCCCCCGGTCCAGCCCGCCAGCGCGAGCAACAGGAGGGCAGTCAGTTGCACCGTCGGATTGACGAACTTGTCGGCGACGACCGTCGGCCGCATCACACCGAACCCGCGCGTTGCCCCCAACAACGAGTCCGCGACGATCGCGGCCAACAATCCACAACACAAGACGGCCACGATCGTCGCGTGCGCCTCGACATCGGCGCCTATCAGAGCCGCACCGAGGGGCTCGCGGAAGATCAGGGCCAGCGAGACCACGAGGACGCCGAGCCCCAGGACGGGAACCGCGCCTGTCGTCAGCACCGATCGAAGCAGTGCTGTCCGTCCGGTGCTGCGGTACCGCGCGAGCAGGTACACGTAACCGACCGGCACCCCGACCTCGACGAGCGCGACGGCGATGAGGAGGATGGAGATCGCGGAGAAGTAGACGCCTGCATCCGCCGGCTGTGCAATGCGGGTGACGATTGCCGTGATTGCGAAGGTCGCCAGTCCCGAGTACGCGGCGCCGGCGAGGTTCGCGATCCCGCCGCGCGCGACGGAGCGAGTGCCCGCTTCGTCGTGTGCAGCGGAATGCCGACTCGCCGTCACTCGCGCCATGACAACGGTCGTCCCCACCAGCGCGCCAGGCGTGCATCCGTCTCATCGAACTTCGCGAGCAGACGCTGTTGCATATCGGACTTCATCGGGTTGCGATCGCGAGCGTTGTGCCGCTCGAACGTGATGCCGTCATGCGGCGGTAGCCCCAGGAAGTCGAGCACGCCCGCGAAGGTCTCCTCCGGTCGGGTGAAGAACTCCTGTGAGTCGACCACGTGCAGTCTGCCCGGCCCGACGGCCGCCTCGAGCGCCTCGATCTGCTCGATGTAGCGTCCGCGGGCGAGATAGGCGTGGTGCTGCAGGTGGAAGCTGACGTACGTCGGGTCCGCGAGCATCTTCTCGCGTTCACCGTGGGTACGCTCCTCTTCGAGCTCGAGGGCGCGCTCGAACGTCTCGGTCTCGAACCCGCGTGCGCGCTCGTGGCTGTGGGCCGAGTACGCGCGCTCGACCGGATCGCGAAGCAGCATGAGAAGACGCACGCCGGGCAGTTCTGCAGCGATGCGCTGCGGCGCGAGTGGATGGAAGCCGTAGAACGGGCTGGACTCGCCCGTGATGGGCCCTCGGCGCCCGAGGCGCTTCAGCTGCGACGTGATGCGGATCGGAAAGTGCCCGCGGTACCACCCGAACGAGCGGTCATGGTGCATGTCGAAGTAGTGGACGCCCTTGAACGCGAACGGACGCGCGACCTCCGGGTGCTGCGCGAGGGTCTTGAACAACGAGGTCGTGCCGCAGCGTTGTCCGCCGACGATGAGGAAGTCGGGCCGCATCCGCAGCCGTGACGTCGCCGTGGCCGTCGCGCCGATCACGGAGCGGGCCAGCGGCTGCAGCGGGCGTAGCAGGTCCTTGGTCGTCGTCATCGGTGCTCCTGTTCGCGATACCAGTCCATGATGGCGGGAAAGATCCAATTCTCGACAGCGCCGAGGCGAGAGCCCGCCTCGTCCTGCCCGTCTTCGACATACCGCGCGGCCAGTCGGATGAGGTAGTCCGCCGCGACCACCGGGGCCAGGGGAGCAGTGATGCCGAGAGGTTCGAGGATGGCGGGCGCCGTGCGCAGGAGGCGATCCGCCGCCTGTCGCGGTGCGAGCCCGTCGGCCGTGACCCAGCGCTGCACGTCGTGATGCAGCAGGTCGAATCCCACCGGCAGACCGCTGCGCCAACGTTCCCAGTCCCACAACACCGGCATCCCGTCGCGGGCGACGCCGAGATTGCCGGCGTGGAGGTCGCCGTGTGACGAACCGTGCACGACGGCCGAGGTCCTGGCGTCGATGTGTCGGGCGGCGGTGACGAGAGGAGCCATCCGGTCGTGCCCCACATCCAACGGCGCGCGAACCACCTGCGCACCCGCGACCCGCCGCACCGTGTCGACCAAGACCGACCGCTCCACGGCGCGCGTCCGATCGAGCCTGGGCAGCGGCGCCATCATCATGGCCTCGACCGCCCCCCACTGCGTCGTCGCGACCAATCGGGGCACGTGCACCTTCGAACCGACGGCGCGTTCGACCTCCGCCAGGGCGGTTGCTTCTTGTCGCACGAGCGGGGCGGTGACGGCATCCCAACCGACTTTCACGACGGCGACGAGCTCACCGCGACGGTCCGTCAGCAGGACGACCGGCTTGCGGTTCGCGCGTGGAGGGCCGATGAGCACCGCGCCGACACGAACGTCACGGCTCAGCACGCCCCGAACCCAGTCGTGGAAGACGCGGGCGTCGGGCGCCCGCCAGTCGGAAACCCGCCAGGGCGAGACGCGCGCCGCGATGCCGCTCGCGGCAAGGCCGGTGAGCACGCCGGTCTGCAGGCGTCGCTTGAGTGACCCGCCGCCGTACTGGTGCCGCACGAGTCGGGTCGCTGCGAGGGCCGGGGCGGCTGAGACGTAGGCGCGCGGCGCCTTGGCGCGGGGGACCGCGAGGACCCGGACCGGCCCCGTCGGGGGCACCATGATGTCGGCGAGGCACTGCCGGAGCGCGTCATCCATGCATGCCGCTTCCAACGACCTCGCGACGGGAATGGGCGCGCTTGGCCGACGGGTCGGTGCCCGTCTGCTGGTTGCGCCACAACACGGCGAGCGACAGCATCGCGAGTGCCAACGGCACGCCGACCGCGGCGTAGAAGTACAGGTAGAACAGCGAAAGGATCACCACCGCAGACGCGGCGATACCGCTCGGTGAATGGTCCCGTCTGAACGTCCAGAGCGACCACAGGAAGAAACCGACGTACAGGATCGTGCCGAGCCAGCCCTGCGCCACCAGCAGCAGCCACAGGTGCCCCGTGCTGCCGATGACCCGTTCGCCGCACTGCTCACAGTCCGCGGACGGTCCGATCGCGATCGACTCGTACGATCCTTGCGTCTTGCGGGTCGAGCCGAACCCCAGGATCGGTGATTCGTTCGCGAGGCGGATGGCGTCGGCGGCGAGGTTCTCGCGGATCTGATCGGAGTGCCCTGCCTCGATGCGTGATTCGACGAGTTCGCTCGCGGGCGTGAAGGTGATCAGGCCTGCTCCGAGGACGACTGCGGCGGTGATGGCGGCGACCGGCGCGAAGTGCAGGCGCATCGCGAGGCGCACTGCGACGTAGACGATCGCGAGGATGGTGCCGACCCAGACGCCTCGATTCAACGAGGCGAGAATCGGGATGGCTGTCACGGCGACGATGAGCGCGATCCATGGACGAAGCCGGCGCGAGACCACTGCATAGACCACGAGCCAGATGAGCGCCATCGAGACGACTTCGCCCCAGGTGTTCGTGTACTCGAACGGTGCGGAGGGGCGCGGTGCGTCTTCGCCGAGGATGTCCTGCACCTGTGCGAGCCGGACGGTGCCGTCTCCGACGAGGATGCTGGGCAGCACGTAGCTCGCGGGGGCGCGGAAGGAGAAGTCCGGTGCCACCAGGCCGGCGAGCCCGAGCAGGCCGGATGCCGCGGCCATGACCGAGATCGCGGCGACCACGCTGCGCACCGGGAGCGACCGGTCGGTGTGGTTGCCGACGTACAGCAGAAGGAAGGTGAATGCGAGGTAGCTCATGAGGCGAAGCGCGTAGGCGCCATACGGCCCGATGCCGCCCTGTACCGCTGTCTGCGGCGCATCGACACCGAGCATGACCGCGCTCATCACCACGACCACGAGGAACATCACCCACAGCAGCCACGCCGGCGGGAGCCGCAGCGGCCGCATCCGCATGAGGTAGAGGCCGAGCACGACCGCCAACACCGGGTACACGAGCGTCGTGACGCCGAGTGCCCACCACAGCGGGTAGGCGGCCGTCGCAGCCCACACTGGCCACGACGGCGGCAATGACACACGTCCGAACGCGGACGAGACCGGAGACTCGCCGCGCATCTAGATGCCGCCCGTCGTCCTCGCAAGGATGGGGCCCACCGCGGTGTCGTCGAAGCGCATTTCGGTGTCGGCTTCGGTTGCTTGCGCGGGGGATTCGGCGGGGACGGCGTCGCGGTGTCGCGCCCGTCGAGGTCTGCGATCCGGCGCGACGAGCGCGACGACGATCGTTCCGGTGAACTGGGAGCGCTCGATCGACTCGAGTGTCCGGGCGAGATCCCGGTCATCGACCCCACCTGCGCGACCGATGACCACGACGCGGTCCATCGTCCGAAGCATCGCCTGCGCGCCGGCGGAGTCATGCACGGACGGCGTCGCGGCCACGAGCACGGTATCGGTGAGACCGAGGATGCGGGTGACCGAGCGCGGCCGCTGGAGCAGCCTGCCGAGTTGCTGGGGTGAACTTCCCGGACCGATCGCCATCAGCCCGGTCGCGTCCACCTCGATCGCGGTGGCGTCCGCGCCATTGATGAGATCGGTGATGCCGGGACCGTCGATGCCCAGCTCGCGCGGCACGTCGGACGTCGGATCGATGACCGCGTACACCGCGGAGCCCAGGCGCCGGGCGTACGCGCGGCCGAGTGACAATGCGATCCAGTCGCTCCCCGAATTCGATCCGACAGGGGTGACCAGCACACGGTCGGGGTCGCCCGCCGCCGACGAGTCGATCGCGATCCTCAGCTGATCGACCTCCTCTTCGAGACCGGGGTCGTGATCATCCGACCCGCCCGTGCTGGAGAGCAGCTCGTCGTGCGTCCGGAGGCGACGTCGCGGGTGCACGTCTCGAGGGCTCCTGATGCGGTGATCGAACTGCCCCAGGATCACCGCCAACGACAGTGCCGCCAGAATGCCCACGACCATGCCGATCGCGGTGTTCACCACGAAGCTCGGCGATGTCGCGTCGCGGGGGAGGTCGGCTGCGCTCAGCACATGGCCGGGGTTGACCGCCGAGCGCGTGAGCGCAGACAGGTTGGCGTTCAGCGCGGCGATCTGATCGACGAGTGTCTCGCGCTGACTGGACGCGATCGCACGGTCGACGTCGCTCAGGTCCTCGTCACGGCTGCGTGTCGTCTGTTCGGCGAACTCCTCCTGCAGGGTCTCGAGTTGCGCCTCGATGCCCGCCTTGGCCTCGGCGATCGCCTCTTCGCTCCCGGCGCGGCGTTGTGCGAGGTAGGCGCTCGCATACCCTTCAGCGCCTCGCTGCGCGGCCTCCGCAGAGTCGGCCTCGAACGTGATGTTGAGGACCTGGCTGTTCGCGGGGACCGTGACCGAGACCGCAGCCGCGATCTCTCGGGCTGTGAGATCTGTGCCGATGTCGGCGGCCACCTGGTCGGCGAGGGTGACCGATCGCACGATCTGCGCCTCGGTGTCGAGGTTGATCTCGCCGTTGGTGCGGCCGTTGGCGACCGACGCATTCGTGTTGCTGGTGACAGGCGCGACCAGCACGCTCGTCGTCGATGCGTATGTCTTGGGCAGGAAGTACGTCGCGGCAGCCCCGGCCGCAGCGAACAGCAGCGTGATCACGACGATCAGCAACCACCGTCGCCTGATCGCGTCCATCTGGCGCGATGCATCGACTCTTCCCACATCGGTTCTCAATGCGTCCACAAACGTCCCGCTTCCCCCAGCGAACGACCCACTCCCCAGTGGTGACGTACACCCTAATATGGCGGGCATGTCGATGAGCGCGCAAGCTTCTGGTTGGTGTGAATACGGACAGGATGCTCCATGACCGCGCCGACCGTCCTGTATGTCGGGGGCTTCGGGCGCTCCGGATCGACCCTGGTGGAACGAGTCGTCGAGGCTGCTCCGCAGGCTGTTTCGCTCGGTGAGGTCGTCCACTTGTGGCGTCGCGGCGTCGTCGAGAACGAGCTCTGCGGGTGCGGCGAGCCGTTCGACCGTTGTCCGTTCTGGACAGCAGTCGGAGAGCGGGCGTTCGGTGGATGGTCGATGCTCGACGTCGATCGCGTACTCGCGTTGCAGCGCGAGGTGGACCGGCAGCGTCATGTTCCGCGAACGCTCCGGCCGTTCTCCAGGCGTACGCGAGCCGCGATGCGTCAGTACACCGGGTACTACCGGGCGGTATACGAGGCTGCCGCCTCGGTCTCCGGGGCGGAAATCGTCGTGGACTCTTCGAAGCACGCCTCGACCGCCGCCGTGCTCGCGAACGACACCGGGATCGATCTGCGCGTGCTGCACCTCATACGCGACAGCGTCGCCGTCGCCTACTCCTGGTCAAAGGAGGTCAGCCGGCCCGAGACCGCAGAGCGCGGTGAAGGGATGACCCGCTACTCCTCGTCTCGCGCGTCACTGCTGTGGTCCTCCAACAATCTCCTCGTGGCACTCGTGCGACTGGCGCGCAGGCCTGTGCGCCGTTTGCGATACGAGGACTTCGTGCGGAACCCGTCGGAAGCATTGCGGCAGGTGTGGCGGGGCCTCGCGCTGCCAGGCGATTTCACGCCTCGCATCGAGCAGGGCGTGGGCGTGGAGCTCGAGCGCGGTCATTCGATCGGCGGCAATCCGATGCGCTTTCGAGAGGGGCCGGTCGTCATACGCGAGGACAATGCGTGGCGCACCTCGATGCCCCGGAGGCGGCGATACCTGGTCGCGTTGCTGACAGCACCGCTGCGACTGTGGATGGGGTATCCGCGACGCTGACAGACGAACGGCTGTTGCCTCAACCCGGTCGGGCGCCTAGCATGGGCGCGATCCGGCGCGTGCGTAATGGGGATGTCGCGGCCGGCTGGAAGACTGGGGGAGCAGGTGGAGAAGTCACACTCCACCACGGGGGAGCAGAGTGCGCACTTGAGCGATCTGCCCGACGTGGATGTCATCATTGCGACGCACAACCGGCCTGAACTGCTGAAAGTAGCGCTCGAAGCGGTCCTTCGGCAGTCCTACGCCGGGAGGATAACGATCTATCTCGTGTTCGATCAAAGTGATCCTGATCTGTCATTGGCGCGCGAAGGCGATGATCGGCGTGTCATTGTTGTCGCCAACGACGAACGGACGCCGGGGCTTGCAGGGGCGCGCAATACCGGTATCACTGCTGGATCCGCACCGTTCGTTGCGTTCTGCGACGATGATGACGAGTGGTTGCCGTCCAAAGTCGCGAGCCAGATCGATGAGCTGATTCGGTCCGGACATCCGACCTCGGTGACGGGCATCATCATCGATTACGGCGAGCATCAGAACGTTCGAATCCCTACGCCGTCTCGGATGAACTTCGCGGAGTTGATCCGTGACCGTGTCATGGAAGCGCACCCATCGACGGTGATGGTTCGGCGGTCGGCGCTTGAGGGTCCGATTGGCCTCGTCGATGAAGCGCTGCCAGGCAGTTACGCGGAGGACTACGACTGGATTCTTCGGGCCGCAAAAGTGGGTGGCTTCGCCGTCGTCCCTGAGGCGCTCGTGCGCGTCCGGTGGGGCCAGTCGCTGTTCTCAACCCGATGGCAGATCATCGCTGACGCGATGGATTACATGCTCACCAAGCACCCCGAGTTCCTGGAGAGCCCCAAGGGCTGTGCGCTGCTGTACGGCCGCAAGGCATTCGCTTTGGCTGCCGTCGGGCGGCGCCGAGAAGCGTTGAGCACGGCGTACGCGGCGTGGCGTCGGAACCCGCGTGAGCGTCGTGCGTACCTCGGAGCAGCCGTCGCTCTGAGGCTTGTCTCGGCACCGCGGCTGATGGACATGGCACACAAGCGAGGGCGCGGCATCTGAAGACCGTTACAAGTCGGGGCTTGTTCGCGTCGACCTGAAGGGACTAGTGTGTGGCGCACGCGCCGGGTTGGGGAACCCTGCGTACAACTGGGGAATCTGGAGCAGCTATGCGCCGCTGGGGAATACTTGTCGCGTCCGTCGTTGTCGCCGCACTCACCGTGCCGCTCAGCGCACCACCGGCCACGGCCGCAGAAATACCGCATACGCGGGTCGTCAGCGACAATCCTGCGAACAACACGCCGCACGTTCTCGACGGTGACGTCAACACCATCGCCCAGGTCGGTGAGCTCATCATCCTCGGCGGCAGCTTCTCCCAAGTGAGCAACGCCGCGCGCACGCAGACGTACAACCGTCAGAACGTGGTCGCGTTCAATGCGAGCACGGGCGCGATCACGCCGTTCAATCCGGCACCGGACTCGACGGTCGAGGCGATCATCCCTGCGGCCGACGGAACGAGTGTGTACTTCGGCGGCAACTTCAACAACATCGCGGGCCAGACCCGACGCAAGGTCGCTCGCATCGATATCGCGACGGCCACGAACGTCGCGGGATTCCGGAACGTCGCGGGCAACGGCAACGTGCGCGACCTGCGTCTTGTCGACGGCCGACTGTGGGTCGCCGGTTCATTCACCAGCATGTCCGGCTCGACCCAGGGCAAGCTCATCACGCTGAATGCCGAAACAGGCAACGCGGACGCGTTCATGGCGCTGCCGGTCGAAGGCCAGCACAACGGCGGCACGACCCAGGTCACGAAGATCGACGTGTCGGCCGACGGTGATCGCCTGGTCGGCATCGGGAACTTCACAACGGTCGCGGGGGAGAGCCGTCGCCAGATCTTCATGCTCGACACGTCCGCGGCCTCCGCGGCCGTCGCGAACTGGCAGACGACATTCTACGAGCACCAGTGCGCGTCGGTCTTCAACACGTACATGCGTGACCTCGATTTCGCACCGGACGGCAGCTTCTTCGTCGTGACGACGACCGGTGCGCACGGTGGGCCGACGGCACCCTGCGACACCCAGGCGCGGTTCGACACCGATCGCACCGGTGCCGCCATCCGGCCGGAATGGATCAACACGACCGGTGGTGACACGACGTACGCCGTCGAGGTGACGGGTGCGGCGGTGTATGTCGGCGGTCACATGCGCTGGGAGAACAACCCGTTCGCCGGCGACCAGGCGGGTGCGGGGGCCGTAGCACGCGAGGGCATTGCGGCGCTCGACCCGGCCAATGGTCTGCCGCTGTCTTGGAACCCGGGGCGAACGCGTGGCGTAGGCGTCTTCGACATGCTCGCGACCGAAACCGGGCTGTGGATCGGATCCGATACAGAGTGGGTCAACGGCGAGTTCCACGGACGGGTCGCCTACTTCCCGCTGGCCGGCGGCACCGATCTGCCCGAGACGGCCGCGCCAGACCTGCCGGCGAACATCGTCCTGCTCGCGCCGAAGGCGGACGCGTCGAACTCGCCGGTGCTGTACCGCATCAACGCCGCCGGACCCGCCGTCGTCAGCGCGGACTCCGGCCCGGACTGGGCCGCTGACACCGATGCGACGAGTCCCTACCGGGAAGGTGGGTCCAACATCGCGACCTACTCGCCGAGCGTGACCTTCGACGGCACGGTGCCCGCCGGTACCCCGGCAAGCATCTTCGATCAGGAGCGCTGGGACGACGGCGGCGCACCTGAGATGCAGTGGAGCTTCCCGGTGACAGCGGGCACGCCGATCGAGGTGCGCCTGTACTTCGCGAACCGGTACGCCGGCACTGCAACGCCGGGGACGCGTGTGACCGATATCCGCCTCGACGGCGCATTGGTGCTCGACGACTTCGACATCATCGACGCCGCCGGCGCAACCAACGTGGGCACGATGCGCGCCTTCGAAATCGTCAGTGACGGCACCGTGAACATCGACTTCGGCCACGTCGTGGAGAACCCGCTGATCAACGCCATCGAGATCGTCCGCACGGATGTCGAGGCCGTCGACACTGCAGACCTCGTCCGCACAATCGCGTTCTCCGGCACGGATGTCGGCGCGACGACGGAGTCCGGCGGCGTCATCGATTGGACCGGCACGCGCGGAGCGTTCATGCTCAACGGGGTCGTGTACCTCGTGCAGGGCGACGGCAGCTTTGTGCGGCGCACGTTCGATGGAGCGACATGGGGCCAGCCCGTCGCGGTCGATACGCACGACGCACTCGTGCCTTTGACGGCCTGGCGAACGAACGCATCGCGCATCACCGGCGTGTTCTACGACAACGGGCGCATGTACTACACGCAGACCGGTGACACGGCTCTCAAGATGCGGTACTTCACGGCCGAGAACGATGTCGTCGGCGCGGCGGAGTACACCGCCTCGGGGTCGATCGCAGGTCTCGACCTCGCATCCGTCAGAGGCATGTTCCTCGCCGGGGACTGGGTCTTCGCCGTGCAATCGGATGGTTCGCTCGTCCGCGTTGAATGGGCGGATGGCGGATTCGTGCCCGGCACCGCGACCACGGTCTCGGGCCCCGATGAAGACGGAACCAACTGGCTCGCCGCTGCACCATTCGCGTTCCAGTCCGAGGACGGCTCGGCGCCGAACTTCCCGCCCACCGCGCAGGCTGCGGTGGAATGCGACAACCAGGTCTGCGAGTTCTCGTCCGCCGGATCGAGCGATGTCGGCGGGACGATCACCGACTATCTATGGGACTTCGGCGACGGCGAGAGCAGTGAGGCCGCGAACCCCACGCACACCTACGCCGCCGCGGGGCTGTATGACATCACGCTCACCGTCACCGACGATGCCGGTGCGACGGACTCGGTCACCGTTCCGACGCAGGTGGAGTTCTTCGACGCAGAGCCGGAGGCGGCGTTCGAGGTGTCGTGCGACGGGCGGGTCTGCTCGTTCGACGGGTCCGGATCAGCAGATGCGGAAGGGCCGATCGCTGAGTACGCGTGGGCATTCGGCGACGGCGAGACCGACGACAGCGGCCCGCAGGTGGAGCACACCTTCGCCGCAGACGGGACCTATGAGATCACCCTCACTGTGACCGACTCGGCCGGGCAGACGTCCGAGGCCGAAGAGTCCATCGACGTCGAGCACGTGTTCTCGGCGCCGGAGGCTTCGTTCACTCTCGAGTGCGAGCAGCTGGCGTGTTCGTTCGATGGGTCGGGGTCGAATGATGCTGATGGTCCGTTGACGGCGTGGGAGTGGGACTTCGGGGGTGATGGGACGGCTTCGGGTGAGACTGCGGAGCATGTGTTCTCTGCGCCGGGTACGTATGAGGTGACGTTGACGGTGACGGATGGTCAGGGGCAGTCGGCTGCGGTGTCGGAGTCGGTGTCTGTTGCGGAGCTGGCGGAGCAGATCACGTTCGTCGGCGAGGAGTCGAGCAACCGGAACTCGCTGACGCATCCGACCGCGGTGCCGGCGGACACCGAGGTCGGTGACCTGATGGTGCTGGTGTACACGAGCAACTCGACTTCGGCGACGGTGACGGCGCCTGCGGGGTGGACGGAGCAGGCTGCGGGGCAGTCGGGCAATGGTGTGTTGGGTCGGGTGTGGACTCGGGTCGCGACGGCGGCTGATCTGGGGTCGACGGTGACGCCCACGGCGTCGGCGTATGTGAAGGCGTCGTCTTCGCTGTTGGTCTACCGGGGGGTGGATGCTGCTGATCCGGTCGCGGCTGTGGAGTCGGCGTTCCAGTCGACGACGACGACCTCGTTCGTCACGCCGGAGGTTGCGGGCGTGCAGAACGGGATGCTGGTGTCGTACTGGGGTGTGAAGGGGAACACGACGAACACGTTGACGGCCCCCGCGGGTACGCAGGAGCGGCACGCGACGACCGGTTCGTCGAACGGGCATGTCGATGCGTTGGCTGCCGATTCGGGACCGATCGCTGCCGGTGATGCGGGTGGACTGACCGCGACCGCATCGGTGGCGAGCAACAAGGCATTCCTCCTCTCCCTCGTCCTCCAACCGGCAGGGCCACAACCGGAGATGCCACCCACCGCTGCGTTCGAGGTCTCGTGTTCGAGTCTGGCGTGTTCGTTCGATGGGTCGGGGTCGAATGATGCTGATGGTCCGTTGACGGCGTGGGAGTGGGACTTCGGGGGTGATGGGACGGCTTCGGGTGAGACTGCGGAGCATGTGTTCTCTGCGCCAGGTACGTATGAGGTGACGTTGACGGTGACGGATGGTCAGGGGCAGTCGGCTGCGGTGTCGGAGTCGGTGTCTGTTGCGGAGCTGGCGGAGCAGATCACGTTCGTCGGCGAGGAGTCGAGCAACCGGAACTCGCTGACGCATCCGACCGCGGTGCCGGCGGACACCGAGGTCGGTGACCTGATGGTGCTGGTGTACACGAGCAACTCGACTTCGGCGACGGTGACGGCGCCTGCGGGGTGGACGGAGCAGGCTGCGGGGCAGTCGGGCAATGGTGTGTTGGGTCGGGTGTGGACTCGGGTCGCGACGGCGGCTGATCTGGGGTCGACGGTGACGCCCACGGCGTCGGCGTATGTGAAGGCGTCGTCTTCGCTGTTGGTCTACCGGGGGGTGGATGCTGCTGATCCGGTCGCGGCTGTGGAGTCGGCGTTCCAGTCGACGACGACGACCTCGTTCGTCACGCCGGAGGTTGCGGGCGTGCAGAACGGGATGCTGGTGTCGTACTGGGGTGTGAAGGGGAACACGACGAACACGTTGACGGCCCCCGCGGGTACGCAGGAGCGGCACGCGACGACCGGTTCGTCGAACGGGCATGTCGATGCGTTGGCTGCCGATTCGGGACCGATCGCTGCCGGTGATGCGGGTGGACTGACCGCGACCGCATCGGTGGCGAGCAACAAGGCATTCCTCCTCTCCCTCGTCCTCCAACCGGCAGCGTGACGCTGAGCGCTCAGGGGGAGAGCATGCCAGATCATCTGCACCGAAGGGTCTGCGGCATCGGCGCGCTGGGCATCGTGCTCGTCGGGGTGTTGCTCACCGGATGCGTCGGCACGCCCGGTGCGACGCCGCGCGCTGACGAGACAGGGACGACCGCACCGGCGGCTTCACCCGAGCCTTCGCCGTCGATGGTCGAGATCACGCCGGCGCCCTCGCTGTCGCCGGCCGCGCCGCAGGAGGACAGCGTCGCGCCTCGCACAGAGGACAGCGATGTCGAGGGTCGGCTGCGCGCGGTGACGGCGCGGAGCGGGGGCGACCGCGACACGCTCACCTTCACCTTCGAGGACGGGGCGGTCCCGGGGTACGACATTCGCTTCGTCGACCGGGTCGAACGGGACAACGGCGACGCGCTCATGCTCGAAGGCTCGGCGGCACTCACCGTCACGCTGACGCGTTCGACACCAAGCGTCGACGGTGCGATCGCTGATGACGTGGTGACGAACGAGGCCTACGACCTCCCGGTGATCCGACAGGTGCTGCTCGCCACGAACGTCGCCGGCACCGTGGTATTCGGCATCGGCACGTCCTGGCAAGGACCGTTTACGGTCAGCGTCGACGGGTCCGACTTGGTCGTCTCATTCCAGCACGAGCAATAGCGGCCTCAGGCCGACTGACGATCAGCGGGTGCGGCCGAGGCGCAGTACCGATCGCCGTCTGCGACGCATCGCCGGAATCTCGCCGATCCGAATGCCGAGCGTGGTCACACTCTCGCGCACTTGCGCGGTGGGATCAACGTTGCCGGTCGCGCTGACGTCGCCAGCCGCCTCGAGCGCACTCCCCAGCTGTGCGGCATCCCATACGACCCTTCCCAGGCCGTGTTCTGCGGCCCACGCTGCGAATCGCATCTGGTGCCCATCGACGTGTTCGCCGCGTTCGGGGTCTCTCGGCAGGATGATCGGGTACTTCCCGGCTGCGCGGACGGCGGAGATGGTGCCAGGGCCGCCGTGGGTGACGACGAGCTGTGCGCCGCCCAGGACGACGCCCAACTGCTGTGGGGCGAGGATCTCAACCCCCCGCGCCACGTGCGGCGCATTCGTGAAGCCGTGCTGGACCAGCACATCGTGATCCGGATTCGACGAGGCCCACTCATCGGCCCACTCGCAGGCGCGCGCAAACGGGTGCCGATCGGTGCCGACGATGACCAGCAGCGTGCGCTTCCCCTCGGCCCATGTGGGACAGGAGTCCGGCGTCACAGCAGCGGTCCGATCACGACGGCGCCTCGGAACAGTGGCCGTTGCTCCGGCCACTGCACGGCGAAGAGGTCGGTGAACGGGCGGCAGAGGCGCGCGGTCAATGTCGCGCTGTCGACCCGGTCGTACACCTCGATGTAGATCGTGCGGGCTCCGAACAGCCTGCTCAGCACGAAGTAGGGCAACGCGATGGCCGCACCTGTCGAAACGACATAGTCGGGCCGCACCCGACGCATGACCCGCCAGGCCTGTGCCGCGTTGCGCAGCAGATTGGGGATGTTGCGGGTCGTAGGGTGGTGGCCCCACACCACGTCGCCTTCCTCAGCGAGCGCACCGACGGCATCCGGGGTCTGGAAGGTCACCCACGTCCGGTGATCGGGAGCGAAGAGATCGCGAAGCGGCAACAACTGGGCCAAGTGCCCGCCAGACGATCCGGCGAGCACGACGCGGTCACTCGGATTCGGGTGGATCGCGGTGTCATGGGCAAGCGTTTCGGCAGCCTTGCGCGCAAGTCGCGTGGCGCGACGTTCGCGAGCGGGAGGGTTCGACCTGGACATGGTCAGTACGCTCCTTGCGGCCGGATCATGATCTTGGCGGTACGCCACATCAGGACGAGATCAGACAGGACGGACCAGTTCTCGACGTAGCGGAGGTCGAGGCGGACGCTCTCCTCCCACGACAGGTCACTGCGTCCGCCGACCTGCCAGGGGCCGGTGATGCCCGGCTTGATGTACAGCCGACGAAAGACGGTGCCGTCGTACGTGAGGGCTTCTTGCGGGAGAGGAGGGCGCGGGCCGACGACACTCATGTCGCCCCTCAGGACGTTCCAGAACTGCGGTACTTCGTCGAGTGAGTACTTCCGCAGAATCCGTCCGATCCGGGTGACTCGCGGGTCGTTCTGTATCTTGAACAGCGGGCCCGCGCCCTCGTTGGCCGACATCAGCGCCTCACGCTGCTGCTCGGCATCGACCGTCATCGAACGGAACTTCAGCATCCGGAAGTGACGACCGTCCCGCCCGACCCGTGCCTGGGGGAAGAACACCGGGCCGGGCGAGTCGAGTTTGATGGCGATCGCGATGATCGCCGCGAATGGCGCGAACAACACCAGCGCGCAGACGGCAGCAACCACATCGAGTGCGCGCTTCGCGACGTGCGCCCCGCCCTCGAAGGTCGGGATCTGCACGTGGAGCAGCGGGAGCCCTTCGACCGGGCGCAGCGACATGCGCGGTCCGGCGACGTCGGTGATCCGGCTCGAGACGACGAGCTCAGCCGCCGTCCGTTCGAGCTCCCACGTGAGGCGCTTGATGTAGTCGGGGTCATCAGCGGGTCGGTTGGCGACGATGATGGTGTCGGCATCCAGCACGTTGGCCGACTCGGCGATCGTGTGTGACCGCAAGACGGGGTAGATCGCGGCGTCGACCCGGAGGGCGTCGACCTCCTCGCCCTCGATGAACGCACCGATCACCTGGTATCCGAGGTGACTCCCGCTGAGTATGCGGATGACGTACTCGATGTCGCTGCGACTCCCGACCACCAGGGCACGTGACGTGCAGGCCCCCCTCGCGCGTTGTCCCACGAGCCACCGTCGCGCCAGCCAGCGACCCGCGAGGAGCGCGACCAGTCCGACCGGCAACGCGAACAGGAGCTGCGTCCGGATCCCGTCCCACTCGAAGGCGATGAATGCGATTGCAAGCAATCCGAACGACATTCCCGTGGCCTGCGCGACGCGCCAGTACTCCGTCGCCCCAGAGCCGATGACACCTGTCGCACGGGTGAGGAAGAACGACAGCATCGCGAGCCAGCACGCGGCCGTGGCCAACGCCGTGACTACCGCGATGCCGGCCGCTGTCCACGTCGCGAAACCCGCGGACTGGACAGCGACGAACACTGCGAGCAGACACGTGGCGATGACCACGGCCGCGTCCGTGGTGCGCAACGTCCAACGGAATCGGCGTTCCCACCGATGCCGTCGCTCCAGCGCGCGCGAGATTCGCGGCGCGGACGCCGTCGCCGCTGAAGCGAACGGTGGCGCAAGCACCCCGGTCGTCAGCGCTCCAGACGCGTCGTCGAGCGCGGTCATCGGGGACTCACCCCGTCAAACGCAGTCACCACTACCGTCGGCATCATGCTCCCCAGCAACAGACCGACAGACGGAGCACGCTCCGTCTGATCCCCAGATATTTCCCCAGTACGTGCCGAACCCCAGTTCTTCGGTGCCGACCCCCCGGTCTGCACCTGCACGTGGCCCCGACTCTATACCCATGTTCCGCGATATTGGAAGGGCTTTGTACCGCGTGTGTTCAGCGGATGTTCAAAGCGAGGTGCGATCGGCTCGCGACGCGGTCGACGAGGGCGTCGAAATTCGTTCTTGCGCAGGCGGTGGTGCGCGCGCATAATTCCCTCGGGACAGTGGTCTGGGGCCACTGCGTTTGGATCTGGGGAGATCGCCGTCTTTCGTTCGGCGATCGTACGCATCGAGAGCGTGTGCGCGGAGCGGCGAAGTCGGCGCTCCGGCCTCGCCGTCGATACGCCCCACCTCCCGCGCATCCCTTGGCTGATGGGAATCTGGGGGACTGTTCATGCGCACGACACTCACCGGGCGGGTACGTCCGCCGGTCATCGCCCTCGTCGTGGGCGCATTGCTCGCATCGCTGTTCACGTTCGTCGCGGCACCCGCGGCGCACGCGGCCGACGGCGAGCTGTCGTCGGCCGGCGCTGCCAGTACCTCTGGCGCGCGGACACAACACACGGTCCGCATCCCGACGTCCATCGCATCGGGTGACCTGCTCGTGCTGGCGTTCACCGTCAACAGCACGACCGGCACGGTTGCCGCGCCCACTGGTTGGACCGAGGTCGAATCGGTCGAAGGAAACGGTGTGCGGGGGTACGTATGGTCGAAGTCGGCGAGCGCCGGTGACGCGAACTCGAACGTCACGGTGGTCACGAGCTCGACCCTGAAGGGCGTCGTCAGTGTCGCCGCGTACCGCAGCTCGATCGGGACCGCATCCATTTCGGCGTCCGAGAGCACGGTCGTCAACACCAGCGCCACGACGCACACCGCGCCCGCCGTCGAGATCGCCGGCGCGAATTCCTGGCTCGTGAACATCTGGGGGGAGAAGTCGTCCACCGAGACGACGTGGACGCTCCCCGGGGGCACGACCGAGCGGACCGCCGGGGCGGCGACTGGCAGCGGCAAGGTCAGCCACGTCATCGCCGACTCGAACGGTGTCGTCGCGGGCCCGATCTCGGCCGCGCTCGAATCCACAACCAGTGTCGCCGTCGGACGCGGGGTGCAGTTCTCCCTCGCCGTCGCGCCTGGAGCCGAAGCAGAACCCGGCAACTCGGCACCTACTGCATCGTTCGTCGCCGACTGCGACGGCATGGACTGTGCGTTCGACGCGAGCGCCAGCAGCGATGCCGACGGAGACACGCTCACGTACACCTGGGACTTCGGGGACGGTGAATCGGCGACCGGCGTGACAGCCGCACGGACCTACACCGCGGCCGGCGGGTTCACCGTCACGCTCACGGTCAGCGACGGTGTCGACACCGCGCAGACCACTCGAAACGTGAGTCCGGCGCCGCTCGACGCCACCGTCGGACAGCTGTCGTCGTCGGGGGCGGCCAGCACATCGGGTGCGCGGACGCAACACACGGTGCGTATGCCGTCGACGATCGGCGTCGGTGACGCGCTCGTGCTCGCCATCACGGTCAACAGCACGACGGGAACCATCTCCGGCCCCAACGGCTGGACCGAGATCGAAGCGGTAAACGGCGACGGCATCCGCACTCGCGTCTGGACCCGGACAGCGGGCGCCGGCGACGCGAACACCAACGTCACCGTGTCGACGTCGTCGATGCTGAAGTCGGTGGTCAGTGTGCTCGGCTACCGCTCCACGATCGGCATCCCGTCGATCACCGCCGCTGAAGGCAAGGCCGTCGGCTCGTCGGCGAGCACCCACACCGCCCCTGCCGTGGCGATCGAAGGAACCGCCTCATGGCTTGTGAACCTGTGGGCCGAGAAGACCTCGCAGACGATCACGTGGGATCTGCCGAGCTCCGTCACCGAACGCACCGCGGGTGCAGCGACCGGATCCGGCAAGGTGAGTCAGATCATCGGCGACTCCGACGCTCCGGTCGCCGGACCGACGTCGGGAACGCCGCAGGCGTCGACGAGCCCATCGGCCAGCCGAGGTGTGCAGGTCGCCATCGCAGTTCTGCCGGGCAGTGAGGCAACGCCCGGAAACACCCCGCCGACGCCCGCATTCACGGCAACCTGCTCGGGTCTGGCTTGCTCGTTCGACGCGAGCGGGACCACGGATGCGGAAGACGACGACCTGACGTACACGTGGGCCTTCGGGGACGGTGGCACCGCGGACGGGGTGACTGCTCAACGCACCTACGCGCAAGGCGGCACGTATTCGGTGGTGCTGGTGGTCTCGGACGGGGTCAACACTGCACAGGCGACGCGCCAGGTCAGTCCTGCGCCGACCACCACCGGCCCCGGACACACCACGGAGGTGTCGGACACGGTTCTCACCAACATGCCGCGCATCACCTCCGGTGAGATCTGGGACCTCGAGATCATCGGCGAGCGTGTGTTCGTCGTCGGCGGCTTCACCAGCATCCGCAACAACGCCGGCGGAAACACCACGAACTACACCCAGCGCTACCTTGCGGCGTTCAACGTGCGCACGGGGCTGGTCGACCCGAACTTCCGGCCGACCTTCGACAGCACCGTGCAGGATGTCGAGGCCTCCCCGGACGGGACGAAGCTGTTCATCGCCGGCAGGTTCAACACCGTCAACGGCATCACCAAGCGTAAGTTCGCGTCCATCGACCCGTCGACGGGTGCGACGGTGACCGGCTGGACCGCAAACGCGAACGGCGCCGGCACCGAACTCGAGGCGACGAACACGACGGTCTATCTCGGCGGGCAGTTCACGCAGATCAACGCGGCCGACAAGCGCGGCCTCGCCGCAGTCAGCGCCACGACCGGCGCGCTCGTCGGTCGCAGCGGCCAAAATCCGCGAGGCACCTGGAACAACGACATCAGCGGCGGCATCGGTGTCAACGGCCAGCTCAACGTGCAGGAGCTCAAACTCTCGCCTGACTTCTCGACACTGATGGTCGTGCACACGGGCCGGCAGATTGCCGGACAGGACCGCTACGGCGTTGGCCTCATCAACGTCGTCACCGGCGAGTTGCTGCCCTGGCGGACGCGACTGTGGGAGGACAACCTCACCTATGTGGGCGGCATCCAACGTGCGTACGGCGGTGATATCTCGCCCGACGGTTCGTTCATGATCGTGACGAGCGGATCGGGTGGCGACCGGCCGCCGATCAACGACACCGCGGTCGCGCTCCCGATGACAGGTGGCGACTTCGTGGAGCCGCTCTGGATCTCGCGGGCGTTCGACAGCATCTACTCCGTCGCGATCTCCGAGGTCTCGGTGTACATGGGCGGACACTTCAGCTGGATCGAATCGCAGGAGTCCCGTGATCCGTGGCCGGGTCTGGACGACCAGGGCTATGGGACGGGTCAGGGGCTGTCCGGATACGGCCTCGGAGACGAGGTGCTGCGCCGCGATCACGTGGGGTCGATCTCGCCGACCAACGGCAAGGCGCTGCACTGGAACCCCGGTTCGAACTCGTTCGAGGGCAACAAGGCGATGCTCCTGACGCCGTGGGGGCTCGTGACCGGAGGTGACGCGACCACGCAGGGGGCGCAGAATGTGGGACGGCTCGCCGTCTACAACCTGCCGTCCACCGCACCGCAGGCGAACGACACCGACATCACGCATCCGATCGAAGGCCGAGTCGTCGTCACCGGTCAGGAGTTCACGATGACGGGCACGGCGAAGGCGACGAGCGGCGTCAATCGCGTCCAGATCGAGGTGCGTGACCGCGACGCGAACCGGTACCTGCAGGACGACCTCGTCACGTGGGGCGGAGCGAACACGATCAACGCCGTCCTCGCGAACCAGGGCGCCACCGAGACCGACTGGTCGTTGGCGCTCACCGTCGCCACCAACCGCAACCTCGAAGTCATGGCGCGCACGGTTGCACTCAACGGCAGCCAGGATGCGAGCAAGGCGGTCAACAAGTTCGAGTCCTTCAGCAACGAGGACGAGGCCCCGCGCGCGTCGTTCTCGACGCCGTCGCCGGGCATCGTGCCCACGACCACCTTCACCGTCACCGGGTCTGCCACCGACGACGAGGGCGTGCAGTCGATCAGCTACACGATTCGCGATGAGTCGAACCGCTACCTGCAGGATGACGGCACGGCCAGCTCGACGTACAACTCGTTCAACATCACGCCTGACGTCGTCGGTGCCACCAGTACAACGTGGTCCACCGAGGTGACGGTGCCCTACGAGGGGTTGTGGCGGATGCAGCTCGTCCCGCGCGATGTCGCCGGGCAGTCCTCGCTGGACACGTTCGACCGCACGTGGACGGTCACCGCGTCTGCGGTGGCACCGCAGGTTGTGATCAGCGCGCCTGTCGCAATGACTCCGCCGACAGCCGTTCCAGCCGTCACGATCACACCTGGATCGCCGATCACGTTCAGCGGCACCGCATCCGACGACGACACGGTGCGGGTGATCCAGATCCAGCTGCGGAACACGAGCACCCGTGAGGCGCTCGCATCGGACGGAACCTGGGCGGTCGACAACTCGGCGGGCTGGTACCGCGTCTCGCCGGCGAACCTGAGTGCGCAGAACGCGAACTGGTCGTACACGACCAACTTCACGGTGCGCCCTGGCACCTACACGTTCAGCGTGCGCGCAACGGACGACCTCGGCATCTCCACATCCAGCGCGAACCAGGGCAAGCTGACGCTGAACGCGCAGATTCCGGGCGACGCGCCGCCGGAAACGGTGCTCGATGTCACGGGCACCCAGACGGGCGGACAGACCCTCGCGCTGAACCTCACCGGCTCGGCGACGGACGATCTGGGAGTGCAGGGCGTGCGGGTGGCGTTCCGCGACCGTGACACCGACCGGTACCTGCAGCCCAACGGGACCGTCTCGGCAGCCTACGCAGATCTGCCGGCCTCGCTGGCGACCGGCGGTGCCACGACGACCAATTGGTCGTTGGCGCTCACGCTGCCGACCGAGGGGAGCTGGGACGTCACCGCGTTCGCCGTCGACACGGCCGGGCAGCAGGACCCCTCGACGTCGGGGGCGACGGCACGCTACGTGCTCTACCCGGGGGACCAACCGCCGAGCGTCGTGCTCGCGTTGCTGCAGCCGACCGATGGAGCGGTCTTCAACGACGGCCGGATTCAGGTCACCGGACGTGTGGAAGATGATCGACAGATCGATGCCGCGCAGGTGGCGATCCGCAACGAGGCCGGCCTGTACATGGGCAGCAACGGAACGTTCACCAGCGCGAACGAGAGTTGGCGGACGGCGTTCCTGAACTCGCCCGGGTCTCCCGGATCCAACTACAACTACACGTCCCCCGTTGTGCCGGCGGGTGTGTACACGGTCCGGGTTCGGGGCGTCGACCACCACGGGTTCGCGACGAACCCGACGGTGGATGTGACGGTGACGGTGAACCAACCGCCGAACGAGCCGCCGGTCGCCGTGGCGAACGTCACGTGCCAGACCGGCAACCAGACGGCGAACCAGGAGGCCAAGGCTCCGGTGTGCTCGCTCGACGGACGGTCCTCGACCGACGAGAACACGACCGGGCTGACGTACACGTGGGCCGTCGGGGTCGGGACCACGACCCGCACGGGTGCACAGGTCAGCTACACCTATACGACCCCGGGAACCTTCACGGTGACGCTGACGGTCCGTGACGAGTACGGGCTCACCGCGACCGCGACGCAGGATGTCACGATCGTCGAGCCTGTCGGCAACGATGCGCCGGTGCCTATCATCGGGAACGTGACGGTGCCGAACAACGGATTGAGCTGCTCGGGGCTCGTGTGCACCGGGTTCACGAGTTCGCAGACCACCGACCCGAACGTTGGCGATGTGGTCACTCGGCTCTGGGACTGGGGCGACGGCACGGCGACGAGCACGTCGACCTCACCGAACAGCCACACCTTCCCGGCCGCAGGAACCTACACGGTCACGCTGACCGCGACGGACGGGTGGGGCAAGGTCGGAACGATCACGCGCGAGGTGGTCGTCACGGGCTGACGCGAAGCTTGGGGGCAGCCGTGAGATCCGGCTGCCCCCGCCAAGGTCACGCGTCAGGGGGCGACGGTCTCCCCGACCCACACCGCGTCGAGCGATCCGTTGAACTGGTCCGGCTGCTTCAAGATGCCGACGCCATCCGCGCCGGCCTTCCGCCCGATCGCCAGCGGCACGTTCTCATCGAACGTCACTGCGCCGACGGTCCCGGGCTCGGTGAATTCACCGCGTTCGCCGGTGTCGAGGTCGGTCACCGTGAGGGTCATGCCGGTGGCGTCGAGGCGGCACGCGACTCGGTACCAGGTCTGGTCGACGAGGGCATCGCCCTTCACGAGCACACGTCCCGCAGATCCGGTTGCGCTGCAGGACGGTCGACCGTTGTCCACCTGCAGCTTGTACTGGGCGAGGTCGGCCGCCAGCCCGCGCTGGATCACATTGTCACCGTTATCGGCGGCAGAGGACTGTGCCCCACCTTCGATCCTGACATCGGCGCCGAACCCGAACGCGGTTGCCGCCGGATCAGGTTCCGGGACCCCGGGGCCGAGCACCGTGATGCCGACGCCGGGTTCCTCCTCGCCGTCGGCGAACGGTGGGAACGCCAAGGCGGTCCCGATGCCGTCGGCGGCGGTCACGGTCGCGAGCCCACCACCGAAGAACTCCTCCTGTGAGACGACGACGTCGGCATCCGCGGTCGCTGCCAGCGTGTCCGTCGTGTCGAACTCCATCGCGAACAGCACCGTCATGCCTTCTCGCGATTCGGTGGTCTGCGTGGGCGAGGCGGTCGGCGACGGGGGTGGTTTCGGTGGCGGCGTACCCGACGTACAGGACGAGAGCGTGAGCGCGCCAACGAGCGCAGATGCCGCACCCCATGCGATGGTGTTCGGCCGTCGGAAGATCTGCCCCATGTCGCTCCCCGTCTCAGCGATGATGGGAGTCTAGCGCTCGCGCGCCAGGCCAAAGCCATGCGGGATACGCTGACGCCATGGCATACGACGAAGCGCTTGCCGATCGCATCCGGGTCCACATTCCGTGCGGCGATCACGTTGCTGAGATCAAGATGTTCGGCGGGCTGTGCTGGACCTTCAACGGCCACATGATCGTCGGCCTCGGGCAGACCGAGCTCATGATCCCGGTCGGGCGGGACGGGATGCCGGATGCCATCGCCCGCGGCGCGCACGAGATGAGGATGGGCGAGCGCACGATGACCGGGTTCGCCGGGGTCGTCGACCCGACCGACGAGCAGATCGACGAATGGGTCGCCGAGTCGCTGGCCCGCGTGTCGGACCTACCGCCGAAGATCAAGAAGCCCCGCACCTCCACGAAAGGGAGATGACATGCGAACCGTCAACGCCTACGCCGCACCGTCCGCGACTGAACCGCTCGTTCCCGTCACGATCGAGCGTCGTGACGTCGGCCCGACAGACGTGCTCATCGCGATCCGCTACGCCGGCATCTGCCACTCCGACATCCACACCGTGCGTGGGGAGTGGGGCGAGATCGCCTACCCGCAGGTGGTGGGGCACGAGATCGTCGGCGAGGTGCTCGAGGTCGGCGCCGACGTCACCCGCTACGCGGTGGGTGACCGGGTCGGGGTCGGCTGCATGGTCAACTCGTGCCGCGAGTGCGAGAACTGTCTCGCCGGCATGGAGAACTACTGCCTCAACGGCATGACCGGCACCTATGCGGCCGTCGACCGTGACGGCACGATCACACAGGGCGGGTATTCGACCCACATCGTCGTCGACGAGGACTTCGTGCTGCGCGTGCCCGAATCGATCCCGTATGAGGCGGCCGCGCCGTTGCTGTGCGCAGGCATCACGACGTACTCGCCCCTCGCCCACTGGGGTGCCGGGCCGGGCAAGCGCGTGGCCGTCGTCGGCATGGGCGGCCTCGGACACATGGCCGTGAAGATCGCAGCCGCGATGGGCGCCGAAGTCACCGTCCTGTCGCAGTCGACGTCGAAGGAGGTCGACAGCCTCGCCTTCGGTGCGACGCGGCACCTGGCAACCGCCGACGGCAGCGTCTTCCGCGAACTGCGCAACACGTTCGATCTGATCATCAACACCGTCAGCGCGCCGATCAACATCGAGGCGCACCTGCGCATGCTGCGGCTGGACGGAACCCTCGTCAACGTCGGCGCGCCGCCCGAGCCGCTGCCCGTGCGCGTGTTCACGCTGTTCAGCAACCGCCGCTCGTTCGCGGGATCGAGCATCGGCTCGATCGGCGAGACCCAGGAGATGCTCGACTTCTGTGCCGAGAAGGGCATCGCGCCCGCCGTCGAGGTGATCGCCGCGGATCGTGTGAACGAGGCGTATGAGCGGGTGCTGGCATCCGATGTGCGCTACCGCTTCGTCATCGACACCGCGACGCTCGCGGGCTGAGGGCGGCCGCGCGACCTGTGCAAGGCTGGTCCAAACGCGTCGTAGGGGGGTACGGCATGAATGAGATCTGGGGCGACATGCCCACATGGATCACAACGTTCGCCCGGCCAGTTCATCGTGGGGCAGAACGCGCCCGGCGACGAATACACCTGGTCGTTCCCGCAGCACCCGTCTGAGCAGCGGCGCACGCTTCGTCCATATATGAACAGCGATCGTTACGCGGTGCTGTCGGTGGAGTTCGCCGACAACCTGGATCAGCGGTGGCGCACCGATGGGCACGCTGTGCTCACGAGGGTCGCGGCCTGACCAGGGAAAAGCAAAACCCCCGCCATGTAGAAGCTAGGCGAGGGTTTCTGGGACCGTTGTAACGACGGTCCGTGTGGCTCCGACGGGCGTCGATCCCGTGACCTCACGATTTTCAGTTGTATGCGCGAGGCTTACGGGTGCTCACGAGTGCTCGTTCGCCGCGTGATTCCGCGGAAGTCGTCCTCGTTGGTGGCGGTTGGTTTCGGGTGGTTTCAGCCGAGTTCCCGGCCCGGGACCGGCCCGAGCTGGTAGGGAAGGGGATCCTCGAGCGGCATGCGGATCAGGCTCACGTGAGATGTACGGAGCTATCCATAGACTCGTGCCATGCCAGAGACGAGCGCCGATCGCATCGACGTTACGTCTTGGGAGGCGGTCAGGGTAGAGACCCGTGGAGCATCAGCGAAGACGTGGATCCGAGAGCCCGGTGGCTCGTCGTCGCGCTTTGACTCGGACTGGCTATTCAAACCCGCTACGGAGCAAGCCAACGGAGTGCGCCAGATCGGTGATTGGACTGAGTGCGTCGGATCGGAGCTGGCTCGCGTTCTCGAGATTCCTTCGGCAGAGTCACGCCTGGCTGTGCGTGCCGGCAGTGCGGGGGTAATCGTCCGAAACGTACGTGTCAGCGGGTACGACATGGTCACGGGTCGCCTGGCGATGCTCCACGAGATCGGCGTCGCCACACGCGATTCTGCTCGCGACAAGACAGCATCGCTGGGTCACTCGGTGGACAACATCCTCCGCACGCTTTCAGGCTACGGTCCGCCCCCGGTCGGGAGGAGTGGTCAGGCGCATCCGCTGTTGAGGTGATGGTGAGCTACTTTGTCCTGGACGCGCTGATTGGCAATGGGGATCGTCATGAGCAGAACTGGTCGGTTCTCCGCGCTCAATCGAGTCTCGATGGTCTACCTGACGCGCTCGCACCGTCCTACGACCTTGAGGCTTCGCTCGGCTTCCAGCTCAGCGATGACCAGCGAGTCGCGCGACTCAACGACCCGCGCGCGATGGAGGACTTCGCCAAGAAGGGGCGTGCCCGCCGCTTTGACGGCGACCGAACGACAAGCCTGGTGGATCTTGCGGCGAATGCCGCGAGCTACTGCAGCGCCGAGGGACGAGCGCGGCTCGAAACGCTCGCAACGCGGATCTCTGCGCTCGATTTCGAGGAGCTTCTTGATGGCATCGGCGGAGTGTCTGAGGTAGCGCGTAGATTTGCAAGCAACGTTCTTGAGATCAATGGAAGGAGGATCTGCGATGTTGACTGGAACGCTTCCGGAGCGCGTGACTGAGCTCGTTGTTCTGTGGCAGCAACCGACGACGCGCGCGATGATCCCCGTTGGACTGCTCGGGTACGACGGCGTCAAATATCGGTTCGAGTACCTCCAGGCGGCGACGTCCGCCGAAGGCTTCAGACCGTTGCTCGGCTTCAAGGATCTGGGCGCGCACTACGAAAGTGACGAACTGTTCCCGCTGTTCCATGAGCGGATCATGGATCCCTCAAGAGACGACTTCGATCATGTGCTTGAAGGACTTCAGCTTGACCCGAGGACAGCAACCCCGTGGGAGCAACTCGTGTTCTCCGGTGGTGGGTCCGAGGGCGACACTCTTCAGGTGACTCCACTGCCTTGTGAGGAAGAGCACGGATGGTCGTGCACAGCGCTTGCGTCCGGTCTTCGCTACCTCCAGATCAAGTCGGTCCGCACTGCACTAGG
>NZ_CBDRMZ010000004.1:0-236676 GCF_965345345.1 Microbacterium sp. bgisy189 | reverse complement strand
CCCCCCCCCCCCCCCCCCCCCCGAGGCCCTCGCTGCGCTCGGACGAGCGGCGGAGATCGCTGGCGACGACCCCAGCGTTCTCCAGGCCGCCGAGGATGCGGTGACCCTCGCCGAGATATCGGGCGACGGCGAGGCGACCGTCGCACTGCGGTCGCACTACGCGGATCTGCTTCACGCGGCCGGGCGGATCGACGAAGCGCGTGAACAGCAGCAGCGATGGGCGGTCGAACTCTCCGTCCTCCTGAATGCCCACGGCGCCGACTGGACTGTCCGCGATTGAGCTACGCGACAGCTGAGATTGGTGGGCGGGAACTGCACGGCTGAAGAGGCTGCTCGTGGCGCCGGTTCACGGAACGTGCGCGGGGAGACTGGCTCGGTGATTGCGACTGTCACCATCGTGAACGTAACGGCGAGCTCGAGTTCGGCGATCGGGAGCGGAAGGAGCGGTACTTCCCTAGCCGGCGGGGCGCCACGGCGCCGGAGCGTCGACTATCCCTGTGGATGCAGCAGTGCGGTAGGAGCGTACGGACCGGCCGCCTCTCCGTCGAGCAGATCGCGTTCCTCGACGACGCGGTCCGCGGCTGGCGAGAGGGCGTCACGGTCAACTTGCGTCGGTGGCGGGATTGAGCGGCCGGCTGCCGAGATTCGAGATGTAGACACTTACTCGACTGTTCAGATGCCTAGAGATCTCTCCAGGAGCGTCCAGATCCATCGAAGCCCGGTCGCGTATGCTGGCAATCACCACCGCCGGAGTGAAGCCGAAGTGCAGGATTCCGGGGGTTTTTGGCATCCGCGAGATCATCCGGGCCTGTGGCGCAGCTGGTAGCGCACCTGCATGGCATGCAGGGGGTCAGGGGTTCGAGTCCCCTCAGGTCCACGAAATTCCCGCTCCGGCGGGGATTTTCGCGTTTCAGGTGCCATGAGGCACCACCTCCGAATCCATTCGACGACGCGCCCGAGCCGAGCGAGCCCGGCACCGCGGCGATCGGGTTAGCATTGCCAACCGATGAAGAACGACCGGTTGCGCAGATTCACCGGCCTCGCAGTGATCGCGTTGACGACACTCGCGGCGGCAGGCCTCATGCTCGTCGTCATCGCCGCCGATCCGGGAGAGTTCGCGCGTCCCCACCGCCTGCAGGTTGCGGACGGGTGGAGCCTGCTCTACGACGACCACATGCCGCCGTGGCTGCTGGTGCTGCTCGCCGTCGTGCTGACCGTGGTGATCGGTACGGCGATCGGCGGCTTCGAGTCGTTCGTCGCCAATCGCTCGCGCCGCAGCCCGGAAGGCGCACTCAAGCGTCCGATCTCCCCACGGACGATCATGGCCGCGACCCGCGGCGTGTATGCCGGCGAAGTGACCGTCACGGTCCTCATTCCCGCGCACAACGAGGAGAAGAGTCTTCCGATCACCCTCGCGTCGCTCAAGGCGCAATCGACGCCCCCTGACCGCATCCTCGTCGTCGCCGACAACTGCACCGACGGGACCGTGCAGGTGGCACGCGACGCCGGCGCCGACGTGATCGAGACCGTCGACAATCGCCACAAGAAGGCGGGCGGACTGAACCAGGCGCTCCGGGGTCTGCTCCCGCACCTCGGCGACAACGACACCGTGATGGTGATGGACGCCGACACCGCGCTCTCGGATCGGTTCATCGAGATCGCCAAAGCCCGCTTCACGGCGGACCGCGCGCTCATGGCCGTCGGCGGCCTCTTCCACGGGGAGCCGGGCCACGGACTGCTGGGTCAGTTCCAGCGCAACGAGTACACGCGGTACTCCCGTGAGATCGAGCGACGCCGCGGGCGCGTCTTCGTGCTCACCGGGGCGGCATCGCTGTTCCGCCCCGCCGCGCTGCGCGCTGTCGCCGATTCCCGCGGCACCCTCATCCCCGGCGTCCCGGGCGACGTGTACGACACCGTCGCGCTGACCGAAGACAACGAGCTCACGATCGCGATCAAGTCGCTCGGGGGCCTCATGACCTCGCCGCGCGACTGCACCGTCGTGACAGAACTGATGCCGACGTGGGGGATGCTCTGGAAGCAGCGGCTGCGCTGGCAGCGGGGCGCCATCGAGAACCTCGCGGCATACGGCGTCACGCCGACGACCGTGCGCTACTGGGCGCAGCAGATCGGCATCGGCTACTCCGTGATCGCCCTCGCCTCCTACTTCCTGCTGATCTTCCTCACGGTGGTCGCACTCGACGAGTTCGTCTGGTTTCCGTTCTGGATCACCGTGGGATCCGTTTTCGTCCTCGAACGCCTCGTGACCGTCTGGCGAGGGGGATGGCGGGCCCGAGTGCTGTCGGTGTTCGTCCTGCCCGAGCTCGTCTTCGACATGTTCCTGAACGTGGTGTTCGTCAAGGGCATCATCGACATGTCGTTCGGGCGAGAAGCGGGTTGGTCGCACCTCACCACGGCCGCGAAGGAGACGTCGGCATGATCGCGGGCATCGCGCGTGCGGGGCTGCTGCTGCCCGAATCCATCCTGCAATCCGACTGGTTCTCGGCGCTGGCGACGTTCGTCGCCGTCAACACCCTCATCTACGTCGCGTTCGCTGCGATCAAGATCTTCCCTGCGCCGCGCTTCACCCGCGGTCGAGGTCGCAGCCGGCGCGTCGAGACGCGCAGCATCCACCCGGATGGCGAAGTGTGACGCACCACGCGGACCGCTGATCCGCTGTTCGTCGCGTGCGGTGCCCTAGGCTCGAAAGAACCCCGAACGAGGATTCGAGCGCGGAGGAGGAGCGTTGTCACCCCAACCCGTCCTCGCATCCCGTCGCAGGCCGCTTTCGCAGCGCCTGTGGCGACGACAGTCGTTGCGGTCGGGGGTCTCGGCGATCGGCTTCGGCTTCATCGGGGCCCTCATCGCAGCCGACCTCATGCTGCGCACGCACACCGTCACGGTCACCATCGTCGAATCGATCATGGTCGCGGTGTGCGCAGCCGGCACGATCGCGGCGCTCGCACTCGGCAATCGATTCCCCCGATGGGGCGGCGCGGTCGTCGGGTTGCTCACGATCGCGGGAATCGCAGTCTTCGTCGCGTTCTCGATCAGCGGACCCGCAATCGTCGGCGCGCTGCTGATCATCCCGCCGGTCGCCCTCTATTTGGGGTGGGGAATGCGCCCCTGGTCGGCTCGAGCCGTGCTGCTGGGACTCATCTTCGCCGTCGTCGGCGGACTCCAGACCAACCTCACGTTCCAGACCTCCGTCCTCCTCGACGGCGCAACGCCCGTCTACGCCGCGGTCGTCTCCTGGTTCTGCCTCGAAGTCGCCATCATCCTCGGCGGCAGACTGCGCCGAGCCGCCCGAACGGATTCGCTCACCCAGGCACTGAATCGACGAGGGCTGCGGGCGCATTTCCGCGTCGGCGGAGCGCGGCGCACGGCCGCCCTCGTCGTCGCAGACCTCGACGGCTTCAAATCCGTCAACGATGTGCACGGGCACTCGGCGGGCGACGAGATCCTGCGCGCGAGTGTCGCCGCGTGGACGCATGCGCTGCACCGTCGCGGAGTCGTCGGGCGATGGGGCGGCGACGAATTCGTGATCCTCCTGCCCGCCGGCGTCGATGCCGTCGCCCTCGCCGAGGAGCTCCAGAGCGTCTCACCCCACCCATGGACCGCCGGCGTCGCGCGGGTGGAGGCAGATGACACCCTCGAGACCGCGATCCACCGCGCCGACGCCGACCTGTACTCGCACAAGGGTTCAGCCGCCGAGCGGCGAGAACGCGCCCTGATGAGGTGGGAGGAGCGCGCGAAGTCGGCGACCTGGTGGCAGCGTATCCTCCGCCACCAGACGCCGTTCACGGTCGTGATGGCGCTCGCGGCCCTCGGGCTGGGGCTGACCGTGGCGATCGATCACGCCAGCGGGATGGTCCCGGTCGGACCCGACCTCATCGTGTACGCGATCATCGCGACCTGCGCGGCGGGCATCGTCGTGCCGCTCGCCCTCGGCCACCGGTACCCGAAATGGGCCGGCATCGTCGCGATCCTCATCGCCGGATGCGCGATGTTCTACTACGCGGCGTGGGCCGCGGACCCGCGATTGATCGTCAACATCCTGCTCGAGATCCCACTGTTCGCAACGCTGCTCGCATGGTTCTACCGCCCGCCCGTCGTCCGCGGCGTGCTGACGACCGTGCTCGCCCTCGTGACGCTCGGGTGGCTCGTGAACCCCTTTCCCGGCGTCACGTTCGCGGTGGGGCTGCAGCCCATCATCGCGACGACGTGCGTGTCGTTCCTCATCTCCGAAGTGGTCGCGTTCGTGCGCGAACGCGAGCGACGCGTTGCCGACACCGACGCGCTGACAGGTGCACTGAACCGGCTCGGCTTCGTCGATGTGATCGACGACGTCGCCGCGCGCACCCATCGACGAGGGGCTCCGCTGACGCTCGTCGTCGTCGACTTCGACGAATTCAAGAAGCTCAACGATCTGCACGGCCACTCCGCGGGAGATGCCGCGCTACGCGAAACGGTTGCGGAGTGGCGCGCAGGCCTCCGCGACAGTGACCTCATCGCGCGTGTCGGCGGCGATGAGTTCGTCCTCGCCCTTCCTGCCGCGCGGGTCGAGGATGCGGAGGGAGTCGTCTCTCGACTGCAACACGCGTCTGACCAGCGCTGGAGTTGGGGGGCCTCCGAGATGCGCCGGGGCGACACGCTCGATGAAGCGCTGCACCGGGCCGATGTCGCGATGTACCGGGCGAAGGCCACGCGACGTGATCGCGGCGCAGCGTGATCGATCAGCGCGGTTTCACGCTGTGCGGTCGATCACCTCGATCAGGCGCTCCCTGATCACCGCACCGCGCGTCGCGAAGCCACGCTGCCGGCGCACGTAGTCCGCCTTGCCCTCGGGCCGCTCGACGGGGACGGGTGCCAGACCGTACCCGGTCAGATCGTACGGCGAGGCGGCCATGTCGACGGTGCGGATGTCGCGCGCCAGGGTGAACGCGTCCAGCAAGAGTTCGCCGGGCACGAGTGGGCCGAGTTTGACGGCCCACTTGTACAGGTCCATGCCTGCGTGGAGGCACCCGGGCTGTTCATCGCCCGTCTGATCGTCACGTCGCAGGGACGAACGGTTTCTGGGTGCCGCGTCGGCGGTGAAGAACCGGAACGCATCGAAGTGGGTGCAGCGCAGTTCGTGGGCATCGACGACTGCGTCGGTGCCCACGGCGCCGAGGCGCAGCGGGAGGTCGTGCCGCGTATCGCGGTCGCGATAGACCATCGCCCACTCATGCAGACCGAAGCAGCCGTAGCCCGCGGGGCGTGCCGCCGTAGCCCGAAGGATCTGCCGAATGCCGCGAACGAGGAGCGCCTTCTCGGCTCTGAACGCCTCCCCGTCGACGACGAGTGATCCGCGCTCTTCGCCGGGTCGATACCACCGCCACGCCGCGCGGGCATCGTCGGCCGCGCCGACGAGCTGCACGCGCTCGCCCGGATGCCACCGGCGCAGCACTGCGGGCTTGTATGAGTAGTAGGTGAAGAGGAAGTCCTCCACCGGATGCCGCTCACCACGCGCCGTCCGCTCGCGATGCGCAGCGGTCAACTCGTCTGCGCGCGCGATGTGGGCGGCTTCGACCGCACGCCAAGCGGGCGCCGGACTCATGCCCCGAGGCGCTCGATCAGCGAGGGGGAGTCATTGCGCACGTTTCCCACGGCGCGATCGACGGCGTATGCCTCGAGCGTGTCGGCCAGTGCGGGCGCGGCATCGATCGCCGCGTCGAGGATGTCACCGACGTTGTCGGCTTCGGTGTCCAGCCACGCGTCCGCATGGTCCGCGTCGAGGAACAGCGGCATCCGATCGTGGATCGAGCCGAGGGAGCCGACCGCGTCGCGCGTCATGATCGTGAAGCTCAACATCCATCGAGCGGGATCGTCCTCGGCCTTTGCCGGGTCCTTCCACCATTCGTAGAGCCCGGCGAACAGCAACGGCGAGCCGTCGGCCGGGTGGATGAAGTGCGGCGTTTTGACGCCGTCTTCGGTCTTCCACTCGTAGTAGGCCGTGGCAGGAACCACGGCACGACGCTTGATCAGCGCCTGGCGGAACATCGGCTTGTCCTCGACCTCTTCGGAGCGCGCGTTGAACGCGCGGGTACCGATCGAAGGATCCTTCGCCCAGGCCGGGACGAGCCCCCACCGCGCGCTCTCCAGGCGGCGCGTGGGCGGATCGGTCTTGGCCGAGTCCAGCACGATCGCGGCGCGCGCGGTCGGCGCGATGTTGAACGACGGCGCCGGCAGGTCGTCACCCTCGACGTCGACGCGCAGCACACCAACGAGTTCAGACCCGACGTCTGCCACTACGAATCGCCCGCACATACCGCCAGCGTACGCGGCCCGTCCGACACGCGATCAGTCGTCGACGACGCCGACGTCGGTCAAGCGCTCGAGCAGTTCCGCACCGTCGTTGCCCGTCACCCACGGCACTGCGGCAGCCGAATGGTCATCGACCGCGGTGCGTCCGCCCGCCAACACCGCCTCAGCAGGCGACAGGCGACGGATGGCGACGGCGGCGACGTGCTCTGGGAATTCGCTCGTGAACGCCGTGTACAGCGCGTCGTCGTGTTGACCGTCGTCGCCGATCAGCATCCACCGCACGTTCGGAAACTCTGCCGCCAGTCGGCGCAGATTCTCGCGTTTGTGGTCCTGACCGCTGCGGAACAGTCGGTCATGGGTCGGGCCCCAGTCGGTGAGCAGCAGGGAACCGGCGGGGAACAGGTGTCGGCGCAGGAACCTTCCGAGCGTCGGCGCGACGTTCCACGCTCCCGTCGACAGATACACGACAGGCGAGCCCGGGTGATCGCGGACGAGACGTTCGAGCAGCACCGCCATGCCCGGAACCGGCTGCCGTGCATGCTCGTCGAGGACGAACGAGTTCCAGGCCGCGACGAGGGGCCGGGGGAGCGCCGTGACCATCACGGTGTCGTCGATGTCGGAGATGACTCCGAACGTGACCTCGTCGGAGACGATGAAGACACGCGTCGACACCGGCTCGGACCCTTCGACCGACATCGTGATCGGCTGCCAACCGGGCTTGAGCGATGCGGGCAGGACGGTGTCGACGACTCCGCCGCGGTCGGCGACGACGGCGTGGGTCACCCCGTCGACCGTGATCTCGACCTGCGCGAATCCGACAGGCACCGACACGAAGCTGCGCCAGCCTCGCACGCTGGCATATTCCCCCCGCGCCCTGGTGGGGACGGGCGGCACGATGAGCACGCGGCCGACCACCCGCACCCACTTCTCGCCGCCGTAGCCGGGGAACGCGGCGACGGTCGGTCGCTGTCCGCGTTTGCGCGCCCGGCGCTCGCGCCAGGCATGGAAGCGGTACTCCAGGCGCGCCAGCCAGAGCACGTCGGAGGAGCGGGACGAACGGGACATCGTCCTCAGTCTTTCATGCCCTCCGCCTTCGGCGAGGAGTCGGGCGCGGCATCCACCCGCAGGTGATGCGCTTCGCGCGCGAGGATGACCCGCTTGATGACGTAGGCGACCACCAGGAACACCACGATCACACCGACGAACAGGTATCCCGCGTAGTGCAGCTGGTCCGCGAGCTCGCGGTAGGTTCCGGCGGCGGCCGCGGCGACGGACACGTACAGCACCGACCAGATCGTGCACGCGGGGGCTGTCCAGGCGAGGAATCGCCGATACGAGAAGCCGCTCATGCCCACCGTGAGCGGGACGAGCGAATGCAGCACCGGCAGGAACCGCGACAGGAAAATCGCCGGTCCGCCCCGCCTGCGCAGGTACAGCTCCGCGCGCACCCAGTTGTGCTCACCGACCTTCGCGCCCAGCCGGGAGAAGCGGATGTGCGGACCCAACCACCGCCCGAGCCAGAACCCGATGCTTTCGCCGACGAGCGCCCCCACGATCACGACGACGACGAGGATGCCACCCTCCCAGAAGGAGGAGACGGCGGTCCCCGAGACGATGACGATGGTGTCGCCGGGGACGACGAGTCCGATCAGCACGCTGGTTTCGAGCATGATCGCGAGTCCTGCCAGCACGGTCCGCAGCACCGGGTCGACACTCTGCACGGCATCGAGCAGCCAGGTGAGGAACTCGTTCACGGCTCCAGCGTAGGCGTCTAGGCGGCGACTAGCCTGAGAAGGTGGATCTGACCGCCCGCCCCCTGCCGTGGACGGACCCGGAGACGCTCTTCTGCGCCGGGCCGGCGAACGCCGACGGCGGGTTCTGGCTGGATGCCGGACCAGCAGCCGTCGAAGGCTGGAGCTACCTCGGCATCGGCGAGTCGCCCGTCGGCGTGCCCCGCGAGGTCGCCGTCGCGCCGTCGACGCCGGCGCCGAAGCGGTGGGGGCCGTTCTCCGGGGGATGGGTCGGATGGTTGGCGTACGATCCCGCCGCCGGTCGTGCCGGTGCTCCTGCCCGTGATGAGGGTCCGGGCTCACGCGGTGTCCGCGTGCGGGCGTTCGTCGCGATCGACCATGCGTCGCGACAGCAGTGGGCCGTCGCCGCGCCGGACGAGCTGGACGCACACGTGCAGCGCGTCGCCCGGTGGGCAAAGACGCACGCCCCTGCACTCGCTCCTGCGCCCGCGATCCCGACCCGATCCCGGCACTCGGCCACACGCTATGCGGACCTCATCGAGGCGTGTCGCGACGTCATCCGGGAGGGCGACGCCTACCAGCTCTGTCTCACGACGCGGTTCGAACTCGACGGCGCGGTCGACGCCGTCGCGGCGTATCGACGGCTTCGCCGTGCGACACCGTCGCACCACGGCGGTTTCCTGCGGGTCGGTGATCACGTGCTGGCCTCGGCGAGCCCGGAGCGCTTCCTCGACATCGTGGGCGGTACCGTGCGTACGCATCCCATCAAGGGCACGCGACCGCGCGGTCGGACGCCGGACGACGACGCGCAGCTCGCAGCGGAGCTTCGTGCGAGCGCGAAGGAGCAGGCCGAGAACGTCATGATCGTCGACCTGATGCGCAACGACCTGCAACGCGTGTGCGAGCCGGGTTCGGTGACGGTCGAGCGCCTCCTGGAGGTCGAGTCCTACCCGGCGGTCCACCAGCTGGTCAGCACGGTGGCAGGCCACGTGCGGGAGGGGACGACCATCGGGCAGGTATTGGATGCCGCGTTTCCCGCCGGCAGCATGACCGGCGCCCCGAAGCTGTCGGCCATGACCGTCCTGCACCGGCTGGAGGATGGCACACGGGGTGTGTTCGCCGGGTGCTTCGGCTGGATCGGTGACGAAGGTGCCGCTGACCTCGCGATGGTGATCCGCTCGATCTTCGTCGGGCCCGACGCCGCGTATGTCGGCGCGGGCGGCGGCATCACGTGGAGTTCGATCACGGCCGACGAGGTCGCCGAGGTCGGGATCAAGGCGCGCGGTCCGCTGGCAGCGGCGGGCGGACGTCTTCCGGCCGGGTGGTGAGCGCTGCTCCGGTAATCTGAGGGGACGCCTTGCGGCGTTCCCTGCTTTCGATGATTGGTACCTCCTCCGTGTCACAGATCAACGCCACCGACACCGACGCGCCCGCCGACGGCTTCGACGCGTACGCGATCCAACAGAAGTGGCAGGCCCGCTGGGCCGAGGCCGACCCGTTCCGTGCGGGCGGCGAGGAGGACACGCGCCCCCGCAAGTACGTGCTGGGCATGTTCCCGTACCCCTCAGGCGACCTGCACATGGGTCACGCTGAGAACTACGCGTACGTCGACGTCGTCGCGCGCTTCTGGCGACACCGCGGCTACAACGTGCTGAACCCGATCGGCTGGGATTCCTTCGGCCTCCCCGCCGAGAACGCCGCCATCAAGGGCGGCGCAGGGTCCGACCCCCGCGAGTGGACCTACCGCAACATCGACCAGCACAAGAAGAGCTTCCGCGAGTTCGGTTCGTCGTACGACTGGAGCCGCGTGCTCCACACGAGCGACCCCGAGTACTACCGCTGGAACCAGTGGCTGTTCCAGCGTCTCTACGAGCGCGACCTCGCGTACCGCAAGGACAGCCCCGTCAACTGGTGCCCGAACGATCAGACGGTGCTTGCGAACGAACAGGTCGTCGACGGGCACTGCGAGCGCTGCGGCGCCGAGGTCGTGAAGAAAAAGCTCACGCAGTGGTACTTCAAGATCACCGACTATGCCGATCGGCTGCTCGACGATCTGAACCAGCTCGAGGGCTTCTGGCCGTCGAAGGTCATCCGTATGCAGCGCAACTGGATCGGTCGCTCGGTCGGCGCGGACATCGACTTCGAGATCGAAGGTCGCGCCGAGAAGGTGACCGTCTTCTCGACGCGTCCCGACACGCTGCACGGCGCGACCTTCATGGTCGTCGCGCCCGACAGCGACCTTGCGGCGGAACTGGCTGCCGGCTCGACGGCCGAGGTGCGCATGCGCTTCCAGGACTACCTCGATCAGGTGCAGCGCCAGAGCGACATCGAGCGTCAGAGCACCGACCGGCCGAAGACGGGTGTCTTCCTCGATCGGTTCGCCGTCAACCCGGTCAACGGGGAGCGGCTGCCGATCTGGGCGGCTGACTACGTGCTCGCCGATTACGGTCACGGCGCGGTCATGGCCGTTCCCGCCCACGACCAGCGCGACCTGGACTTCGCTCGTGCGTTCGATCTGCCGGTGAGAACGGTCGTCGACACGACCGCCCCGGTCACCGGCGCGATCCCGGTCATCGAGACCGATGAGGACGGTGTTCCCATCCTTCCCGAGGACGAGAGCCTCGAAGAGATCGACCCCGCGCGGACCGGTATCGCCCTCACCGGCGATGGACGCATGATCAACTCCGGCACCCTCGACGGGCTGTCGAAGCGTCATGCGATCACCCGCGTCATCGAGCAACTCGAGGCCGCCGGCACGGGTCGTGCCGCGAAGTCGTACCGCCTTCGCGATTGGCTCATCTCACGTCAGCGGTTCTGGGGGACGCCGATCCCGATGATCCACACGCAGGACGGTCGCATCGTGCCGGTGCCCGACGAGCAGCTTCCGCTGCGCCTGCCGGACGCGACCGGCCTCGATCTGAAGCCGAAGGGCACCTCGCCGCTGGGCGGGGCGACCGAGTGGATGCAGACGACCGATCCCGAGACCGGTGAACCGGCGCTGCGGGATGCCGACACGATGGACACGTTCGTCGACAGCTCGTGGTACTTCCTGCGCTTCCTCGCCGCGAACGATCCGACGCAGGCGTTCCCGTCGAGCGAGGCCGACCGGTGGGCGCCGGTCGACTCGTACATCGGTGGCGTGGAGCACGCGATCCTGCACCTGCTGTACGCACGCTTCATCACGAAGGTGCTGTACGACATGGGCCTCATCGACTTCACGGAGCCGTTCTCGAGCCTCATCAACCAGGGCATGGTGCTGCTGGACGGCTCGAAGATGTCCAAGAGCAAGGGCAACCTGGTCGAGTTCGCCTCGAGCATGATGGACCCGGGCGCCGACGTGGTGCGCACCGCCATCGCCTTCGCCGGTCCGGTCGAAGACGACATCAACTGGGAGGACGTGTCGACCACCGGTGCCCAGAAGTTCCTGGCGCGGGCATGGCGCGTCGCCAAGGACGTCACGAGCGACCCGGACGTGCTGTGGAAGACCGGCGACCCTGCACTCCGCCGCGTCACGCACCGGCTGCTGGCCGACGCTCCGAGCCTCGTCGAGCAGACGAAGTTCAACGTCGTCGTCGCGCGCCTCATGGAACTCGTGAATGCGACGCGCAAGGTGATCGATTCCGGTGCCGGCCCGGCCGACGCCGCCGTCCGCGAAGCAGCCGAGGCGACCGCGATGATCCTCGACCTGTTCGCGCCGCACACGGCCGAGGAGATGTGGGAGGTCCTCGGCTACGACGGCTTCGTCGGGCTCGTCGCGTGGCGCAGCCCCGACCCGTTGCTGCTGGTGGAAGAGTCGGTGACCGCCGTCGTGCAGATCGACGGCAAGGTTCGCGGCACCCTGACCGTCTCGGCGAAGATCTCGGCCGATGAGCTCGAAGCGCTCGCGCGTGCCGACGAGAAGGTGCGCCGTTCACTCGGTGACCGCGAGATCGCGCGGGCCGTCGTTCGAGCGCCGAAGGTCGTCAGCTTCACGACCGCCTGAGTCGCCGCTTCCGCCGTCTGCACAGCACGGCGCTTCGTCGCGTTCTCCACAGATCGTCCGCTGAAGGCGTGGGCAGGTCGTGGCGCCTGAAACCGTGGAGGCGTGGGATCGGACGGGTCCGCCACCGGCGGGATGCGAAAGTTCGGCGTCGGCGCGGCTGTCGTCGCCGTGCTCGTCGTCGCTGCCGTCGCGGTCGCGATCGGCGCGGTTCGAAGCCTGGGGGACCAGCCCCAGACGGTTGCCCTGTCGCCGACGGCCGCCGCTGTCGAGTCCGCCGTGTACGTCCACATCCACGGCGAGGTGGTCGCGCCGGGGATCTACCGCCTCGGCTCGGATGCACGCGTCGTCGATGTCATCGCCGCCGCCGGGGGCCTCACGACGGATGCGGACGACTCAGCCGTGAACCTGGCACGCCTCGTCGTCGACGGCGAGCAGCTGCGGGTCCCGGCCGTCGGCGAGGAGGCCGCGCCGCACTCCGGCGCACCCACGGCCGACGGCCGCGTTGCGCTCAACAGCGCCGATGCCGCCGCGCTCGAGACGCTGCCAGGGATCGGTCCCGCTCTCGCCGAGCGCATCATCTCCTGGCGCAGCGAGCATGGCCCGTTCCGCGCCGTGGAGGACCTCCTCGGCGTGCCGGGCATCGGAGACAAGGTCCTCGCCGGATTGCGTGATCAGGTGACGCTGTGAGCGGGCGCCGTGCGCGCAGGCGCGATGTGCGCCTGCTCATCGTCGTCGCCGTCGCGTGGCCGGCCGCGATCGCCGCGATCGTCCTGCCGGAGGCTGCACCGGTCCTTGCCGCCGCGTTGGGCGTGACGATGATCGGGTTGCTGTTCCTGGCCCGCACCCGCCCGGAGCCCGCGCGCACGGTCGCGGTGCTGGTCGCGGTCGGGTGCGCTGTCGGGGCCGCCGTCGCCGTGCACGTGTCGTCGACCTTGCCGTCGCGCGGCGAGGCGACCGCGCTCCTGGTCGACGGCGGTTCCGCGGAGTTGACGGCGATCGTCGTCGGCAAGGTGGACCGCTACGGGGACCGCTGGGCGTTCGATGCCGCCACGGTCGTCATCGACGGCGGGCAGGGCGCCGAGGCGCGACTCTCCGCCCCCGTACAGGTGATCGTGAGCGACCCGCCCGATACCGTCGACGTCGGCGCGCGCGTTCGCATCCGCGGGACGGGGCAACCGCTGCGCCCCGGAGACCGAGCCGTAAGCCGGGTCATCGCCGACCGCATCGAGGTCGAAGCCGGTCCCGTAGGCATCCTCGAGACCGCGGCGGCGTTGCGCAACGGGCTCTCCGACGTGACGGCCGGCCTTCCTGCCCCGGCATCCGGACTGGTCGCGGGCCTCGCCGTGGGCGACACCTCGAACGTGACCACCGAACTCGACACCCGCATGCAGGATGCATCGCTGTCGCACCTCACCGCGGTCTCGGGCGCGAACTGTGCACTCGTCGTCGCCATCGCGTTCTTCGCCGCCGCCGCATGCGGGTTCGGGCGACGAATGCGGGTCGTGTTCGCGCTCGGCGCCCTCGCCGGCTTCGTCGTCCTCGTCACGCCCGAACCGAGCGTCGTGCGTGCCGCCACGATGTCGGCGATCGCCATGCTCGGGATTCTGCTCGGCAGGGTGGGCGCGGGCGTGTCGTTGCTCAGCACGGCGATCATCGGCGCACTCGTGCTCGACCCCTGGCTCGCACTGTCGCTCGGGTTCGCCCTGTCGGCATCGGCGACCGCGGCACTGCTCCTGCTGGCCGGCCCGCTCGCCGCGGGTCTGGAACGCTGGCTGCCCACGCCACTCGCCATCGCGCTCTCGGTTCCGGTCGCGGCGCAACTCGCCTGCGGACCCCTGCTCGTTCTCCTCACCCCGTCGATTCCGGTCTACGGCGTCATCGCCAATCTGCTCGCCGCTCCTGCCGCGCCGATCGCGACGATCGTCGGCCTCGCGGCGTGCCTGCTGTCAGGAGTCCCGCTGCTGGGCGCGGGGCTCGCGACGCTGGCCTGGGTGCCGGCCGCCTGGATCACCGGTGTCGCGAACGTCTTCGCCACGCTGCCCGGCGCGCTCCTACCGTGGTGGTCGGGACCCGTGGGACTGCTCGTGCTCCTGGGCGCCGGTGGCGCCGTTGCGGGCGTGCTGATGGGGCGCGCCCGGCGCACGTCGGCCACCGTGCTCGCCCTCCTGTGCGCGGTGCTGATCGCGATGGGTCCCGTCTCGCGGATGGTGGACCGCACCCGCGTTCCGGCATCGTGGTCGATCGCCGCATGCGCTGTGGGTCAAGGCGATGCCCTGCTCATCCGTTCGGCCGAGCACATCGCGCTCGTCGATACCGGGCCCGACGAGGCGTCGCTCGGGCGATGTCTCGATCGGTTCGGCATCGAGAAGATCGATCTGCTCGTCCTGACGCATTTCGATCTCGACCACGCCGGGGGCGCGGCCACCGTGATCGGAGACGTGGCGACTGTCCTCCACGGCCCCGTCGCCGACCCTGACGACGACGCACTGCTCGCGGCGTTCGAGTCTGCCGGCGCGGCCCTCCACGCAGTGAAGCCGGGAACCTCCGGACCTCTCGGCGACGCCACCTGGCGCGCGCTCTGGCCGAGCGCCGACACGCCACCGGGCAACGATGCGAGCGTCGTCATCGAGGTCTCCGGCGGTGGTCTGCCGCGCACACTGTTCCTCGGCGACCTCGCCGCGCGTCCGCAGGCGCGCGTGGCCGGTGCGCTCTCGGGCACATACGACGTCGTCAAGGTCGCCCACCACGGCAGCGCGGACCAGTACCCGCCGGTGTACACGAACGTGCAACCTCGGCTCGCGCTCGTCACCGTGGGGGAGAACACCCACGGACACCCTCGCGACGAGACCCTCAAGGTGCTCGAGGCGGCCGGTGCGTCGATCGCGCGGACCGACACCGAAGGCGATATCGCGGTGTGGACAGACGGTGGTGCACTCAACATCTGGCGCTCCCGGCCTCTGCCCGGCGTCGGTGCCGATCGGTAGGCTGGTCCCCATGCCGCCTGCACCGCGTCGTGCTCCCGCCCGAGCCGCCTCCACGATCCCGCAGGTGTCGTGGCGACAGCCCCAGCCCGCCCCCATCGTGCTCGTCTCCGGACCCGAGGACGTCTGCGCGGAGCGTGCGATCGCCGGCATCCGCGACTACCTCCGCGCCGAAGACGCGAGTCTCGAGGTGTCCGACATCCGCGCCGACGACTACGCCGCGGGTCAGCTGCTCGGATTCACCTCGCCGTCGCTGTTCGGTGAGCCCCGGCTCGTCCGCGTCGCGGGCGTCGAGAAGTCCAGCGACACCTTTCTCGCCGAGGCGCTCGCCTACCTCGAAGCGCCGCAGGACGGCGCGACCGTGATCCTGCGTCACACGGGTGCCAGTGTGCGGGGCAAGAAGCTGCTCGACGCCGTGCGCGCCGGAACCGGTGGTGGCATCGAGATCGCGTGCGCCGCCATCAAGCGCGATGCCGACCGGTTCGATTTCGCGGCGGGGGAGTTCCACGCCGGGCAGCGACGTATCGCACCCGCAGCGCTGCGCTCGCTCGTGTCGGCGTTCGCGGACGATGTCACAGAGCTCGCCGCGGCCTGCCAACAGCTCATGTCGGACGTCGCCGGAGACATCGGTGAAGACGTCGTGCAGCGCTACTACGGCGGCCGCGTCGAGACGAGCGCGTTCACGGTCGCCGACACGGCCATCGCGGGTCGCTACGGCGATGCGCTCGTCGCCCTTCGGCACGCGCTCGCGAGCGGCGCCGACCCGGTGCCGATGGTCGCTGCGATCGCGAGCAAGCTGCGGACGATGGCCCGCGTGGCCGGCAACCGCGAACCCTCGAAGGCGCTTGCCGCCCGCCTCGGCATGAAGGACTGGCAGGTGGACCGCGCCCGTCGCGACCTATCGGGGTGGAACGAGGCGTCGCTCGGCATCGCCATTCAGGCCGCGGCGCGGGCGGATGCCGAGGTCAAGGGCGCTTCGAGGGACCCCGTGTACGCCGTCGAAAGGCTCGTCACGGTGATCGCGACCCGCGCGCCGTACGGCGCCTGACCGACGTCTCGAATCGCGGTCTGCGGTCTCCTCTCCGTGTCGGCGCTGTGCGCGATCGGGGTGTGCCACAAAGGACGAAGCCCCGTCCCACAGGGGGACGGGGCTTCGATGTCAGTGTGCTCAGAGAGCGGCGACCTGCTTGGCGATGGCCGACTTGCGGTTCGCAGCCTGGTTCTCGTGGATGACGCCCTTGCTCACGGCCTTGTCGAGCTTCTTGGTCGCCTTGGCGAGCGCCTTCTCGGCTGCGGCCTTGTCGCCTGCGGCGATGGCCTCACGGGTGCGGCGCACCTCGGTCTTCAGCTCGCTCTTGACGGCCTTGTTGCGCTCGTGCGCCTTCTCGTTGGTCTTGTTGCGCTTGATCTGCGACTTGATGTTCGCCACGTTCGACGGCTCTTTCGTTCGGAGTGTTTCGGTTGAGTGTGCCGGACGACGGTAGAGGGGCGCCGAACGGCGGCGCATGAGGTGGGACTCACACGCAAGCCAATGCACGAGTCTATCAGGTTTCGCCTGGCGTCCCCGCGGGCGGGTGCTCGACCGTGGCGATCGCGACGTCGAGCAACGCGTTGAACACGCGAGGGCGCATCGCGGTCACGAGGTGGCTCGTGCGGGGCACCACGATGAGTTCCGCCTCAGGCAACAGGCGCGTGAACAGGCGCTCGTTGAGTCGCAGTTGGTCGTACTGCCCGTTGATGAACCAGGTGGGCACAGCGATGCGACGCAGCGCGTCGAGCAGGTCGAGCACCGAAAGGCTCTTCAATGCGACGTCCTGGGCGTCGTACGCGTAGCCTCCGGCTCCGAAGTCCGCTCGTGTCTCGGCGGGCAGCGTGTTGTCGAGGACCCAGTCCGCGATCGGCTGTCCGCGCCCGGGGAGTCGATCGAGCCCGCGCGCGAGTGCACGGTAGGCGGCCAGCCCGACGCCACGGGGGAGGGCGGTGCACGACGCAGCGATGAATGCCGCGATCGGCGGCGGATCGGTCCGTCCGGCGTAGGCGATCGACAGCAGGCCGCCCATCGAGTGTCCGACGAGGATGACCGGCCCGTGCGCAGCGGCCGATCGCACGGCCGCGTCGATCGTGTCGAGTGCCACGTCGAGCGTGAACGGCTCGGCCATGCGGGTGCCGTGGCCGGGCAGGTCGAGGGCCGTGACGCCGACGCCCCGCTCGGTCAGGTGTGCCACCTGCGATCGCCACATCGTGGCCGATGTGCGGATGCCGTGGACCAACACCGCCTGCGCCGTCATGCGACCCAGCCTACGCAGGGCCGGCTGGGGAGGTGCCGACCCTGCGTAGTGGGGGTCACAACAGCGATCGGACGGTGACGGTGCGGCTGGTCGACCCGGTCGCGACCGACTCGTCCTCGGGGACGAAGACCGCCACGTATCGGTGCGTGCCACGGCTCAGCGTGCCCAGTCGCAGGGTCGCGAAGCCGCTGCGCGAGAGCGTCGCCGTGCCGACGACCGCTCCGTCAGCACCGTCCTCGCGGAACTCGACCACACCGGCGGGACGCCCCTCGTCCTGTCGCACGTGCGCGACGAGCGACGTCGGCAGGACGCGGTTGATGTGGATCGGGAGCACCGCGTACAGGCTCGTGCGCGTGGCCGACGGGTCGGCGACCTGTTCGACCGTGAGCGCGACCTGGACGACGGTGCCGGATGCAGCCGACGTCAGCGTCACCGGATAGGTTCCCGCGGGGGCTCCCGCGGGCACCGTGAAGGTCACGGTCGACGATCCCGCCGTGATCGCGGCCGTTCCGAGCGATGCGCCGCCGGAGGTGATGTCGAACGCCGTGTTCTCGGGTGCTCCTCGACTGGTCATGTCGACGCCGCTCACCTCGAACGTGACCTCGTCACCGGCCGCGACGACCTCGGGGATGCCGGTGACCTGCACGGCCTGCTTGGCGAACGACGGCGCCAGCGGCGAGCCGTCGGCGATGTAGTCCATCCATGCCTCGTAGTCGACCAGTCCGGTGTCGACGGCATCCGCGCCTTCGGTGAAGACCCGGAAGTTGTCGCCACCGGCGGCGAGGAACGAGAACGTGCCGATCCGGTAGGTCGCTGCCGGGTCGATGGGTGCACCGTCGATCGTGACCGACGTGATCCGCTCGCCCTCGGGCAGCGTCTCGTCGAAGGTGTAAGACACGTTGTCGGAGAGGCCGAGCTGCAGGTACGGCCGCGACGGCACATTGCCGTCTGCGTCGCGCTGCCACTGCTGCTCGAGCAGGGTCGTGAACTGCGCACCCGTGAGGGTCACCAGCGCCAGCGTGTTGTTGAACGGCAGCACAGCGTTCGCCTGCGAGAACGAGACCTGGCCGTCGGCCAGACCCGCCACGGCGTTCGCCCCGTACTCGGCCTGCGTGTCCCACAGGTCCGCCCGTAGCCCGCCCGGGTTGGTGACGCCGATGACGGCACCGTCGGGAAGATCCGCGAGGGAGTCGCGCAGCATGTTGGCGACCGTGTTGCCGAGGGCCGATTCGGCCGCACGGTTGTCGCGCGTCCCGCCCGTCCAGACGCCGTCGACGAACGAGCCGCCGGCGTGCGCAGTCGTGATGTCGGCAGAGACCTCACCGACCGCCGTGTTGCCGATCTCCGCGGCTGCGTCCAGCGCGGCCGTGACGATCCGGTCCACCTCGGCGACCCGGGGATAGGCCGCGATCAGGGCGGCCGCGTCGTCTGTCGTGCGGGGCACGAGACGCTCGGTGTGCGCGTCGACGGTGAACGTCTCCGGGTCGACCGTCAGCACGACCTCGCCGATGTTCGCGCCGTACGAGCCGGTCTGCACGATGGGGCGGGTGCGATCGGTGCCTGGCAGGGGAGCCGACCAGACGTACTCCTTGTGCGTGTGTCCCGTGAAGATGGCGTCCACCTCGGCGCTCGTGTCGTTCACGATCGCCTCGAATGCGCCACCCGCAGCCAGTTCCGCGTCGAGGGTCGACCCGTCGGGCGTGCCGGCGCCGGCGCCCTCGTGGTACAGCGCGACGAGCACATCCGCTTCACCGTTCGCGTCGTCACCGTCGGTGAGCTGCGCAGCGACGCGGTTCACCGCCGCCACCGGCTCGCCGAACTCGAGGTCGGTGATGCCTGCGGGAGAGACGAGCGCGGGGGTCTCTTCGGTGACCGCGCCGATGACGCCGACCGTGATGCCGTCGGCGTCCAGCAGTGCATACTCGGGCAGCGCGGGGGTCTCCGTGCCGGCGAGGTACACGTTCGCACCCAGCTGCGGCGCATCGAAGGCGTCCGAGACCCGACCGGAGAGGTCGTCCCAACCGCGGTCGAATTCGTGGTTGCCGACGGCCGTGGCCGACAGCTCGAGAGCGTTGAGCACGTCGATCGTCGGCTGATCCTGCGCGACCGCGGAAGGGAACAGCGACGCGCCGATGTTGTCGCCGCTGGAGAGGAACAGCACCGGACCGGACGCCGCCTCACGCAACTGCTCGACGGTGCCGGCGAACTCGACGGTGTTGCCGTCGATACGGCCGTGGAAGTCGTTGATGCCGAGGAGGGTGACATCCACCGGTGCGGCGTCGGCGGAGAGGCCCACGATAACCGGGTCGTGATCGCTCGAGCGGTAGACGTCGTCGGCGTAGAACAGCGTGCCGTGCGAGGCGTAGCGGCTGTATTCGAGCGCGACCGACTCGCCGGAGTTGATGTTCCAGATGTCGGCGTCGGTCGCTCGCCCCAGCGCTGCGGTGTTGAGCAGCACGTGGTCCAGCGATCCCGAGAGCCCCGAGAAGCTGTACGACGACGTGTCGAGGTCGAACGCGTGCTCCGCGTCGGTATAGCCCGCCTCGTACAGCACCTGCAGCGGGTCCTCCTGGCCGTAGGAGTTGAAGTCGCCGACGAGTGCGACCGCTTCGACGTCGCCCTGGATCTCGCCGACCCAGTCGCGCAGCGCCGTGGCCTGTCGTACGCGCGACTCGTTCGACGCGCCCTGACCGTCACCCGTGTCGACGTCACCGGGCCAGGGCCCGGCCGATCCCTTCGACTTGAAGTGGTTCACCGCGAACAGGAACGGCGCGCCGCCGGCTGCCGGTTCGAACACCTGCGCGATGGGTTCGCGCGCGTTGCCGAACGCTTCGCCGTCACCGCTCTGATCGCCGAGGGCACGTGAGGCGCCGACCGTGTCGACAGCCGCGGTGCGGTAGATGATCGCGTTGGTGATGACGTCCTGCTCGGTCGCGGCGGGCAGATCTGCCGACGAGGGCACGAACGCCCAGGTATCGGCGCCAGCGGCCGCGTTCAACGCGTCCACGAGGGTCGCAGTCGCCTCGTCGACCGGCTCGCCGAGCGCAGCGGAGTTCTCGATCTCCATGAGGCCGACGACATCCGCATCCAGTGCGTTGATGGCGGCGACGAGTTTGTCCTGCTGCCGGTCGAGGTCTTCGGCATCCCACGCGCCGCGCTGGTCGCAGCCCTCACGCACGGTCACACCGTCGCCGAACCGGTCGGTGTACGCCACGCACGACGCGTTCTCGTCACCGAGGGTCGTGAAGTAGTTGAGGACGTTGAACGAGGCGATCGACAGGTCGCCGCCCACCGACTCGGGAGCGGCGGTGCGAGGAGAGGAGAACGCCACCCCATCGGCGCCAGTCCCGTCCGCAGTCAGGGGTGCGGTCGGGTTCAGCTTCCACGTGTTGTTGCGCCAGTCGACGATCACGGGGTCGACGAACGAGACACCGCCGCCGACGACGATCGGCTCACCCAGCGAGACGTAGGCGGGAGTGAGCTCGCGGTTCGCGGTCGAGAGGAAGTTGAGGGTCGTGCCGTCGTCGAGCACGACACCTCGAGCGGCGTTGTCGGCCGCGACCGCGTCGGCCTCGGCGGTTCCGGGGCGGGCCACGTCGGTGGGCTGGCGCAGCGGCGTCGTGCCGGCGGCAAGACCCACCTCGCCGTACTGGTTCGTGGAGTAGGTGTTCGTGACGGTGTACTCGCCGGCGGGCGCGATCAGCATCGACTCGAGTCGCTCGCGTTCCACTTCGGTCTCCGGCCATGCGACGGCGGCGGGCGAGACCGGCTCACCGGCGGCGACCACCGTCGCGTCGCCGGGTTCGACGGTGAGCTCGGTCAGGCCGTTCCACTCCGAGACGACGCCGGTCACCTCGACGGTGTCGCCGAGCGCGACCTCGTCGACCGCACCGGGCGCGTAGACGAAGACGGCGTCGGATGCGGTGTGGGCGGCCAGATCGATCGCGCCACCGGTGCCGGGGGTCTGGATGACGTAGCCGTTGAAGCCGCCGGTCGGGTAGTGCGCGGTGACGACGCCGGTCGTGATGACCGTGGCGCCCTGGTGCCCACTCGCGGCATCTGTGCCCTGGATCTCCGCGATCGACAGGGTCTCGGGGTCGGGCTCGGGTTCGGGATTGGTGCCCGGGTCGCCGAGGCCGGTAGGTGTCGGCGTGCCGGTCGTGAAGTCCGCACCGTTGTCGGCGGTGTTGGTCCACGACGCGTCCCGCGCGATGCTCGTCGAGTTCGACGTCGCCGGCGCCGCAGCCGCACCGGCGAAGTGGGTCGCCCCGCCCCAGCCGACGAAATCGACCACCTGGGGAAGGTCGACGAGCCCGCTCGAACCGCTCAGCGCGTTCTGATCGGATACCAATGCGACCTTGCCCTGTTGGCCGCCCATGGCGATACTGCCGTCGACGTCCGCGGCGATGTCGGTCGCGTCGAGGTTTGCCCCGAACGCCTGACCGACGAGCACGTTGCCACCGGCCGGAATCGTGATGCCGGTCAGCGGCGTCAGCTGCCAGCTCGACCCGGTCGGCGACGCGTACTGCACGCTGTACCCCGACAGGTCGACCGCTGTGTCGCTCACGTTGGCGAGTTCGACGAAGTCACGGTCGAACGGCGCACCGCTGTTGCCACCGCCGCCGTAGACCTCGGAGATCACCACCGCGGCATCCGGCGACACGGCCGCCGAAGCGGCTCCAGGTGTCAGCGCGAGGCCCGCGATCGCGGTGGCGCCTGCCGTAGCGGCGGCGATCCACCGACGATGCGGACGAAGGGCAGAGTGTGCTGCGTCGTTCGTCACGTCGTCTCCCGTGCGGCCGCGCGCGTGGGTGAGCGCTGAGAAACGACCGCAACTCCGAGCGTGCTGGGAATCCGCTGAATGCCGCAAGGTAAGGGGCGGTTAACTCTTTCTCATGTGGAGGCGAACCGCAGGAGATGGCTCCCGGTCGGTGGCGCGGCGGCCGCCACGCGCGCCGGTAGACTGCTGCAGACATGTCACCGCGCGCCCTGAAGCCCCTCGAGCCCGCCGCAACGCCGCCCGAGCTGATCCGCAATTTCTGCATCATCGCCCACATCGACCACGGCAAATCGACGTTGGCCGACCGCATGCTGCAGATCACCGGCGTCGTCTCCGACCGCGACATGCGGGCGCAGTACCTCGACCGCATGGATATCGAGCGCGAGCGCGGCATCACGATCAAGTCGCAGGCCGTGCGGATGCCGTGGTCCCTCGACGGATCGACGTTCGCGCTCAACATGATCGACACCCCGGGCCACGTCGACTTCACGTACGAGGTCTCGCGCAGCCTCGCCGCCTGCGAAGGCGCGATCCTCCTCGTCGACGCGGCACAGGGCATCGAGGCGCAGACCCTCGCGAACCTCTACCTCGCGCTCGAGAACGACCTGCACATCATTCCGGTCCTCAACAAGATCGATCTGCCGGCAGCCGACCCCGACAAGTTCGCCGCCGAACTCGCCGGCCTCATCGGCGGCCGCCCCGAAGACGTCCTTCGCGTCAGCGGCAAGACCGGCGTCGGGGTCGACGCGCTGCTCGACCGCCTCGTCAACGAGATCCCGGCGCCCAAGGGCGACGCCGATGCGCCGGCGCGGGCGATGATCTTCGACTCGGTCTACGACTCGTACCGCGGCGTCGTCACCTACGTGCGCATGGTCGACGGTGCGCTCAAGCCGCGCGAACGCATCCAGATGATGTCGACGAAGGCCACGCACGAGCTGCTCGAGATCGGTGTGTCGAGCCCCGAGCCGACACCGACCAAGGGACTCGGCGTCGGCGAGGTCGGGTACCTGATCACCGGCGTGAAAGACGTGCGCCAGTCGAAGGTCGGCGACACCATCACCAATCAGCGCACCCCCGCCACGGCGGCCCTGGCCGGATACACCGACCCGAAGCCGATGGTCTTCAGCGGCATCTATCCGATCGACGGCAGCGACTACGCCGACCTGCGTGAAGCGCTCGACAAGCTGAAGCTCTCGGATGCGTCGCTGCAGTATGAGCCCGAGACCTCCGTCGCCCTCGGGTTCGGCTTCCGCTGCGGGTTCCTCGGTCTCCTGCACCTCGAGATCATCACGGAGCGACTCTCACGCGAGTTCGACCTCGACCTCATCACGACGGCGCCGTCGGTGACCTACACGGTCACCACCGACACCGGGGAGACGGTCACCGTCACCAACCCCAGCGAGTACCCCGACGGCCGCGTCGCCGAGGTCTCGGAGCCGGTCGTGAAGGTCGGCATCCTGCTGCCCAAGGATTACGTCGGCACCGTCATGGAACTGTGCCAGTCGCGCCGCGGCACCCTGCTCGGCATGGACTACCTCAGTGAGGATCGAGTCGAGCTGCGATACAACATGCCGCTCGGTGAGATCGTGTTCGACTTCTTCGACCAGCTCAAGTCGAAGACGCAGGGCTACGCGAGCCTCGACTACGAACCCGCCGGGTCCCAGACCGCCGACCTGGTGAAGGTCGACATCCTGCTGCAGGGCGACAAGGTCGACGCGTTCAGCTCGATCGTGCACCGCGAGAAGGCCTACAGCTACGGCACGATGATGACCGAGCGGCTGCGCAAGCTCATCCCTCGGCAGCAGTTCGAAGTGCCGATCCAGGCCGCGATCGGCGCCCGCATCATCGCGCGCGAAAACATCCGCGCGATCCGCAAGGACGTGCTCGCCAAGTGCTACGGCGGCGACATCACCCGAAAGCGCAAGCTGCTCGAGAAGCAGAAGGAGGGCAAGAAGCGCATGAAGATGGTCGGGCGCGTCGAAGTCCCTCAAGAGGCGTTCATCGCCGCGCTCTCCGGTGACGTCGAGAGCAAGAAGTAGCCCCGAACTAGGCTGGAGACCATGCGCCGCGGAAGCTTCCAAAACGGAACGGTCGACTACGCCGCTGTCGGCGCCACCCAGGCTGCCGACCTCATGGGCTATCCGCCCGAGAGGAGCACGCCCGCCGAACAGTCCTGGCGGATCGGCAGCGGCGAGGAGCGGTTCACGACGTCGGCCGACGCACTGTTGTCGTGGTCGGCGCTGCGCGGAGCGGGCCTCGACGTCAGCGACGTGCGCCCTGCCGCAGGTCCGATGTATTCGGGTGTGAGCTTCGACGAAGAGGGGGCGCCCGTCGCGCCCAGTCGCCTCGAAGCCGATCAGCGGTTCGACGCCGACGGCACCCCGTACGTGAGCGCCGGCACGACGATCCACGTGCACGGTCGCGTCAAGGGCTTGAAAGCCGACGGCGAACTCCGCGTCATCTACTCGATCGAGGAGCCTCGACGGGTCGGCTTCGCACTCGGCACCGTGTCGGGCTCCGTCGTCAGCGGTGAGGAGTCGTTCGTCGTCGACTGGCGAGACAACGACGAGGTCTGGTTCACGGTGCGCGCGTTCGATCGCGCCACCGGCATCGTCTACCGGCTGCTCCCCGGGCTCGTCAAGCGTCGCCGCCGCGAGCTGTTCCAGGGGTATTTGCGGGCGATCTCGCCGCTGTACCAGACCCCCGCCTGATGGGCTCGGCGCTCCCGCTCGGCGACCCCGTTCCGACCGATGGCGCACTGCCGGCCGACCTCCGAGTCGACCCCGGCGTCGACTTCGGCGTGTACGTCCACGTGCCGTTCTGTCGCGTGCGGTGCGGGTACTGCGACTTCAACACCTACACCGCCACCGAGTTGCGCGGGGCGCGGCAGGACGCGTACGCCGACGAAGTGCTGCGCGAGATCGCGGTGGCCCAGCGGGTGCTGTCCGAGGCCGGCGCGGTGCGCGCGGCATCCACGGTCTTCTTCGGCGGCGGCACCCCGACGCTGCTGCCGCCCGGTGACCTCGCCCGCATGCTCGCGGGTATCCGCGACGCGTTCGGCGTGCAGCCGGACGCCGAGGTGACCGTCGAGGCGAATCCCGACACCGTGACGGCCGAGGTGGCGCTCGAACTCGCCGCCGCCGGCGTGACGCGGATGTCGATCGGCATGCAGTCCGCCGTCCCGCACGTGCTCGCAACCCTTGATCGCACGCACGACCCGGCCGGCGTGCGGACCGCCGTCGAGGCGGCCCGTGCGGCGGGGCTCGGCGTGAGCGTCGACCTGATCTACGGCGCTCCGGGAGAGGGGCTGGACGACTGGCGGCTGTCTCTCGAAACGGCGATCGATCTCGCGCCCGACCACGTGTCCGCGTACGCCCTGATCATCGAGGACGGCACCGCGCTGGAACGGCGCATCCGGCGCGACGAGCTCGCTGCACCCGATGACGATCTGCAGGCCGACATGTACGAGCTCGCCGACGATCTGCTCACCGCAGCCGGTCTGCACTGGTACGAGGTGTCGAACTGGGCGCGGGGCGAGGAGCATCGGTCGCGGCACAATCTCGCCTACTGGCGCGGCACCGATTGGTGGGGGTTCGGCCCGGGAGCACACAGTCACGTCGCCGGGTTGCGCTGGTGGAACGTGAAGCACCCGGCCGCGTACGCCCAGCGCCTGGCGGCGGCGCAGTCACCCGCGGCGGCGCGGGAGCGGCCGGACGAGGCGGCACGGCGCCTCGAGCGCGTGCTGCTGCGCTCGCGCATCGCCGAGGGGCTGCCCGTGTCCGAACTCACCGGCGCCGGGCGGCACGCGGTGGCCGAACTCATCGCGGACGGACTGATCGAAGGCGCATCGGCGCTGCGCGGCCGCGTCATCCTGACACGCCGCGGCCGCCTGCTGGCAGACGCCGTCGTCCGCGCGCTCACCGGTTGAGCGGTCAGCGCGGCCGCGGGCTTTCCAAACCGGGGCGGCCGAGCGCGAGCAGGTAGCACGCTTCGATTGCGGACCCCACACCAGGCCCCACGCCGGTCGCGACGCCCACCGGGCCATCTTCGATCGGCACCCTCGCCGTCGGTGAGCCAGCGCGATCGACTGCGAGTTCAAGGATCCACCCGCTGAGCCCGCCGGGACGCAACTCGGGCGGATGGACCACAACGCGGTGCCAGGTGTCCGGCGTTGCAGAGCCCGCGATCATCTCCCCGCGCCGCTCCAGGCGCCGGCGGGGCAGCCCGCGAGATCCCGTCGTTACGAGCGTGAGAAAGCCGGTGGCGTACCCGGCGGCGAGATCACGCTGATTGCTGACCAGCGAGTACGGCACGACGACGATCTCCCCCGGAAATCGCTCCGCGAACGCCAGGGTCTGGTCCAAAGCGGCCTGAAGCGATTCCATTTACCCTACCGTTCCATTGCAGTGACACTGCAATTGAACGGTAGGGGTGGCTCCGTGTCAAGCGTCGGCGGCGGCTTGCGCGGCTCTCGTCATCGACGTCACGACCCACTGCTGGTACACGGCGCGCCGCCACCCCATCGTCCTCGTGATGAGCAACCGGGACTCGGCCGCGGTGAGCACCGTCGTGGTGTCGATCAGCCACGGGAGATCGACGCTTGCAGGAAGGAGCCCATCGGTTCGCATCGTCGTCCAGAACAGCGCCAGGTAGTCGCGGGTGGCCGCGCGCCACCGTCCTGCCGAGTCCTGCACGCTCGGCTCGGATCCCTCCACCTCGCCGTTTACCGCCATCAGCGGGCCGAGGCGTTCATGCATTGCAGACACGCCGTCGGCGAACGCGGCGATGCGTGCCGATGTGGTCGCTGCGGTCAGTGCGTCCACACTCCACTCACGCTGCGGCATCGGCGTCGCGTCAACATCGCCGACGATCCCGACTTCGATCACTCGCTGGAAGAGGACCACTTTGCTCGCGAATCGGACATAGACGGTACGCTCGCTGACGCCCGCCGCCTCGGCGACCGCTGCGATGCTCGTGGCGGCGTAGCCCTCTCGGAGAAACAACTCCGTTGCGGCCGCAACGATGCGCTCCTCGGTGCGGCGGCGCCGTGTCGCGGCAGCTTGTTCACGCGCCGTCGGCGGTGTGAGGTCGTCGGATCGGGGCGAGTTCGGGCGCATGGGTGCCCACGCTACCCGCGCGCGGCACCGTCGATGCGGAGGTGGTTCATGCACGCGGTGTACCGGGCGTTGCGCGCCGCGATAGAATTGGCACTCAGGGATCGGGAGTGCCAACGAGGAGGGGTCATGGTCTCGGAACGCGGACTACAGGTCCTCCGCGCCATCGTGCAGGACTACGTCGACACACACGAGCCCGTCGGCAGCAAGGCGATCGTCGACCGGCACCACTTCGGTGTGTCCGCAGCGACCATCCGCAACGACATGGCCCTCCTCGAAGACGAAGAGCTCATCACCGCGCCGCACACGTCGTCAGGCCGGGTTCCCACCGACAAGGGGTATCGCGTCTTCGTCGACCACCTCGCCGAACTGCGGCCGCTCACCTCCGCGCAGCGGACGGCGATCACCTCGTTCCTGCAGGGTCCCGCCGACCTCGACGATGTGCTGGTGCGCACCGTGCGCGCCCTGACGCGCCTCACCGGTCAGGTCGCGCTCGTGCAGTATCCGTCCTTCGAGCGGGCCAACGTCTCGCACGTGGAGGTCGTGCCGTTGGGGGCGGGGCGTCACGTCGTGATCGTCGTGACCGACAACGGCCGCGTCTCGCAGCGGGTCGCCGCACTCAGCGTCGATCTCGACGACGACGAACTGCGCATCGTCAAGGGTCGCATCGCCGACCTCGTCACCGGCAAGCGGATCCGTGACGGGTTGCAGGCGGTCACCCAGTTCGCCGACACCCCGACCACCGGCGCGGCCGATCAAGCTGCGCACGCCGTGGCATCGATCGTGGCCGAAGAGCTGGAGGAGTTCCGGCAGGACCGCCTCGTGCTGGCAGGTTCGGCGACCCTGGCACGCAGCGAGTCCGACTTCCGCGGCAGCATCTCGCCGCTGCTCGAGGCGATCGAGGAGCAGGTCACGCTCGTGCGACTCATGAGCGAGATGGTCGCTGACGAGCAGGGGCTCGCGGCGAGCATCGGTCGTGAGAACGAGGCGTTCGGTCTCGATGAAGCGTCGGTGGTCGCCAGCGACTACGACGCCTCCGTCTCACGCGCCCGGGTGGGCCTCCTCGGCCCGACCCGCATGGACTATCCCACCAACCTCGCGGCGGTCCGCGCCGTCGCGCACTATCTCAGCCGGCTGCTCGAAGAAGACGAGCGCGCCCGCTGACCCGAGCAGACCGCGCCCGAATGGGCAGGAAAGGCGACTGTGGCTGACCACTACGAGGTCCTCGGCGTGTCGAAGGACGCGTCACCCGAAGAGATCAAGAAGGCGTACCGCCGGCTTGCCCGTGAGCTGCACCCGGACGTGAATCCGGGCGAGGACGCATCAGAGCGCTTCAAGCTCGTGACGCACGCGTACGACGTGCTCAGCGACCCCGAACAGCGCCAGCGCTACGACATGGGGGATGCCGGCGGCTTCGGCGGCGCCGGCGGCTTCGGCGGGTTCGGCGACATCTTCGAGACATTCTTCGGCGCCGCCGGCGGCGGGCGCGCGGGCCGTCCTCGGGACCGTCGCGAACGCGGCCAGGACGCCCTCGTGCGGGTGACGCTCAGCCTCGGCGACGTCGTCTTCGGCACGCACCGCGACATCGAGGTCGACACCGCAGTGCTGTGCGAGTCGTGTCAGGGGTCGTGCTGCCAACCCGGCACCCAGCCCGCGACGTGCGACATCTGCCACGGCTCCGGTCAGGTCCAGCGCACCGTGCGGAGTCTGCTCGGAAACGTCGTCACCTCTGCGCCGTGCACGACATGCCAGGGCTACGGCACGACGATTCCGTATCCGTGCGCAACGTGTCAGGGACAGGGTCGCGTGCGCGCCCGTCGCACGGTGTCGCTCGACATCCCCGCCGGCGTCGAGTCCGGCCTGCGGCTGCAGCTGCCGGGATCGGGCGAAGTCGGTCCGGCGGGCGGCCCGAACGGCGACCTCTACCTCGAGGTGACCGTCGAACCGCACGACACCTTCAGCCGTGAGAACGACGACCTGCTGGCGACGCTCGAAGTGTCGATGCCCGACGCGATCCTCGGCACGACCACAACGATCGAGTCCCTCGATGGTCCGGTCGAACTCGAGGTGCGGGCAGGTGTGCAGTCCGGCGACGTCCTCACGATCAAGGGCCGGGGCATCACGCCGCTTCGCGGCACGCAGCGCGGCGACCTGCGTGTCGGCGTCCATGTGATCACCCCGACGCGCCTCGATCACAAGGAGCGCGCGCTGATCGAAGACTTCGCCAAGCGGACGAAGGCGCCGTCGCCGCGCCTGGCCGAGTTCCACCAGGGCCTGTTCGCGAAGCTGCGCGACCGCTTCCGGAGCAGCTGACCCGTGCCGCTGCACTTCGTCGTCGAACACGCGCTCACCCAGGCGCCCGGTGAGACGGTCGAGCTCACCGGGACGGAGGCGCACCACGCCGCGGTCGTGCGGCGGGTCCGGACGGGTGAGACCGTCACGGTGGGAGATGGCGCCGGTGCGTGGTTGACCGCGACCGTCGAGTCCGCCGAGCCCACGTCGGTCCTGGTGCGGGTCACCGATCGGATGGATGTCGCCCCCGCGACGCCCCGGCTCGTGCTTGTGCAGGCGCTCGCCAAGGGTGACCGCGACGAGCTCGCCGTGCAGGCGGCGACCGAACTCGGGGTCGACGAGGTCGTGCCATGGCAGGCCGCGCGGAGCGTCTCACGGTGGGAGGGTGCCAAGACGGCCAAAGGGGTCGCGCGCTGGTCGGCGATCGTCCGCGAGGCCGGCAAGCAGGCCCACCGCGCCTGGCTTCCCGCCGTGACCGCGCCGGTCACGACGAAGCAGCTCGCGGCGCGCGCGGGCGCACGCATCCTGGTGCTCGAACCGACTGCCACCACCGCGCTGAGCTCGCTCGATCTCGACCAGAGCGGCGATCACCGCGACATCGTGCTGGTCGTCGGCCCGGAAGGCGGGATCGCTGCGGAAGAGCTGACCGCGCTGTCGGCGGCAGGCGCCGAACGCGTGCGCCTCGGCGACACCGTGCTGCGCACGTCCACGGCGGGTCCCGCCGCCCTCGCGCTGCTCAACGCACGCCTCGGCCGTTGGTGACCCGAGACCACGCCTGACCCGAAAGCTAGACTGGAGCGCATGAGCGAGCCGTCGATCTTCACCCGCATCCTGCGCGGCGAGATCTCATCCGAGATCATCGCCGAGACTGAGAACGTGTTCGCGATCCGTGACATCGCACCCCAGGCGCCGGTGCACCTGCTGGTGATCCCGAAGACCGAGGAGTACCGCAATGTCGTCGAGCTCGCAGCCGGCGACCCGGCGTTGCTCACCGAGATGATCGGGCTCGCGAATACGCTCGCCGCCGAGCACGCGGACGGCGATTTCCGACTGATTTTCAACACCGGCGAAGCCGCCGGGCAGACCGTCTTCCACGTGCACGCGCACGTGCTCGCGGGCGGTCTCGAAGAAGGGAGGCTCGGTGGCTGACGCCCCCGAACCGACCGTCGAGCGCATCCTCGCCGACGGTGTCGCCATGGTCCAGCTGCTGGGCCCCCAAGATCGCCTGCTCCGCGTCGTCGAACGCGAGCACCCGGACGTCGACGTGCACGTGCGCGGCAACGAGATCACGCTCTCGGGATCACCCGAGCACGTCGCCGCGGCACGCTCACTCGTCGACGAGCTGATCGCGATGGCACGCACCGGGCAGGGACTCGACCCCTCCGACGTGTCGGCGTCCAATCGCATCCTGCGCGACAACGGCCCCCGCCCGTCCGAGGTGCTCGGCGAGGCGATCCTGTCGTCGCGCGGCAAGATCATCCGCCCGAAGACGCTCGGCCAGAAGGCCTATGTCGACGCGATCGAAGACCACACGATCGTCTTCGGGATCGGCCCTGCCGGCACCGGCAAGACCTACCTCGCCATGGCGAAGGCCGTGCAGGCGCTGCAGCGCAAAGAGGTCAACCGCATCATCCTGACCCGGCCCGCCGTCGAGGCAGGGGAGCGGCTCGGCTTCTTGCCCGGCACACTCACCGACAAGATCGACCCGTACCTGCGGCCGTTGTACGACGCGCTCAACGAGATGATGGACCCCGAGATCGTCCCGAAGCTCATCGCGTCGGGCACGATCGAGGTCGCGCCGCTCGCGTACATGCGCGGCCGTACGCTCAACGACTCCTTCGTCGTGCTCGACGAGGCGCAGAACACGACGCCCGAGCAGATGAAGATGTTCCTCACCCGTCTCGGGTTCGGCACGCGCATGGTCGTCACGGGCGACATCACGCAGATCGACCTCCCGCAGGGCGCGTCGGGGCTCCGACTGGTCACGAGGGTGCTGAAGGACATCGACGACATCCACTTCGCGATGCTTACGAGCGAAGATGTCGTCCGCCACACGCTCGTCGGCCGCATCGTCGACGCGTACAGCGTGTACGACGAGCAGCGTCTCGCGGGCCGTCGTGAGCGAGACGAGGCATCAGAATTCGCGAACCGCGCGGAACGACGTGCTGGGATGCGCCCCCACAACCCCCGCGACCACATGCCCAAGCGAGGACGCTCATGACCATCGAGATCACCAACGAGTCCGGCGTCGACATCGATGAGACGGTGCTGCTGCGCCTCACCGAGAACAACCTTGCGGAGCTTCGGGTGAGCCCTGACGCCGACCTGGCGATCCTGCTCGTCGACGAAGGCGCGATGGAGGCGCTCCACGTGCAGTGGATGGATGAACCCGGCCCCACCGATGTGCTGAGCTTTCCCATGGACGAGCTGCGCCCCGGCACCGAGGAGGCGCCGACCCCTCCGGGCCTGCTGGGTGACATCGTGCTGTGCCCGCAGGTCGCCGAGACCCAGGCGCAGGCGGCGGGCCACGCGACCGTCGACGAGCTCATTCTGCTCACGACGCACGGCCTGCTCCACCTGCTCGGGTTCGACCACGCCGAGCCGGCGGAGGAACGCGAGATGTTCGGGCTGCAGCGCGAACTCATCACCGCCTTCCACCATTCCGAGCGTCGACGACGCGCATGATTCCGACTCTGCTGCTCATCGGCGCGGTGCTGCTGGTCGCGCTCGGCGGGCTCATGGCGGCCATCGACGCAGCGCTCGGTGTGACGTCGCGGGCCGATCTGGCCGACCTCGCCGACAGCGGTCGCAACCGAGGGTTCCTCCGCAAGATCGCAGCCGACCCCGATGCGCACGACAACGCCGTCGTCTTCATCAGGATCCTCGCCGAGACGGCTGCCGCCGTGGTCGTGACGGTCGCCTTCAACCTGCTCTTCGACAACATCTGGTGGGCGATGCTCGCCGCTGCGGTGCTGATGACGGGGGTCTCGTTCGTCCTCGTGGGCGCCAGTCCTCGCTCGGTCGGTCGTCAGCACGCGAAGGGACTGCTGCGTCTGTGCGCGCCGTTGATCCGCGGGGCACGGCTCGTTCTCGGACCCCTCGCGCATCTCCTCGTGATCCTGGGCGACCGATTTACCCCCGGCGTGCGCCGCAACGCCTCGTTCGCGTCCGAAGAGCAGCTGCTCAGCATGGTCGACGAGGCCGTCTCGCAGGATCTCATCGAGGAGGACGATCGCGACCTCATCCACTCCGTCTTCGACTTCACCGACGCGTTCGTGCGCGCCGTCATGGTGCCGCGCACCGACATGGTGACGATGGATGCCGGCACGACGACGCACGAGGCCATGCAGTTGTTCCTCGATAAGGGCGTCTCGCGTGTGCCGATCGCAGACGACGAGGCCGACGACATCACCGGCATCGTCTATCTGAAAGACCTTGTGCAGTTCGCCTACCGTGACGAGACGGCGTGGCGCGACGCGCCGGTGAGCCGCATCGCGCGCCCGGCGGTGTTCGTGCCCGAGTCGATGCGTGCTGAGACGCTGCTGCAGCAGATGAAGCGCGACGCCGTCCACGTGTGCATGGTGGTCGACGAATACGGAGGCGTGTCGGGCCTTGTCACGCTCGAGGATCTCATCGAGGAACTCGTGGGGGAGATCGCGGACGAGTACGACCCACGCCAGGCCGAGATCGTCCCGCTCGAGGACGGCCGCTTCCGGGTGAGCGCGCGACTCGGGCTCGACACCGTCGGCGAATTGTTCGACATCGAACTCGACGACGACGACGTCGATTCGATCGGGGGCCTGTTGGGCAAGGCGCTCGGCCGGGTGCCGCTGCCGGGTGCGACGGCGACCTACGGCGGCGTCGTGATGACCGGCGGTGCTTCGCGCGGTCGCGGGCGAGGTCTCGCGACGGTGTTCGTGGAACGCGCGCCGCGCGAACACGACGACGATGACGACGGGCCCGGCACCGGGCCGATCCGCATCGGTACGATCCTCGACGATCGCCGGAAGGGTGAATGAGATGACCGATGCAGACCTGACGCCGGCGAGGTCCGGATTCGTCACGTTCGTGGGCCGCCCCAACGTCGGGAAGTCCACATTGACGAACGCGCTCGTCGGCGAGAAGGTCGCGATCACGAGCGACAAGCCGCAGACGACCCGCCGCGCGATCCGAGGCATCGTCAACCGCCCGGGCGGGCAGCTCGTGATCGTCGACACCCCCGGCATCCACAAGCCGCGCACGCTGCTCGGGCAGCGCCTGAACGACCTCGTCGAGCAGGTGCTGGGCGACGTCGACGTGATCGGCTTCTGCGTCCCCGCCACCGAGAAGGTCGGCCCCGGAGACCGGCGGATCGCGGACTCGCTCGACGGCTACCCGCGGGCGAAGAAGGTCGCGATCGTCACGAAGGTGGATGCCGCGGCCCGTGACGAGATCACCGAGCGCCTGATGGAGGTCGACAGCCTGCGCGAGGACTGGGCGGCGGTCATCCCGCTGTCGGCGGTCACCGACGACCAACTCGATGTGCTGTCCGATGAACTCCTCAAGCTCATGCCCGAAGGTCCTGCGCTCTACGAGGACGGCGTCGTGACCGATGAGTCGCTCGAAGACCGCATCGCGGAGATCATCCGCGAAGCGGCGCTCGAGGGTGTCCGCGACGAGCTTCCGCACTCGATCGCCGTCACGATCGAAGACATCGCTGCGCGCGAGGGCCGCGACGACCTCACCGACGTGTTCGCGAACATCGTCGTCGAGCGCGACAGCCAGAAGGCGATCATCATCGGCCGCAAGGGCTCCCGCCTGAAGGACGTCGGCGCCCGTGCCCGGGCGGGCATCGAACCGCTCGTCGGCACGAAGGTGTTCCTGTCGCTGCATGTGCGGGTCGCCAAGGAATGGCAGCGCGACCCGAAGCAACTGGGCCGACTCGGCTTCTGACGAAGAAGCCCGTCCGCGCCGGAGAAGCCGTTCCGGCGCAGACGGGCGGTGTCGGCGGCGCGGTCAGCCGACCGGGCGCAGCGCCGACTGGATGACGACGACATCCACCCCGTAGTCGTCGTCGGCCGCGCTCTGCCAGGTGCCGTCATCCCACAGCACCTGCACCCACAGGCGCCCGTCCTGCGGCCACGAGCCGAGCAGTTCCGCACCGAGCAACGCCGGCAGCTCGTCCTGGATGCGCACGAGCTGTTCCTCGTCGGTGTCGCCGGGCACACCACCCGTGGGGTCCTCGGGCATCATCGGGTCGTAGAGGGCGAGCATGATGGGCGGCTGCGTCACCGCGAACGAATCGCCGTCGTATGTGCCCTGCACGGCATACGACCCCCAGCGCACGTCGCCTTCGGACTCGGAGCCGTCGAGACCGTCCCAGGACCAGCCTGTGAGGGGGATGCCGCTGCACTGCGGCGGCCAGGACTCGGCGACCGCTCCGAGGCACAGCTCGACCGTGCCCGCCACGTCCATGACGGTGCCCTGCCCGATGACCTCACCCGTCGGCGGGTCGGGCCACGTGACGCCGAGCGCGGCACCCGTGTCCGGCGCATCGGGGGAGGTCCCCTGGGGCGGGACCTGCGTCGCACATGCGCTCAGCACCAGCACGGGTGCCGCGACGAGGAGGAGGGAACGGAGCTTCATGCCTGTGGAGTGTCGCGATCGGCCGCTCCGTCTCACGGCACTGCGCGGGCTCGCGCGGCGGCACCGCGCCGTGCGGGTGTACGCTGGTCGCATGCGCGTGCGCTCGCTTCTTCTTAGCAGCCGCGGCGAGGCCTCGATCTAGGGCACTCCTCGTCGCGGAGTTCGTCGCGTGCCCGCATCCCGACGACGAAGAGAAGCGACACATCATGGAAAACACCCAGAAGCCCTCGGCGATGCCGATCCACAAGTATCGGCCGTACCACGAGCAGATCCGCGTCGATCTGCCTGATCGCACCTGGCCCGACGCCCGCATCACGACCGCACCGCGCTGGTGCGCCGTCGACCTGCGTGACGGCAACCAGGCGCTCATCGACCCGATGAGTCCCGAGCGCAAGCGCATCATGTTCGAGCTGCTCGTGCAGATGGGCTACAAGGAGATCGAGGTAGGGTTCCCGTCGGCATCGCAGACCGACTTCGACTTCGTGCGTCAGCTCATCGAAGAGGATCTCATTCCCGATGACGTGACCATCCAGGTGCTGACGCAGGCGCGCGAGCACCTGATCGAGCGCACGTACGAGTCGATCGCCGGCGCGAAGCAGGCGATCGTGCACCTGTACAACTCCACCAGCGTGCTGCAGCGCGAGGTCGTCTTCCGCACGGACAAGCAGGGCATCGTCGACATCGCGCTCGAAGGCGCTCGGCTATGCCGGCAGTTCGAGCAGCGCATCCCCGAGACCAAGGTGTTCTACGAATACTCGCCCGAGAGCTACACGGGCACCGAGCTCGAGTTCGCGGTCGACATCTGCAATCAGGTGCTCGAGGTCTTCGAGCCGACGCCCGAGCGCAAGGTCATCATCAACCTGCCCGCGACCGTCGAGATGGCGTCTCCGAACGTCTACGCCGACTCGATCGAGTGGATGAGCCGGCACCTGAACCACCGCGAGAACGTGATCTTGTCGCTGCACCCGCACAATGACCGTGGTACCGCGATCGCGGCCGCAGAGCTCGGCTACATGGCAGGTGCCGACCGCATCGAGGGGTGCCTGTTCGGCAACGGTGAGCGCACCGGCAACGTCGACCTCGTCGCACTGGGAATCAACCTGTTCACGCAGGGCATCGACCCGCAGATCGACTTCAGCGACATCGACAACGTCAAGCGCACCGCGGAGTACTGCAACCAACTGCCGGTTCCCGAGCGCAGCCCGTGGGCGGGCGACCTCGTCTTCACGGCGTTCAGCGGGTCGCACCAGGACGCCATCAAGAAGGGCTTCGAGGCGATGGCCGCCCGAGCCGATGCCGCCGGTGTCACCGTCGACGACATCCACTGGGCCGTCCCCTACCTGCCGGTCGACCCGAAGGACCTCGGCCGCTCGTACGAGGCCGTCATCCGCGTCAATTCGCAATCGGGCAAGGGTGGCGTGGCCTACCTACTCAAGAGCGACCACGCGCTGGATCTGCCCCGCAAGCTGCAGATCGAGTTCTCGGGTGTCGTGCAGGCCAAGACCGATGCCGAAGGCGGTGAGGTCTCGAGCGACCAGATCTGGTCGATCTTCACCGACGAGTACCTGCCCGCCGACGAGGCGGACGCCAAATGGGGCCGGTTCGAACTGCTGTCGACCGCGACCAGCAGCGACATGTCGGGCGATGTCTCCCTCGAGGTCACGTTGCGCGACGGCGGCACGGCGACCCCGGCATCCGGTCGCGGCAACGGCCCGGTGGCGGCGTTCCTCGAAGTGCTGCGCGCACAGGGCTTCGACGTCGCCGTGTACGACTACGTCGAGCACGCGCTGAGCTCGGGTGGCGACGCCCAGGCCGCCGCGTACGTCGAACTGCAGGTCGACGGCGAGCGGCTGTGGGGCGTCGGCATCGACGGCGACATCTCGACCGCAAGCCTGAAAGCGATCGTGTCGGGCGTCAACCGTGCGATCCGCACCCGCGACCGCTCCGGTGCCCTCGCGGGCGTCTGAGTCGTCTCGCTCCGTCTTGTTTCGTCTCGCTCCGCTCGCTCAACGACCGGGTCCAGCATCCCGGTCGTTGAGCGAGGAGGACAGCGACGAGACGAAACGCCGCGTCAGGGCTTGACGATCGGGATCGCCGCGGTCTCGAGCGCGACCTTGCGGCGGTGCAGGGCGCGCTGCTCTGGCAGTGAGATGTCGAAGATGACGGCGAGCAGGCGGATCACGGCGGTGACCGTGACGCCGGCGACCGCCGCCCAGACGAGGTCGGCGCCGAGTGCTTCGGCAGCGACGAGAACGATGCTGCCGCCCGCCGCTGCGACCGCGTAGAGCGAGCCCACGTGCATGATCGCGACGGGCAGGCCCATCATCATGTCGCGGAGCACGCCACCGCCTGCCGCGGCGCACACACCGACGAACACGGCCGGAACGACAGGCAGCCCGACCACGAGCGCCTTCGCAGTGCCGAACGCCCCGAACAGGCCGATGACCACGGCATCCAGTCCGACGATGACGCCGTTGAGCCGGTGGAAGAAGCCGGCAAGCAGCATGCCCACCAATGAAGCCGCCGTCGCGGTGAGCAGATACCAGTTGCTCTGCAACGTCACCGGCGTCGTGTTCAGCAGCAGGTCACGGATGAGGCCGCCGCCCATGCCCATGAGCATGCCGATGATGGCGACGCCGAGCAGGTCGAGGCGCCGTTGGCCGACGAAGCCCGATGCGAACAGGGCACCCTGCACGCCACCGAGTCCGACGGCGAGAAGGTCGGCCCACAGCGGGATCACGAAGAGCGGCTCGTCCACGGCATCCATTCTGCCTCGACGCGCGCAGGACCGGCGGGCAGGTCGACGTCGACCGGGTGCTCCAGTGCGATCCGCACGTTGGTGAACACTTGACGGTCGCCGCGCCTCCAGCCCGCTGTCGGGAGCGCGACCGATAATGGAGGGGTGCCCACCTACCGCGACGAGGTCGTGATCCTGCGCACCCACAAGCTGGGTGAAGCCGATCGCATTCTCACGCTGCTCAGCCGTCGCCACGGCAAGGTGCGCGCCGTCGCGAAGGGTGTGCGACGCACGTCGTCGCGGTTCGGATCCCGCCTCGAGCCCTTCATGGTGGCCGACGTGCAGCTCTCCAAGGGCCGCAGCCTCGATGTCGTCCAGCAGGCCGAATCCCTCGGCTCGTACGGGGCTGACATCGCGGCACACTACGAGCGCTACACCGCTGCGCACGCGATGGTCGAAGCCGCTGACCGGCTCAACGAGGCCGAGGCCACCCCGCAGCAGTATCTGCTGCTCGTCGGGGGCCTGCGTTCCCTCGCCCGCGGCGATCACGACTCGCGCGCGATCCTCGACTCCTATCTGCTCCGAGCGATGGCCCTCTCGGGTTGGGCCCCGGCACTCGACGGCTGCGCCCGGTGCGGCGCGCCCGGTCCGCACACCGGATTCGTCGCGCAACTGGGCGGCAGCATCTGCGACGACTGCGCTCCCGCGGGCTCGGCCCGCATCCGCTCTGAGGCGCTGCAGCAGCTGCGCAGTCTGATGGCCGGCGAATGGGACGTCGTCGATGCCGCGGCGCCCGCGACAAATGCCGCCGCTTCGGGCCTCGTGGCGGCGTACGCCCAATGGCACCTCGAACGCGGCATCCGATCCCTGTCCCACCTGGAGGCCATGCGGTGACCCCCAAGCCCTACACCCACCCCGACGCGGTGCCGTACCGGCCACTGGATTGGACCGGCATCCACCCGCCAGCCTTCCCGAAGGGATCGGTGCCCGGCCACGTCGCGATCGTCATGGACGGCAACGGCCGGTGGGCCAACCGCCGCGGGCTCACCCGGATCGAAGGGCACCGCGCGGGCGAGGAGGTGCTGCTCGACGTCGTCGCGGGAGCCATTCAGGCCGGCGTCAAGCACCTGAGCGTGTACGCGTTCTCGACCGAGAACTGGGCGCGATCGCCCGAAGAGGTGCGGTTTCTCATGGGCTACAACCGCGACGTGCTGCACCGACGTCGCGATCAGCTCAACGAGTGGGGTGTGCGGGTGCGGTGGGCGGGGCGCAAGCCGCGCCTGTGGGGATCGGTGATCAGAGAACTGCAGTACGCCGAGCAGCTCACCGCCGGCAACGATGTGCTGACCCTCACGATGTGCGTCAACTACGGCGGGCGGCACGAGCTCATCGACGCGATGCGCTCGATGGGGGAGCAGATCGCCGCCGGGCGCCTCAAGCCGTCGGCCATCACCGAGAAGCTGCTGCGCAAGCACCTGTACGTGCCCGACATGCCCGACGTCGACCTGTTCCTGCGATCGTCGGGGGAGCAGCGCACCTCGAACTTCTTGCTGTGGGAGTCCGCGTACGCCGAGATGGTGTTCCTCGACACGCTGTGGCCCGACTTCTCACGCACCGAGCTGTGGCGTGCAATCCAGCTCTACCTCGATCGCGATCGCCGCTTCGGCGGCGCCGTCGACGCGCCGACGACGGAATAGATCCGCCCGGGCGAGCGGTTGCATCCGGTGTGACGGATGCCATCAAGATCGACGTGTGGAGTGACATCGCCTGCCCCTGGTGCTACATCGGCAAGCGCAACCTCGAGAACGGACTCGCCGCGGCAGCCGCCGATGACGACGCACCCGTCGTGGAGGTGACGTACCACTCGTTCGAGCTGTCGCCCGACACCCCCGTCGATTTCGACGGCGATGAGGTCGACTTCCTGGCGGGGCACAAGGGGATGCCGCGCGAACAGGTCGGGCAGATGCTCGAGACCGTCACCGGCAAGGCGCGCGAGGCGGGTCTCGAGTACCGCTTCGATCTGCTCAAGCACACCAACACCGTCAAGGCGCACGAGCTCCTCCATTTCGCGAAGGAGCAGGGTCGCCAGCACGAGATGGCCGAACGCCTCATGGCCGCGTATTTCACCGAAGGACGCCACGTCGGCCGCGTCGAAGACCTCGCTGCCCTGGCGGGCGAGGCGGGATTGGATGCCGATGCCGCGCGCACGGCGCTCGACGACGGCCGGTATCTCGACGCCGTGCGCGCCGATCAGGATCAGGCACGCCAATTCGGGATCAACGGCGTGCCGTTCTTCGTCATCGACGGCAAGTACGGCGTCTCGGGTGCGCAGCCGGCCGAAGCGTTCACGCAGATCGCCCGTCAAGTGTGGGCGGAGCACCGCGCCGGCTGAGGGGCCGACCCGGTCAGAACACCTGCCCGAGGAATCCAAGAAGGGCCGCGTCGTACGCGTCCGGATCATACGCCCATGCATCGGCATGCTCGGTCGGGGTCTCAACCAGCGTGACGAGATCGGGATGCCGCGCCGCGAGCTCCCTGCTCTGCGTGATCGGGACCATGTCGTCTGATGTGCCGTGCATGACCAGCGCCGGCATCACGAGCGGGTCCGTCGGCTCCAGGTAATCCACCTGCTGCCAATCCAACCCGGTGCGCCACGACGTGACCTGCTTGCCCAGCCACAGGACCGTCGGCGGAATCCAGACACCGAGCCGATCTGCGCCGGCGTCGACGGCATCCGAGAAGTCGAGGATCGGCGAATCGAGTACGACCGCCGACACCGCCGGGTCCGCGCCGTCACGCAGGGAGCTCATCACCGCCGCTCCGCCGAGCGAGACGCCCATGAGCACGACTCTTGTCGCCCCGTTCGCCACCGCATAGTCGACGGCCGCGGTGACATCCTCACCCTCCGTGGCACCCATCCCGTACCGGCGATCGGGCGCGGATGGTGCGCCGGCATCATTGCGATAGGTGATCGTCATCGACGTGTAACCGGCGTCGTGGATCGTGTCGATCTGCGCCATCCAGTCCTCGGGTGCACCGGCCCGGCCGTGGACGAGCACCACCCAGTCGTCCGGTGCCGCACCGGGAACCACCCACGCCGGTGTCGGGCCCAGCGGCGCGTCGTAGTGCACGGTTTCGAACGGCAGTCCGAGCGCCTGCTCCGGATCGGTCGCCGTCGGCGGCCTGTCGATCACGTCCAGTTCGGCGGCGACTTGATCCGACATGCCCCACGCCGCCGCGACGTGTCCGCCGATCAGGACGACGAGCAGCGTGGCGACGACCCAGATCAGGATCCGTCGGCGACGCGCCTTCCTCGGTGCCATCACTGCACGATGCCGATCAGGCCAGGGCGGCCTCAATCGCCGCGACGACTTCCGGCGCGTCGGGCGTGGTCTTCGGTCGGAACCGGTGCACCTCACCCGACGGCGTGATGAGGAACTTCTCGAAGTTCCACTGGATCGGCCCCTTTGCACCCTCGACGTTCTTCGTCTTCTTCAGCGCCTTGTACAGCGGGGCCGCGTGCGAGCCGTTCACGCGCACCTTGTCCATGATCGGAAAGCTCACACCCCAGGTGACCGAGCAGTACTCGAGGATCTCGTCCATCGAGCCCGGCTCCTGACCCATGAACTGGTTGCAGGGGAAGCCGACGATCGTCAGCCCTTTCTCGCCATAGGTGCGCTGCAGCTGCTCGAGTTGCTCGTACTGGGGGGTCAGGCCGCACTTGCTGGCGACGTTGACGACCAGGATCGCGCCGTCTGCGACGCCCCCGAGGGTCGTCTCGGCACCGTCGGCGGTGCGGAAGGGGATGCTGCGCAGGTCTTCGGTCGATTCGCTCACATCCCCAGGCTATGCCGGTTCCGCCCCGCGCGGTGCGCTTCTGGGAGAATGGTCGGGTGACCACCCCCGCCACCGCTGTGCGCCCGCTGCGCATCGGCCCGCTCACCCTCGACGCGCCCGTCGTGCTCGCCCCGATGGCGGGCATCACGAACACCGCGTTCCGACGGCTGTGCCGCGAATACGGCGCCGGCCTGTACGTGTCCGAAATGATCACGACGCGCGCGCTCGTCGAACGCAACCAGACCACGCTGCGCCTCATCCGCCATCACGAGTCCGAGACACCGCGAAGCATCCAGCTGTACGGCGTCGACCCGGCCACTGTCGAGGCGGCCGTGCGCATCCTCGTCGAAGAGGATCACGCCGACCACATCGATCTGAACTTCGGCTGCCCCGTCCCGAAGGTGACCCGCAAGGGCGGCGGCTCGGCACTGCCGTGGAAGACCGGACTGTTCCGCGACATCGTCACCCGCGCCGCGCGCGCGGCGGAGCACATTCCGCTGACGATCAAGATGCGCAAGGGCATCGATGCCGACCACCTCACCTACCTGGATGCCGGCCGCATCGCCGAGGATGCCGGTGTGGCCGCCGTCGCCCTGCACGCCCGCACGGCAGCAGAGTTCTACTCCGGCTCGGCCGACTGGGACGCGATCGCGAAGCTCAAGGAGGCGGTCACCTCGGTGCCGGTGCTCGGCAACGGCGACATCTGGTCGGCCGACGACGCGGTGCGCATGATGTCCGAGACAGGCTGCGACGGCGTCGTCGTCGGGCGCGGATGCCTCGGTCGTCCGTGGCTGTTCGGCGACCTGGCGCGTGCGCTCGGCGGCGCGGACGCGGCCCCCGGGGAACCCGTCGACGCGGACCTCGCGTTCGTCGCGCGTGCGTTCCGCCGCCACGCAGAGCTGCTCGTCGAATTCTTCGAGAGCGAGGACCGCGGCTGCCGCGACATCCGCAAGCACGTCGCCTGGTACTTCAAGGGGTATCCGGTCGGCGGCGACCTGCGCGCACGACTGGCGACGGTGTCGAGCCTTGCCGAGATCGACGACCTGGTCGGCGAGATGGACCTCACCGCGCCGTACCCGGGCGCCGCCGCCGAGGGCCAGCGCGGCCGGGCCGGCAGCCCGAAGCGCCCCGCCCTGCCCGACGGGTGGCTGGATTCCCGTGACCTCGGCGAAGATGCCACCTGCGCCCTCGCCGATGCCGAACTGGACCACAGTGGCGGTTGAGCTCGCCAGCGGCGTCGGTGTCGCAGCGGGCCGCCCGCACGGATACACCGATCACGACGCCGAGCGATTCCACCCCGAGCGGCACCGTTCCCAGCGCGACAGCTTCGCGCGCGATCGCGCCCGCGTGCTGCACTCGGCGGCGCTGCGCCGCCTCGGCTCGAAGACGCAGGTGCTGAGCCCGGCGAGTCCCGCGGATTTCGCGCGCAACCGGCTCACGCACTCGCTCGAGGTCGCACAGGTCGGCCGCGAGCTCGCGATCGCGCTCGAGCTCGCCCCCGACGTCGTCGACACGGCGTGCCTGAGTCACGACCTGGGGCATCCGCCGTTCGGACACAACGGCGAGCGGGCCCTCAACGAATGGGCCGAAGACATCGGCGGGTTCGAGGGCAATGCGCAGACACTCCGCATCCTCACCCGTCTCGAGGCGAAGGTCATCGACGATGACGGCGCCAGTTTCGGCTTGAACCTCACGCGGGCGAGCCTGGACGCCACCTGCAAGTACCCGTGGACGGTCGACAATCCTGTTCCCGATCCCGGCGGACGGCTCAAGTTCGGCGTGTATCCCGAAGACGAGGCGGTGTTCGCCTGGCTGCGCGCCGACGCGCCGGGACGCGTGCGCTGCATCGAAGCCGAGGTCATGGATCTCTCCGACGACATCGCCTACTCGGTGCACGACGTCGAGGATGCGATGCTCAACGGCTACCTCGACCCACGCCGCCTCGCCGATCCGCGCGAACGCGAAGCACTGCTGACGGCGATCCAGGCGTGGGTCGGGTACGACTACACCCGCGACGAACTCGCCGACGCGTTGTACCGGCTGTCGCAGCTGCCCGAGTGGCTCACGTCCTTCGACGGCACGCGGGCCGCCGTCGCGCGCCTGAAGAACCTCACGAGCGATCTCATCGGCCGGTTCGCGCGCGCCGCGACCGCAGCGACCCGCGAGCACTACGCGAGCCCCGTCCTCACCCGTTACGCCGGGCGAGTCATCGTGCCCCGCGTCATCGAGGTCGAGATGGCCGTGCTGAAGGGCATCATCGGCGCGTTCGTCGTGACGATCGAGGGGCGCAAGGGGCTGTACAAGGAACAGCGGCGCGTGCTCAAGCGGCTCGCGTCGGCCCTGCTGGCCCACCCCGAGCACCTCGATGCGCTGCACGCCGAGGACTTCGCCCTCGCCGAGACCGACGCCGCCCGCAAGCGCGTCATCGTCGACCAGGTCGCGAGCCTCACCGACCGCTTCGCGATCGAATGGCACGGGCGCCTGATCGGCCCCGTCGACCTGCGCGAACTGGGCTTGTGGTCTTCGGATGCCAGGGTGATCACATCCAACGCGTTCGCACTGCCCGAGCCGATCGAGGGGCTGTAATGCCCCGCATCCGGCAGGCCGACGTCGACGAGGTCAAGGCGCGCACGAACATCGCCGACATCATCGGAGAGCGTGTCGCGCTGAAGACGGCGGGCGTCGGATCGATGAAGGGCCTGTGCCCGTTCCACGACGAGCGCAGCCCCAGCTTCAATGTGCGCCCCCAGGTCGGGTACTACCACTGCTTCGGATGCGGCGAGTCCGGCGACGTGTACTCGTTCCTGCGCGCGATGGACCACCTCTCGTTCACCGAGGCGGTGGAGCGGCTGGCCGCGCGCATCGGCTACCAGGTGCACTACGAAGACGGGGGAGCGGCGCCCGAGACGAGCGGCCGCACCCGGCTCTACCAGGCCAACACCGCCGCCGCCGAGTGGTACCGCGGGCAGCTGTCGAGCCCCGAAGCCGATGCCGGTCGTCGCTTTCTCGGGGAGCGCGGGTTCGACGCCGGCGCGGCAGCGCATTTCGGCATCGGCTACGCGCCGAAGGGCTGGAACAACCTGCACCACGCGATGCGTGCACAGGGGTTCACCGACGAAGAACTCACCGCGGCCGGGCTCGTCTCACAGGGTCAGCGCGGTGTGTACGACCGCTTCCGTGGCCGGGTCGTCTGGCCGATCCGCGACATCACGGGGCAGACGATCGGCTTCGGCGCGCGGCGACTGTTCGACGACGACAACGGCCCGAAGTATCTGAACACCCCCGAGACCGCGATCTACAAGAAGGCGACCGTGCTCTACGGCCTCGACCTTGCGAAGAAGGCCATCTCGCGCGACCACCGCGTCGTCGTGGTCGAGGGCTACACCGACGTTATGGCGTGCCACCTCGCCGGCGTGACCACGGCGATCGCGACCTGTGGCACGGCCTTCGGCGCCGACCACATGAAGGCGGTCGGCCGCATCGTGGGGCAGGAGGCGTCCGGCGAGATCATCTTCACCTTCGACCCGGATGCCGCAGGCCAGAAGGCCGCTGTCCGCGCGTTCGCCGAAGCGCGCGGTTCGAACCTGCAGAGCTACGTCGCCGTCGGTCCGGACGGTCTCGACCCCTGCGATCTGCGGCTCGGCAAGGGCGACGGCGCTGTGCGCGCCATGATCGACATGAAGTCGCCGCTGTTCGAGTTCGTCATCGACCAGCGTCTCGCCGGCTTCGATCTCAACTCGGTGGAGGGTCGCTTCTCCGCGCTCACCCACGCCGCGCCGATCGTCGCCGAGATCCGCGACCACGGCATCCGCACCGGCTACGAGCGTGTTCTCGCCCGGCGACTGGGCGAAGACCTGCGCGACGTGCACCGCGCCGTGACCCGCGCCGCTGCCCGCACGAACGACACGAGCGACGGCGCCCACCCGGCACCGGAAGCAGGCGACCAGCAGGGCGAGCCGGCCGTCCGTGTCACCCTCGCCTCGCTCCCGCGCTCGGTCGACGTCGGGCTCGAACGCGATGCGCTGATGGGCATCTTGCAGTACGGGCACGTCGTCGACGCCGTCGAGGTGGATGCCGCACTGTCGCTGACCATGCTCCATCCCGCGCTCGACGCGGTCCGCCAGGCGATCGTCGAGGCGGGCGACCGCTCCCGCGTCGGCTGGACCTCCACGGTGATCGACACGACACGGGAGCCGTACCGCTCCCTTGCCGCAGAACTGCTCACCGGCGCGTTCCCGGCGTTGACCGAAGAGGAGGCTCGCGCTTCGACGAAGTCTCTCGCGCGACGCCTTCGGATGCGCGCCCTGGAGCGTCGCAAGGCAGATCTGATGAGTGCGCAGCGTCGCGCGTCGACGGACTTCGATGAGGTGCGCCGCATCGGCCTCGAGATCCGCGATCTCGACCAGCAGCGGCGCGCGCTGGCCGAGGCGCAGTAGCGTCCGCCCGGTCGACCAGGCAGGATGAACCGCATGCGTGCGCCGATCTCCACTCCCGAGGCGGGGGCCGTCGCGATCCAGTGCGACGACCTGTCCCTCGCGCGGGCGGGAGAGCGCGTGATCGAGGGTGTGAGCATCACCCTGCGATACGGCGACGCGCTGGCGGTCATGGGCGGCACCGGGTCGGGCAAGTCCTCTCTCGCCTCGATCCTCGGCGGCGGCGCCGAGCGTGGGCTCGTCGTGGCCGGTGGTTCGGCACGGGTCGCCGGCATCCCTGTGCACAAGCGCGGACGGTCGCTGCGGGTCCGCGAGTACCTGACCGGCCGGCTCGCGCAGGGTGCTGGGGCGGCGCTGCCTGCCAGGCTGACAGTCGCCGACGTCATCGGCGAGCCGATCACCGCTCGCGACCGCACGGTCAACCGTCGCGCGCTTGCGGTTCGCGTCGCGGGCCTGCTCGACGAGCTCGAGCTGCCGCTCGGCGCGGCCCCGAAATACCCGTACGAGCTGAGCGCGGGCATGCGGCAGCGTGTCGCGCTGGCGCGCGCACTCGTGCTCGACCCGCAGGTGCTCGTCGCCGACGAACCGTTCGCGAACCTCGACCCGGAAGTGCGCGCGACGGTGCGCGGCGCGCTCGCGCGGCGCATGCATGAGCGTCCGATGGCGCTGCTGATGATCACGAGCGACCGCGAAGCGATCGACGAACTCGAGGCCGATGTGCTCGTGCTTCGCAGTGGCCATCCGGTGGCGTTCGGCCACGGTGTCGACGGGCTGCAATGGACGCCCGGGGACGCGCCGCCGGTGGGTACCGAGGTCACGAGCACGCCCTGAGCTTTGCTATGATCGTCTGGTTGCCCTCGCGGGGGTGACTGATCCTCGGTAGCTCAATTGGCAGAGCAATCGGCTGTTAACCGATAGGTTCTTGGTTCGAGTCCAAGCCGGGGAGCGCAACGGCTCCGAGCTCCACCTCGGGGCCGTTCTTCATGTGCCACCACCCTGCCCGTCTTCGACAGCGGGCCAGAGGATGAGCGCCGCGCCGACCAGCAGGAGCAGCACGGTCAACAGGCTGATCGGCGCCGCTTCGGGGAGCGCGACACCCGCCGTGAGCGCGGCGATCGCGGCGATGAGCAGGACAGCCGCGGCCGTCATGGCCGTGGGGATCAGGAACGCGCGACGCACCCGTACGCCGACCCGCGCCCACGGCCTGCCCATCGACAGCACCGTCGCGCACGCGTGCCAGAGCGACAGCAGCACGGCGACGGGCGCGAGCCAGAGCGCCCCCAACCCGGTGACCGCCGCTTCGGCGATGATGACTCCGGCTGCAAGCAGCGGGAGGATCGATCGCGGAAAGCACACGCCGAGGGCGATCGCGAGCCCGGCCGCCACCGACCAGAGCGCATCACCGGTCGCGACGACGAGCCACAGCTGCGCCGCTGCACCGCTGCACGCCATCGCCGCGCGCGCAGCCCAATGGGAGGCCGGACGGCGTCGGGCGGCGTCGACGACATCGACGATCATCTGGGACAGATCGCTCATCGGCCCGCCGTCCGCACGACGGGACGCTGCACGGCGAGCGATGCCGCCAGCGCTGCAACGCCGTCGATCCCACGCCAAGGCGCGACCGGGATGCCGACGTCGCGCAGTTTCGCGACTGCGACGTCGCGCTCCAAACGCCGCAGGACCCAGGCCTCTGCCCGCAGCGAGGACTGCGCGTCACTGCCCAGCAGATTCCGCCACACACCGCCGCGTGCCCGCCACCCGTCCGTGCTGCCCAACGCGGCCGGGAGGGTGTCGACGACGAGGACGGTCGCTCCCCGGCGCGCCACGGTCGCGATCTCGGTGAGGACCCGTTCGTCGAGGAGAGGTGAGCACACGACCGCGAACGTGCCCGGCCGCAGGTGGGCGACACGGTGGAAAGCGCCGTGGACCATGCCGTCGGTGTCGACCGCGGCCAGACGCGCGGTGAGCGCCGCATGCTGGCGCGCGCCGGCGCGAGCGGGGAGCGGCCCCACGAGCGAACCGAGGTCGTGCACCGCGACCCGGTCGCCGAGGCGCAGGTAGTGTTCCGCGAGCGATGCGGCGGCCACCACGGTCGCGTCGAGGCTCGATGCCTCCGTCGTCGGGTCCACGGCATCCTCGAGGGTGTCGAGCATGATGAGCACATCGGTGTCGCGGTCTGCGGTCGTCGTGTTGGTGTGCAGCGCACCGGTGCGTGCCGTGACCCGCCAATTGATCTGGTTGAGTCGGTCGCCGGGCTGGTACTGCCGGATGTCTGCGAGGCTGCTGCCGTCACCGGGTCGCCGCGAGCGGTGCAGGCCGGCGAGTCCGATCGGATGCGGAATATCATCGCCGCGTCCCGGCACCGCCGCCGCGGGCGAGACGTCGACGGTGCCGAGCGGATGCCGATCCCGTGTGCTCCACATGCCCCACGGATCGGTCACCGACACCTCCGCCGCACCGAGGTCGAGGCGTCCCCATCTGCGCGGGCGCACCGCCACGCTGACGGTGTCGGCGTCGCACGCAGCGCCCCAGACCGGCGAATTGTCGACCGCGCCCGACATCGGCAGCGACAGATCCACGACGTGCCCTGTGGCGGTCGCTGTCACGCCCACCGCCTCCCCGGAGCGCACCTGTCGCGTCGAGACCTCGATGTGCGGCGGGCCGCCCGGCCGGGGACGACGCAACAGGCCCATGACGCTCCACACGACGAACGGGGCGGCCAGCACGGCGAGTTCACCGCGTCCGGTGACGACGGCCAGCACCGTGGTGCCTGCAGCCAACAGCACAGCGCGCACGAGCGAGGTCGTCGGGAAGAAGGTCATGTGTGGGGGAGGTATTCGGCGGGCACGGGCACCCGCGCGACCGCGCCGCGGACGACCTGCTCGCCCGTCACACCGCTGAGCCACAGTTCGGGGCGGATGGTCACACGATGCGCCAGTGCAGGCTCAGCGAGCGCCTTGATGTCTTCCGGGGTCACAAAGGCGCGGCCGTCGATGAGCGCGCGGGCGCGCGCGCAGGTCAGCGGGGCGAGGCTGCCGCGGGGAGACGCGCCCACGAGCGTCGCCGACTCTTCCCGGGTCGCCGCGGTGACGGCGACCGCGTAGCGGCCGACGGCGGGGTGGACGAAGACGTCCTCAGCGGCCTGCTGCACGGCCATCAGACTTTCGGTGTCGAGCACCTGGGCGACCGCGATCTCGTCGGTGCGCCGCGCGATGCGGCGTTCGAGGATCTGCCATTCTTCCGCCTCGGTGGGGTACCCGAATCGCAGGCGCAGCAAGAACCGATCGAGCTGCGCTTCAGGCAGGGGATAGGTCCCCTCCGTCTCGATCGGGTTCGCGGTCGCCATCACATGGAACGGTCGGGGCAACCGGTGCGTATGCCCCTCGACGGTCACCTGACGCTCCTGCATGGCCTCCAGCAGTGCCGCCTGCGTCTTCGGTGGCGTGCGGTTGATCTCGTCGGCCAGCAGGAACCCCGCGAACAGCGGACCGGGGCGGAACACGAACTCCGATCGGGTCTGGTCGAACACGTAGCTGCCGGTGAGATCAGCAGGCAGCTGATCTGGCGTGAACTGCGCGCGACGGAACGGCAGGCCGAGGGCCTGCGCGAAACTGCGCGCGGCGAGGGTCTTACCCAGTCCGGGAAAGTCCTCCAAGAGCACGTGGCCGCCGGCGACCACGGCGGTCAGCACGAGCGAGAGGGCGTCGCGTTTGCCCACGACTGCCCGCTCGACCTCGTCGAGCACCTGCCGGCATCGTGCCCCGGCTTCGGTCACCGATTCCGCTGCGTTCATTCCTGTCACAGGCTGCTCAGCTCCTTGAGGATCATCCGCAGATGCCTGCGGTCGACGGTGCGCGGCGCTGCACGCAGATAGCGCTCGAGGTTCGGCGGATAGGTTCCCGCACCGGCTCGCTGCCGGGCGAGCTCGCCGATGGTGGCGTGGAGGGCGCCGGTCGTCGTGCCGACCCCGGGCTGCGCGCCGCGCACCTGCGCTTCGAGCACGCGGGTACGCCGGTCGGCGAGCCCCACCACGCCCGCTCGGTGCGCAACCGGTTCGTCGAGGGGACCGTCGTCGGCACGGATGCCGGATCGCCGAATCACCCACCACGCCAACCCCGTGCACACGCCGCCACCGATCCACAGCGCGGGCGGGACCCCCACGCCGAGCTGCCCGAGCAACAGCGACACCAGAGCGCCGATCGCACCCCCAACCGCGCACGCGATCAGCGGCATCCGTATCACCCTCACCTTCACGCGGAACCTGCCCGGGTCGCGCTGATGGCGGTCGCAATGCGCGTGACGCACTCGCGCGCGTCGTCGACGGCGCGCGCGTCGAGCCGCTCCGACGAGAAGAGTGCCCGACCGTAGAGTCGCGCGAGTTGCTCCGCGGGCGCGCGCGGCACGTCCATGGCGGCGAGGATGCCGATGACGTACTCCGAAGCGGTCTCGCTCTCGGATCGCGGCACGCCCGCCGAGGCGCCGAGCGCCTCGAGCGACTCCCAGCATCGGATGACGGCGATGTTCGGGTCATCGTCGGTCATGATCCGTTCCTGCGCGTGCCGCAGCACGTCCTGCACCTGGCCGACGTCGACCGTCGACTGCACGATCACGCCATCGATCGGCTCAGGGGCCTGCCTGGAGGCGAGAATTCGCGCCGCTCGTGCGATCGCGAGCACGACCGCGATGCACATCAGCACCACGAGGATCAGCCCGACGACGCCCAGCGTTCCGTCGCCGACGCCGCCGTCGGATGCGGCCGGCAGGTCGATCGGGTCGGATGGTGGGGTCTGCACATCGGGTGCGTCGGTGGCACGCGGTTGCTCGGCCGGTGTCGGATTCGGCATCGAGGTGATCCACACCGGCGCCGCCAGGGCGCTCACGGCGACGACGCCCGCACACACTGCACAGCCGACCAGCGCGGCGATCGCGGAGGTGCGAGTGCGGGTCGACATCGCAGTCAGGCTTCGAAAGCGTCGACGCCCGGCATCCAACTCGAACCGGGGCGACCCCACCCGCGCTTGCGTGCGATCTTCTGCACGGTCTTCCAGTCGCCGTCGTCGAGCCGATCGATGTACAGGATGCCGTCGAGGTGGTCGAACTCGTGCTGCATGATGCGCGCGCGCCACCCGGTCACCTGGATCTCGACGGGTTCGCCGTCGAGGTCGGTGCCCGTGACGAGCACCTCGTCGGACCGTCGCAGCCCGAACCGCTCGCCAGGGAACGACAGGCAGCCCTCGGACTCCTCGTCGGGGTCCGGGGCGCCGGGCTCGAGCGGTCGCATCCAGAGCTTCGGATTGATGATGACGCCGCGCCACGGCGCACCTTCATCGTCCTCGTAGTTGTACGTGTAGATCCGCAGGCCCACGCCCACTTGGGGGGCGGCCAGACCGACGCCGGGCGCGGCATCCATCGTCTCGAACATGTCGGAGACGAGCGTACGGATGTCGTCCGTGATGTCTTCGACCTCGGCGGCGACGGAATGGAGGACGGGATCGCCCATGATGCGGATCGGGAGAACTGCCACGTCCTGAGCCTAATCCAGGCGGGTGTGCCGTTAGGGTCGAGGAGTGGAATGGGCGCGCGGGGTCGAGCACGTGATCGACGACCTGGATCAGCTCACCGATGAGCTGGTCGGCGTCTTCGCCGACCCCGGCATCCTCATCGGCATTCCGCTGGCGCTGCTCGGCGCGGTCTTCATGTCGTTCGGCGCGCAGTACCAGCACCGCGGCGTGCAGAAAGTGGAAGCCGAATCCCGCGCTTCGGGGGGCGCAGGCCTGTCCGGCGGTCAACTCGTCCGACTCATCCGACGCCCCTCGTGGGTCGCGGGGACGGCGATGCTGGGGCTTGCGATCGTCTGCCAGTTGTCTGCGCTGTCGTTCGCGCCGCTGATCCTCGTGCAACCGCTGGGCGCCATCTCGCTCGTCATCACGACGCTCCTCAACGCACGGATCACCGGCCACCGTCCGACGCGCAGATCGATCACCGCCATCGGGCTGTGCGTGGGCGGGATCCTCGTGTTCGTCACGGTCGCGGCACTGTACGCCACGGAGCGCCCGGTCTCGGACGCGCAGTTGATCACCGTGCTCGTCATCCTCGCCGCCGTCATGGTCGTGCTGACCGGCCTGTGGATCTGGCTGCGCCACCGCATGAAGGCGCTCTTCTACATCGTCGCTGCGGGCATCGTCTACGGCTTCGTCGCCACCCTCGCGAAGATCGTCATCAGCCGTGTGCAGTCCGGGGACTTCGAATGGCTCACGCTGCTGTGTCTGCTCGCGCTGCTGACCGGCACCGGTATCGGCGCGTACTTCGTGCAGAACGCGTACGCCTCCGGCCCCCCCGACCTCGTCATCGCCGGCCTCACGGTCATCGATCCCATCGTGGCGATCGTCATCGGCCTCGCCGTGCTCGGCGAGGCGCGGTATGCGCCGTTCGGCGCATACATCGGCTTCATGATCGCCGGTGCCATCGCCACCTTCGGCGTGTATCAACTCGCCCGCCATCATCCGCAGATCGTCAGCGACAGTCAGGATCTGCCGATCGTGCGGGGGAGCGGCACCCCCGCCGATGCAACCGATGCGCCGGTGGACGAGTCATCGCCGAAGACCGGAGCGATCCGCATCACCGAAGCTGTGTCGAAAGTGTGGCCGAACCCGCCCGTCGACGACGACCACGAGATCGGCCCGCATCTCGGACCGCGGCGCTCCAAACGGTAGGCTCGATGCCGCAGGGGGCGGTGGCCAAGCTGGTCAAGGCAGCGGGCTCATAACCCGACGATCGTGGGTTCAAGTCCCACCCGCCCTACAACATGTCCGACAGGCGCGACGCGCCGAATGACAGGCTTGTGATTCGCCCGGCCCATGGGCGATACTTGAGCCACAACCGCATATCCCGCCGCACTCCGGCACCAGGTCGTAGGGGAAGACGTACCTGATGAAACGGAGAGATGATGGCGACACCTCAGGCGCGTGGAGTGATCCTCATTCACTCTGCGCCACGCGCGTTGTGCCCACACCTGGAGTGGGCTGCCGGTCGTGCCCTCGGGCAGGCCGTCAACTTCGACTGGACCGATCAGCCCGTCCTCGACGGCAGCCGGCGCACCGAGTTCTACTGGGAGGGCCCCGCCGGCACCGGCGCGGCGCTCGCGACCGCGATCCGCGGGTGGGAGCACCTGCGCTTCGAGGTGAGCGAGGACCCGACGCCTCGCAGTGACGGCGGCCGCTGGATGCACACCCCCGGCCTCGGCATCCACTTCGCGCAGACCGACACCGCGGGCAACGTCGTCATCGGCGAGGACCGCATCCGCTACGCGATGGAGATCGCCGCCGGCGACGCGTTCGAACTGCAGCGCGAGCTCGATGTCGCACTCGGCGCGGCGTGGGACGAAGAACTCGAACCCTTCCGGCACGCAAGCGACGACGCACCGGTCGTCTGGCTGCACAAGGTGGGCTGACGCGAACGGACACCCCACAGACTTCAGGCGGCGTGAGAGCGCCGGTACCCAGCCTCGGAAGGGCTTCCCGGGGACGGGGAGCGCGCATCACCCGCCTGACACGAAAGACGCCCCCGGTCGGCTTCCCGGGGGCGTCTTGACGTATGTGCGGCGATTCAGACCGATGCGAAAGCGGCGACGGCGTTGTGCCCGCCGAAGCCGAACGAGTTGCTGATCGCCAGTTGGTCGCCGGCACCGAGCGGCGTCGGCTCGCCCGACAGACGGAACGGCACGGCCGGATCCTGCTCGGTGAGGTTGATCGTTGGCGGTGCGATGCGGTTCTGCAGTGCGAGGATCGTGAAGATCGCCTCCAGCGCGCCGGTGCCGCCCAGCAGGTGTCCCGTCGACGCCTTGGTCGCCGAGACCGGGATCTCGTCGATCCGAGCGCCGAAGACGCTCTTGAGGGCCACGTACTCGTTCGGGTCGCCGACCGGGGTCGACGTCGCGTGCGCATTGATGTGCGTCACCTCGTCGGCCGACCGACCGGCCATCTCGAGCGCCGTGCGCACGGCACGGGCCGCGCCGGTGCCCTCGGGATCGTTGGCCGTGATGTGGTACGAGTCGGCGGTCACGCCGCCACCCACGACCTCTGCATAGATCCTGGCTCCGCGAGCCTTCGCGTGCGCGTCGGTCTCCATGATGAGCACCGCGGCGCCCTCACCCATGACAAATCCGTCACGGGTGATGTCGCCCGGACGGGATGCCGTCTCGGGGGAGTCGTTGCGCTTGGACAGCGCCTGCATCGACGCGAACGAGGCGATGGTGACCGGGTGGATGACCGACTCGGTGCCACCGGCGATCACGACGTCTGCGAGGCCGTCGCGCAGGTGTTCGACCGCGTTGACGATCGACTCCGTGCTCGACGCGCATGCGCTCGCGACGGTGCGTGCATAGGCACGCGCACCGAAGTGCAGCGAGAGGTTGCCCGCCGCGGAGTTGGGCATGAGCATGGGGACCGTCATGGGCAGCACCCGCCGCGGCCCCTTCTCGCGCAGGGTGTCCCAGGCATCCAGGAGCGTCCAGAGACCGCCGATGCCCGTCGCGAAATCAACACCGAGGCGTTCCGGATCGACCTCGGGGGCGCCGGCATCCGCCCACGCCTCCAATGCCGCGACCAGCGCGAACTGCGACGACGGATCGAGGCGCTTGGCGACCGGGCGCTCCAGCACCGTATCGGGGCGCACCTTCGCCTGCGCGGCGAACGTGACGGGCAGCTGGTACTGCTCGACCCAGTCGTGCTCGAGCGTGCTCGCGCCGGACTCACCGGCCAGCAGCGCCTCCCAGCTCTCTGCGGCGGTGCCGCCGATGGGGGAGCTCGCGCCGATTCCGGTGACGACGATTCGCGGTGTGCTGCTCATGGGTGTCCTCGTTGGTCTTCCGGTGGGGGCGGTGCCGCCCCCACCGACATGGGGCTTACGCCTGGTTCGACGTGATGAAGGTGACGGCGTCGCCGACGGTCTTCAGGTTCTTGACCTCTTCGTCGGGGATGGTGACGCCGAACTTCTCTTCAGCGTTGACGACGATCGTCATCATCGAGATCGAGTCGATGTCGAGGTCGTCGGTGAACGACTTCTCGAGCGCGACCTCGTCGGCCGAGATGCCCGTCTCGTCGGTGATCAGCTCGGCGAGCCCAGCGAGGACCTCGTCGTTGGTGAATGCCATGGTGTTCTCCTTGTTTCCAGTGGTTCGCCGGCCCGGGCGGGCCGAGATTCAGTTTAGGTGCGGGGTACGTGTGCAGCCGGGATCTGCGCCGGTCAGGGCAGAACCACGACCTGCGCCCCGAAGACGAGGCCTGCGCCGAACCCGATCTGCAACGCGAGTCCGCCGCTGAGTTCGGGACGCTCCTCGAGCAGTCGGTGCGTGGCCAGTGGGATCGAGGCGGCCGAGGTGTTGCCCGTGGTCTCGATGTCGCGGCCGATCGCGACCGATTCGGGCAGACCCAGCTGCTTGGCGAACTCGTCGATGATGCGCATGTTCGCCTGGTGTGGCACGAACGCGGCCAGGTCCGACGCCTTGACACCGGCAGCCTCGAGGGCGCGGCGGGCGACCTTGACCATCTCCCACACCGCCCAGCGGAACACGGTCGGCCCCTCCTGCCGGAGCGTGGGCCACGGCGCTGCACCGTCGCGGAATTCGGTGAGCGTGTGGTTCATGCCGACGGCATCGGCCTTCGAGCCGTCCGATCCCCAGACCGTCGGACCGATCCCGGGGAAATCGCTCGGCCCGACGACCACAGCGCCGGCGCCGTCACCGAGCAGGAACGAGATGGATCGGTCGGCGGGGTCGACGATGTCGCTGAGCTTCTCGGTCCCCACGACGACCGCATACGTTGCGGCGCCGGAGCGGATGAGCGCGTCCGCCTGCGCGACGCCGTACGCGAAGCCTGCGCACGCGGCGTTCACGTCGTAGGCGGCCGCAGGGTTCGCCCCGATCCGGTCGGCCACGATCGCCGAGACGGACGGCGTCTGCTTGGGGTTCGAGATCGTCGCGACGATGACGGCGTCGACCTGGGAGGGCACGACACCGGCCCGCTCGATGGCCTCCGCGGCGGCCGTCGTCGCGAGGTCGATCGCGTCGACGTCGGCGCCGGCACGGGTGCGGGTCACGATACCCGTGCGCTGGCGGATCCACTCGTCGCTCGAGTCGATCGGGCCGACGAGATCATCGTTCGGCACGAAGTGCTCGCCGCGCGCAGCGCCGTACGAATAGATGCGGGTGTGGGCGGGCCCGGTGGCCTGCGTGAGCGTGACGCTCATGCGTCGCCTCCTGTCAGCAGTGCCGCAGCGGCCTCGAGGTCTTCGGGGCTCTTGACGGCGACGGTGGGAATGCCGCGCAGCGCGCGCTTGGCGAGACCGGTGAGCGTCCCCGCCGGCGCGAGTTCGACGATGCCGGTGACGCCGGCGCCCGCGAAGGACTGCATGCAGAGGTCCCATCGAACGGGGGAAGCCACCTGCGCGACAAGCAAGTCGACCGCGGAGCGGCCATCGTCAACCGTCGATCCGTCGCGGTTCGTCCAGAGTGTCGCGGCAGGTGCGGCCACCGCGACGTCGGCCGCGGCAGCGCGCAGTGTGTCGACGGCTGGAGCCATGTAGTGCGTGTGGAACGCGCCGGCAACCTGCAGCGGAATGACGCGGGTGCCGCGGGGAGCCTGCTCGCCCAACCGGGCGAGTGAGGGCAGGGCCCCTGCGGCGACGATCTGCCCGCCGCCGTTGTGGTTCGCGGGCGTGAGGTCGAGTTCGGCGAGCAGATCCAGCACGACCTGCTCATCGCCGCCGAGCACGGCGCTCATGCCGGTCTGCTCGATGGCAGCGGCTTCGGCCATCGCGCGACCACGAATGCCCACCAGGCGCATGCCGTCTTCGGCGCTGAACACACCGGCCGCCGCGAGTGCGGCGATCTCGCCGACCGAGTGACCCGCGACGCCGGCCGGACGCGCGCCGGCCGCAGACACCAGGGCGTCGAACGACAGCAGAGACGCGGCCACGATGAGGGGCTGTGCGACCTTCGTATCGCGGATGGCGTCGGCATCCCACTCGGTGCCTGCTGCGACGAGGTCCACCTCGGAGAGCTCGGAGAAGCGTTCGAGGCGCTCTCGCACCCCGTCGATTTCGAGCCACGGGGTCAGGAACCCGGGGGTCTGCGAGCCCTGACCGGGGAACACGGCAATGATCACGCTTTTCATCCTCCCAAGAACCTCGATCCCCCTCCTGGCGGATCGCTCACAAGAAAGTCTTGATGCTTTGTGCGTGGCCTACAGCGCCACGCCGCCGTTCAGGCTAGCGCGCGATCAGGGCCGGCGCACGGGTGAGGCGCGTCGGCGTGTCACCTCGGTGCCGATCGAACCGATGATCAGCGCGGTCTGGAGGATGAGCGCCTCACGCGGACCCGTGGCATCCCACCCGATCACGTCCGAGACGCGCTTGAGTCGGTACCGCACCGTGTTGGGGTGAACGAACAGCTCGCGAGCCGTCGCTTCGAGCGACCGACCGTTGTCGAGGTAGCTCCACAGCGTCGTCACGAGATCGGTCGAATGCGCCTGCAGCGGCCGGAAAATGCGCTCGACGAGCGTCGTCTTCGCGAGCGGGTCACCCGCGAGCGCGCGCTCCGGCAGCAGATCGTCGGCTTCGACCGGCCGTGGCGCGTGGCGCCAGGCCTTCGCGACCGCGAAACCCGCCAGGGCTGCACGCGCACTCTGACTGGCGTCGACGAGCGCCGAGACGGCCGGGCCGAGCACGAGGTGTCCGGCACCGAATCCAGGCTCGAGTCGCCGTGCGATCTCGGGAAAGGGCAGCGGGGCGACCTCGTCGGCCGCGGGGGCTTCGGAACGCCCGATCACCAGCACCAGCCGCGATCCCTGCACGCCGATGAGCACGTCGACACCGAGCTTGCGGGCCATGCGTCGCAACTGGTCGACGTCGAACTGCGCGGGCGTCGTCCCGACCAGCACCGCGACTTCGCCGTGCCCGTGCCACCCCAGCGCCGCGATGCGGCTCGGCAGTTCCTCGTCGGCTTCGCCCGTGAGGATTGAATCCACCACGAGCGCTTCCAGACGCGCATCCCAGAGCCCTCGGGCCTCGGCTGCACGGGCATACACGTCAGCGGCGGCGAAGGCGACGTCCCGCGAGTACAGCAACATGCTCTCGCGGATGTCTTCGCCGCGACCCGCCACGCGCTCCTCGGTGACCTCGACGGTCACGCGGATCAGTTGGAGCGTCTGCGTCAGGCTCACGCTTCTCAGCAGTTCGCGGGGCGCCGCGGCGAACACGTCGGCCGCGATCCACGGCGTCGCGCCCGGGTCGTCATACCACTCGATAAAAGACGTGATGCCGGCCTGTGCGACCAGTCCCACCGCGGAACGACGAGCCGGCGGCATCTCGGCGTACCAGGGCAGCTGGTCTTCGAGCCGTTTGATGGTCGCTGTCGCCAGGTCACCCGAGATGCGGCGCAACCACGCCAACGTCTCGGCCTTCTGCTCCGGGGTGGGACGTTCGGGCACGCCGGGTCAGCTCTCGCCGCCGGCGTTCCCGCTCGTTCCCGCGGTGACGTCGTGCAGGCGGTACTTCTCGATCGCCTGCGCCGAGAGCGAGCGGTCGACGACACCCTCATCGGCCAACGCCTGCAGGGTGCGCACGACCACCGAGGGGCCGTCGATCTTGAAGAACCGGCGGGCCGCGGCGCGCGTGTCCGAGAAGCCGAAGCCGTCTGCGCCGAGCGTGGCGAATCGACGCGGCATCCACGGGCGGATCTGGTCTTGCACGGCGTGCATGAAGTCGCTGACGGCGACGATCGGGCCCGCGGTGTCCTGCAGCTTCTGGGTGACGTACGCGGTACGCGGTTCGTCCATCGGGTGCAGGAAGTTGTGCTCGTCGGCGGCGAGGCCGTCGCGGCGCAGTTCGGTCCAGCTGGTGACCGACCAGACGTCAGCGGTCACGCCCCAGTCGTCCTGCAGCAGCTTCTGCGCCTCCATCGCCCACGGCACACCCACGCCCGAAGCGAGGATCTGGGCGCGATGCCCCTCACCCTCGCCGACCGAGACGCGGTGGATGCCGCGGACGATGCCCTCGACGTCGACGTTCTCGGGCTCGGCGGGCTGCACGAGCGGCTCGTTGTAGACGGTGATGTAGTACATCACGTCGGGGTCGGGGTGGTTGCCGCCGTACATGCGGTCGAGGCCGCTGCGCACGATGTGGGCGATCTCGTACCCGTAGGCCGGGTCGTAGGAGACGGTGGCCGGGTTCGTCGATGCGAGCAGGTGCGAGTGCCCGTCGGCGTGCTGCAGGCCCTCACCGGTCAGCGTCGTGCGACCGGCTGTCGCGCCGATGATGAAGCCGCGCGCCATCTGGTCGCCGGCGGCCCACTGAGCGTCGCCGGTGCGCTGGAAGCCGAACATCGAATAGAACACGTACACCGGGATGAGCGGCTCGCCGTGCGTCGCGTACGACGTGCCGACGTTCGTGAACGCGGCGACTGCGCCGGCCTCGTTGATGCCGACGTGCATGATCTGCCCTTGCGGGCTCTCCTTGTAGGCGAGCAGCAGTTCACGGTCGACCGACGTGTAGTTCTGGCCGTTCGGGTTGTAGATCTTCGCGGTCGGGAAGTACGCGTCCATGCCGAACGTGCGCGCCTCGTCGGGGATGATCGGCACGATGCGGTGGCCGAAGTCCTTCGCGCGGAGCAGATCCTTCAGCAGCCGGACGAACGCCATCGTGGTGGCGATCTCCTGCGTGCCCGAACCCTTCTTAGGCAACGCGTACGCGCTGTCGTCGGGGAGCGTGATCGGCACGTGGTGCGTACGGCGCTCGGGCAGGAAGCCGCCCAGGTCGCGACGCTTGTCGACCATGTACTGGATCGTCTCGTCCTCCATGCCGGGGTGGTAGTACGGCGGCGTGTAGGGGTTCTCTTCGAGCTGTGCATCGGTGATCGGGATGCGCATCGAGTCGCGGAAGTGCTTGAGGTCTTCGAGCGTCATCTTCTTCATCTGGTGGGTCGCGTTGCGGCCCTCGAAGTGGTGCCCGAGGCCGTAGCCCTTGATCGTCTTCGCGAGGATGACGGTGGGCTGGCCCTTGTGCGCCTTGGCGGCGGCGTATGCCGCGTACAGCTTCTGGTAGTCGAGCCCACCGCGGCGGAGCTTGCCCCAGATGTCGTCGTCGGACCAGTCCTTGACCATCGCGGAGGTGCGCTCGTCACGTCCGAAGAAGTGATCGCGGATGAACTTGCCGTCTTCGGCGCGGTACGTCTGGAAGTCACCGTCGGGGGTGGTGTTCATGAGGTGGACGAGCGCTCCGTCCACGTCGACCTGGAGCAGTTCGTCCCAGCCGCGACCCCAGACGACCTTGATGACGTTCCACCCGGCGCCGCGGAAGTAGCTCTCGAGTTCCTGGATGATCTTGCCGTTGCCGCGCACGGGTCCGTCGAGTCGCTGCAGGTTGCAGTTGACGACGAACGTGAGGTTGTCGAGCCCCTCGTTGGCGGCGACCTGCAGCTGCCCGCGGCTCTCGACCTCGTCCATCTCGCCGTCGCCGAGGAAGGCCCACACGTGCGAGTCGTTCAGGTCTTTGATGCCACGGTTGGTCAGATACTTGTTCGTCATCGCCTGGTAGATGGCGTTGATCGGACCGAGACCCATCGAGACGGTCGGGAACTGCCAGTACTCGGGCATGAGGCGTGGGTGCGGGTATGACGGAATGCCGACCGGCGCCTTCGACTTCTCCTGGCGGAAGCCGTCGAGCTGGTCGGAGGTGAGGCGGCCTTCGAGGAAGGAGCGCGCGTAGATGCCGGGGGAGGCGTGGCCCTGGATGAAAATCTGGTCGCCGCCGCCTGCGTGGTCGAGGCCCCGGAAGAAGTGATTGAAGCCGACTTCGTACAGCGATGCCGACGAGGCGTAGGTCGAGATGTGCCCGCCGACGCCGATGCCGGGACGCTGTGCGCGGTGCACGGTGACGGCGGCGTTCCAGCGGATCCAGCGGCGGTAGCGGCGCTCGAGCTCTTCATCGCCGGGGAACTCCGGTTCGTTCTCCGGCGCGATCGTGTTGATGTAGTCGGTCGTCGGAACCTGCGGGACGTTCAGCTGCAGTTCGTGCGAGGTCTGCAGCAGGCTCAGCATGATCTCGCGTCCGCGGCCTGCGCCCTTGGCATCGACGAGCTGCTGGAGCGACTCCTGCCACTCTGACGTCTCTTCGGGGTCGCTGTCGAGGGGGCCCTGGGAGTATGGGTCCTGGTCGTGAACAGTCACAGGTGACCTTTCGTTCGCTGGCAGATCATGCCAGTTCTGGGGCTTCTGAGGCGTGCTGCTTTGTTCAGCAGAGACAATCGCGTCGTGCATCAGCCTAGCGACCTCCGCGACCGACGAGGACGCACCCGTAGGATGAGAACCCGAGGGCCTTTAGCTCAGCTGGTAGAGCGCCACGTTTACACCGTGGATGTCGTCGGTTCGATCCCGGCAGGGCCCACTGTCGCTTCCTGCTCGCACACGCCGACCGCCGTCCCGCGCGGTAGGTTGGAGGCGTGAACGCAAGCCCCGCCGACCAGCGCAAGCTCCTCGACATCGCACAGCTCGACGCCCGCGTCCGTCAGGCGGAGCAGGCGCGCAGCAACCCACCGCAGGCCGCCCGTGTGCAGGAATTGCTGGCGCAGCGCCAGACGCAGTCCGGCGAACTCACGCGACTGCTCGGGGTTCGTGACGACGCACGAGCCGAGCTGTCGCGGATCGAGGCCGATGTCGCGGTCGTCGATGCCCGCGCCAAGCGCGATGCCGATCGACTCGCCGCAGCAACCAACCCGAAGGATGCCGTCGGTCTCGAGCACGAGATCGCGTCGCTGGAGCGCCGCAAGAGCGCGCTCGAAGACGCCGAGCTCGATGTGATGGAGCGACTGGAAGCGATCGAGTCCGAGGTGGCGGCGCAGGAGGCCCTCGTCGCCCAGACGAACGATGAGGGCGCGCGGCTGAGCGCAGAAGGCAAGCAGGCGGTCGCCGAGGCGACCGCGGTCCTCGACACGGCCCGACGCGACCGCGATGCCATCGCGGGTACGGTGGCGGCGGACCTGCTCGCGATGTACGAGCGACTCGCGGCTCGCGGTGTGGGAGCGGGGCTCCTCCACCGCCGTACCTGCGAAGCGTGCCGTATGGTCTTGTCGGGCACAGACCTGCAGCAACTGCGTCAGGTGCGCGAGGACGAGGTGGCGACGTGCCCGGAGTGCGGCGCAATCCTCGTGCGCACCGACGAATCCGGGCTGTGATGCCATGAGCACCACCCGAGGATGACGAACGCCTCGGGCGGCTGGCGCGCGATCGGCCGCGATGACGCGGGACGAATCGTCACGGTGGCCGTCGATGCGACCGGTCGGCGTCTGAGCGAACCGTCGTCGTTCGATGACGTCACGGCCGCCGTGGCTGCGGACGTCGGCGCACGGTGGGTGTGGAACGATGCGCGTTCGTGGCTGCCCGTTGCGCTCGAGGCGGGGGTCGAGGTCGCCCGGTGCCGAGATCTGCGACTGTGCCACGCGATCCTCCGCGACAGCGCGCATGTCGACGACGCCGACGATCTCCGCGCCGCGACGGCATGGGACGTCGCATCCGAGCCGACGAGCACATCCGAGACGCTGTTCGACCTCGCGCACGGTCCGGCGCTGCCAGACCACATCGACGACATCTGCGCCGAGTTCTCGAGACAGCAGCACGCAGTCGACGCCTCGCGTCATCCAGAGGCCCTCCGTCTCCTGCTCGCCGCCGAGTCCGCCGGGGCGATGATCGCTGTCGAGATGCACGCCGCCGGGGTGCCGTGGGATGCCGCTGTGCACGATGGGCTGTTGACGGAGGCACTGGGCGCACGTTCGAAGACCGGCGGACTTCCGCACCGTATCGAAGCGGTGGCAGCCCAGGTGCGTGCAGCGTTGGATGATCCATCGGCCAGCCTCGATTCGCAGCCCAAGCTGCTGCGTGCCCTGCACAGCGTCGGCGTGATGGTCTCGTCGACCAGCAAGTGGGAGCTCGCCGAGCACGACCATCCGGTCGTCGCACCCCTGCTCGAGTACAAGCGGATGACCCGTCTGCTCAGCGCGAACGGATGGTCGTGGTTGCAGGAGTGGGCACCGGACGGCCGGTTCCGTCCTGTGTACGTCCCCGGCGGCGTCGTCACCGGGCGGTGGGCCTCGTCTGGCGGCGGGGCACTCCAGCTGCCGCGGCAGCTGCGTCCGGCGGTGCGGGCCGATCCGGGTTGGGTGCTCGTCGTGGCGGACGTCGCGCAGCTCGAACCGCGGGTGCTCGCGGCGATGGCTCGCGACCGAGGGCTCGCGGACGCGGCGCGGGGAACCGATCTGTACGCGGGAATCGTCGCGTCGGGAGTGGTGCCGACCCGCCAGGACGCCAAGATCGCTGTACTCGGCGCGATGTACGGCGCGACGACCGGCGACAGCGGGCGGCTGGTTCCGGCGCTTCGCCGGGCCTATCCGCGCGCGATGGGGCTCGTCGACGACGCGGCGCGGGCCGGCGAGCTCGGCGAGGTCGTTTCGACCTGGCTGGGTCGATCGTCGCCTCCGCCCTCAGCGGGCTGGCGCAGGCTGCAGGCGGATGCCGCTGAGCCCGACGCGGGGGAGGGCGACAGGGCGACGGCCCGTCGGAGCGCTCGTGATCGAGGGCGGTTCACACGGAACTTCATCGTGCAGGGCACTGCTGCCGAGTGGGCCCTTGCATGGCTCGCCGACCTTCGCGTCCGCCTCGCCGCCCTGCCTGCGGTGGATGCCGGCGCCGTTGCCGCGCGATCAGGGCCCGTCTTCGGCGCTCGTGCCCATCTCGCGTTCTTCCTGCACGACGAGATCATCGTGCATGCCCCAGCGTCGCAAGCCGATCAGGCGGCCGAAGCGGTGCGTGCGGCTGCTGCGGCCGCGACGGACCTCCTGTTCGGCGGATTCCCGATCGACTTTCCGCTCGACCTGCGCATCACGATCGACGCGGGCAAGGCGTGACCGGCGCACGCCCACGACCACGGGGCCGTAGGATCGGGGATGCGAATGGGTCGGCCGGACGGTCGCGTTGCGGGAGACCGCACCGAGGAACGTCCGGGCTCCGCAGGACAGGGCGGTGGGTAACACCCACCCGGAGCGATCCGCGAGACAGTGCCACAGAAAGCAGACCGCCCCGGTTCACCGGGGTAAGGGTGAAAGGGTGGTGTAAGAGACCACCGGGGTCGTGGCGACACGACCCGCAAGGTAAACCTCGTCCGGAGCAAGGCCAGACAGGGGATGACGACGCGGTCCGCCGAGTCCCCGGGTAGGCCGCTGGAGCGGCACGGCAACGTGTCGCCGAGAGAGATGACCGTCGAAGGGACTTCGGTCCCGGAACAGAACCCGGCGTACAGGCCGGCCCATTCGCCCCGCCCGACGCCGGTCAGCCGATCGAGAGTGCCGCCGCGCCGATGATCCCTGCGTTGTTGCGGTGCGTCGCCGGCACGATCGGTGTCTTGAGATCGAGCAGGGGCAGGAACTTGTCGGCGTGCTTCGAGACGCCACCGCCGACGATGAACAGGTCAGGGCTGAACAGGAACTCGAGGTGGCTGTAGTACCACTGCAACCGCCCCGCCCACTTGTCCCAGGTGAGTTCCTCGCGCTCCATCGCCGAGTACGCCGCCCACGCCTCCGCATCCCGCTTGTGCCCGGCCCGGTCCAGGTGGCCGAGTTCGCTGTTGGGGATGAGGACGCCGTTGTGGATCATGGCGCTGCCGATCCCGGTGCCGAGCGTCGTGAGGATGACGAGCCCGTCGACGTCACGAGCTGCCCCGAAGCGAACCTCCGCCACGCCCGCCACATCGGCGTCGTTCGCGAAGTGGATCTCGCGTCCCAGTCCCTCTTCGAAGAACTGCTCCGCCTCGAAATCGATCCACCGGTCCGACACGTTCGCGGCCGACAAGGTGCGTCCGCGCTTGACGATGGCGGGAAAGGCGACCCCCAGCGGCACGTCGGCGTCGGTCACCTCAAGACGCTCGAGCACGGTCTTGACCGCAGCGAGGACGTCGTCGGGCTTCGCGCCTTCGGGCGTTGCGACCTTCACCCGATCACTCAGCAGCTCCCCGGTCGAGATATCGACCAGGGCGCCTTTGATGCCGGTTCCGCCGATGTCCACCCCGACAGCGCGGGTCGTCGTGCTCGCCATGCCGCCCAGCCTATCGACCACGAGGCGTCATCGTTAGGATCGTGGCACTGCGCACGCATCCCCGAGGAGGCTCCATGAGCGGCGACGAGAAGTACTGGTACAACCTCACGACCGGTCAGGTGGAGTACGGCCTGGAATCACCCGCCGTCGATCGGGCCGGCCCGTTCGACACCGCTGAAGCGGCCGCCGACGCACCGCGACTGCTCGCAGAACGCTCCCGCGCGTGGGCGGAGGAAGAGGCTCGTGAGGACGACTGGGGGTCCGGTGCGTCGAAGGGCTGACCAGGCCCGATAGTCTGGGCGCAGGCCCCTTCGGAGAGGACGCGATGGACAAGCAGCGGGACTTCGTACTTCGTACGATCGAGGAGCGGGGCGTCAAGTTCGTCCGCCTCTGGTTCACGGACGTGATCGGCACCCTCAAGTCGGTCGCAATCGCACCGGCAGAGGTTGAGGGGGCCTTCGCCGAGGGCCTCGGTTTCGACGGCTCGGCGATCGAGGGCCTTACGCGATCACACGAGTCCGATCTGCTCGCATACCCCGACCCGACGACCTTCCAGACGCTCCCGTGGCGCGGTGAGGTCGACCCCACTGGGCGGATGTTCTGCGACATCACGACCCCTGACGGTCAACCGGCCGTGGCCGACCCCCGCAACGTGCTCAAGCGCACGCTGGCGAAGGCCGCAGACGCCGGCTTCACGTTCTACACGCATCCCGAGATCGAGTTCTACCTGTTGAAGTCGTCGCAGGTCGGTCCCGAGGGTCCTGTGCCCGTCGATTCGGCGGGCTACTTCGACAACGTGCCCGGCGGCACCGCGCACGATTTCCGTCGCAGCTCGGTGCGCATGCTCGAAGACCTCGGCATCTCGGTCGAGTTCAGCCACCACGAGGGCGGCCCGGGCCAGAACGAGATCGATCTGCGTTACGCGGACGCGCTCGCGACGGCGGACAACATCATGACCTTCCGCACGGTGGTCAAGGAGGTGGCGATCGAGCAGGGCGTGTACGCCACGTTCATGCCCAAGCCCCTCAGCGGCCACCCCGGCAGCGGCATGCACACGCACATGTCGCTGTTCGAAGGCGACCAGAACGCGTTCTACGAAGAGGGCGCGCAATACCAGTTGTCGAAGACCGGCCGTCACTTCATCGCCGGTCTGCTGAAGCACGCCAACGAGATCGCCGCGGTCACCAACCAGTTCGTCAACTCGTACAAGCGCCTCTGGGGTGGCGACGAGGCCCCGAGCTTCATCACGTGGGGGCACAACAACCGTTCCGCACTGGTGCGTGTGCCGCTGTACAAGCCGAAGAAGGGCCAGTCCTCGCGCGTCGAGTACCGTGCACTCGATTCTGCTGCCAACCCGTACCTGGCCTTCTCCCTGCTGCTCGCGGCGGGCCTGAAGGGCATCGAGGAGGAATACGACCTTCCGCCCGAGGCGGAGGACAACGTGTGGTCGCTCACCGACGCGGAGCGCCGAGCACTCGGCTACGCGCCGCTGCCTGCGAGCCTCGATCACGCGCTCGAGTACATGGAGGAGTCCGAACTCGTCGCAGAGACGCTGGGGGAGCAGGTCTTCAACTACGTCCTCCTCAACAAGCGACGCGAATGGCAGGAGTACCGCGCGCAGGTCACGCCGTACGAGCTGAAGAGCAATCTGGAGATGCTCTGAGGCCATGGCCGGGGAGCGTTCCTCTGGCCTGACGGCGCTCGCTCGTGCGGGCTTCGGCGACCTCGCCGACGGCGAACGTTCGCTCGACGAGCTCGCGTCGCTCACCGGGCTCGACCGCAGTGCGCTGCTCGTCGGCGCCGAACGAGCGGCCGATCCTGACACGGCAGCGGCGGCCCTGGTGCGCATCGCGCGACGCGATGCGGCGCCCGTGCGCACCGTCCTCGCGGACAGTCCGGAGACTGCGTGGTTGGTGATCGGGGCGTCGGACGGCTTCGCAGACTTCTACCTGCGGCATCCAGAAGAGCTCGTGCACCTCGTCGGGGCCGGGTCGATCCTGCCGGACGCGGAGCGGATGCGGCGCGAGCTGCTCGAGTCGGTGGGCGCGGATGCCGAGGGCTTCGCCGCGCTGGGCGACGAGAGCGCGTGGGTCGCACTGCGCGTCCGCTACCGTCGCATGCTCGCCCTCATCGCGGCCTTCGATCTGACGGCCCCGAGCGCCGAAGACGTCCTGCACCGGGTTGCCGCGACGCTCGCCGACGCGGCGGGCGCCGCGCTGGAGGCCTCACTCGCCGTCGCGCGCACGCGGGTGTCGGGCGGCGCTGCGGGTGCCGGCCTGTTCCCGCGCGAGCACGTCGCCGGCACGAGGCTGGCCGTGATCGGCATGGGCAAGACCGGTGCACGCGAGCTGAACTACGTGAGCGACGTCGATGTGATCTTCGTCGGCGGCGCCGACGAGATCCTCAAGGAGGCGGTCGGCGAAGGGCGTGCCGTCGACATCGCGACGCGGCTCGCGGTGCAGACCATGCGCGGCATCTCGGGCGTCGAGATCGAACCGCCGCTGTGGGAGGTCGACGCGAACCTCCGGCCGGAGGGCAAGCAGGGCGCCCTCGTGCGCACACTCGAGTCGCATCTGTCGTACTACGACCGGTGGGCGAAGAGCTGGGAGTTCCAGGCGCTGCTGAAGGCACGCCCCCTCGCCGGCGATGCGGCGCTCGGGGCCGAGTACGTCGCCGCCGTCCAGCCGAAGGTGTGGACCAGCGCCGCCCGCGAGAACTTCGTCGACAGCGTGCAGCGCATGCGCGAACGTGTCACCGAGCACATCCCGCCCGAAGAAGTGCCGTATCAGCTCAAGCTCGGGCCGGGCGGCATCCGCGATATCGAGTTCACCGTGCAGCTGCTGCAGTTGGTGCACGGGCTCTCCGACGATCAGATCCACCAGCGCGGCACGCTCGACGCGCTCGACGCGCTCGTCTCGCAGGGGTACATCGGCCGGGAGGATGCCGCGACGTTCTCGCGCGACTACCGCATCCTGCGGGTGTTGGAGCATCGGCTGCAGTTGCGAGGGCTTCGGCGCACGCATCTCATGCCGCAGTCGCCGGAGGGGCTGCGCGCGCTCGCCCGAGCGTCGGGCCTCGTCGACAAGGGCGCCGACGTCTGGGCGCTGTGGGAGTCGGTCAAGCGTGAGGTGCGCGAGATCCACGTGCGCCTGTTCTACCGGCCGCTGCTGTCTGCAGTGGCCGCGCTGCCCGCCGACGAGCACGCCCTCTCCACGCAGCAGGCGCACGACCGACTCGCCGCGATCGGCTTCGCGGACCCGGCGGGCGCGCTCCGACACATCGGCGCCCTGACGACCGGCATCAGCCGCAAGACGACGATCCAGCGGCACCTCATGCCGGTGATGATCCGGTGGTTCGCCGACGGCGTCAATCCCGACTACGGTCTGCTCGCCTTCCGGCGCATCTCGGAACGACTCGGCGACACGCCCTGGTTCCTGCGGATGCTGCGCGACTCCTCGGGAGCCGCCGAACGGCTGACGCGGGCCTTGTCGGGATCGCGGTTCGTCGGCGAGCTCATGGAGTGGATTCCCGAGTCGGTCGCCTGGCTCGATTCCGACGATCAGCTCAGGCCGCGCTCGGGAGTCGCCCTCCAGGAGGAGGCCCGCGCGATCCAGACGCGGCACCAGACCATCGACGACGCGATGCGGGCCGTGCGAGCGCTCCGGCGTCGCGAATTGCTGCGACTCGCGCTGGCAGGGCTGCTGACGCCGATGACGATCGAGGATCTCGCGGCAGGGCTCACGACGATCAGCGAAGTGACGATCCAGGCATCCTTGCGCGCAGTGCGGCGCGAGGTCGTTGCGCCCGAAGACGACGCGCTCGACTTCTCCGTCATCGCGATGGGTCGATTCGGCGGCGCCGAGCTCGGGTTCGGGTCGGACGCCGATGTCATGTACGTGTACGACGCGAACGGCGTGGACCCGCAGCGTGCGGCCGAGTACGCGCGAAATATCGTGCAGGGTCTGCGGAACGCTTCCGAAGACCACCGCGTGCCGTTCGAGCTCGATGCGGATCTGCGTCCCGAGGGGCGCAACGGCCCGATGGCGCGGTCGCTGGACTCGTACGCCGAGTATTACCGGCGGTGGTCGCTCTCGTGGGAGGCGCAAGCACTCCTCCGGGCCCGAGGGATCGCCGGCAGCGTGAAGTTGATCGAGCGCTTCATGGCACTGGCGGACGAGGTGCGCTATCCGGCGGATGCCAAGCTGCAGGATCTGCGTGAGATCAAGCGCATCAAGGCGCGCGTCGAGAACGAACGACTGCCACAGGGTGCCGACCGCAGTCGGCATCTGAAGCTCGGCCCGGGCGGCCTCAGCGACGTCGAGTGGCTCGTACAGCTGCTGCAGCTGCAGCACGGCCACCGCGTGCCGGGCCTGCGTACGACTTCGACGCTGGCGGCACTGGACGCGGCACGGCAGGCCGGTCTCGTGCCCGATGCATCCGCGACGCGCCTCGCGGAGTCCTGGCATCTCGCAAGCCGACTCCGGTCGGCCAATACCCTGCTGTCCGGCCAGACCAGCGATGTGCTGCCGACAGACCGCGGACAGCTCGACGGGATCGGGCGCATCCTGGAGTACCCGGACGGCTCCGCGACCCGTGTCGAAGAAGACTGGATGCGTGCCTCCCGTCGAGGCCGACGAGCATTCGAAAAGCTCTTCTACGGCTGACCCGCGTCACCTCCACGACAGAGAAACCCCTCCGACCCCGCACATGTGCGGAAATCGGAGGGGCTCTCGTGTCAGGTGACCTCAGACACCGAAGTACAGCTCGTACTCGAACGGGTGAGGACGTGCAGCGATCGGCTGGATCTCGTTCTCGATCTTGTACTCGATCCAGGTCTCGATCAGCTCGGGCGTGAACACGCCGCCCTGCAGCAGGAACTCGTGGTCGGCGCGCAGCGCCTCCAGCGAGTCGAGCAGCGAGTTGGGCACCTGCGGGATGTTCTTGGCCTCCTCGGGCGGCAGTTCGTAGAGGTCCTTGTCGACCGGCTCGTGCGGCTCGATGCGGTTCTTGATGCCGTCGATGCCGGCCATCAGCTGCGCCGCGAAGGCGAGGTACGGGTTGCCCGAAGCGTCCGGCGCGCGGAACTCGATGCGCTTGGCCTTCGGGTTCGTGCCGGTGATCGGGATGCGGATCGCAGCGGAGCGGTTGCCTGCCGAGTACACCAGGTTGACGGGAGCCTCGTAGCCCTTCACCAGACGGTGGTAGCTGTTGAGCGTCGGGTTGGTGAAGGCGAGCACGGCCGGAGCGTGGGCCAGGATGCCGCCGATGTACCAGCGGGCGATGTCGGAGAGACCGCCGTAGCCCTTCTCGTCGTAGAAGAGCGGCTCGCCGCCGTTCCACAGCGACTGGTGGGTGTGCATGCCCGAACCGTTGTCACCGAACAGCGGCTTGGGCATGAAGGTCGCGACCTTGCCCCACTGGTCTGCAACGTTCTTGACGATGTACTTGAACTTCAGGATGTCATCGGCCGCGTGCACCATCGTGTCGAAGCGGTAGTTGATCTCCTGCTGGCCGCCGGTGCCCACCTCGTGGTGCGCGCGCTCGAGCTGCAGGCCCGACTCGATCAGCTTGAGGCTGATGTCGTCGCGGAGGTCAGCCGTCTTGTCGACCGGTGCGACGGGGAAGTAGCCGCCCTTGTAGGGGGTCTTGTTGGCGAGGTTGCCGCCCTCTTCCTCACGGCCGGTGTTCCAGGCGCCCTCTTCGGAGTCCACCGAGTAGAAGCTCGCGTTCTGCTTCACTTCGTAGCGGACGTCGTCGAAGATGTAGAACTCCGCCTCGGGTGCGAAGAACGCCGTGTCGGCGATGCCCGTGGAGGCGAGGTACTTCTCGGCCTTCTTGGCGACCTGGCGCGGGTCCTTGCTGTAGATCTCGCCGTTGCGCGGGTTGTAGATGTCGAAGACCATCACGAGGGTCTTCGCCTCGCGGAACGGGTCCAGGTAGGCGGTGGAGACATCCGGGATCAGCTGCATGTCGGACTCATGGATGTTCGCGAAGCCGCGGATCGACGAGCCGTCGAAGAGCTGGCCGACCGTGAAGAACTCCTCGTCGACGGTCGAGGCCGGAATGTTGAAGTGCTGCTGCACGCCAGGAAGATCCGTGAAACGGATGTCGAGGAACTTGACGTCCTCGTCCTGGATGAACTTGAGCACCTCGGATGAATCTTTGAACATGGAGTCTCCAAGATCGGGTGAGGAACACGCCAGCGCTGATGCCGACACGGTCGAAACTAGCGGGGCGGGGTTGCTCTCCAGTATCCCGCATGTTTCGGGCATGTTACGCGGGCGCCGATAGGCTGGACGCGTGGCGACCCCCGAGAATTCCTACCCCGGAGAGCGCCTCGGCCTCCCCGCGTCCGGCTCCGGCAGTGTCGCGCGGTTCGGCCGCCGGCTCGTCGCCCTGATCATCGACTACGCCGCGGCGACACTCGTCGCGACCGCGTTCTTCGGCTACGACCAGTTCGCGCTGCCGTCTGAGGCGGGACTGAGTCTGTTCGCGCCCATGACCGTGTTCGCCGCGCTCAACCTGTTGTTCGTGCCGACGATCGGCGGCACCCCGGGGCACCGGATCGTCGGGCTGCGCATGCAGCGGTTCAGCGGGGGATGGGTCGGCCTCTGGCGACCCATCGTCCGGACGGCACTGCTGGTGCTCGTCATTCCCGCGCTGGTCTGGGACGCTGATCAGCGCGGGCTGCACGACAAACTGGCCGGCACGATCCTGCTGCGGGCCTGATCCTGTTGCAGGCCTGAGGGGTCAACGCGGGCGCGGCGCGCGCGCCTTCATCGGGTCGATGCCCTTCGGGATCGGCAATGACGTGACCGACTGCGACACCGAGTCGACACGCTTGATGATCGCGGCCATGGTCGCGCGGTCGATCTTTTTGGGCAGGGCCTTGATGGTCTTCGCGAGGTCGGCGATTGCGACGTCGCCCTCGTCGTGGCCCACGTACATGACGGCGACCGGCACGCCGGAGGCGACGCGCTGCACCTTGAGTCGCTCGTCGCTGATGAGCCGCGTCAGACGCCCGCGCGCACCCTCGCCGATGATCACGACGCCGCCGCGACCGATGACGCGATAGACGGCGTCCTGCGTCTTCGGGTTGATGCCGACGGGTGTGTCGGAGGCCGTCCAGTTGCGGCCGAGGGCGGTGGAGATCACGTGGCCGGTCGCACCCGGCATCCCGTCGATCTTCTTGTACATCGCACTCGTCGACAGGCGCGTCATCGTCATCATCGCCCCGAGCAGACCGAGCATGAGGCCCGTGAAGCCCCACAGGATGATGCTCCACACGGCGACCGGCGGCACGAAGAATCCGACGACCACGCCGATCGCGATACCCACGACGAGCACGCCGCCGAGCAGCCACGGGAGCCACGAGTAGGTCGATGCCGTGAACGTGTAGAGCGAGCGGAGCTGCTTGAAGAAGCCGGGACGCTTCTCCGGTGCGGTACTGCGGGAGGACATGGCTCCAGCCTACCTTTCGCGTCGCGCCGCCGTCTGCACAGAACGGCTCCGTGACGGGTTGTCCACCGATCGCGACCGAGTGAGACCACGCGCCCGCCCGGGAGGCGACACTCGGGTGCATGACCCAGCGCCTCATCGACGAACTGCGACCCCGAGTACTGCGACGGGTCGCCCCTCCCGAGGCGCCCTTCGCGGCCGACCTCGTCGCGGGCGAGCCGCCGCGGATGTGGGTCGAGCGGAAGGATTTCGGGCCGGGTCCGGGTTGGCGGGCCGCCGCCGACGGGCATGTGCTCGCGCCCGTCGACCTCGCCCTTGCCGGGGATGGGACCGCCGTCATCCTGCCGGTGTGCACGATGCGTCTCGACGCGGATGCCGTCGCCACGGCCGGTGAGGCGGTGACGGTGGCCGTCAGCCTGCTGCGCGGCGCAACCGAGGCGGACGGTCTCGCAGGCGACGCGGGCAGTTGGTGGGTGACCGCCGACGGGCGCCCCGTGCTGGCGTTGACCGGCTCGGTGCCGTGGCGACCTGACACGGTCGCCCTCCTGCACCGGCTCGCCGACGCCATGCCCGACATCGAGCCGCAGCTGCGTCGGGCATCCGATGTGATTGCGGACGCGCGAAGACTGGCGCGTGACGGCGCGGCGTGCGAGGGCGACCTGTTCGCAGCGGCCGAGGCGAGACCGTTGGCGCAACGCGAGCTGCGTGAGCAGCACGCCCCGACGCCGAACCGCCGGCGCGCGCGTGAGGCCGATCGCGCACCGTCCACCGCGGGCGCCCCCGCGTCCGGGAGATGGTTCGACGTGTTCGTCGACCTGGAGCTGGGGGAGCGGGCGCGCGAACTGCTGGCCCGCCCGCGCCGCGCGATCCGCAAACGACCGGCGTCCGCGAACGGACCCGAGTCCGGCGCGCCGGCACCCTCAGGTTCGGGCTCCCGCCGGCGCGTGCTGCTGCTCGCAACCGGCGCGGCCGCCGCGGTCCTCGCGGCCGGCGCCCTCTGGCCGAGCGAGGGCGGCGCCACCGAATCGATGCAGCCCCAACGCTCTGCAGCAGCCGAGACGCCGTCACCGACGGCGTCGGATCCATCTCTCGACGATGTGGGTTCGGTGCTGGTGGCACGACTGGCGGCCTGCGGCGACGCGGTGCACTGCGACGTCCTCGAACCCACTGCGAAGCGTCCGACCGCGGGTGCAGCCCTCGTCGCCTCGGCCGAGACCACCTTGGTGGACGAGTACGGCGGGGTCGCCGTCTATCGCGCCGAGGCGCCGGGGCACGACACGCAGATCATCGTGGCCGTCCGCACCGATGACGAATGGCTGGTCCGCGAGGTGTACGACCTCGCGGACCAGCCATCGTGAACAGGGATCAGATGCCGAGGTCGCCCTCGAACTGCGCTGCCTCGAGGCGGGTCTTCACCGCGCCGAGGAATCGCGCAGCATCCGCGCCGTCGATGGTGCGGTGGTCGTACGACAGCGCGAGGTAGACGTAGGAACGGACCGCGATCGCGTCCTTGCCGTCGACCGAGACGATGCCGGGGCGCTTGACGACGACGCCCAGCCCGAGAATCGCGGACTGCGGGAGGAAGACCACCGGGGTGTCGAACAGCGCGCCACGCGAACCCGTGTTGGTCAGCGTGAACGTGCCCCCGGCGAGCTCGTCGGGCTTGAGCTTGTTGTCGCGGGTGCGGGCGGCGAGATCGGCGATCTCGTGCGCGATCTGCGCGATGTTCTTCGAGGCCGCATCACGCAGCACCGGCGTCAGCAGTCCGCGCTCGGTGTCGACCGCGATCGAGAGGTTCTCGGTCGCGGGGTAGACGATGTCGGTTCCGTCGACCGTCGCGTTGATGATCGGGAACGTCTGCAGCGCCTCGGCGGCGGCCAGCGCGAAGAACGGCAGGAACGACAGCTTGTCGCCCGTTTTCTCGAGGAACGGCCCCTTGACGCCGTCGCGCAGCGCGGCGAGCTTGGTGACATCCACTTCGACCACGGTCGTGAGCTGAGCGGTCTGCTGCATCGAGGCGACGGCACGCTCTGCGAGCACCTTGCGAAGACGGGACATCGGCTGCGTCGTCCCGCGCAGTTCCGAGATCTCGCGCGGCGCGGGCGCGGCGGGAGCAGAGGCCGCAGCGGGCGCTGCCGCGGGCGCGGCCTTGGCGGCCTCGGCCGCCTTCAGCACATCCTCCTTGCGGATGCGACCACCGACACCGGTGCCCGTGACACTCGCGAGGTCGACGCCCTGCTGCTGCGCGAGGCGGCGCACAAGCGGCGTGACATAGGTGGGCCCGTCGTCGTCGGACGTACCGAGGCTGGGCATCGTCGGAGCCGGCGGCTCCTGCGCGGCCGGTGCGGCCTCCGGCGCCGCTGGCGCAGCCGGCGCCTCCTGGACGGGAGCCTCCGCGGGCGCCGCAGGAGCGGCGGCCTCTTCAGCGGCCGGTGCGGCCGGAGCTTCGGCAGCGGGCGCCGCAGGCGCCTCGGCGGCAGCCGGTGCAGCACCGGACCCGATGCGCGCGAGCACGGAGCCGACCTCGACCGTCTCGTCTTCTTGCACGAGGATCTCCGTCAGCGTTCCCGCGACGGGCGACGGGATCTCGGTGTCCACCTTGTCGGTGGAGATCTCGAGCAGCGGCTCGTCGACCTCGACACTGTCACCGACGGCCTTCAGCCAGCGGGTGACCGTGCCCTCGGTGACGCTCTCGCCCAACTCGGGGAGCGTGACATCCTTCGCGTCACCGGACGACGCGGGTGCAGCCTGCTCGGGTGCCGGTTCGGCGGCCGGCTGCTCGGCGGCGGGTGCCTCCGCTGCCGGCGCGGCTTCAGCCGGGGCCTGCTCCTGCGCAGCGTCGGCGGGCGCCTCGGCGCTGGGCTCGTCCTGGCTGGGTGCCCCGGAGCCGTCACCGATCTTGGCGAGGATCGCGCCGACCTCGACGGTCTCGTCCTCGTCGACCAGGATCTCTTCGATGACGCCGCTCACGGGCGACGGGATCTCGGTGTCCACCTTGTCGGTCGAGATCTCCAGCAGACCTTCATCGGCCTGGATCGTGTCACCGACCTTCTTGAGCCAGCGGGTGACCGTTCCCTCGGTGACGCTCTCTCCGAGCGCGGGGAGGACCACGGAAGTGCTCATGTCGTTTGCTCCTTCAGGATGTCGATGTCGTGTCTAGCTTAGTGATGTCGGGGGTGCGCCGGTCAGAGCGCGTGGAGGGGCTTGCCGGACAGCGCCAGGAACGCCTCGCCGAGCGCTTCGCTCTGCGTGGGATGGGCGTGGATGAAGGGGGCGATATCCTCCGGGTGCGCCTCCCATCCGACGGCCAACTGGCCTTCGGTGATCAGCTCACCGACACGGTCGCCCACCATGTGGACACCGACGATGGGTCCATCGGCGACGCGCACGACCTTGACGATACCCGCGGTGCCGAGGATCTCGCTCTTGCCGTTGCCGGCGAGGTTGTATTCGTACGCGACGATGGCGTCGCCGTGCGCATCGCGTGCCTGCGCCTCGGTGAGGCCCACCGAGGCGACCTCGGGGTGGGAGTAGGTCACGCGGGGAATCGTGCTCTCGGGCACGTCGACCGACGCGACGCCTGCGATGAGTTCGGCGGCGCGGATGCCCTGCTGGAAGCCGCGGTGCGCGAGCTGCAGCCCGGGCACGATGTCGCCGACGGCGCGGATGTGCGGCACCGAGGTGCGCAACTGCTCGTCAACGGTGACGAAGCCCCGGTCGAGCGCCACCCCTGCTTCTTCGAAGCCGAGTCCGGCCGTGACCGGACCGCGCCCGACGGCCACGAGAAGGTAGTCGGCGGACAGCTCGGATCCGTCTTCCAAAGCCACGGTGACCGACGACTCGTGATGTGTCGCCGAGGCGAAGCGCACGCCCAGCCTGGAGGTGATGCCGCGCTTGCGGAACGCCCGCTCGAGTGCCTTGCTGAGCGCGACGTCTTCGTTGGGCACCAGGTGGTCGAACGCCTCGATGATCGTGACCTCGACCCCGAACGAGCGCCACAGGCTCGCGAACTCCACACCGATCACACCGCCGCCGAGGATGAGCACGCTCGCGGGGATTTCGCCGAGCGCCAGCGCCTCCTCGCTCGTGAGGATGCGCCCGCCGGCCTCGAGGCCTGGCAGCAGACGCGTCATCGAGCCGGTGGCGAGCACCACGTCGGTGCCGCGGTAGACGTCGTCACCGACCTGCACTGCGCCGTCGACGGTGAGCCGCCCGGCGCCCGCGACGACGTTGATGCCGCGGGCTTTGATGAGCCCTTCGAGGCCCTTGAACTTCTTTGCGACGATGCCCTCGCGGTAGGCGGTCAGGCGTTCGACGTCGACACCGCCGAGCGTGGCCTCCACGCCGACGGCCGATGCCTCGCGCACGTGGTCGGCGACCTCGGCTGCGTGCAGGAGCGCTTTGGTCGGGATGCAGCCGCGGTGCAGGCAGGTTCCACCGACCTTGTCCTTCTCGATCAGCGTGACGGTCTTGCCCAGTTCGGCGGCACGCAACGCGGCAGCGTAACCGCCGCTTCCGCCGCCCAGGACGACCAGATCGCTCCGGTGCTCGGTCATCGTCCGGCTCCTTCCAGCAGGGCGATCAGTGATCGCACGGTGACGGCCGTCGGGCCCTTGTCCGTCGCGCCGAACGCGGCTGACTTGCTCGTGCCGGCGCCCGCGATGTCGAGGTGCACCCAGGGGATGCGCGCGGCGTCGTCGGCATCCGAGACGCGACCGACGAACCGCTGCAGGAAGAGTCCGGCGAACAGCGACCCGCCGGCGGGGTCACCGATCTTGGCGTTCTGCAGGTCGGCGATCGGGCTGTCGAGTTCGTCCTCCATGTGCGCCGGCAGCGGCAGATGCCATGCGAGCTCTCCCGTCGCCTTCGAGGCGGCGAGGTATTCGGCGACCGCATCGTCAGATCCCATGACCCCGACGTGGCGGTGCCCGAGCGCGACGATGATCGCGCCCGTGAGGGTCGCGACATCGATGAGCAGGTCGGGACGTTCGCGGCTCGCGGCCACGAGTCCGTCTGCGAGCACGAGGCGCCCCTCGGCATCCGTGTTGAGCACCTCGACGCTCGTGCCGTCGAGCATGGTGAGAACGTCGCCCGGTCGCGTCGCGCGACCCGACGGCATGTTGTCGGCGATGGCGAGCCAGCCGCTGACACGCACCGGCAACTGGAGGCGCGCGGCGGCGATGACGACGGCGAGCGCGGTCGCGGCCCCCGCCATGTCGAACTTCATGCCGACCATGCTCGCCGCGGGCTTGAGGGAGAGGCCGCCGGTGTCGAACGTGATGCCCTTTCCGACGAGGGCGACGTGGCGCTGCGCCCCGGAGGGGGAGTAGTCCAGTCGAACCAGCCGCGGCGGGCGGTCCGAGCCGCCGCCGACCCCGAGGATGCCGCCGTACCCACCGGCCTCCAGCGCGTCTTCGTCGAGCACCTCGACCGTGATGGGCAGCTCCGCCGCAGCGGCGACAGCAGCATCCGCCAGATCAGCGGGGCTCTGCCGATTGGCGGGGGTGTGCACGAGGTCCTTCACGAGGGCCGCGGCGTCGGCGACGGCGACCGCGCGGGACACCTGTTCGGACGAGAGCGAATCGTCGGCGTGCAGCAGCACGCGATCCGCACGGGAAGTGCCCCTGTCCTTCTTGAAGCCTGCGAAGCGATAGCCGCCGAGCGCCGCGCCCTCGGCCGCCGCGGCCCACAGGTCTGCGTCGGTGACCCCCGGGAGCGCGACGGACAGGGTGGCGAACCCGGTCGTCGTCCGGACGGCGGTGCCGACGGCATCCCGCACGTCGGCCGGAGCGGGGTCGCCGCCGGTGCCGACGGCGATGAGCGGTCGTGATGTCGCTTCGGGTGCGTACACGCGCACGCAGGTGCCGCGTGCGCCGGTGAAGGCGAGTGCTTCGAGTGCCGCGGCGACGCCCGGCCACGCCTCGAGCACATCGCCGGATTCGGCAAGCGGCGGGAGCGCGACGACGATGGCATCGGCCTTGGAGTCGAGTGGGGGAACGGACGAGATCTCGAGCTCGGGGTACGGCATGCCTTCCATCCTAGGGAGGTGGTGTTCGCTGTCAGCGGGACGCCACGGGATCCGACCTGCTGAGCGGCTCGTACAGTGGAGGTATGCCCCTCTCCGGTCCGCTCTACGAACGCGTCGCGTCAGCGCCGCCGGTCCCGGCCGGACTTCCGCTGGTCATCGCATTGACGGGCTTCACGGATGCCGGCGGAGCCGTCGCACGCACCGTGGAGTACTTCCGTGATCAGCTCGAGCCTGCGCCGGTTGTCGCGTTCGATCCAGACGTCCTGCTGGACTATCGGGCCCGCCGCCCCATCGTCACCTTCGAGGCGGATCACCTGACCGACTTCCGACCGGCGCGACTCGAGTTGTCGCTCGTGCATGACGCCGCGGGGAGACCGTTCCTGCTGCTGGCCGGCTTCGAGCCGGACTTTGCATGGGAGGCGTTCGCAGAGACCGTCGTCGGGCTCGCCGAAGGACTGAGTGTCGCCAGCATCACGTGGGTGCACGCCATTCCGATGCCCGTGCCGCACACCCGACCCATCGGCACGACCGTGAGCGGGAATCGCGAAGATCTCACCAAGGCGCATTCCGTCTGGCAGCCGCATACGCAAGTTCCGGCAACGGTGGGCCACCTGCTCGAGTACCGGTTCTCGCAGGTCGACGCCTCGATCGCGGGCTTCGTCCTGCTCGTGCCGCATTACCTCGGCGACACCGAGTTTCCGGGTGCCGCGATCGCTGCCCTCGACAGCCTGTCGGTCGCAACCGGCCTCACGTTCGACATCGACGTCCTGCGTGAAGAGAACAAGCCGTTCCTCGAGAAGGTCGCGGAGCAGGTGGAGGGGTCCAGCGAGCTCACGACGATGCTGCAGAACCTCGAGGAGCGATACGACTCGTATATGGCGGGCAGTGGGCTCGGCCAACCGATCATCCACACCGGCGACCTGCCCAGCGCGGATGAGCTCGCAGCGGAGCTCGAACGCTTTCTCGCGAGCCGGCCCGCCGACGACGACAAGCGCGGTCTGCGCTGAGCGGTGTCGGGGTATAATGAATACCCTGACCCGTTGTCGAATCCGCCGCACGATGCTCGCATCGTCGGCCGGGACTTGACAAGGGTCATACTCCTGTCCGAAAACACGACGGAATCCCGTCGGTGAAAGGCGAGACGTGGCGACGACCAAATCCACCCGCACCCGTAAGACGGACGACGTCGAGGACGTGCAGGAGGCGACGACGACTCCCGCGACCAAGGTCGCACCCAAGGCGAAGGCCGCAGCCAAGAAGCCCGCGGCCAAGAAGACTGCTGCCAAGGCCGCTCCCGCGACCTCGCGCACCAAGGGCACGTCCAAGAAGGATGACGACGAGTTCGACGACGAGGTCGAAGACAACGACATCGAGATGGACGACGCCGGCGACGACTCGGACGACAGCGACGACTCCTCGGACGACGCCGCTGCGGCGAAGTCCGACGCGAAGAAGAAGAGCGACGCCTCCGACGACGACGAGGACGACGACGAGGACGCACCTGTCAAGAAGGTCGTCACCGAGCCGCTCCCCACCGGGGCGATCGTCATCAGCTCGAACGACGAGGACGAGGTTCCCGTCTACTCGACGCAGATCACGGGTGCGACCGCCGACCCCGTCAAGGACTACCTGAAGCAGATCGGCAAGGTGCCGCTGCTGAACGCGGCCGAAGAAGTCGAGCTCGCGATGCGCATCGAGGCGGGGCTGTTCGCCGAAGAGAAGCTGTCGAACATGTCGGCGGCCGAGAAGAGCTCGCAGCTCGGGCTCGACCTGCAGTGGGTCGCCCGCGACGGTCAGCGCGCCAAGAGCCACCTGCTCGGGGCGAACCTGCGTCTGGTGGTCTCGCTCGCCAAGCGCTACACCGGCCGCGGCATGCAGTTCCTCGACCTCATCCAGGAGGGCAACCTGGGCCTGATCCGTGCCGTCGAGAAGTTCGACTACACGAAGGGCTTCAAGTTCTCGACCTATGCGACCTGGTGGATCCGTCAGGCCATCACCCGCGCCATGGCCGACCAGGCCCGCACCATCCGCATCCCGGTGCACATGGTCGAGGTCATCAACAAACTCGCCCGCGTGCAGCGGCAGATGCTGCAGGACCTCGGCCGCGAACCCACGCCCGAGGAGCTCTCGCGCGAGCTCGACATGACGCCCGAGAAGGTCGTCGAGGTGCAGAAGTACGGCCGCGAGCCGATCTCACTGCACACCCCGCTCGGCGAGGACGGCGACAGCGAATTCGGTGACCTCATCGAGGACACCGAGGCGGTCGTACCGGCCGACGCGGTGGGCTTCACGATGCTGCAGCGTCAGCTCGAGTCGCTCCTCGACTCGCTGTCGGAGCGCGAGGCGGGCGTCATCCGCATGCGCTTCGGTCTCGGCGACGGCCAGCCGAAGACGCTCGACCAGATCGGCGACACGTTCGGCGTGACGCGTGAGCGCATTCGGCAGATCGAGTCCAAGACGATGGCGAAGCTGCGGCACCCGTCGCGCTCGCAGTCGCTCCGGGACTACCTCGAATGAGTTCGGCCGCCAACGACGGCAAGGCGCTGGAGGTCGCCGTCGACGGGACGTCGTTCGCGCGCATCCCGATCCGCACCCGCGTGGTGATGCCCGGTGACGATCTCGACGAGGTCGTCACCGAATACGCGCCAGAGCACCTGCAAGACGGCGACATCCTCTTCGTGACGGAGAAGATCGTCGCCATCACGCAGGGCCGCTCGTACCGGCTCGACGAGATCCAGCCGCGTCCGCTGGCGAGGTTCCTCTCGAAGTACGTGGCCCGCACGCCGTACGGCATCGGCCTCGGCATGCCGGAGACGATGGAGATGGCACTGCGCGAGTGCGGCACGCCCCGCATCCTCCTCGCCGCCACCGTCAGCGCCGTCACGAAGGTCTTCGGCCGCCGCGGCGACTTCTACCGCGTCGCCGGCGAGAAGGCCCGCGCGATCGACGGCCCGACCAGCGGCACGATCCCGCCCTACAACGAAGCGGTCGTCCTCGGCCCGAGCGAGCCCGACAAGGTCGCCCGGACACTGCAGCGCCAGCTCGGCGGGGCCGTCGAGGTGGCCGTCGTCGACATCAACGACATCGGTGGCAACATCCTCGGTTCGACGCTCGACAAGGCGGGGGAGCAGCGCCTCGTGCGCATCCTCGGCGACAACCCGCTCGGGCAGGGACACCAGTCCACGCCGATGGGCATCATCCGCGAGGTCTGACATGGGCGCGATCAACCGCCTCTACCGGCGCGGCCGCTTCTTCGTGCGGCGCGTCGCGATGTTCGACCGCGAACGGGTCATGCAGTTCGCGCGGCAGTCGGCGAAGCTCTCCAAGGCACCCGTGTGGTGGGTCGCGCTCGACATGGCCTACTGCGCCGTGCGCTACGAGACGACCTTCGAGAACTATTCGGAGTGGGACTTCCGCATCCTCAAGCGCCGCGAGCGCAAGACCTACATGACCGACCCGAAGTCGTTCCACCTGTCCCGCCGACTCAACGACGACGCACAGCGGGGGATCTTCGACGACAAGCTGCAGTTCGCGGCGCGCTTCGGCGACGAACTCGGTCGCGAGTGGGTCGACGTGCGCGAGATCGACGATGCGCAGCTCGAGGCCTTCGTCCGTCGCCACGAGCGGGTGATCTCGAAGAACCCCGGCGGTGTCGGCGGCAACGGCATCACGATGCGCGACACCGCCCAGATCGACGACATCCCCGCACTGCGCGCAGAGCTGCTCGAGACGGGGCAGGTGCTCGTCGAAGAGGTGCTCGTGCAGCATCCCGAGATGGCGCGTCTGTACCCCGGCAGCGTCAACTCGCTGCGCATGGTCACCTACCGCGACCCCGACGACGAGGTGCACCTGCTCGCGGCCGTGCTCAAGGTCGGCAACGGCGGCGTCATCGACAACTTCTCCAACGGGGGCATGTACACGATGCTCGGCGAGGACGGTCGCGCCCTGCACGCCGCGAGCGATGAAGAGGGTCACCCGTTCGAGACGCATCCGATCACGGGTGTGGAGCTCACCGGCTTCCAGGTGCCGCTGTACGACGAGATCCTCGCGCTGGTCGACCGCCTGGCCCGCCGCGTGCCCGACCTGCCGTACATCGGTTGGGACATCGCGATCACCCCGGAACGACCGGTCGTGATCGAGGGCAACCACAACACCGGCGTGTTCCAGTCCAAGCCGTCCGTCTCCGGCATCCGCCGCGGGCTGCTGCCGCGCTACCGCGCCGCGATGCGCTTCTGACCTGCCGTCTCACCGACCACTGGGGGAACCACGCCATGGGCAAGGCCACCGTCCGACTCGGATACCTCTTCAACCGCGCCCGGAACATCCGGGTGGGCAACCTGTTCGAATTCGCCAAGCAGGTCAAGAAGGTCTCCAAGGCTCCGACACCGGTGATCATCGCCGACATGCTGTGGTGCTCCGTCAAGTACGACATGGGCTTCCGCGACTACGCCGTGTGGGACATCCGGCTGCTCAATGCGAAGGAGCGGGCGACCTGGATGACGCACCCCAAGTCATTCCGCATCACCCGCATGCACAACACCCCGGAGGGTCGCGCGAAGCTCGAGGACAAGCGCCGCTTCGCCCGCGAGTACGCCGACCTCCTCGGACGCGAGACCGTCGACCTGCGCGACGTCGACGACGCGGCGCTTGCGGCCTTCCTCGGCCGCCACCCGAAGGTGCTCGCCAAGCCCCTCGACGGCCACGGCGGGGGCGGCATCGCCCTGCACGAACTGTCGGGCGACGTGGATGCCGCGGCCTTCCGAGCCGAGGTGAACGCTGCCGGTCAGACGATCATCGACGAGTTCATCGTGCAGCACCCCGATATGGCCTCGCTGTACCCCGACAGCGTCAACACGGTGCGCATGATCACGTACCTGCGTCCCGACGGCGACGTGCGCCTGCTGGCCGCGGTGCTGCGGATCGGCAACGGTGACGTCATCGACAACTTCGCCTCGGGCGGCATGTTCACGATGCTCGACGAGGACGGCGTCGCGCTGTACCCGGGCGTCGACAAGAACAGCAACGTCTACCGTGAGCACCCGGTCACGGGAACGTCGATCGTCGGGTTCCAGGTGCCGCTGTACGACCAGGTGGTCGAGCTCACCGAGGCCCTCGCACGTCGCACACCCGAAGCGCCGTACGTCGGCTGGGACCTCGCGATCACGCCGAGCGGCCCGGTCGTCATCGAGGGCAACCACAACTCGAGCGTCTTCCAGCCCAAGCCTTCGGCATCGGGCGTGCGGACCGGCCTGCTGCCGGTCTACCAGGCCGCCGTCGGCTTCTGACCCGCCGCTCACCCACAACGACAGAAGCCCACACCGTCAGGTGCGGGCTTCTGGATGAAGCAGGGGAGCGTCAGTCGCGCTCGTCGAGACGTGCCGTCTCGTCGTGCCACGATGTGGCGATGGCGCGCAGCTTCTCTTCGTACTTGCGGCCGTGGTGGGCGCAGTACAGCAGTTCGCTGCCGCCGACCTCCGCGGCGATGTACGCCTGAGCACCGCAGGAGTCGCAGCGGTCGGTCGCGCTCAGGCGGTACTCGAGGACGGCTGCGGGCTCAGTGGTGGTCGTCATGCTCATGTCGGTGCCTCCTCGTTCGTCTGGTGCTCTGCCTCGTGCGGGTGCACGTCGGTCTATGGAATACAACCACGCCGATGTTCAGAGAATGCCCGGAGGCCGTCACATTTCGCTGTGCGCGTACGGCGTTTCGGCACTCGCGCAGTCCGCCTGCATCTCGGCTCGTGTGTCGCCGCCGCCGTGTCGCACCCCGCGGATACGCTTGAGGATTGTGACCGCCGAGTATTCCGCCCATCATCTCCAGGTGCTCGAGGGGCTCGAGGCCGTTCGCAAGCGCCCGGGCATGTACATCGGGTCCACCGACTCCCGCGGGCTCATGCACTGCCTGTGGGAGATCATCGACAACTCGGTCGACGAGGCCCTCGGCGGCCACGGCACCAAGATCGACATCGTGCTCCACGCCGACGGCAGTGTCGAGGTCCGCGACCGTGCTCGCGGCATCCCCGTCGATGTCGAACCGCGCACGGGCCTGACGGGCGTCGAGGTCGTCTTCACGAAGCTGCACGCCGGTGGCAAGTTCGGCGGGGGATCATATGCGGCATCCGGCGGATTGCACGGTGTCGGCGCGTCCGTCGTGAACGCACTCTCCGAACGACTCGACGTGCAGGTCGACCGCGGCGGCAAGACGTACGAGATGTCGTTCCACCGCGGCGAGCCGGGCACCTTCGCCGGTTCCACGCCCGACTCGCCGTTCACGCCGTTCGAGAAGTCCTCCGAACTGCGCGTGGTCGGCAAGGCCGCGCGAGGCGTGACCGGCACCCGCATCCGTTACTGGGCCGACCGTCAGATCTTCACGAAGGATGCCGAGTTCGGGCTCACCGAACTCGAGCAGCGCGCCCGACAGACCGCTTTCCTCGTCCCGGGACTCGAGATCGTCATCATCGACGAGCGCGGCGACGAGCCCACCTCGACCTCGTACAAGTACGACGGCGGCATTTCGGAGTTCGCCGACTTCCTCGCGCCCGACCCGGCCATCACCGACACCTGGCGCCTCACCGGCGCCGGTACCTTCACCGAGACCGTCCCGGTCCTGCAGGCCTCCGGCGCGATGGTGCCGACCGAGGTCGAACGGGAGTGCCACGTCGACGTCGCACTGCGCTGGGGCAACGGGTACGAGACGGTCACGCGATCGTTCGTGAACATCATCGCGACCCCGAAGGGCGGCACGCATCAAGCCGGCTTCGAACAGGGTCTCGTGAAGGTGCTGCGCGCGCAGATCGAAGCCAACGCGCGGCGGTTGAAGGTGGGCAAGGACAAGCCCGAGAAGGACGACATGCTCGCGGGGCTCACCGCGGTGCTCACCGTCCGGGTACCCGAACCGCAGTTCGAGGGTCAGACGAAAGAGGTGCTCGGCACCCCCGCCGTGCGCCAAATCGTCAACGCGGTCGTCACCAAGGAGCTCACCGCCCGCTTCGCCTCGACCAAGCGCGACGACAAGAACCAGACCGCGCTGCTGCTGGACAAGGTCGTCTCCGAGATGAAGGCGCGCATCTCAGCGCGTGCCCACAAAGAGACCCAGCGACGCAAGAACGCGCTGGAATCGTCTTCGCTGCCGGCCAAACTCGCCGACTGCCGCACGAACGACGTCGCCGACTCGGAGCTGTTCATCGTCGAGGGTGACTCGGCACTCGGTACCGCCAAGAACGCGCGCAACTCGGAGTATCAAGCGCTGCTGCCCATTCGCGGCAAGATCCTGAACGTGCAGAAGGCGTCGGTCTCCGACATGCTCTCCAACGCCGAGTGCGCCGCGATCATCCAGGTGATCGGCGCAGGCTCGGGCCGCTCGTTCGATCTCGAGGCCGCACGCTACGGAAAGATCATCCTGATGAGCGACGCCGATGTCGACGGCGCGCACATTCGCACGCTGCTCCTCACGCTGTTCTTCCGGTACATGCGCCCGTTGATCGAGGACGGTCGGGTGTACGCCGCGGTACCGCCGCTGCACCGCGTCGTCGTGGTCAACCCGGGCAGCAAGCCGAACGAGACGATCTACACCTACTCCGAGCAAGAGCTGCACACCCTGCTCGCGAAGCTCCGCAAATCGAACCGTCGCTGGCTGGAGCCGGTGCAGCGCTACAAGGGCCTCGGCGAAATGGACGCCGACCAGCTCGCGACGACCACGATGGAGCGCAACGGCCGGATGCTGCGCCGCGTGCGCGTGCAGGATGCCGAGATGGCGGCGAGCGTGTTCGAGCTGCTCATGGGCAGCGATGTCGCCCCCCGGCGCGATTTCATCGTCTCCTCGAGCGACCGGCTCGACCGCGAGGCGATCGACGCCTGACGACCGTCAGCTGATCGGGGATCCGACGGCGGCGATGACCGCATCCAGCGGTTGACCCGACGCGTCGCGCTTGGCGCCCGCAGCCGGCAACTGACGGACGGCACCATCGCTGCCGACGGCGCGCGGATCGGCGCCGACCCATGCGAGGCGCAGCGTGTCTTCGCCCTTCAAGAAGCGCTGCGCCCGCACGCCGCCGGTCGCGCGTCCCTTCGGCGGGAACTCTGCGAACGACGAGACCTTGCCGGAGCCTGCGTCGGCACCGGCGAGCGACTGCGTCGAACCCGCGATCGTGACGACGACCGTCTCATCACCGGCGACGACAGCCGTGAACGAGATCACCTGCTCACCCGGCGCCACGCGCATCCCCGCCATGCCGCCGGCCGCCCGCCCCTGCGGGCGGACCGCTGCTGCGTCGAAGCGCAGGAGCTGCGCGTCGGAGGTGACGAACACAAGCTCCGTGCCGTCTTGGGCAGGTGCTGCGCCGACGACGCGGTCGCCGGGTTTGAGCGAGATGATCTCGACGTCGGTCTTGCCGGGGGCCAGCTCACTGGCGGCGACGCGCTTGACCACGCCCTGGGCTGTCCCGATAGCGATCACCGGCGACTCGACGAGCGGAACGACAGCGACGACGCGCTCGGTGCCGGTGAGCGCGAGATACTGGTCCGCCTTGCTGCCGGCCGCGAGCTGCACCGAGTTGCCGGGCACCGACGGGAGGTCGACGGGGGAGAAGCGGACGAGGCGCCCAGCGCTGGTCACGGCGCCCAGGTCGGCGCGCGTCGTCGTGTCGACTGCGGAGCGGATCGCGTCGTGCTTCGCCCGACGTGCGGGCGGAACGATGCCACCGCCGAGGATGTCGTCGTTCAACTCCGCACGCACCATACGCCCGGTCGCCGAGAGGAACACGCGACAGGGCGCGTCGGCGATCTGCAAGTCGGCGGGCGCGGCGGTGCGGGCGCGGGCTGCGGGTGCGCCGCCGTTGAGCAGGAGCGTCCGGCGCGGCGTCCCGTACGCTTCGGCCGCGGCATCCAGTTCGCGAGCCACCTGCGACCTGAGCAGACTGTCGCTGCCGAGCAGTTCTTCGAGCTGAGCGATCTCGGCCTTGAGGTTGTCGCGTTCGGTCTCGAGCTCGATCCGCGAGAACCTGGTGAGGCGGCGAAGGCGCAGTTCGAGAATGTACTCGGACTGCGGCAGCGACAGGTCGAACACGTCGATCAGGCGCTGCCGGGCCTGCTCGGAGTCGTCGGACGAACGGATGACCTGGATGACCTCGTCGATGTCGAGGATCGCGATGAGCAGTCCCTCGACCAGGTGCAGTCGTTCCTGCCGACGGGCCAGGCGATAGCGGCTGCGACGGGTGACCACCTGGATGCGGTGGTCGAGGTAGACGCGCAGCAGCGCCTTCAGGCCCAGCGTCTGGGGCTGGCCGTCGACAAGCGCGACGTTGTTGATGCCGAAGCTGTCCTCGAGGGGCGTAAGACGGTACAGCTGCTCGAGCACCGCATTCGGGTCGAAGCCGGTCTTGATGCCGATCACCAGGCGCAGGCCGTTGTTGCGGTCGGTGAGGTCGGTCACATCGGCGATGCCGGTGAGCTTCTTGGCGCTGACGGCGTCTTTGAGCTTTTCGATGACCCGCTCGGGACCGACCATGTAGGGCAGTTCGGTGACGACGATGCCGGTGCGGCGCGGCCCGAGCGATTCGATCGACACCTTCGCGCGGGTGCGGAAGGTGCCGCGCCCCGCTGCGTACGCGTCCTTCACCCCGTCGAGCCCGACGATGACGCCGCCACCGGGAAGGTCGGGACCCGGCACGAACTCCATGAGCTCTTCGAGCGTGGCCTCGGGATGGTCGAGCAGGTGGATGGCCGCGGCGACGACCTCGATGAGGTTGTGCGGGGCCATGTTGGTCGCCATGCCGACAGCGATGCCGGTCGTGCCGTTGACGAGCAGATTGGGGAAGGCCGCGGCCAGCACTTCGGGCTGCTGGAACTGGCCGTCGTAGTTCGGGATGAAGTCGACGACGTCTTCGTCGAGGTTCTCGGTGAGCGCGAGGGCTGCCGGGGCGAGGCGGGCCTCGGTGTAGCGGGCGGCAGCGGGGCCGTCGTCGAGCGACCCGAAGTTGCCGTGCCCGTCGACGAGCGGCACGCGCAATGCGAAATCCTGAGCGAGGCGGACGAGCGCATCGTAGATGGCGGAGTCACCGTGCGGGTGGAGCTTTCCCATGACCTCGCCGACGACACGCGCACTCTTGACGTGACCACGGTCGGGGCGCAGCCCCATGTCGGCCATCTGGTACAGGATGCGGCGTTGTACCGGCTTGAGCCCGTCGCGCGCGTCGGGAAGTGCCCGCGAGTAGATGACGGAGTACGCGTACTCGAGAAAGGAGCCCTGCATCTCCGTCGAAAGGTCGACGTCCTCGATGCGTTCGTTGTCAGTCGGTTCGGTGCGCGAAGCTGCCATGGAACTGCAGGGTCCTCCGGTGACGGGCGGTGTCGAAGATCGGGTACCTGGGGCTGCACCGGCCGTGTGCGAGACTTGCCCCGATGCCTCTCAGCCTACCCGCGGACCCACCGACGGCCCGGAGCCTCACCGGTGTCGTGCCCGACATGTTGGCCGCCCTCTCGGGGCGATCACCGTCGCTGAAGCCCGCGCGTTCGGCGGTACTGATGGTGGTCGACGGGCTCGGCCGGCTCAACCTGTCGGCCCGCGCCGGGCACGCCCGATTCCTCTCCGGCCGCATGACGAAGAAGGACCACGCTCGCACGGTGTTCCCGTCAACGACGGCGACCGCCTTGACGAGCCTGCTCACCGGCACGGATGCGGGTGAGCACGGCATCGTCGGGTACCGAGTGCGCATCCCCGGCACCCACGACGCGCCCAACCAGCTGAAGGGCTGGGAGACGCATGGGCTCGACCCGCTCACGTGGCAACGCGCACTGCCGCTGCTCGAGCGTGAGGCCCTCGATGGGCGCCCCGTCTTCGTCGTCTCCCGGCCCGGCTATGCCGGTACCGGCTTCACGAGGGCGATCCAGCGGGGCGCGCAGTTCGTGGGAGCCGATTCACTCGATGACCGCGTCGAGACGGCGGCAGCGCTGACCGGCAGCCACGACAACGCCCTCGTCTACCTCTACACGCCTGAACTCGATGCGACGGGCCACGCGCACGGCTGGGAGAGCGACGCGTGGAGCGACCGCCTCGAAGCCGTGGATGCCGCCGCCCGAAGGCTCGAACAGCTCATGCCCGCCGACGTCGGGGCGCTCCTGACCGCCGATCACGGCATGGTCGACGTTCCCCGCCACCGCCAGGTGCTGCTGGGCGAGGGCGACGCGCTTGTCGAGGACGTCGAGATCGTCGCCGGCGAGCCTCGCATGCTGCACCTGTACACGGCCGCAGACGCATCCGGTGCGGTGCGCGACCGCTGGGAGCGCGCAGAAGGACAGCGGTCCTGGGTCCTGACGCGCGGGGAGGCGATCGAAGCCGGGCTGTTCGGGACGTCGGTCGCACCCGAGGTGGCCGAGCGCATCGGTGATGTTCTGGTGGCCGCGCGTGCGGGCATCGCCTACTACGACGACCGGGAAGCCGACAAGAAGGCGCAGAACATGGTCGGACAGCACGGGTCGCTGACCGACCAGGAACGCCTGGTGCCGCTCATCCGACTGGGAGCGTTCGCGCCCGAGGCGTGACGGTTCGCGCCGGTCAGCCGTCTTCGGTGCGGGCGCCGAACACGATCTCGTCCCACGAGGGCATCGACGTGCGGCCCTTACGACGGTTGCCGTCAGCAGCCGCGGTGTCGTCCTCGTCGACCGTTTCGGTCGCCGCCGGCTGCGCAGCGGACGTGTCGTCGTAGCCGGGCTCGAGCGCGTCGAAGAGCGCGACCGGAGCCTGCCCACGGGGCGCCTGCTCGCGCGGCGGCGCGGGCTGCTCGTCACCGGGCATCGGCTCGCGCTGACCGCGACGACGACGCAGCGCCTCGAGCAGATCCGCGGTCTCGGCGCTGGTGACGACCTGATCGGGGGCGCGCTTGATCGCCGCCTCCTGCGCCGCGGAGCCATCCTTGGTCACCTCGGCGTCAGCCTCGGGCGCGGGGTCGGGCAGGCGGCGCGGACCGAACGCGGCGCTGTCGAACCGAGAGTCGTCCTTGACCGGTGTCGCATGGTCGAGAGCGCGCAGTCGGGGGATGAGTCCTTCGGGCAGCGAGCCCTGTCGCGAGAGCTGCACGGCGTCGGCGTTCTGCGGCGAGAGGCTCGACCGGCGAGGGTCGAAGCTCCATCGAGCGTCGTGGTCGACCTCGGCAGCGGTGAACTCGAGCTTGACGATCCAGCCCGATTCCTCGCGCCAACTCGACCAACGCTCGCCCGAAGCGCCGGCCTCGGCCAGCTTGCCTCGCACGGCGGTGCCGAACGTCGGCTGGGCGTCGGGGTCGAGTTCGCCGCCCATGAGCACCGGCACCGACAGTGCCTGGGTCACGATGTGCTCACGCTCGGCGAGGACGGGTCCCTCGTAGCGGGCCACGTCGTCGACGCGCACGCCGAGCAGTTCGGCAACCTCTTCCGCAGTGAGACCGCTGCGGATGTGGGCCTGGATCTCGCGCGGGCTCGGGCGCACGGCCTTGGGTTCAGCGACGCGCTCCAAGCGGCGCAGCTGCGAACGCAACGACTCGTCGACGGGCAACGCGAATCGGTCGCCCTCTTCGGTGGCGAGCACCAGGACGCCCTCTTCGGTGCCGATGACTTTGAGCTGCTCCATGCGAGAGTCCTCCAGATCCAGCGGGTGCGTTCATGCTGTCACAGGGCGAACGCAGAGCCGGGAATATCGTGGGCGCGCCGCGAGTTCGATGCGATGACGGCGCGCACACCGCCTTCCGGCGGGACGCCATTTGCGAAATGCACCGGCGTCGTGCAAACTATCGCCGCCCGTTCGGGCCGGCAACCGCCACACAACTGGGAAGAAGAGACGTTCGAGCATGGCCACCGATTACGACGCCCCGCGCAAGACCGAAGACGACAGTGAGTCGATCGAGGCCCTCAAGGAGCGCGTTCCGGACACGCGCTCCGGCGCGGTCGACGTCGAAGATGCCGACAACCCCTCGGGCTTCGAACTGCCCGGCGCAGACCTGTCCGACATGGATCTCGATGTCGTCGTGCTGCCCGCACAGGACGACGAGTTCACGTGCGTCGAGTGCTTCCTGGTGAAGCACCGCACGCAGATCGATCACGAGACATCGATCGGCGCGATCTGCACCGAGTGCGCCGCCTGACCGCGAACCACTGACCCGCCCGCGCGTCTGCGCGGGCGTTGTCATGCATGCGCGCGTTCCAGCACCGCCGCGATCCGCTCCGGCGTGCGCGACGAGAAGGCCCACGCGGTGTGCGGGTCGTCGACGTCGGTGAGCGAGACCACGACCACTCCGTCGACGCCTCCGCGAAACCGGTGCCACCACGTGCGCTGCAGCCCCGGGCCACGGACCTGCCGAGCGTCGTCGCCGGTGAACGTCTCAACGGCGCCGAGGTGCTCGTGCGCGATGTGTGCGCGCCCGACGCGGAGCTCGTGGTCGTCGATGCGGATGACGGGGGAGACCCCGATGAGCGTGGTCAGCAACGCGGCGCCGACCGCGAGCCCGACGATCAGCGCGAGCGTGCCATCGACCGGCACGAACACCAGGGCCGCCATCGGTGCGGCCACCGCGGCGCTGACGAGGATCCACAGTGACGGCGTCAGCCGTTCGCGGTATCGGAGCTGGTTCGTGTCGGCGGAAGTGATGTGCATTACCCTCGTGGAGTGACCGAATCGGTGGACATTCCCATTATCGCGCCCCAGGTCCCCGTCTACGCCCACCCGGGCGACGCGGGTGCCGACCTGGTCTCGACCGAGACGGTCGTCCTCGACCCCGGGCAGCGGGCACTCGTCGGCACGGGTGTGCGCATCGCGCTGCCCGACGGCTATGTGGCGTTCGTCGTGCCGCGCAGCGGTCTGGCAGCGAAGCACGGCATCACGATCGTCAACTCGCCCGGCACCGTCGATGCGGGCTACCGCGGCGAGATCAAGGTGTCCCTCCTCAACACCGACACCACGGAGACCTATCGTGTCGAACCCGGGGACCGCATCGCGCAGCTGATCGTCATGCCCGTCCCCAAGGTCACCTTCATCCCCGTCGAGACCCTGCCCGAGAGCCACCGCGGCGAGGGTGGCTTCGGGTCGACCGGCTATCAGACAGGAGCCTCCGCATGAGCGACGCCCTCGACAAGACCGCTCCCGCCGATCGATCCGCGTCCGGGCCGTTCGACGAATCCGAAGCGAACCCGGTTCGCCCGTACATCGACCTGGGTGGGATCAAGATCCTGCCGCGCGAGGGGCTCAACCTGCGCCTCGAGGTCGAGGAGCAGTCCAAGCGCATCGTCGCGGTCGGCCTCGACTACGCCGGCTCGACGCTGCAGGTGCAACCGTTCGCGGCGCCTCGATCGACCGGGCTGTGGGAGGAGACGCGTGAGCAGATCCGTCAGCAGATCCGATCGCAGGGCGGCCGCGTCGAAGAGCGCGAAGGACCGCTCGGTCCCGAACTGCTCGCCGAGGTGCCTGTCGTGGCAGGCGACAGCCAGACCAAGCGGCTCGCACGCTTCATCGGCGTCGACGGACCCCGCTGGTTCCTGCGCGGGGTGATCGGCGGCGCGGCGACGGCCGACATCGAAGCGGCCGCCCAGGTCGAGGACCTGTTCCGCTCGATCGTCGTCGTGCGCGGCGGCACGCCCATGCCCCCTCGGGACCTCATCCCGCTGAAGATGCCGGCATCCCCGGGCAGCGCGTGAGCACGCCCGAATCCGAGGACGACCGTGCCCGCGATGAGCCCAGCGCGTCAGAACTGATCGGCCAGGCCCTCGGCGGCGCCGCCCGGCGAGCGGGGATCGACCCGGTGGAGCAGTCCACGACCGGACACGTCGTCTGGGCCGCGATGGGTGGCTGGCGCGGCGTGCTGGAGTCGGTCCTGCCGGGTCTCGCGTTCGTCCTGCTCTACACCTTCACCCAGCACCTGCCGCTCTCGCTCGGCGTCTCCGTCGGATTGGCGGCGATCTTCACGATCGTCAGACTCGTGCAGCGATCCACGCTCAGCGCCGCCCTCGGTGGGCTCATCGCGACCGGTGCGGCCGCGGCCCTCGCACTGTGGACCGGGCGCGGCGAAGACAACTTCGTCCCGGGGCTGATCACCAACGCGGTGTACGGCACGGCGTTCCTGATCTCGGCGGTCATCGGCTGGTCGATCATCGGTCTGGCGGTCGGCTTCCTCATGAACGACGGTGTCGCGTGGCGCTCCGACCGCCGCAAGAAGCGTGTCTTCTTCTGGCTCGCGATCGCGTGGGCGGCGCTGTTCTTCGCGCGCCTCGCGGTGCAGCTGCCGTTCTACTTCGCCGGTGATGTGACCACGCTCGGCACGCTGAAACTGGTGATGGGGCTGCCGCTGTTCGCACCCCTCGTGGCCGTGACATGGCTCGCTGCGCGATCGGTCTACTCACGCGCCGACGCGTGATAGATTTATCTCGATATCAAGATACTTTTCCCGTTGTTCGCGGTTAGGCAGACCTCACTAGCCTGACGCGCTGGGTGCGGGGATGATAGGAGCGGCAGGGCTTCCGACGCACGCGTCGCTGAACCTGCATCGCCGACGAAGGAGAGCATTCGTGTCCACAGTTGACAGCTTCGGTGCCAAGAGCACCCTCACAGTCGGTGGCACCGACTACGAGATCTTCCGCATCGACACCGTCGCCGGGTACGAGAAGCTCCCCTTCAGCCTGAAGGTGCTGCTCGAGAACCTGCTGCGCACGGAGGACGGCGCGAACGTCACGAAGGCGCAGATCGAGGCGCTCGGGGCCTGGAACCCGGATGCCGAGCCCAACACCGAGATCCAGTTCACGCCTGCACGCGTCGTGATGCAGGACTTCACCGGCGTCCCGTGCATCGTCGACCTCGCGACCATGCGCGAGGCGGTCACCGCACTCGGCGGCGACCCGAACAAGATCAACCCGCTCTCGCCGGCCGAGATGGTCATCGACCACTCGGTCATCGCCGACCTCTTCGGCACCGAGAACGCCCTCGAGCGCAACGTCGAGATCGAGTACGAGCGCAACGGCGAGCGGTACCAGTTCCTTCGCTGGGGTCAGACCGCCTTCGACGACTTCAAGGTCGTCCCGCCGGGCACCGGCATCGTCCACCAGGTCAACATCGAGCACCTCGCGAAGGTCATCTACGACCGGACCGGTCGCGACGGCGTCCTGCGCGCCTACCCCGACACCTGCGTCGGCACCGACTCGCACACCACGATGGTCAACGGCCTCGGCGTGCTCGGCTGGGGCGTCGGCGGCATCGAGGCCGAGGCTGCGATGCTCGGCCAGCCCGTGTCGATGCTCATCCCGCGCGTCGTCGGCTTCAAGCTCACCGGCGAGATCCCGGCGGGCGTGACCGCGACCGACGTCGTCCTCACGATCACCGACATGCTGCGCAAGCACGGCGTCGTCGGCAAGTTCGTCGAGTTCTACGGTGCGGGTGTCGCATCGGTTCCACTCGCGAACCGCGCCACGATCGGCAACATGAGCCCCGAGTTCGGATCGACGGCCGCCATGTTCCCGATCGACGATGTCACCCTCGACTACCTGCGCCTGACCGGTCGCGACGAGCAGACCGTCGCCCTCGTCGAGGCCTATGCGAAGCAGCAGTCGCTGTGGCACGACGCCGACAACGAGCCGGGCTTCAGCGAGTACATGGAACTCGACCTGAGCACCGTCGTCCCCTCGATCGCCGGGCCCAAGCGTCCGCAGGACCGCATCCTGCTGTCCGAGGCGAAGTCGCAGTTCAACGTCGACCTCACCAACTACGCCGACGAGGACCACGACCTGGTCGACCTGACCGTCGCCGAGTCGTTCCCGGCATCCGACCCGCCCGGGTTCACGCCCGAGGACGAGCACAGCCACCACGAGCACCACCACCACTCGCACGCACCGACGTCGGTCTCAAAGCCGACCGCCGTCAAGACCTCTGCGGGTGACGCGTTCACGCTCGACCACGGCGCCGTCGCGCTCGCGGCGATCACGTCCTGCACCAACACGTCGAACCCCTCCGTCATGCTCGCCGCGGGCCTGCTCGCGAAGAAGGCCGTCGAGAAGGGCCTCAAGCAGAAGCCGTGGGTGAAGACCACGCTCGGCCCGGGCTCGAAGGTCGTCACGGACTACTACGAGAAGTCCGGTCTCGACAAGGCGCTCGAGGGCCTCGGCTTCTACACGGTCGGCTACGGCTGCACGATCTGCATCGGCAACTCGGGCCCCCTCATCGAGGAGGTCTCGGCGGCCATCAACGAGAACGACCTCGCCGTCACGGCCGTCCTCTCGGGTAACCGCAACTTCGAGGGCCGCATCAGCCCCGACGTCAAGATGAACTACCTCGCTTCGCCGCCCCTCGTGGTCGCGTACGCGCTCGCGGGATCGATGAACTTCGACTTCGAGACCGACCCGCTCGGCAAGGACCAGAGCGGCAACGACGTGTTCCTCAAGGACATCTGGCCCTCGCCGGAGGAGGTCCAGGAGGTCATCGACTCCTCGATCTCGCGCGAGCAGTTCATCAAGCAGTACGCGACCGTGTTCGACGGCGACGAGCGCTGGACGAGTCTGCCGACGCCGACCGGCCCCGTCTTCGAGTGGGATGCCGATTCGACGTACGTCCGCAAGGCCCCGTACTTCGACGGCATGTCGATGGATCTGACCCCGGTGACCGACATCTCGGGCGCGCGGGTCATGGCGACCCTGGGGGACTCGGTCACGACCGACCACATTTCCCCGGCCGGCAACATCAAGGCGGGCACCCCCGCGGCGCAGTACCTCACCGACCACGGCGTCGCGCAGAAGGACTTCAACTCCTACGGCTCGCGCCGCGGCAACCACGAGGTCATGATCCGCGGCACGTTCGCGAACATCCGTCTGAAGAACGAACTCGTCTCCGCCGTCAACGACGGCCAGATCGTGGAGGGCGGGTTCACCCGTGACTTCACCCAGCCCGGCGGCCCGCAGTCGTACATCTACGACGCGTGCGAGAACTATGCCGCGCAGGGCACGCCGCTCGTCGTCTTCGGCGGCAAGGAGTACGGCTCCGGCTCGTCGCGCGACTGGGCGGCGAAGGGCACGTCGCTGCTCGGCGTCAAGGCGGTCATCACGGAGAGCTTCGAGCGAATCCACCGCTCGAACCTCATCGGCATGGGCGTCGTCCCGCTGCAGTTCCCCGACGGGGAGAGCTGGAAGTCGCTGGGTCTGGACGGCACCGAGTCCGTCTCGATCACGGGGCTCGAGCAGCTCAACGAGGGCGTCACTCCCAAGACCGTGACCGTCACCGCCGAGCCGACCGAGTTCTCGCCCGAGGGCAAGCAGACCATCACCTTCGAGGCGAAGGTCCGCATCGACACCCCCGGTGAAGCCGACTACTACCGCAACGGCGGCATCCTGCAGTACGTGCTGCGCTCGCTCGTCTGAGCATCTGCCGAAGAGCCCTGGATCGTCGCCGATCCGGGGCTCTTCGCATGCGAACGCATGGTCGACGCGTAGACTCGCAGGATGAGTCTCCTCGCGTCGATCAAGGGCCCCCGCGACCTCGATGCGCTCTCCCGAGACCAACTGCGCGAACTCGCCCAGGAGGTACGGGACTTCCTCGTCGAGAACGTCTCCCGCACCGGCGGGCACCTCGGCCCCAACCTCGGTGTCGTGGAGTTGACGCTCGCGATCCACCGGGTCTTCGACTCGCCGGGCGACCCGATCGTGTTCGACACCGGCCATCAGTCGTACGTGCACAAGCTGCTCACGGGGCGCCAGGATTTCAGCGGCCTCCGGGCCCGCGGCGGGCTCGCTGGCTATCCGCAGCGCGCTGAGAGCGAGCACGACGTCGTCGAGTCGTCGCACGCGTCGAGTTCACTGAGCTGGGCGGACGGCATCTCGCGCGCACTCACCCGCACCGGTCGCACCGACCGGCACGTGGTCGCGGTCGTGGGCGACGGCTCACTCACCGGCGGCATGACGTGGGAGGCGCTCAACAACATCTCCGACGACAACGATCGCAATCTCGTGATCGTCGTCAACGACAACGGCCGGTCGTACGCACCGACGATCGGCGGCATGGCGCGCTACCTCAACCGCGTGCGCACGACCGAGGGGTACGAGAGTCTGCGCCGCGGTTCCGCGTCGCTGTTCCGTCGGCTGGGCCCCGCCGGGCGCGCGATCTACCGCGGTGTGCGCGGCGGCACCCACGGATTCCTGTCTCGATTCACGAACAACGAGGCGCTGTACTCGAATCTCGACATCAAGTACCTCGGCCCGATCGACGGACACGACCTCGATGCCCTCGAAGAGACCCTGCGATTGGCGAAGTCGCACCGGGCGCCGGTCATCGTGCACGTCATCACCGAGAAGGGACGTGGTTATGAGCCCGCCCGCAACGATGAGGCCGACCAGTTCCACGCCGTCGGCAAGATCGATCCGACGACCGGAGAGCCGCTCGGCTCGTCCGACGCACAGGCGTGGACAGACGTGTTCGCCGACGCGCTCGTCGAGGCCGGGGAGCAGCGCGACGACGTCATCGCGATGACAGCGGCGATGCTGCGCCCGACCGGCCTGCAGCCGTTCGCACAGCGCTTCCCCGACCGTGTCTACGACGTGGGCATCGCCGAACAGCACGCCGTCACCTCGGCGGCGGGACTCGCGTTCGGCGGGTTGCACCCTGTCGTGGCGATCTATGCGACGTTCATGAACCGCGCGTTCGACCAGGTGATCATGGACGTCGCTCTCCACCGCGCGGGCGTCACCTTCGTGCTCGACCGCGCCGGCGTCACAGGACCCGACGGGCCCAGCCACCACGGCATCTGGGATCTTGCGATGCTGCAGTTGGTGCCCGGCATCCGCATCGCCGTTCCGCGCGACGCCGAGCGGCTGCGGGAGGAGTTCGCGGAGGCAGTGGCCGTCGAGGACGCGCCGACCGTAGTGCGATTCCCCAAGGGCACCGTGAGCCCGGACCTGCCCGCGGTGGAGCGGCTCGACGACGGTGTCGACGTGCTCGTGCGCAGCGACAGTCAGGACGTGCTGCTGATCGGCATCGGCCCGATGGCACACATCGCCGTCGACGTGGCGGCGCGGCTCAGCGCGCAGGGGATCGGTGCGACCGTCGTCGATCCGCGATGGGTGGTTCCCGTCCCGGATTCGATCGTCGAACTCGCCCGTGCCCACCGACTCGTGATCACGATCGAAGACGGCATCCGTGTCGGAGGGATCGGCACGCGCGTGCGCCAGGTGCTGCGCGAGGCGGGTGTCGACACTGCCGTCGATGAGCTCGGTCTGCCGGACGCGTTCATCGATCACGCGTCCCGCGAGCAGATCCTCGAAGACGCCGGGATCACCCCGTCGAAGATCGCGCAGGACGTCGTCGCCCAGGTGCTCGGCACGCGCATCCCGGTGGCCCGCCCGTCTGCCGATACGGGTGCGATCTGGATGCCGGGGCCCGCCGCTGCGCAGCACGACGCGGCCGATTCGAACGAAGCCCGTTCCTGATCCTGCGTGACAGCATGGAGGGATGAGCACCGCCAATCTCCACCGCGACGAGACGGCCGACCGCGCCGCCTCGATCAGCGTGCACACCGTGTCAGTCGACCTCGATCTGCGAGGCGCGCGAGACCTCGGTGACGAGACCTTCGCGACGGCATCGACGTTCGTCTTCGACGCCGATGGCGCGACGGCGACGTGGATCGACTTCATCGGCACGTCGGTGGATGAAGTTGTGGTCAACGGGGCGGCGCAGGAGGTCGACTGGGACGGTGCGCGCGTGCGGGTGTCGTCGCTTCAGTCGCGCAACACAGTGACCGTGCGCGGGCGCGGCCGCTTCAGCCGATCGGGCGAGGGATTGCACCGTTTCGTCGATCCCGTCGACGACGCGGTGTACCTGTACACGCAGTACGAACCGGCGGACTGCCGCCGTGTCTACCCCTGCTTCGAGCAGCCGGATCTGAAGGCGCGATGGTCGTTCCAGGTGAGCGCGCCGACCGACTGGACGGTGCTGTCCAACGGCGCCGAGACAAGCAGAGAGCCGGTGAAAGGGGGAGTGCGCATCGACTTCGCCGAGACGCTGCCGCTGTCGAGCTACATCACCGCCGTCGCCGCGGGGCCGTACCACCGGGTCGACGGCGTGTGGCGCAGCGGGGAGCAGCAGGTCGCGCTCGGCGTGCTGTGTCGGGCGTCGCTGGTCGAGCACCTCGACGCGGACGAGATCCTCGACGTCACCCGACGGGGCCTGGACTTCTTCTCGGAGGCGTTCGACTACGCCTACCCGTGGGGCAAGTACGACCAGATCTTCGTGCCGGAGTACAACCTGGGCGCGATGGAGAACCCTGGGCTCGTGACCTTCACGGAGGCGTACGTCTTCCGCGGTGCGTCCACAAGGGCACAGCACGAGGGCAGGGCGAACACGATCCTGCACGAGATGGCGCACATGTGGTTCGGCGACCTCGCGACGATGCGATGGTGGGACGACCTGTGGCTCAAGGAGTCGTTCGCGGACTTCATGGGTGCCCACGCGAATGTCGCGACCGGGGCGCACGAGGACGCCTGGGTGTCGTTCGCGAGCCGCCGCAAGGGGTGGGCGTATGAGCAGGATCAACTGCCCACGACCCACCCGATCGTCGCGGACATCACCGATCTGGAGGCCGCGAAACTCAATTTCGACGGCATCACCTACGCCAAGGGTGCCTCGGTGCTCAAACAGCTCGTCGCGTTCGTGGGGGAGGATGCCTTCTTCCGCGGCGCGCAACGCTATTTCGCCGCGCACGCGTTCGGCAACACGACCCTCACCGATCTTCTCGACGCACTCGAACGTGCCTCTGGGCGCGATCTCCGCGCGTGGAGCGACGCGTGGTTGCAGACGACCGGCATGTCGGAGATCTCCGTCGACCGTGACGACGACATGTTGCACGTCGTGCAGACTGATCCGCGCCCGCACCGCCTCACGGTGGGGCTTTACGGGTTGGAAGGCGATCGTCTGGTCAGGCGCGGCGGGGTCGACGCCGACATCGTCGGCGCGCGCACGCGCCTCTCGGCGCCCGTGCTGCCCGATGCGGACCTGATCCTGCCGAACGACGATGACCGTACCTATGCGAAGGTGCGGCTCGACGAACGGTCGACGGATGCCGTCGCCGCTGGTCTCTCGAGCATCGACGATGCGCTCGCCCGTGCTGTCGTGTGGGCGGCGCTGTGGAATGCGACCCGCGACGGCGACCTGCCCGTTCGTCGCTATCTCGACATCGTGGCGCGCCACGCGCCGGCAGAGGCGAACTCCGCGCTGCTGGCTGACGCGATTTCGCACGCGAGCGCCGCGATCGCGCGCTATGCGAGCGAGAGCGATCGTGCAGGACTGCGACGCAGCTGGCTGGCGGCCGTGTGGGATGCGCTCTGGACGGCGCAGCCCGGAAGCGACGCGCAGCTCGCGTGGGCGCGAGCGCTCGGGGTCGCCGCAGCTGTCGCCGACGAGAATGCGCCGGAGATCTCAGCGATGCTCGCCGGCGAGGCGCAGGTACCCGACGGACTGGTCCTCGACGCCGAGTTGCGCTGGGGGTGGCTGTTCGCGCTTGCGGCAACCGGGCACGCGGATGCAGCACGGGCTGACGCGGAGCTCGCGTCGGATCCGACGGCGAAGGGTCGAACGATGCACCGCGCCGTCCTCGCCGCCCGCCCCGATTCGGACGTGCGAGCTGCCGCATGGACGGCTGCGTGGACGGACGAGTCCCTCAGCAACGACCATCTGGATGCGACGATCTCCGGCATCCGCGCCGGGGCCAGGCGGGATCTGATCGCCGCGTTCGATGCCGACTACTTCGGGCGGATTCGGGACGTGTGGTCACACCGCAGCATCGAGATCGCACGGCGGCTGGTGCGGGGGCTGTTTCCGAGCGCCGAGTCGCTCGATGCCGCGGACGGGTGGCTGGCGGCGAACACGGACGCACCAGGTGCCCTCCGACGGATCGTCATCGAGCAGCGCGACGGGCTGGCCCGCGACCTGCGGGTGCGGGCCGCTCAGCCGGACTGATCGACCGCGAGCGCGACTTCGGCGTCGGCGGCGAGAGGGCGGTCACGATCGCACCTCGCGATGAGGTCGAGCAACTCAACCACGGAGTGCCGCCGGCCACGCCGCCGCGAGCGCCCTGTGCGCCCGGTCGTCTCCGGTTGCCGTCAGCGCCTCCGACAGCAGGTAGCCGTCTGTCAGCGCATCGCCGGTGACGTCGACGGTCAGCAGCTCGATTCCGCACCGCCTTCGCACGCGCTCCGCGCACGCTGCGACGATCATCGGCCCCAGCACCGTGTTCGGGGGAAGGACCGCCCCACCGAGGTCGTGCACGATGTCGCGCAGTCCCGCGCCGATGATGTTGCCGGCGCGTTCCTTGACGTTGACCACGTCGAGCTCGAGCACCCGCAGATCGGCGCCGGTCACGATCGGCCGCCAATCGAACGACGCATGCACGAGGTGCTGGTGGCCGGCCGCACCGGTGAGCTGCCGCGGCGCCAGGTCCGTCGAGCGCACCCGCACATCGACCAACCGGTACCACGCGAGCACGGGAAAGGCCCCGTGGGTGCCCGGCCGCAGCACGACCAGCTCGCCGGGCTCATCACGGGGCGCACGGGCGGGCCTGCGAACGATCGGCTTGCCGTTGCGGGTTCTGATCGCGGCCGAGCCTTCTTCGACGGTGACGACGAAGAGCTTGAACAGTGCGGGGATCACCAACAACACCGTGAGGACAGCGCCACCGGTCTTGATCGCGGTGTTCATGGAACTCGCGGTGAACAACGAACTGACGGCTTCGACCATCCGAATGCGCTCCTCAAGTCTGGTGACGACGGGATCCGACGCGACCAGAATGCCCCGTCGACAAGCCCCCGAAAGCGCGTTTCGGGGCGCAGCGCGCAGAGTTCACCGGACCGTCGCCGACCGTTCGCTTCGCGGCTCGGACACGGAACGACCCCGCACGCTGACGCGATACGGGGTCGTTCCGGTGGAGCAGGTCGGTCAGGCTCCGATGCCGCGGATCGGCGGGTTGTGGAACGTGTCGCCGAACACGCGCTCGCTTGCGCCTTCACGGTCGAGGTAGGGGGTTGCCCCGCCGTCGATGAAGGGCCAGCCCGCGCCCAGGATGAGGCACAAGTCGATGTCCTCGACCTCGGGTACGACACCCTCGTCGAGCATGATCTTGATCTCCTGCGCGAGTCCGTCCTGCACGCGCTGCAGGATCGTCTCGGCAGATGCGGGCGTGGTGCCGATGGCATCCTTCGAGACCTTCTCCGCGGCTTTCGTGAAGCCGGTGACGCGACCGCCCTTGTCCTTCTCGACGACCTCGGGCAGCTCGGCGAGCTTGTGGAAGTTGTCGTTGGCGTAGAAGCGGTCGGGGAACGCGCGCACCATCGTGTCCTGCACGTGCGCGGCGACCTTCCAGCCGACGAGGTCGATGAGCTGGAACGGCCCCATCGGCAGACCCAGTGGGCCGAACGCCTTCTCGACGTCGGCCACCGGCGTGCCTTCGTAGACGGCACGGGCCGCCTCGCCCATGACCTTGGCGAGCAGCCGGTTGACGACGAAGCCCGGCGCGTCGGCGGTCAGCACCGCGTTCTTACCGAGGCCCTTCGCCACGACGAACGCAGTCGACAGCGCAGCCTCGGAGGTGTGCTCCGTCTTGACGATCTCGATGAGCGGCATGACGGCCACCGGGTTGAAGAAGTGGAAGCCGACGAGGCGCTCGGGGTGGGCGAGTTTCGCGCCGATCTCTTCGACCGACAGCGACGAGGTGTTCGTCGCAAGGATCGTGTCTTCGGCGATGATCCGCTCGATCTCACCGAACACGGCCTGCTTGACGCCGACCTCCTCGAAGACGGCCTCGATCACGAAGTCGCAGTCCGCGTAGAGCGACTTGTCGGTGGTGCCCGTCACGAGCCCGCGCAGCTTGTTCGCGCTGTCGGCATCCAAGCGACCCTTCGCCTCGAGCTTTCCGATCTCGTCGTGGATGTAGGCGACGCCCTTGTCGACGCGCGCCTGATCGAGGTCGGTGATGAGAACGGGCACCTGCAGTCTGCGCACGAACAGCAGCGCGAACTGGCTGGCCATGAGCCCGGCACCGATGATGCCGACCTTCGTGACCTTCTTCGCGAGCGCCTTGTCGGGCGCGCCGACAGGTCGCTTGGCGCGCTTCTGCACGAGGTCGAACGCGTACATGGATGCCGCAAACTGATCGCCGACGACGAGGTCGGCCAGGGCCTCGTCCTCGCGCGCGAACCCTTCGGCCTTCGTACCCGAGCGCGCCTTGTCGAGCAGATCGAGCGCGACGTATGGGCTCTTGGGCACGGTGCCGATCTTCGACTCGAGCATGCCGCGCGCCATCTTGATGGCGATGGGCCACTTGGTGAGGCGCTCGATCTTGCCGGGCTCGTTCTTGCGCTCCACCTTCGTCTTGCCCGACAGCACGCCGTCGGCCCAGCGCAGCGAGTTCTCGAGGTAGTTCGCCGCCGGGAAGATCGCGTCGACGATGCCGAGGTCGAACGCCTGCTGGGGCTTCAGCATCCGGTTCTGCTTGAGCGGGTTGCTGATGACGACCTCGAGGGCGTTCTCGATGCCGATGAGATTTGGCAGCAGGTACGCGCCGCCCCAGCCGGGGATGATGCCGAGGAAGACCTCGGGCAGCGCGATGGCCGCGGCCGACGCGTCGACGGTGCGGTACGTCGAGTTCAACGCGATCTCGAGCCCGCCACCGAGGGCGAGACCGTTCACGAACGCGAACGAAGGCACGCCGAGGTCGGAGAGCTTGCCGAGCACGTGGTGGCCGAGCTGCGCGACGAGCTTCGCGTTCTCACGCGAGCCGACCTTGGTGATGTCGGACAGGTCGGCGCCGGCGGCGAGGATGTACTGCTTGCCCGTTATGCCGACCGCCTGGATCTCGCCAGCCGCCGCGCGCGCCTTGACTGCGTCGAGCGTTTCGCCGAGCGCCGTCATCGTCGCGGGACCCAGCGTGTTCGGTCGGGTGTGGTCGCGTCCGTTGTCGAGCGTGATGAGTGCGAGGACCTTGCCGGACGGCAGCGTGATGTCGCGTGCGGTCGAGCGGGTGATCACCTCGTCACCCGTGAGCGCCTGAATGGGGGAGAAGTCGATGCTCTCGTAGTTCGTCATGTCGGCGTTCCTCAGCGCTTCTTACCGTTGTAGTGCGGGTTCTCCCAGATGACCGAGCCGCCCTGGCCGAGGCCCACGCACATCGCGGTGAGGCCGTAGCGGACGTCGGGGCGCTCGGCGAACTGTGCCGCGAGCTGGATCATCAGGCGCACGCCGGACGCGGCGAGCGGGTGACCGAGGGCGATCGCGCCGCCCCACTGGTTCACGCGCGGGTCGTCATCGGCGATGCCGAAGTGATCGAGCAGCGAGATCACCTGGATCGCGAAGGCTTCGTTGAGCTCGAACAGGCCGATATCGGTGATCGACAGGCCCGCCTTCTTCAGCGCCTTCTCTGTCGACGGGATCGGCCCGATGCCCATGATCTCCGGCTGCACGCCGGCGAAGGCGTACGACACGAGCTTCATCTTGGGCTTCAGGCCCAGTTCCTTCACGGCGCCGCCACCGGCCAGCAGCGACATGGTCGCGCCGTCGGTGAGTGGGGAGGAGGTCCCGGCCGTCACCCGACCGTGCGGACGGAAGGGCGTCTTGAGGGCAGCGAGATCCTCCATCGTCGTCTGCGGGCGACGTCCCTCGTCCTCCGTGGCGAGCCCCCATGCACCCTCGGCGTCCTTCACCGCGACCGACACCAGGTCGGACTGGAACTTGCCGGCGTCGTACGCGGCCTGCGCTTTGTGCTGGCTGAGCATGCCGAAGCGGTCGGAGCGCTCCTTGGTCAGGTGCGGGAAGCGATCGAAGATGCGCTCGGCGGTCACACCCATGTTGAGAGCTCCCGGGTCGACCATCTTCTCGGCGACGAATCGCGGGTTGGGGTCGGTGTTGCCGCCGATGGGGTGGTGGCCCATGTGCTCGACACCACCGGCGAGCGCGACGTCGTACATGCCCGCCGCGATGGAACCGGCCATCGTGGTGACACTCGTCATGGCACCGGCGCACATGCGGTCGATGGCGAAACCAGGCACGGTCTGCGGCAGGCCGGCCAGAATCGCGACCGAGCGGCCCAGCGTCAAGCCCTGGTCGCCGGTCTGGCTGGTCGCGGCGATGGCGACATCGTCGACGCGATCGGCGGGCACGCCCGCGTTGCGTTCCATGAGTCCGATCGTCGCCTTGACGGCGAGGTCATCAGCTCGTGTGTTCCAGTACATGCCCTTTTCGCCGGCACGCCCGAACGGGGTGCGCATTCCATCGACGAAGTAGACGTCCGAAAGCTCGGCCACACTGCCTCCAAAGGTAGGGATGATCCCAGCGTAGGGAGGCCGTCGGTCCGAAGAAATCGGTTGGGCCGAATCTACGAAGCGCGCTCCGAGCCGGGTGCGGGCTCGTGCACGGAACCGACAAAGGCATCGGCGATCACCTGTGCAGTTTGCCCAATCTGCCACGAGCGCGCGCCAAGCCCCGCGAGTGCCTCGCCGATGGTCCCGGCATCGATCTGGGTCGGCGGCGTCCACGCGACACGGCGCAGCAGATCCGGCGTCAGCAGGTTCTCTGTGGGCATCCCCAGGGCCGCTGCGACGGCCTCCACTTCGGGCCGCGCGGCCTTCAGCCGCGCATCGGCCTCGGGATTGCGGTCTGCCCATGCCCGCGGTGGCGGCATGCCGTCACCGCTGCCGCGCGCGGCAGGAAGCTCAGGGTCGACCCGGCCCGCCTCGATGGCAGCCCACCAGCGGTCGAGTTGACTGCGACTGGCGCGACCTGTGAACTCCTTCAGCCGTGCCAGATCGGCCTTCGTCGCGGGCTCGGCGCGTACCGCCGCTGCAAGGGCGCGATCGGGGACGAGTCGACCCGGTGCCGTGTCCTGCTCCCGCGCGTAGTCCTCTCGGGCCTGCCACAGGCTGCGCGCGACGGCCAGGGCACGCCGCCCCTTGACCGTGTGCAACCCACTCAAGCGGCGCCACGGCTCTTCGCGCGGAGGCTTTGCCGGGCGGGTGCGGACGGCCTCGAACTCCTCGGCCGCGAAGTCGGACTTGCCCTGCTCGGCCAGTTCCGCGACCAGGGCGTCATACACGTCGATCAGATGCAGCACATCGAGCGCCGCATACTCGAGCCACGATTGCGGCAGGGGCCTCGTCGACCAATCCGCCGCAGAATGCGCCTTGGCGAGTGTGATCCCGAGTGTGTCCTCGACGACGGCGCCGAGCCCGACACGCTCGTGGCCGAGAAGGCGCGCGGCCAACTCGGTGTCGAAGATGCGAGGCGGCACGAGTTCGACCTCGCGCAGCGACGGCAGATCTTGACTCGCCGCGTGCAGCACCCACTCCGCGTCGCCGATCACGGCCTGCAGCGGCGAGAGGTCACCGACGGCAGGCGGATCGATCAGGAACACTTCGGCCCCTCGTCGGTACACCTGGATCAGATAGGCACGCTGGGAGTATCGGAATCCCGAGGCCCGTTCCACGTCGACCGCGACCGGGCCGTTCCCCGCGGCGAGCGCCGCACACACCTTTTCCAGTCCCGCCTGATCGGCGATGACGTCGTACTCAGCCACGGATCGTCCTGTTCCCTCCGAAGACGGCGATCCCCTCCGAACCGGGCGGGAGCCCGGCCATCATGCACGTCACTTCGGCCCACGCATCCAGGTGCGCCCGCATGTCCCCGGCAGGGGACCATGATGCGCGCAGCTCGATCTGCGCTCCGTCGCCCTCCACCGCGAGCGAACCGAACCCCTTCGACAGGGTTTTCGTCGCTGTGGCGGACATCGAGTGGGCCGACGCGCTTCGAGTGCGCAACGCGTCCTCCAACCATGACCACGTGACGTCGGCGAGGAACGGATCCATGCCGATTTCGACTTCGAGCGGTGCTTGCGCGAAGCACACGACGCGCCACGCGCCGTTCCAGGCATCCGGTTCGTCGGGGTCATGGAGCAGGATGAATCGGCCAGTGCCGTACATCGAGTCCACGCCGTGCGCTTCCGGGCGCACGTCGCCCGCGAACGCGACCGCCTCGGGGGCCAGCGAACCGGGAGCGGGGATCTCGCGCACGACGAAATCGCTTCGGAACGTCATCGCACGCAAACCGTCGGCCACGGCGGAGAAGGCCGCGGAACCGGCCGGGGGACGGGGATCATCCACGCCGACAGACTAGAGTGAGCGCACGATGATGGCACCCAGGCGCGCCGTGCCCGGCGGCGCGGCACGGAACACCGCGTTGCGGGGGGCGTTGACGGTGACCGCTGCCGGGTTCGCCGCCGTCGCGGCAGTTTCAGCGGCGGTCTCGGTGCGCATGGCGCGCCGCATCGTGACCCCGGGCGGCCGGGTCGCCGACACCGATATCCTCGACGTCGACACATCGGCGCAGACCATCACCCTGCGACGCACCCCCGACACGGCGTTGCCCGGACGGTACGGGCTGTTCACGACCGGCACGTCGAGCTATGTGAAGCTGGGCACCGTCCTCTCCTCCGATACGACGCGGGTCACGCGGAAGCTGCTGACCGAGGTCGACGAGCATTCCCGCCTGTCGGCGAAGGCCGCGTTCAGCGGCTGGTACTTCGATCACCCCGACCAGCTCCACCTGCCGTACCGCGACGTACAGATCGACGCGCCGATCGGTCGCTGCCCGGCGTGGCTGTTCCCTGCTCCCGACGATTCGTCGCACACCTGGGTGATCCAGGTGCACGGCCGGGGTACGACGCGGGCGGAATGCCTGCGAGCGGTGCCGCTGTTCCACGCCGCCGGTGTGACGAGTCTGCTGGTCTCGTATCGCAACGACGGTGACGCACCCAGGAGCCGGGCCGGGACATACGCGCTCGGACTGACGGAGTGGCGAGACGTGGACGCGGCGATCACCTACGCGCTGCGCAACGGCGCGAGACGTGTGCTGCTGATGGGGTGGTCGATGGGTGGCGCGATCACGCTCCAGCTGTCGCTGAACTCGGCGCACCGCGAGCGGATCGCGGGCCTCGTGCTGGAGTCGCCGGTCGTTGACTGGCGCATCGTGCTCGGCTACCACGCTCGCCAACTGCGGGTACCGGCTGCGGTCGCGGGACTGGCGATGGGCACGCTCGAACGCGGATGGACCCGGGCGGTCACCGGCGCCGACACGCCCATACGATTCGACCGGCTCGATCTGGTGGCGCGGGCGGCGGAGCTTCGGCATCCCATGCTGATCCTGCACAGCGACGACGACGGGTTCGTGCCGTCGGATGCGTCGCACGGGCTGGCCGCAGCCAGGCCGGACCTCGTCGAGCTCGAGACGTTCTCGGTGGCGCGCCACACCAAGCTGTGGAACTACGATCCGCAGCGATGGGAGGCCGCGATCACGTCGTGGCTGGAGCGTCATATCGCTGCGGAGGACGACCGGGGCGGCGTCTAGGCTTTCGGTGTGAGCAGCACGTCGACCGCCATCGTCCATCTGAGCGACCGTCACCCGCAGGTGACCGGCGATGAGATGGTCGCGGCGCTCGTGCCACCGCCGCAGTTCGATGGTGCGACCTTCGACACCTACCGCGCCGATGCGGACTATCCCTCGCAGCAGGCGGCGAAGGATCAGCTGATCGCCTTCAGCAGCGGGGGAGCACCCGTGAAAGGCGGCGGCCTGTTCCGCCGGGCGAAGAAGGCTCCGGAGATGAAGCCGGGCGTCTACCTCGACGGCGGTTTCGGCGTGGGAAAGACGCACCTGCTCGCGTCGATCTACCACGCGATGCCCGCGCGCCGGAAGTACTTCGGCTCGTTCATCGAGTACACGGCGCTCGTGGGCGCACTCGGGTATCAGAAGACAGTCGAACTGTTCCGCGGTGCACAGTTGCTGTGCATCGATGAATTCGAACTCGACGACCCCGGGGACACGATGGTGATGACCCGATTGCTCGGGGAGTTGGTTCCCGGGGGGACGAAGCTCGCCGCGACCTCCAATACACCGCCGAACGCGCTCGGCGAAGGCCGATTCGCGGCGCAGGACTTCCTCCGCGAGATCCACGCCATGTCGGCGAGCTTCGAGACGATCCGCATCGACGGCACCGACTACCGCCAGCGCGCCGTCGACGGACACGCGCGGGTGCAGGACAGCGATGCGTACGAGGCGGCCCTGACCGAGGCGGCCGGCGGCGGGACGGCATCCGACGACGCCTTCGCCGACCTGGTCCGCCATCTCGCCTCCGTGCACCCCTCTCGCTACATCCGCCTCATCGCCGGTGTCGACGCGATCGGACTGCGCGAGATCACACAGCTCGACGACCAATCCGCCGCGCTGCGTTTCGTCGCGTTCGTCGACCGCGCGTACGACGCGCAGATACCGATCCGCGCGACGGGAACGCCGCTGGACGACGTCTTCAGCCAGGAGATGCTCGCCGGCGGGTACCGCAAGAAGTACCTCCGCGCCATCTCACGACTCGTCGCACTCACGCACAGCTGACCGCTGGATGCGGTGGCGGTTCCCGGCCCCGCGAAACGTGATGTTTACCTCACAGACACTTGTGTAACAGGCGCGAAACACGGCACGCACGACGCCGGTAACGGCACCTCGCGAAACTGGTCGCGCCCGAAAACGCCGCGTCCCGACGTCTGCAGCGGACCGGGACCGAGTTACACAACACATGAGTGAGGAACTTCATGGACAGCGGAAACCTCGCGTGGTCTGTCGCCGCGACAGCCCTCGTACTCTTCATGACGCCCGGCGTGGCGTTCTTCTACGGTGGCCTCGTCAAGGCCAAGAGCGTCGTCAGCATGATGATGATGAGCTTCGGTGCGATGGGCCTGGTCGGCGTGCTCTGGATCCTCTTCGGATTCAACATGAGCCTCGGCGGCGGCACGTTCGCCTTCTCCGGCAACCCGTTCGCCGACTTCGGCCTCGCGAGCGCTGACAGCGACACGCTCGTCGGCGCGACCTTCGGAGCCACCTTCGCCATCATCACCGTCGCGCTCATCTCCGGCGCCATCGCCGACCGCGCCAAGTTCGGCGCCTGGATGCTGTTCGCCGGACTGTTCGCGGTCGTCGTGTACTTCCCGGTCGCCGCATGGGTGTGGGGCGACGGCTGGATCTTCAACTGGGGTGACGAGACGGGCCTGCCCGCCGTCATCGACTACGCCGGTGGAACCGCTGTCCACATCAACGCCGGCGCAGCCGCACTCGCCCTCGCGCTCGTCCTCGGCAAGCGTGTCGGCTTCCAGAAGGGCATCAACAAGCCACACAACGTGCCGCTGGTCATGCTCGGTGCCGCGATCCTGTGGTTCGGCTGGTTCGGCTTCAACGCCGGCGCCGAGGGCACCTTCGGCCTGCTCGGCACCGAAGACCAGTCGGTCGGTCTCATCGTCGTCAACACGCTCGGCGCGACCGCAGCAGCCATCCTCGGCTGGGTCCTCGTCGAGAAGCTGAAGGACGGCAAGGCGACCTCCGTCGGTGCCGCCTCCGGTGCTGTCGCCGGTCTCGTCGCGATCACCCCGGCCTGTGCCGCCCTCGCCCCGGGTTGGGCGCTCCTGCTCGGCCTCATCGCCGGTGTCGTGTGCGCCTTCTCGATCGAGCTGAAGTGGAAGCTCGGCTTCGACGACGCGCTCGACGTGGTCGGCATCCACCTCGTCGGCGGCCTCATCGGAACCCTGTACCTGGGCTTCTTCGCAACGGGCACCGGACTGTTCGTCGGCGGCGACGCCGGCCAGCTCCTCTCGCAGACCGTCGCGGCCCTCGCGGTGCTGGTCTACTCCTTCGTCGTCGCCTACATCATCGGCTTCGCCATCGAGAAGACGATCGGCTTCCGCGTGAAGAACGAGGACGAGATCGCGGGCATCGACACCGTGGTCCACGGTGAAGAGGGCTACGCGCTCGTCGACTGATCCACATCTCGCACCCGAAGGGGCGCCGGGCTTCGGTCCGGTGCCCCTTCGGCGCGATACCGTGAAGCCATGACACCGAAGGACACCTCCCGCCGGGGGCTCTGGAAGGGGCTCGTCAACCTGTTCACCGGTGGTGCCGCGGTGCTCGACGAACAAGTGCAGCGACCACTCCCGGGCGAGACCGAGCGCGCGTCGAGGGGGTCCTCGGAGACGATCGAGATCGATCCGCCGACGGCGGACGGCCTGCGCATCACGTATGCGCCCGACCGGGATGGCGACCCCGACGCCGGCGAAGTGATCTGGACGTGGGTGCCGTACGCCGAGAACGACGGGCGCGGCAAGGACCGCCCGGTCGTCGTGATCGGTCGGATCAGTCCGGAGCGCGTGTACGCCGTACGAATGACCAGCAAGTCCCACGAGGGCGATCGCGACTTCCTCCCACTCGGGACGGGGGAGTGGGACGCGCAGGGGCGCGAGTCGTGGGTCGATATCGAACAGCTGTACAGCGTGCACCACGATGGCATGCGACGGGAAGCCGCGATCCTCGATCTCGAAAGATTCGCCATCATCGCGCAGGCCCTCACCCGACGTTACGGCTGGAAGGTCGGTGCATGAGGCCTTCACCGTGGTGACCCTGGCCGCAGCGAATCCCGGGATCGGGTGAGCTCAGTCGATGATCTGGACTCCGGGCGCGAACGCGACGTAGCCGGCGAAATCGCGACCGACGCGCTCGACCGCCCCCGGGAGCAGATCGGGGTATGCCCACGCACCGTCGGGAACACGCTGCTCGCCGGCCGTGATGTCGTAGTACTGGCACGCACCTTTCCAGGGGCAGGTGTACGGCGTGGGGCTCTCCGCAAGGGCGCCGTCGACGATGCTCGACGGCGGGAAGTACCAATTGCCTTCGATGCGGACGAGATCCTCCTGGGGCGCCTCGGCGACCACGGCACCGTCGATGACAGCCTTCATGGCTCCTCCTCTCCGTCGGTGTGCCGGCCAGTCTACGTTCACCCGAACGGACGAGGCCCGCTCGATCAGAAGATCGGCGGGCCTTCGGCGGTGGGCGATACCAGACTCGAACTGATGACCTCTTCCGTGTGAAAGAGCGAAGGGCCATCCCTTCGAGTCCCCGGGAGTCCCCTTCCGGCCCGGAATATCAAGGGTCGGGAGGGGACTCCTCCCGTTTGGTGACGACCGTTCACGTCGGCTCCCAGTGAGTCTGTCCACACCGTGTCCACACGCCCGATAGCCTTCGACAGTGACGAACCCTGCCCGCCACCTTCATTCGCAACTGGTCACCTGGTACGCAAACCCGAAAGGCGCGGCGGCCCATGCCCGCGGCCTGGGAGGGGACCAGAGCGCCGACGACACACACGGGATGCTTCGCGCAATGGGAGCCCTGATCGCGATTGACCGTGAGTTGACGGCGCTGGAGACTCGCGGCCGAAACATGGCTTCCTATCGGCGCATCTACCCCCAGTGGATGCACGGCGTGCTCGCCTACCCGCATGGTTGGACGACCACGCAGGGGGACTTTTCGATTCACGCGCTGGACTCGCTTGACCACCTTGCAGAACTTCTCGACCTGACCACGGCGGCACACGTTGCCCCCGAAGTCGTCGCGACGATACCCGCGATGCTCGACAACATCAGCGCACTCCTCGCGGAAGACGATTCGATCACTCCTCAACTTCGCGCCTATCTCCTCCGGCTAGTCCAGGAGACGAGAACCGCTGTCGAAGAGCACGACGTGCTGAACACCTTCGATCTGGACGTAGCGATGGAACGACTCTGGGTCGCGCTCCAGGCCGCGGCGGATCAGTCCGAGAAGAAGTCTGACAAATGGCGTTCGTTCTTCTCGCAGGTCGCAGTGTCAGCGTTCGGCGGCGCAATCGCATCCGCACCGACCGTCATTCAGGCCGCGCTGACCGCGGGCGGCGCAGGCTAGCGCGGCCCGCGACCAACGTGATCAGGCGCTAAGCGCGATCTTCTGAATCGCCGCCGCGTGCGGGAACGCGAACGACACGCGCATGGTCGCGCGGATCGCCGTGCGGTCACTGGTGAAGTACGCGGAACGGTCCACGGCCAGGTCCACGTCGTTCCGGCGCACCAGGATCGCCCGTACCTTCGGGATGCCCCACACGGTGCCCGCCGTCACGGCCGAGGAGACGAACAGCGGCACACCCTGAAGAAGCCGCTTCGACGGCTGAGTGGGGTCCGGGGTGAGAAGCGGGCGCTGGCTGGTCGTGGATTCCTTCAGGGTCGCGAGGATCAGCGCGTCCGCAGGGTTCGCCACGAACGAATCGACCATGAGCCCCAGGCCCTCCGCGTTCGACAGGGCCTCCGCGAACGGGTCGAGGTTCGCCCACGCCGAACCGGCGTCCACGTCCGCGACACCGGCCACGTCCTCCAGGCCCTCCGGCTGGACGGCACCGCCGCCGTTCGTGCCGAAGAATGCGGCGTCGATCTTGCGGGCGATATCCCGCGAGAGGCCGTCCCCGACGATGCCAGCGGCGGCGGGGCTGGTGTCGGCGGCAAGTTCGTTCGTGATGATCGTCAGGCCCGCGATCTTCGCCGGGGTCACGATCACGTCGTCCAGCGTCGGGTCCGACGCGGTGATTTCCGCGCCCTCCGCGACCCACGCGGCCGAGGGGTCCGCGGTGACCAGCGGAATGTGCGTGCGGGTCGCGTTCGTCGGGATGACGGTGGCGACCTGAGCGGCGACCGACTGACGCTCCACCGGGAGCGTGATGAGAGTCGAGATTGCGTCCGGGCTGATGCCCTTGACGTCGTTGGTAGTCGTGAAGAGAGTCACGAGAAAGCCCCTTCCAGAGCAGAGAGAAACGATGAGTTCTCGTCTGCCCGCAAGGGGCGTCAGAACGTGCCGCAAGGGCACGCCCTCAGTATACGACCGATCAGACACATGTGCGAGATTGACGGCCGCACCGGCGCGCCAGAATCGAATCTAAGCGCGTGGCTTGGCAGGACGACCAATCACCCCGCCAGGCCACGAAAGCCGCTCAGAACGGCGCACAACGCCGCCCAGCCCTACCGGAGCACGTCCGACCAGGACACAGGCGAGCGGAAGCCCTCAGCGCCCCCGAACGACTCCGCGCCAGACGGCCCGCCCCGGAACAGGTGGGGACGTTCCTGCCGCAGGCCGATCAGCGCCTCCGACACCTTCTCCGCGTCCACCAGGCCCGCCTCATCCAGCACCGACTCCAACGGCACCAGAGCCTGAACGTCCTTCACAGCGGACTCCACCACGCGGCCGTCCTTCGCCAGCGCCGCGAACCGGTCACCCTGCCACGCCGTCACCCGCTCCGACAGCGCATCCCGCTCCGTCTCGACCTCGCGGAGCCGGGAGCGCACAGCCGCCTCCGCGCGCCGCTTCTCTCGGAGCATCTCCGCCAGCCGCTCCGAGGGGAGCGCCGCCAGGTCGTCGTCCTTCACATCGTCAGTCATTGCTTGCTCCCTTCAGAGCATCGGTGTTCTCGACCACTTCCGGCCGAGAAATTGTGTTGTCCTGGAACAGCGCCAGAGACAGCGCCGTCACCAGGTCGCCGTGCCCCTCACCGGCACGCCGCTGTAGATCGAACGTGTCCCGCCCGGAGTCGCTGATCTTCTGCCGGAACGACACCAGTTCGCGCTCCAGCACCGGCCCCAACGCCAGCCCGTCCGCGACCCGCAGAGTGCCCTGCTGAAGGGGAACCTGAATCGCCGCGAGAAGGTCAGACTTCGGGACGTGCATGCCGTTCCGCTTCGCCCCCGCCGTGATCGTCACGCCCAGCGGATACGACGCGCCGAACTCCTCCGCCTGCCACGCCTCCACGAACATGTCGAACACCGCGCGGCCCACGCCCGTCCGGTCGATGAACAGGAGGCCGTCCCGCATGGCGTCCGCGCGCATCATCGTCGCCACGTCGTCCACGATCGCCGGATACGGCGTCCCCAGTTCCCAGCGCCGCAGGTGCCGCACATGCCGCTCCTCCCGGATCGACGGGCCGATCAGTTGCGGTGCCCGCCAGAACGCGCCCACGCTCACCAGCGGCGGCAACACCAGCACCCGCTCCACCACCACCAGGGCAGAGAAGTCCTGCCCTTGCCCGAGGTCCAGGCCCACCGTGTACGAACTCATGGCAACTCCAATCCCTTGACCAGCGGCGAGAACGCCGCGCGCACCAGTTCGGTGCCGAACAGTTGCGAATCCGTGTCCCCGAACTCGCATTCGTAATCCGACGCGAACGTGAACGACCCCAGAGCCGCCCGAACCTCCGCGATCCTCGCGGGCGTGTACTGGGCCGACTCGTACACCGTCACCTTGTGCCGCTCCCAGCCGTTCACCGGGTCCTCATGCAGAGCGTGGAACCAGCCCCGACGACCCCACGGCGTAGACAGAGCCCAGATCGCCCCATCACTCGCCACCATCGGAAGCACCGACGCGAAAATGTCATCCTCCACACGGGACGCCTCATCCAGCACGATCAGTCGCGCCCCACTGAAGCCGCGCGAAGTGCCCTCCGTGCCCGGCAGACTCACGATCCGCGACCCGTTCTCCAGGACCAACTCCGACCCCGAATCCCGCGACGGCTTCGCCCGCCCCAACCCCCGATAGAGGGCCTTCACCCGCAACAGCATCTCGTCCGACTGACGCTGAGACGGCGAGATAATCAGCACCAGCGACCCCGGCTCAAACACCGCCACATGCAGAGCCTTCATGCTCGTCGTCTGCGTCTTCCCCACCTGCCGGGCACACAGCACCAGCGTCCGCGCCGACGACGACCGCAACAGCCGCTCCTGCCACGGCTCAGCATCGAACCCCAGCCGCCGCCCGAACACCACCGGGTCCAGCGCCGCCGCGAGGTCCTGCCCCAGTTCACTCACGACCCCGCCTCCAACGCCAGCGCCACAGCCCGCCCCGCCTCCGGGAACGGCCGAAGCGCGGTCAGCACCACACCGCGGAGCGCATCCCACTCAGGGGACGCCGTGACATTCAGCACCTGCACCTGGGGCCGGTCGTCCAGTTCACCCGTCAACTTCGCGATCAGTTCAACCGTGGACCGGAGTTCCCGGATCGCCTGAAGCGACAGCGCCGCCTTCCCCTCAGCCTCAGCCGCCGCCAGCACCCGCTCCGCCCGATCATGCAGAGCCTCCAGCCGGTCCAGTGCCGTCCGTGCCCCCGCCGTCTCCCGCTCCGCCGCCACCGCTTTCAGCGCAGGGGACAGGTGCCCGCGACGATGCCGCCCCACCGCGTCACGAGTCAGCCCGAATCGCTCAGCCACCGCTGTGTCCGTCTGCCCCGACACCAGCGCCGCGTCCAGGGCCTCACGCTCAGGGTGCGCACACCCGCCGCACCGGCTCACTGGTCGCCCTCCAGCGCCGCGAGGTCAGCCGCGAGGGCGCGGGCGTACTGACGATAGGCGCGTGCCTCATCGTTCGCGGCCCGTGTGTAGTCCCGGACAGCCGCGCCGACGACCGGCAGATGGCGCTCCAGGATGCGGATGACAGGCCACGCATGCTTGCCAACGTTCTGCCGTGCCCGGTCAGCCCGCATAGCCTCTCGACGCGCCTCCAGCACAGCCGCCGAGGGGCGGATGCCGTGCGGTCGCGTGCGATCCTCTCGCACCGTGCCCTCTTCCTCCGTGGGGAAATCCTGGACCTCAGAGCCGCGAGATTCCGCGGCGTGTGGACGACGTGTGGACAGGCCCTCAGCGCCATCACCGGCCGACTGTGTGGACTCCTGGGACCGCGTGCGGAAGGAAGAGGACGAAGCGATGGCTTCGATCTGTGCGGCATTGTCCTGAATCTCGCGGCGGAGGTCGTTGCGGGTGCCGTAGTGGGTGGGGAGTTGGCCGGTGTTGATGATGTTGTCGAGCCATGCGTGATCGCTCACGGTGCTCTCCTTCCTGTTGGCTTCGGACGGTGTTTCGGACAGTCGCACGGTGCGTCCTATCTGTCCGGTGTGTCCGGTTGGTCCTGTGAAGCGGAGAGAGAGGACACATTTTGCTCTCGCGCGAGGGTGTGGAATCCGGACAGTTCGGACACTTCGGACGCCGTGTGTGTGGTGTCCGTTTCGGTGTCCGGTTGCCAGCCGAGGGGTGCGAATCGGCCGCGTTCGGCGCGTTGGATGCGGCCGGATTCGGTGAGGCGGCGGAGGTAGCGGGACACCTTGTCTTCAGGTTCTCCGACTTCGGCGGCGACTTCGCGGGCGCTGACAGGTTCGGCGGCGTGGCTGACGGCGGCGACGATCTGGGTGGACACGTCTCCGAGGGTGCTCGTGTCGCGGTTGAGGAGGTCCTGGACGGTGAGGGACGTTTCTCCGAGGAGTCGGGCGCGGCCGACTGTGGCTGTGGAGCCGTCTGGGAGCGGCACGGCGGCGGATTCGACGCTGAACGCGAGGGAGGGTTTCCGGGCGCTGTAGTTGCTCTTCTCGACGCTCAGGATGCGGTCGTCTGTCTCTTCATCGACGGCGAGGACCAGGAGGGAGCGGGCGATGTCGCGGAATGCGTGGGACCCGGACACCTTCTCTCCGGCGCGGCCCCCGCCCTTGTTGAAGTGGGCGACGCAGACGATGGCGATGCCGAGGTCAGCGGCCATTGATGCGAGGGGGTCGAGGTTGCGGCGCACGTCCTCCAGCCGGTGGGAGTCGCCGGACATGAGGCTGATGATGGGGTCCACGATGAGGACGCGCACGCCGAGTTCCTGGATGGTGTGGCGGATGCGGGGGAGGTCGTCCGCGAGGGTCGCGCCGGACACCCACGTTTCGCCGTTCTCGTCGGTGACGCGCACGCCGTCGATGGCGTGGACGTGGCGGAGGTCGGCCCCGGCCGCGATGAGGCGCGGCACCAGCACGCGGGCCAGGTCGTCCTCTCCGTTGATGATCGCGACGGGCGACGGGCCGGTGAAGTCACCGACCGACCCGCCGAGCGTCCATCGGGCGATGTAGTGCGCGAGGATGGTGGACTTCGCGATGCCGGCCGCTCCGGCGAGGATCGTGATCGTGTGCGTAGGAATCTGGTCCCGCACAGCCCAGGTGACGGGTTCGGGCTGGATCATCGCGAGGGGCGTGACCAGCAGTTCGCGGCTCACCGGTCGCCTCCGAGTGCGGCGCGCCAGGCGCGGACGGTGTAGGCGTCAGGGCCGGTGACCTGGACGGTTGCGGTGTCGGGGATGAGGTCGGCTACGTCTGCGGGGACGCTGTTGCGGCCGACGTTGATGCGCACGGTGTCGCCGGGCTGGAGGCCGTCGAGCGCGTGCCGGATGGCGCGGCGGGTGTCGTAAGCGGTGCGGGACCGTGCGAGGTCGAGGGAGACGCACCCGAGGACCCTCATTCGGTGACCTCCACTCCGAAGAGCGCGAGGAGACGCGCCGATGGGATGAGGACGCGCCCGCCGATGCGCACGGACGGGATGTCGCCGCGGGCGATGGCCTCATAGGCGCTGTTGCGCCCGATGCGGAGGACTCGCGCGGCCTCTTCGACGGTGAGTGTCACCGGGAGAGGGTCGGGGAGGTCGAGACGGACAGATGACGTCGAAAGCATGGAGGGCTCCAGGCGGCTCGCAGATGAGTGATTGCGGCCCGCGCCTGGCTCTACCTGGTCACGGTGCTAGCGACTCCGACTCCTGGTCGGGGTGTCGCCCCGTTCAGCGCCCATACCCTCCAGGCGGATGCGCTGTCGGAACAGTTGTACCACACAAATGGCGGCATTTCCGGTAGTCTGGGTTTCGAGAGTTCTCGAATACCGATTGAAGGGTTACAGGGTGGAACCGGAGATTCCGAGCACGATGACGATGCGAGAGATCATCGCGCACAACATCAAAACCCTCCGCAAGAGCGGCGTTCAGGAAGGTCAAGCCGCGTTCGCTGAGCGGCTGAAGACCCTGGACCCAAGCAAGCGTGCGTGGTCCGTGAACCGCGTCAGCGAAGCGGAGCGCGGCGAACGCAACTTCACAATGGACGACTTGGTGCTGTTCGCGCGCGCGCTCGGTAAGCCCGTCTCACGCCTAATGCTGATCCCCGTCGGTGTCGAGAGCATCCGCATGGACAACGGCGAGAACGTGCCGCGAAGCGCACTCCAGGACTCAGGTACGCACCCCGACGCACCGGAGGAGTATCTGCTTGAGGTCGGCCGTGCGGTACTCGACCACATAGAGAAGGCCGAGGAACTGGCGAAGAGTCTGGGCGTGATCGGCGGGATGATTCGCGGCGCTCAGATCGCCGCCGAAACTCTCGCGGGCGACTCCGCCAGCATCCACAGTTTGACGGCGACCGCGCGCCGCGACATTCTCCGCCACAAGCGCGGCAACGCTCCCGAGGTCGGCACGATCTGACCGGGAGCCCATCGACCACCCGGCCAGTTGCCGGGGGAGAAGGGAAGAACCCCATGAAAGGAACGACGGCGCACTATCAGCGCCGCTGTGGATGCCGCGAGGACGGCAAGCAACTGGGCGCGAAGTGCCCGAAGTTGAGCAACCCGAGACACGGCACCTGGGCGGTGTTCGTGAACCAGCCCGCCACACACAACCAGGAGCGCCAGCGCATCCGCAAAGGTGGGTTCGCGTCGAAGGGTGCCGCCGAGGAGTGGGCCAAGCCCTACCTGCGCGCGTCACTCGACGGCCAGCGACTCACCCCCACGCGGGAGACGCTGACGACGTACCTGCCGACGTGGCTGAAGCGGCGCGAGACGATGGGCCGGACACTGAAGCCCAGCACCCTCGCGGTCTACGAGTTGTATGTGGGTGTGATCCTGGGCCACCGGGTCGCATCCATCCCGCTCACCGAACTCCGCCGCGCGGACGTTCAGGCGTTCGTAGACGACATGGCGAAGTCTCGCGGGGCTCAGTCGGTCGCCAAGATCATCACCGTTCTGAAGTCGGCCCTGTCGGCCGCCGAGCGCGCGGAAACGATCATCGCGAACCCTGCCCGGCTGGTGGAGTTGCCGACCGTCCAGGCGAAGGACAAGACGCTGTGGACCCCAGACCAGGCGTCCGCGTTCCTCACCGCGGCGAAGGAGTCGAGCATGCTCCACTTCTACGAACTCGCCCTGTACACCGGCCTCCGTCGCGGCGAACTCGCCGGGCTCCGCTGGTCGGACGTGGACATGGGCGGGAAGGTGCTCCGCGTGAACACCAACCGCGTCCAGGTCGCGCGCCGCGGCGGAGAGTACGGCGCGAACGTCTCCGAGGGCACGGCGAAGAGCCGCGCCGGGCAGGGGCGAGAGGTCGGGCTGGGACCGCGTGCACTCCGCGCGCTCAGGGCCCAGCGGCTCACACAGAACGCCGCACGAGTCGCGGCGGGTGAAGCATGGGAGGAGTCCGGCCGAGTGTTCACCACCGCGGACGGTCACCCGATCATGCCCGAGTACCCGTCAAAGCAACTCGCGGTGATTGCGAAGCGCGCAGGGCTCACCCCGATGCGCCTCCACGGGTTCCGTCACCTGCACGCGACCCACCTGCGCGAGACGGGGGCTGACGGCTTCCTAATCGCAACCCGACTGGGCCACGCACAGGCCCACGTCACCGCCATCTACGCGCACGTATCGCTGGGCGCGCAGACGGAGGCGGCGGACCGTGCCGAGCGCATCGTGCCCGACACGCTGTCCACACAACCGGCGATTCTGTCCACACAGCCCGCTTCTGAGGGCACGAAAAAGCCCCGGTCGTTCGCGGCTTCCGCGTGATTCCGGGGCTAAATCCTGTGGGCGATACCAGACTCGAACTGATGACCTCTTCCGTGTGAAGGAAGCGCGCTACCAACTGCGCCAATCGCCCGTGGCCCCTGCGGGCCGAGCACCAAGCTTATAGGATGCCAGCGCGGTGACGTAATCGGGTCGAGGAGCGACCGGTCAGTCGTACCTGGGGGAGTCATGGGCAGCTTGTTCCGTCGTGCAGCGGGTGTGATCGCCGCCGTCGCCGTTGTGACCGCCTTGCTGGTCGTCGTACCGGGTTCGGCCGCCGATGCCGCAACGCGGGCTACAGGCCGCATTGTCGGCGACGCCGAAACGACCACGAGCGTAGCGGCATCGCAGCGAGCCCGTCCCGAAGGCCAGACGGCCCCCGTCGTCCTCCTGGTGAGCCAAGACTCCTCGACCGAGGCACTGAGCGCGGCGCCGGTGGCGGCCGCGCTCGGCGGCCCGATGCTTCTCGTCGGGCGCGACGGCATTCCGGTTTCGGTCGTCGAAGAGATCAGGCGCCTGCGCCCGGATCGCCTCATCATCGTCGGTGGCACCGGCACGATCTCCGCGCGCACAGAAGAACGAGTGCAGAAGCTCGCTCCCTCCGTCGAACGGATCGCCGGCTCGAATCGATATGGCACTTCGCGAGCGCTCGTACGGTCAGCGTTCACGAACGAGAGCGAAGTGTTCATCGCTACAGGCCGGAGCTTCGCGAATGCGCTCGTCGGTGGTGCGCTCGCTGCGGCGCGTGGTGAGCCGCTGATCGCCGTCGACGGGCTCGCCGACCGTGTGCCCGAGCGCACGCTCGACCTCGTGAGCGATCTTGGGGCGAAGCGCGTCGTGCTGGTCGGCAACCCGGACTCGGTGAGCAGCGGCATCTATCGGCAGTTCGCACGGTCCGGTCTGGAAGTCGTCCGGTTGAAGGCCGACAGCGCGTCGGAGATGTCCGCCGTCATGGCTCGACGCTTCCCCGAGTCGGCCGATCGCGTCATCGTCGCGAACACCACCGACTACCGCGGCGCGATGGCGGGGTTGACATACGCCATCGTCCGCCGATCGCCGCTCGTGCTCAGCGGGCGGATCTGCGCCGACCGGCACCTGCAATCGGCCGTGCGCGCGGTCGATGCGCATGGCGTCGCCGTCGTCGGGTCTCCTCGGATGCTCCGTGGCCTCGTCGCGCGAGTGACACCGTGCCGCAGTACCACTGACCCGTCGAGCACGTGGGTTGTCGCGAACAAGAAGAACGCGCTGCGTCCGACGTCGTACCGTCCCTCCGACCTGCAGTACGTGTCGGGCACGGGGTACCTGCTGCGAAAGGAAGCCGCGACCGCGTTCCAGAAGCTGCGCTCGGGCGCGTCGACTGCCGGCGCAGGGCGCCTCGGCCTCACCAGCGCCTACCGCAGCTATGCGACGCAGAAGTCCCTTTACGCAGGCTACGTGGCATCCAACGGTCGCACCTGGGCAGATCTGCACTCAGCGAGGGCCGGACACTCCGAGCACCAGACGGGATTCACCGTCGACGTCGTCGCATGCGGCAGCGGTTGCGGATCGATCTATTCCTTCGCGGGAACGCGACAGCAGAAGTGGGTCGCCGCCAATGCGTGGAGGTACGGATTCGTTGTTCGGTACGAGAAGGGCTACACCGACATCACCGGCTACACCTCTGAGCCCTGGCATCTCCGGTATGTCGGGAGAGAGGTCGCGGCCGACTATCACCGCGGGGGTTTCCACACGCTGGAGCAGTACTTCGGGTAACCGGCGGCGCCCCGATACTGAGCCAGACACGCGCGGGACGCTCCCGGTTTTGCAGAGCGCCGATCGTCGGCTAAAGTCATTCAAGCGCCCGGAGAGATCCGGGAGCACGCGGATGTAGCGCAGTTGGTAGCGCATCACCTTGCCAAGGTGAGGGTCGCGAGTTCGAGTCTCGTCATCCGCTCGAGTGCGGGGATTCCTCCTCGGAGGAACCACGTCACGTGGGTCCGAACCACACGCGGTGGCGTGGCCGAGAGGCTAGGCACCGGCCTGCAAAGCCGTTTACACGGGTTCGAATCCCGTCGCCACCTCCACTCTTGCAACTGAAGAGCCTGTATAGGCGCGATTGGCGCAGCGGTAGCGCGCTTCCCTGACACGGAAGAGGTCACTGGTTCGATCCCAGTATCGCGCACCACCGAAACCCCCGGCCACGGCCGGGGGTTTTCTTATTCACCCGCGGGTGGCCGCTCCGGCGTCCTCGTAGCGGTCGGGCACGTACCCGCCGCGCGGCTGCTCGCCATGCACGATCTCACCGGTTCCGGCCTCAGCAGACCCCAGCACGCGATCGGGGTCGACCAGTCGCACGGGATGACCGTCGGCATTGAGCCGGCGGATGCCTTCCAGCAGCAACCGGCGGGCGACGTCGTTGACGTGGTGCACATGGGTGAGATCCACCACGACGACATCCTCGCCCTCGCGCTCCTCGGCGAACGTGCGCAGCACGCGCTCAGCCTCGACGAACCGCAGATCGCCCGTCACCTCGAGCACCGGAATACCGTCGTGCAGCCGCCGGCGCACGACCGCCGGCGCGACCTCGGCGGCATCCATCAGATGCAGCCCCATGTCGCGGTTGAGTCGTTCGAAGATCCGCACCCCGCGCACGCTGTTGCCGTGCTCGTCCAGCCGCGGCGAGAACGCGGCGATGCCGACCTGCCCGGGCAGCACGCCGACGAGACCGCCGGCGACCCCGCTCTTTGCAGGGATGCCGATATGGGTCAGCCAGTCGCCGGCCGCGTCGTACATCCCGCACGTGGCCATCACGCTCAGCACCTGACGATTGACCTCGGGGGAGAGCACGCGCGAACCGGAGGGTGTGCGACCGCCGGCGGCCAGCACCGCGGCCATCCGGGCGAGGTCGCGCACGGTGACGGCGACCGAGCATTGACGGGTGTATCCGCGGACGACCTCCAGCGGCGGCTGTTCGAGCGTGCCGACGGTGCGCAGCATGTACGCGATCGCGGTGTTGCGGTCTGCAGTGGACAGTTCCGATTCGAACACGGCCTCGTCGATGCGCAGTCGCCGGCCCGCGATCTCGGAGTAGAAGTCGAGGATGCGGCGGTCGCGCTCGTCCTGGTCGGCGCCTTCGACGAGCCCGTGCGCGGCGATCGCCCCGGCATTGATCATCGGGTTGCGCGGCCTGCCGGTCGCCTCGTCGAGGGAGATCTCATTGAAGGCGTCACCGGACGGTTCCACGTCGATCGATTCGAGCACCTCGTCGAGGCCGCGGTCGGCGATCGCCAGCGCGTAGGTGAACGGCTTCGAGATCGATTGGATCGTGAACTCGAGGTCCGCATCGCCCGCGGCGTACACCTCGCCGTCCGGGGTCGCCAGCGCGACAGCGACCCGATCCGGATCGGCCGCCGCCAGCTCGGGGATGTAGTCCGCGACACCACCGCCATCGTCGGCACACGCGTCGAGCAGCAATTCCAGATAGCGACCGATCGGCATCCTCATGGCCACCGATCGTGCCAGAGCCCGCCGGTCGGCGCACCCCGGGCGGTGGCCTGACCCCGTAGGCTCGGCACATGGCACAGCTCGTACTGACCGTCGTGGGAGATGACCGGGTGGGCCTGGTCGGCGCCCTGGCCGAACGCATCGCCGCGCACGGCGGCAACTGGGAGCGTAGCGAGCTCGCCGAGCTCGCCGGCGCGTTCGCCGGCATCGTGCTGGTCTCCGTGCCCGACGCGAACGTCGACGCGTTGACGGCTGCCGTGCAGGAACTCGACGGGATGCTGCGGGTCACGGCGCACAGCGGCACCGGCACACCTGTGGCAGGGGATGTGCGCGAGCTGCAGTTCACGGTGCTCGGCAATGATCGTCCCGGCATCGTGCGCGACGTGACCGCCGCCATCACCGCGCACGCCCTCTCGATCGACGGCTTCCGCAGCCGCACGCTCGAGGCGCCCATGGCGGGCGGGACCCTGTTCGAAGCCGTCGTCGATGTGCGCATCCCCGACAGCGACGCCGCCGGCCGGCTCACCGAGGCGCTCGAGCGGCTCGCCGGGGAGATCCAGGTCGACGTCACCGTCGCGCAATGACGGCGACCGTCGCGCAGCTCCGCGCCGAGTTGCGCGCCGCCGCCGACCCCGCCCGCGCACCGGGCCAGCAGGCCTACATGAAGTCGGTGATGCCGTTCCTCGGTGTCACAGTGCCGCAAGTGCGCCGGCTCGCGCGCGCCGCCGCCAAGACGCTGCCGGACGCCGCTGCCGTCCTCGTTGTCGCCCGGGAGCTGTGGGATGCCGCGACCCATCGCGAGGAGCGCTATGCGGCGATGATGATGCTGGGCGCGCCGAAGGCCCGCGCCGACCTGGCATCGGTTCCGCTCATCGAACACATGGCCACGACCGGCCGGTGGTGGGATTTCAGCGACGACCTGGCCTCCCGTATGCAGGAACTGCACGATCGACATCCCGCGGAGACGGCTGAGATCGCGCGCCGGTGGAGCATCGGCGAGGACATGTGGCTGCGGCGCATCGCGATCATCTCGCAACTCGGACGCAAGGAGCGGGTCGACCTCGAGCTCCTCGACGCCGTCATCACCCCGAACATCGATGACCCGGAGTTCTTCATCCGCAAGGCGGTCGGGTGGGCGCTGCGCGACGCGGCGCGCGCGCACCCGGATTGGGTCCGCGACTTCGCAGCCACCCATCCGCTCAGCCCGCTGAGCCGCCGCGAAGCGCTCAAGCACGTCGGCGCGCGAGCGGTAGACTGACGCCATGGAACGTCGCCCGATGCGCAAGGCCGTCTGGTCGTGCGTCGGCACGCGAACGCGTCAGGCCTGAGCGGGCAGAGCGCGGCGTGCGCTCGAAGCTGAGTAGCCTTGACCGAGCCACCCACCTGGAGACACTCCCTTGACTGACGTCATCATCCCGTCGGACGTCACCTACCCGGCCGACGGATTCACCCTCTTTCCCGATCGCTCCGTCGTCGCGTTGCGCGTGAACGGCGAGTTGAAGGACCTCGCCACCGTCGTGACCGCGGATGACGCGGTCGAGCCGGTCACCGTCGACAGCCCAGACGGACTGTCGATCCTGCGCCATTCGACCGCGCACGTCCTCGCGCAGGCGGTGCAGCGCATCCGCCCGCAGGCGAACCTCGGCATCGGCCCGCCCGTTGTCGACGGCTTCTACTACGACTTCGGTGTCGACGAGCCGTTCACTCCCGAAGACCTCAAGGCCATCAAGAAGGAGATGGAGCGCATCGTTCGCGAGAACCAGCGCTTCGTCCGCCGCGTGGTCACCGACGACGAGGCCCGCGCCGAGCTCGCAGACGAGCCGTTCAAGCTCGAGCTGATCGGCCTCAAAGGCGGCGGCGCAGAGAAGACCGAGGGCGCCTCGGTCGAGGTGGGCGCAGGCGAGCTCACCATCTATGACAACGTGACCCGCGACGGCGAGACCGCGTGGAAGGACCTGTGCCGCGGTCCGCACGTGCCCGGAACCCGCATGATCGGCAACGGCTGGGACCTCACCCGCATCGCCGGCGCCTACTGGCGCGGCAGCGAGAAGAACCCGCAGCTGCAGCGCATCTACGGCACCGCGTGGCCGACCAAGGACGAGCTGCGCGCCTACCAGACCCGGCTCGAAGAGGCCGCCAAGCGCGACCACCGCAAGCTCGGCAAGGAGCTCGACCTGTTCTCGTTCCCCGACGAGATCGGGTCGGGCCTGAGCGTCTGGCATCCCAAGGGCGGCATCGTCCGCGGCGAGATGGAGCAGCACGCGCGCAAGCGTCATGTCGAGGGCGGCTACACCTACGTGTACACCCCACATATCTCGAAGGAGGACCTGTTCCTCACCTCGAATCACCTCGTCACCTACAAGGACGGCATGTTCCCGCCGATCGTCATGGACGAAGAGGTGGATGAGGACGGCACCGTCGTCAAGAAGGGCCAGGACTATTACCTGAAGCCCATGAACTGCCCGATGCACATCCTCATCTACAAGGAGCGCGCACGCAGCTACCGCGACCTGCCGATGCGTCTGGCCGAGAACGGCACCGTGTACCGCAACGAGCTCTCCGGCGCCCTTCACGGGCTCACCCGGGTGCGCGGATTCACCCAGGACGACTCGCACTTGTTCGTCACCCCCGACCAGCTCGAGGCCGAGACCACTCGGGTGCTGGCGTTCGTGATCTCGATGCTGCGCGACTTCGGTCTCGACGACTTCGAGCTCGAACTGTCGATGCGCGACGATGAGAAGGCCAAGTGGATCGGCACCGACGAGTTCTGGGAGTACTCGACCCAGGCCCTGCGAAACGTCGCGGTCGCAAGCGGGCTCAAGCTCACCGAGGTGCCCGGCGAGGCGGCGTTCTACGGTCCGAAGATCGACCTGAAGACCCGCGACGCCATCGGACGCACTTGGCAGCTGTCGACCGTGCAGGTCGACCCGAACCTTCCTGAGCGGTTCGGGCTGGAGTACACCGGCCCCGACGGTGAGAAGCACCGTCCGATCATGATCCACCGGGCACTGTTCGGGTCGATCGAGCGGTTCTTCGCGATCCTGCTCGAGCACTATGCGGGCGCGTTCCCGGTGTGGCTCGCGCCGCTGCAGGTCGTCGGCATCCCGGTGGCCGAGGCCTTCGGGCCGTACCTCGACGACGTCGTGCAGCGGCTGAAGGTCGCGGGCGTGCGCGCCGAGGTCGACCACTCCGACGACCGGATGCAGAAGAAGATCCGCACCCACACCACCGGGAAGGTGCCGATCCAGTTGATCGCGGGGGAGCAGGACCGCTCCGCCGGCACCGTGTCGTTCCGCTTCCGCGACGGCTCGCAGACCAACGGCATCCCGATCGACGAGGCGATCGCCAAGATCACCGCCGCGATCGCAAACCACACCCTCGTCGACACCGCCGAGGACCTGCCGTGACCGTCGGGGACGCCGGAGACGTGCGCAGCGAACCCGCAGACCACCTCGCCGGCGTCCCCGACGAGTTCCAGCGGCTGTGGACGCCGCACCGGATGGCATACATCCAGGCGGGCCCCGAGCCGCTGCGCGAGGAGTGCCCGTTCTGCGCCGCCCCGCAGCGCTCCGACGAGGACGGTCTGATCGTCGCGCGCGGTGAGACCGCCTACGTCATCCTCAACCTGTACCCGTACAACTCGGGCCACCTGATGGTGTGTCCGTACCGTCACATCGCCACGTACGACCAGGCGACGGTGGAGGAAGTCGCTGAGATCGGCGCCCTCACGCAGACCGCCATGCGGGTGCTGCGTGAGGTCTCGCGGTGCGACGGGTTCAACCTCGGCATGAACCAGGGTCGGGTCGCCGGCGCAGGCGTCGACGCGCACCTGCACCAGCACGTCGTCCCGCGATGGGCCACGGACGCGAACTTCTTCCCCATCATCGCGAAGACGAAGGCGTTGCCGCAGCTGCTCGGCGAAGTGCGCGAGGCCGTCACCGCCGCCTGGCCCGCCTGACGAGGACGCGCACGCGGCCGCTGCCCGACTGTGGACAATCGCGGGGGCAGGTATTTGCGCGTGGCTAGCTTGGACGTGACGAGAGGATCATCCATGCGCCATCGAAACGCGACGTTGCTGGTGGCAGCCGCCTTCCTGACGGCCGGACTCGCCGGCTGTGGAACGAACGCATCGCCCGAGCCCGACACGACCACGGAACCGGACACGAGCACGTCGGCTTCGCCCACACCGACGCCGACCGACAGCGTCACCGACGGAACGGCCGAGGCCCTCGCCGAACGCGACCGCTTCCTCGCCGAGCAGCAGCTGCCCACCGACAGCAGCATGCTGGTCGCCGTCACGCCGGAGCAGAAGGAGTTCATTGCGCAGCAGCGCGAGTACCTCGAGAGTCAAGGCGTCGCCTGGACCGAGCAGCACGAGACCATCTATCTCGCAGCCGCGGTGGATGCCTGCGAGACCGCCATCCTCAACGGCCACGACGTCGACGCCGCGCTGCTGGACGCGCACGTGACGAGCTCACCGATCTTCCAGACGGTGCTCGGAGATCTCGAAGGACGAGAGCGGGAGGCGGGTGAGCGCAACCTCGTGAGCATCATGGTGTTCGGCACCGGCTTCATCTGCCCCGACGACGCTCCCGGCTGGGAAGCCGCGTTCGACGAGGTCTACGGCTCGTAGCCGGCGGCCTCAGCGGACCTGCGTCACGTCGAACTGCATGCGCGGGTGGGCATACGCGTCCTGCGACTCGATGAGCTGCAGTTCGCGCTGCCCCGAACGGTGGGTGTTGTCGAGCAGATCCCACACACTCGACGTCGTCTTCGCGAGCGCGTCGGCGGCATCACCGCTCGCGCGGTAGTGCGCCGTGAACAGCGCCGCGGTGACGTCGCCGGAGCCGTTCGCCTTCATCGGAATGTGCGGCGTCTGCACGATCCACGCGCCGTCGGGTGTGACGGCGAGCATTTCGATCGTGCCCTCCGGCCGGTCGGGCCGCTCCACGCTCGTGACCAGCACCGTCGACGGCCCCATCGCCCGGGCCGCGTCTGCCGAGGCGAGGGTGGATGCCAGATCGTTCGGCTCGGTGCCGGTCAGGAACCCGAGTTCGAACTGGTTGGGCGTGATGATGTCGGCGGCCGGCACGACCTTCTCGCGGAGCAGGATCGGGATGGCGGGCGCCACGAAGCAGCCCGACTTTGCATTGCCCATTACCGGGTCGCACGAGTAGACGGCACTCGGGTTGGCGGACTTGACCCGAGCGACTGCATCGAGGATGACATCGGCGATGCCCTCGCTGCCCTGGTAGCCCGAGAGGACGACATCGATGTCGCCGAACGCGCCGCGTTCTTCGATCCCTGTGATGACCTCGCGCACGTCGTCGGGGGCGATGAGCGGTCCTCGCCACGCCCCGTACCCGGTGTGGTTGGAGAAGTTCACCGTGTAGACGGGCAGCACTTCGACGCCGATCCGCTGCAGCGGGAAGACGGCGGCCGAGTTGCCCACGTGACCGTATGCGACAGCGGACTGGATGGACAGGATCTTCATCGGAGGATCATCCCACTTTCGGGTTCGAGACGGCGGCGGCGATGTCTGCCGCCAGGCGACGCTGATCGGCATCGCCGAGATCGTGGACGGTCAGTCGCAGGTGCTGGGCGACGCTCGACGCTGCAAGCACGAACTCGTCACCGGGCCGGGCGAGCCAGCCGCGGCGCATGAGGTGGTCCGCGACGGTGCGGCCTGGCAGCGGCAGCGGCACCCAGACGTTCAGACCATCGCCGACGCTCGCATCGAGGCCGACATCGTGGAGCGCGCCGACGAACGTCCTGTTGCGCGCGCGGTAGTGGGCGCCGGCATCCGCGATCTGCCGCACGACCGACGGGTCGGTCATGAGCGCGTGCACCAGCCGCTGCAGCAGGTGGCTCACCCACGTCGTGCCGGGCGTGAGCCGCTGCGCCAGGCGCTCTGCAGTGTCGGGGTCGGATGCCGTCACGGCCAGACACATGTCGGGGCCGAGGAACTTCGAGACCGATCGCACGAGCGCCCAGCGGCGATGGTCGGGTCCGATGATCGAGTGGTAGTCCTGTGAGGACAGCAGCGAGAAGTGGTCGTCTTCGATCACCAGCACGTACGGGTGGTCGGCAAGCACGGCGCGGAGCGCCTCGGCACGCGCGGCACTCGTGCTCGCACCCGTCGGATTCTGGGCTCGCGGGGTGCAGACGACGGCCCGGGCACCGGCCGCCAAGGCCGACCGCAGCCCGTCGACGGTCATGCCCTCGTCGTCGACGGGCACCGCCAGCGGACGGTATCCGCCCAACCGCACGGTGTGGATGCTGGAGAGGAAGCACGGGTCTTCGAGGGCGACCGCGTCGTCGCGGGTGAGTGCCCCGGTGAGCAGCCGCTCGATCGCGTCCGATGCGCCGCCGGTGATCGTCAGGGCGAGGTCAGGGGAGGCCTGGGCCGCGTCGGCGAACCAGTCTCGCGCCCAGCGCTCGAGCCCCGGGTCGATGAGCGGCTCGCCATACAGAACGGGTCGGCCGGCCATCGCGGTGAGCGCGGCCGACGGATCCGGGATGCGTGTCGGGTCGGGATTGCCCGTGCCGATGTCACGCAGGACGCTGTCGGCGGCGAAGCCCTCCTGCGGGACGGGCGCCGCCCCCGTGACCCGCGTGCCTCCCCGGCCGTGACCTGCGACCACGCCTGCCAGCGCCAGCTGTCGATACGCGGCGACGACCGTGTTGCGGTTGACGTCGAGGTTTTCGGCGAGGGCGCGCACCGACGGGAGTGCATCGTCGGGGCGCAGGACGCCGCGGTCGACGAGCCCACGCACACTCTCGGCGATCTCCGTCGCCGATCTGCCCGAGATCGTCGTCATGTCACATCCCTTCACGCACGATCAGCCTACGTGGTGGGCCATGCTAGCTTTTGACCTAGGCCATAGCCCTATCCCCTTCCACCGCTCGAGGAGAGTGCCCATGTCGACGCCCACCACCGGATCCTCGCGCGTGAAGCGCGGTCTCGCCGAAATGCTGAAGGGCGGCGTCATCATGGACGTCGTCACGCCCGACCAGGCGAAGATCGCCGAGGATGCCGGCGCGGTCGCGGTCATGGCGCTCGAGCGTGTGCCTGCCGACATCCGTGCGCAGGGCGGCGTTTCGCGCATGAGCGACCCCGACATGATCGACGGCATCATCGAGGCCGTCTCGATCCCCGTGATGGCGAAGGCCCGCATCGGCCACTTCGTCGAAGCGCAGGTGCTGCAGGAGCTCGGCGTCGACTATATCGACGAGTCCGAGGTCCTCTCACCGGCCGACTACGTGAACCACATCGACAAGTACGACTTCACCGTGCCGTTCGTGTGCGGCGCGACCAATCTCGGTGAGGCGCTTCGCCGCATCAACGAGGGCGCCGCCATGATCCGCTCCAAGGGCGAGGCCGGCACCGGCGATGTCTCGGAGGCGATGAAGCACATCCGCAAGATCAAGGGCGAGATCGCGGCCCTCGGCGCCCTGTCGAAGGACCAGCTCTACGTCGCCGCCAAGGAACTGCAGGCACCGTACGAGCTCGTCGTCGAGATCGCCGAAACCGGCACACTGCCGGTCGTGCTGTTCGTCGCCGGCGGTGTCGCCACCCCGGCCGACGCGGCGATGATGATGCAGCTCGGCGCCGATGGCGTGTTCGTCGGCTCGGGCATCTTCAAGAGCGGCAACCCCGCCGAGCGCGCCGCGGCGATCGTGAAGGCGACGACGTTCTTCGACGACGCCAAGGTCATCGCCGACGTCTCGCGCGGCCTCGGTGAGGCGATGGTCGGGATCAACGTGTCGGACCTGCCCGCACCGCACCGCCTCGCTGAGCGCGGGTGGTGACCGCGACCCGCATCGGCGTGCTCGCCCTGCAGGGCGACGTCCGCGAGCATGCCAAGGTGCTCGCCGAACTCGGCGCGGACGTGACGCTCGTGCGCCGACCTGCCGAGCTCGGCGAGGTCGATGGGCTGGTGCTGCCCGGCGGCGAATCGAGCGTGATCGACAAACTGTCGCGCACGTTCGGCATGCAGCAGCCGTTGCGTGACGCGATCACGGGCGGCATGCCGGTGTACGGCACGTGCGCCGGACTCATCCTGCTGGCTGACCGCATCACCGACGGCATCGCCGGTCAGCAGACCTTGGGCGGCCTCGATGTCACGGTGCAGCGCAACGCCTTCGGCAGTCAGGTCGACTCGTTCGAGACCGATCTCGACGTCCCGGCGCTCGGCGACCCGCCCGTGCACGCCGTGTTCATCCGGGCACCGCTCGTCCTCGAGACCGGGCCCGGCGTCGAGACACTGGCGGCGCTGGACGACGGTCGGATCGTCGCGGTGCGCCAGGGCGACCTCATCGGCACCTCATTCCATCCGGAGGTCACCGGCGAGCACCGATTCCACGCACTGCTGGTCGAGACGGTGCGCGCGAGGGTCGAGGCCGCACGCGACGCCCGCGGGTAGACTGATCGACGGCTTTTCGAGAGGAGCTCCGTGTCCGGACATTCCAAGTGGGCCACGACCAAGCACAAGAAGGCGGTCATCGACGCGCGCCGTGCCAAGTCGTGGGCCAAGCTCATCAAGAACATCGAGGTGGCGGCCAAGCTCGGCGGCGCCGACCTGCAGGGCAACCCGACGCTGTTCGACGCTGTCCTCAAGGCGAAGAAGACCTCGGTCCCCAAGGACAACATCGATCGGGCGATCAAGCGCGGCGCCGGCATCGGCGGCGAGTCCGTCGAGTACTCGTCGATCACGTACGAGGGCTATGGTCCCAATGGCGTCGCGCTCATGATCGAGTGTCTGACCGACAACAAGAACCGCGCTGCGGCTGAAGTCCGCACCGCGCTCAGCCGCAACGGCGGCACGCTTGCCGACCCCGGTTCGGTCGCCTACAACTTCACTCGCAAGGGCGTCATCGTCGTCGGCGGCGAGGGCACCACCGAAGATGACGTGATGCTCGCCGTGCTCGAAGCCGGCGCCGAAGAGGTCGAGCCGCACGCGCAGGGCTATGAGGTCGTCACCGAGGCGACCGATCTGGTCACGGTACGCACGGCACTGCAGGATGCCGGCATCGACTACGAGTCGGCGGATGTCGAGTTCGTGCCGAACCTCAAAGTCGAGATCGACGCGGACACCGCTCGCAAGATCTTCCGTCTGATCGACGCCCTCGAAGACAGCGACGACGTGCAGAACGTCTTCAGCAACTTCGCCCTGAGCGCCGAGGTGCAGGCCGAGCTCGAGAACGACGAGGACTGACCTCGGCGAAACGCATGCGCCGTTGAGCGGATGCCGCGATCCGCGCGTAGCGTGGACACGTGGCATCCGCTCTTCGCGTTCTCGGCATCGACCCCGGTCTCACCCGCTGCGGCGTCGGGGTCGTCGATGTGCGCCGCGATCGCTCCGCATCGCTCGTGCACGTCGGCGTCGTGCGCTCTGCGCCCGACGAGCCGATCGAGCGTCGCCTCGCGACGATCGCCGCGGGGATCCGCGTCGTGCTCGGTGCGCACAGTCCGGATGTCGTCGCGGTGGAACGCGTGTTCGCACAGCACAACCGCAACACCGTGATGGGCACGGCCCAGGCCAGCGGAATCGCACTCCTGCTCGCGGCCGAGCACGGTCTGCCGGCGGCCACGCACACACCATCCGAAGTCAAAGCAGCGATCACCGGCTACGGCTCGGCCGACAAGCTGCAGGTGCAGACGATGGTCGCGCGTGTGCTGCGACTGGACACGCTCCCGCAGCCCGCAGACGCCGCCGACGCGCTCGCACTGGCCCTGTGTCACGCGTGGCGACGGGGGAGTGCCGCCACCCCGACGGGCGGCGCGCTCACGCCGGCTCAGCGCGCGTGGGCAGATGCCGAGCGGCTCACCCGGCGCTGACGACGCGTGTCGCTCGAACAAATGTCCGAAGGGGCCCGTAGGCTCAAAACATGATCTCCTCCCTGCGCGGTCACGTTCTGCACCTGGACGCCGAGTCGGTGATCGTCGACGTCGGTGGAGTCGGCTACGCAGTCGCGGTGACGCCGCAGTTGGCCCGGGAGTTCCACGTCGGCGATGAGATCGTCCTCCACACGAACCTCGTGGTCCGCGAAGACTCGCTCTCGCTCTTCGGTTTTCAGGGTCGCGACGAGCTCTCCGTCTTCCTGCACCTGCTGAGTGTGTCGGGGGTCGGCCCGAAGTCCGCACTCGGCGTGCTGTCGTCGCTCACCGCCGATCAGATCCACGATGCGGTCGCGGCGGAGGACGACGCACCGTTCCGGCGCGTGTCCGGCATCGGCCCGAAGACGGCGAAGCTCATCGTCGTGCAGTTGGCGGGCAAGCTCAAGGCGCTGCCGCGCGCCGCGGCGACCGCCGGATCGGCGTCCGCCGCGCCGGACCTGGCCCGGCAGGTCGTCGAAGCGCTCATCGCCTTGGGATGGTCCGAACGCGTGGCCACCGAAGTGGTCGACGACGTCACCGCTGCGTCGGACGCCGCGACCGTGCCGGCACTCCTGAAGCTCGCGCTCGCTCAGCTCGGCCCGGCGCGAAGCCCGAAGGCGACGAAGGAGCAGAGCAGTGTCTGAGGCGAGGGCTGCACACGACCCCGCGCTTGCCGAGGACGAGACCGAACTCGCCGTCGAAGGCGCGCTCCGGCCCGGCTCACTCGCCGAGTTCGTCGGCCAGCAGAAGGTGCGCGGGCAGCTGCAGCTGTTGCTCGACGCCGCCCGCATCCAGGAGCGGCCCGCCGATCACATCTTGCTGTCGGGGCCGCCCGGACTCGGCAAGACGACGCTCGCCATGATCGTCGCGCACGAGAGCGGCAGACCGTTGCGACTGTCGAGCGGTCCGGCGATTCAGCACGCGGGTGATCTCGCGGCGCTGCTTTCGAGCCTCATGCCGGGCGAAGTGCTCTTCATCGACGAGATCCACCGCATGGCCCGCTCCGCCGAGGAGATGCTGTACCTCGCGATGGAGGACTTCCGCATCGACATCATGGTGGGCAAGGGCGCCGGCGCCACCAGCATCCCGCTCGACCTCGCGCCGTTCACGCTCGTCGGGGCCACCACTCGGGCCGGGCTGCTGCCCAATCCGCTGCGCGACCGCTTCGGGTTCACGGCGCATCTGGAATATTACGAACCCGACGAACTCGAACAGGTCGTCGCACGATCGGCATCCATGCTCGATGTGCGCCTGCCCCGAGAGGCACGCGCCGAGATCGCCCGACGCAGCCGCGGCACTCCCCGAATCGCGAACCGCCTGCTGCGCCGCGTGCGCGACTTCGTCATCGTGCACCGCGCGGGACTCGACGCCACGATCGACGACGTGTCGGCTGCGCTCGAGCTCTACGACGTGGATTCCATCGGCCTGGACCGACTCGACCGAGCCGTGCTCGATGCCGTTGTGCGTCGCTTCCGGGGCGGCCCCGTCGGGCTCGGCACGCTCGCCGTCACCGTCGGCGAAGAGGCGGAGACGATCGAGTCGGTCGTCGAGCCGTACCTCGTGCGGATCGGGTTTCTGGGGCGCACGCCGCGTGGGCGGGTGGCCACCCCCGACGCGTACCAGCATCTGCAGGTGCCGCGCGCCGAAGAGGCGCTGAGATTCGATGACCTATAATCGCTGAAGGCTTTCGCCTGCCATCGTTTCGCGCGCCGCTGCGCGCATCCACTTGTGAAAGGTGCCTCCGCGCCCATGCTTTTCGCTGCGACTCCCGCACCCGCCCAGGCCGACGGCTTCGCCGGCTTCTTCGCGCAGTACGGTCTGCTGATCCTGCTGCTCATCCTCATCGTCTTCATGTTCTGGAGCTCGCGTCGTCGCCAGCAGCGCATGAAGGCCGAGCAGGAGGAGAAGGCCGCGAAGATGCTGCCGGGCGCGAAGGTGCTCCTGCAGGGTGGGCTGTACGGCACGATCGTCGAATACGACGGCGACGACCTGTCGAAGTCGGCACACGTCGAACTCGCCCCGGGCGTGGTCGTCGAGGTGCACAGCCAGGCCGTGCTGCGGATCGTCGAGGACGAAGCGGTCGCAGACGCCGACGAACAGATCCCCGGCGACGACGTCATCGAGTCGACCCCGGCGCCTGAATCCGTCGAGAAGCCGGCCGCAGAGGCTGCGCCCGACACGGACGACAAGCCCAAGGCCTGAGTTCCCACACCGCCAGGCGGTGCTCCCAGAAAGCTGACCATCCGTGGCCACATCCACCCCTGTCCGCCATGCCTGGCGTGCGCTGACCGGCCTCATCGTCGTCACCGCCGTCCTGTTCGGGATCAACGCGCTCGGCGCATTCGTCTTCAAGGACGCCGACGGCGGGCCAGCCAGCTCCTGGCTGCCTGAGCTCGCCCTCGACCTGCAGGGCGGCACGCAGATCATCCTCGAAGCCCAGACCGAGGACGGAGCGGCGCCGAGCACCGAGCAGATGGATCAGGCGGTCACGATCATCCGCCAGCGCGTCGACGCCTCGGGTGTCGGCGAAGCGCACATCACGACCCAGGCCGGCAACCAGATCGTCGTCCAGGTTCCGGGCGAGGCCGACGAGGACACCCGCAACCGCATCGAGGCTTCCGCGCAGCTGCAGCTGCGTGCCGTGCTCGCCACCACAGCAGGCACGAACACGTACATCGGCGAGGACGGCAACGAGACCCCGTACCCGACCCCCGACCCGACACTCAACGCGGTTCCGACACCCGAGCCCACCGGCGCGAGCGACCTCGCGTGGGTCACCGAGGCGCTGTACGCCGAGTTCCTCGCCTACGACTGCGCATCGACCGAGAACGACCCGGCATCGCAGCCCGCAAGCGAACCGCTCATCACGTGCGACGCCGAGGGCGCGGGCAAATATCTCCTCGGCCCGGTCGAGATCACCGGCGAATCGATCGACGACGCCAGCAACGGCGTGAACAGCCAGAACGGTCAGTGGGTCGTCAACATCGTCTTCGACTCGGAGGGCACCGAGACATTCGGCGAGATCAGCCAGCGCCTCTACGCGTTCACCCAGGCGGGCACGACGCCGCAGAATCAGTTCGCATTCGTGCTCGACGGCGCCGTCCTCTCGGCACCGACGATGAACGCCGTCATCCTCGACGGCAAGCCGCAGATCAGCGGCAGCTTCGACCAGGACTCGTCGAAGGTGCTCGCCGACCAGCTCAAGTACGGCGCGCTGCCGCTGAGCTTCGAAGTGCAGTCGAGCAACTCGATCTCGGCGACCCTCGGCTCGCAGCAGCTGCAGATCGGCCTCATCGCCGGCCTCATCGGCCTCGCCCTGGTCGCCATCTACTCGCTCGTCGTGTACCGCGCACTGGGCTTCGTCATCATCGCCTCGCTCGGCGTGATGGCCGTACTCACCTACATCACGCTCTGCATCCTGGCGTGGCGGATGGGCTTCCGCCTGTCGCTCGCCGGCGTCGCAGGCCTCATCGTGACGATCGGCTTCACGGCCGACTCGTTCATCGTCTACTTCGAGCGCATCCGCGACGAGTTGCGCGACGGCAAGTCGATTACGAGTGCCGTCGAGGACGGGTGGGGCCGCGCGAAGCGCACGATCTACATTTCGAAGTCGATCAACATCCTCGCCGCCGTCGTGCTCTACATCCTGGCGGATGCGACGGTGAAGGGCTTCGCGTTCACCCTCGGCCTCACGACCGCGATCGACATCCTCATCTTCATCCTCTTCACCCACCCGGTGCTGCAGCTGCTCGCCCGTACGCGGTTCTTCGGGAGCGGGCACCCGCTGTCGGGGCTCGATCCCGACGCACTCGGCGCCGTCTACCGTGGGCGTGCGCAGTTCCGCACTCCCGTCGCGGCGGCGAGCAAGGGCTCGGCAGCCAGGTCGTCGAAGGCCCGAGGCGAAGCGCAACGCCGACAGACGATCGCGGAGCGCAAGCTCGCGCAACAGGACGATAGTCGCCGCACGACGGAGGGGGACGACTGATGCGCTCCATGAATCAGCTCGGAAACGACCTCTACACCGGTAAGACATCGTTCCCGTTCGTCGGGCGCCGCCGGCTGTGGTTCATCATCGCCGCCGTGCTCGTGATCGGCGCGGCACTCGTGCCGCTGTTCCGCCCGGTCGCCTTCTCGATCGAGTTCACGGGCGGATCGCAGTTCACCGTCAACGGGGTCAGCGATCTCGACCAGGCGACGGCGACCGACGCGGTCCAGAGCGTCGTCCCCGACGCGACCACGAAGGTCACCACGATCGGTCAGGACGCAGTTCGCATCCAGACCGATCAGATGGAAGACCAAGAAACCCGTGACGTGACGGCCGCTCTCGCCGACGCTTACGGTGTCGAAACGGCGCAGGTCAGCTCGTCGTTCATCGGTCCCGCGTGGGGTGAGGACGTGACCCGTCAGTCGCTGTGGGGACTCGCGATCTTCCTCGCGTTGACCTTCCTGATCCTGGCGATCTACTTCCGCACCTGGAAGATGTCGGTCGCCGCGATCGTCGGTCTCGTCGACGTGCTCGTGATCACGATCGGTGTGTACGCACTGTTCGGCTTCGAGATCTCGCCCGCCGCCGTCATCGGCTTCCTGACGATCCTGTCGTACTCGCTGTACGACACGACCGTCGTCTTCGACAAGATCCGCGAGAACACGAGCGAAGAATCCGGTCGCACGTTCGGCGAATCCGTCAACCTCGCTGTGAACCAGACACTCGTCCGATCGATCAACACGACCGTCGTCGCGGCGCTGCCGACCGGCGCGATCCTGTTCATCGGAGCGCTGTGGCTCGGCGCCCAGACACTTACCGACATCTCGCTGTCGATCTTCGTCGGCACGATCGTCGCCGCGTACTCGACGCTGTTCGTCGCAGCGCCGCTCTACTCGCTGCTGCGCGAGGGCGAGGAGTCGATCACCGACCGCGACGGGCGCATGCGCACGACGCGGGACCGTGAGCTCGGCGAGATCTGACACCGCCGCCGCGGGCGTAGGATTGTCGGGTTGCACACGTCGGAGGTGACCGGATGACGCAGGCGAGTCAAGCGCCCCTTCCGGGCGCCCAGCCGCCATCGTCACTGCGCCGTCTGGTGCCGCGCCTGTTCTCGCGGGCGCCCTCTCGAAGCGACGGCGTCGAGCAACTCATCCGCACCGTCCGGACACACCATCCCAAGGGCGATCTGGCCGTCATCGAGCGCGCGTACGCGGTGGCCGAGAAGGCGCATTCGTCGCAGAAGCGCCAGAGCGGCGAGCCGTACATCACACACCCGCTCGCCGTCGCGCAGATCCTCGCCGATCTCGGCCTCGGCCCGCGCGCGATCGCAGCCGCCCTGTTGCACGACACCGTCGAAGACACCGACTACAGCCTCGAGACCCTCAGCTCGGAGTTCGGTGACGAGATCTCGATGCTCGTCGACGGCGTGACCAAGCTCGACAAGGTCAAGTACGGCGACGCCGCGCAGGCCGAGACGGTCCGAAAGATGATCGTCGCGATGTCGAAAGACATCCGGGTGCTGCTCATCAAGCTCGCCGACCGGTTGCACAACGCCAGGACGTGGGGCTTCGTGCCACCCGAGAAGGCCGCAAAGAAGGCGACCGAGACCCTCGAGATCTATGCGCCGCTCGCGAATCGACTCGGCATCCAGGCGATCAAGAGCGAACTCGAAGACCTCTCGTTCGCGGTGCTGCACCCGAAGCTCTACGTCGAGATCGACAGTCTCGTCAAGCAGCGCACGCCGCAGCGTGAACAGTACGTGCAGACTGTGATCGACGCCGTCGAATCCGACCTGCGGGAGCTTCGCATCCGCGGCCGTGTCATGGGCCGCCCGAAGCAGCTGTATTCCGTCTACCAGAAGATGGTGGTGCGCGGTCGCGAGTTCGATGACATCTACGACCTGATCGGCATCCGCGTGCTGGTCGGTACCGTGCGCGACTGCTACGCGGTGCTCGGTTCGATTCACGCGCGGTGGACGCCGTTGCCGGGCCGGTTCAAGGACTACATCGCGACGCCGAAGTTCAATCTGTACCAATCGCTGCACACGACGGTCATGGGCCCGGGCGGCCGCACCGTCGAGATCCAGATCCGGACGAACGAGATGCACCAGCAGGCCGAGTACGGCGTCGCTGCGCACTGGAAGTACAAGGAGCAGGTCAACGGCGGCAGCGGCGCAAAGAGCGGCGCCGGCTCGGTGGATGCCGATATGGCCTGGCTCGCGCACATCTCCGACTGGCAGGCCGAAACGGCCGATCCGGGTGAGTTCCTCGATTCGCTGCGGTTCGAGATCGGGGCGAAAGAGGTCTACGTCTTCACCCCGAAGGGGCGCGTCGTCGGACTTCCCGCCGGGGCGACACCGGTCGACTTCGCCTACGCGGTGCACACAGAGGTCGGCCATCGCACGATGGGTGCCAAAGTCAACGGCCGGCTGGTGCCGCTCGAGTCGGAGCTGAGCTCCGGCGATGTCGTCGAGGTGTTCACGTCGAAGAACCCCGATGCGGGTCCCAGCCAGGACTGGCTGGGCTTCGTGAAGAGCACCCGCGCGCGCAGCAAGATCCGCGGCTGGTTCACGAAGGAGCGTCGCGAAGAGGCCATCGAGCAGGGCAAGGACGCGATCGCACGGGCGATGCGGCGCCAGAACCTGCCGCTGCAACGCCTCATGGGGCAGGAATCGCTCGCCGAGGTCGCGCAGCAGTTGCGCTACGAGGACGTCTCAGCCCTCTACGCCGCCGTCGGCGAAGGGCACGTTTCGACGCAGTCGGTGATCGAGAAGGTCACCGCGCTCGTGCGCAGCCAGGAGGAGACCTCCACCGGTCCCATCGACATACCGCAGGTGGGCCGTTCGAAGGCGCCGCGCGGTGGCGACTCGGGCGTGCTCGTTCGCGGTGCCGGCGACATCCTCGTCAAGCTTGCGAAGTGCTGCACGCCGGTTCCCGGCGACGAGATCGTCGGGTTCGTCACGCGTGGCAGCGGTGTCTCGGTGCACCGTGCCGATTGCACGAACGTGCGTTCGCTCACCGACGAGCCGGACCGCATGATCGATGTGAGTTGGGCGCCGACGACCAAGAGCGTGTTCATGGTGCAGATCCAGGTCGAGGCGCTCGACCGCTCCGGTCTGCTCAGCGACGTCACGCGGGTGCTCAGTGAGCATCACGTGAACATCCTGTCCGCGTCGGTGTCGACCAGCAACGACCGGCTCGCGGTGAGCCGCTTCGTCTTCGAGATGGGCGACATCGTGCACCTCGACCGTGTGCTGAACGCCGTCCGCCGCATCGACGCGGTGTACGACGTGTACCGCGTCACCTCGTCCTGACCGCGCTTGCGCGCGAGGCCTCCGCGCGCAGCCACGCCAGCGCCGTCCGCTTGTGATGGACCGGTTTGGTCTGCTCGAGCCATTCGACGGCGGCATCCCGGAGGTCTGGGTGCGCGTCGAAGAGGCCTCGCAGCGCGCGTTGATCGCCGTGCTCGCCTGCGACGGCTTCACGCGTGAGATCCGCACAGGTCCGCGCCGGAGTGGTCACGAGCACGCCCCCGATCAATGCGACGTCGTCATCGGGAATGGCAAGGTCGCTGTACCGAAGCCGAACGTCGATCACGTGCGGAATCCGGTGGCCGACGGCCCGCTGCACGCGATGCCGGGCCGGGGGCGTCAACCGGAATCCGTGCACCCACGCCGCGGATTCGTGCGTGAACGCGATTTCGCCCCGCGCCAACGTGCGGAGCGAGCTTGCCCGCAGCTCTCGCGTCTCGACCGCGTCAGCCGGGATGTAGCCGTCGCCGAGTTCGACCAGCACGCCGTCCAGTCTCGCCGCGGCCAGCTCAGCGCGGGAGAGTCGTTCATCGGCAAAGTACAGGAACGGTGACGGCATGTGCCGAGTCTGACCGCTCATGCGCCCATGGATGCGATGAAGGCTGCATCTGTGGACAGATGCAGCCTTCATCGTGCGGGGGAGGAGGCGATGCTCCGAGCGTCAGCCGCCCAGCGCCTTGAGCCATGCCTTCCGTGCGTCGAGTGCTTCCTTCGCGGCCGCGATCGCACGCTTGTCGCCCTGCTTCTCGGCGGCGGTGACGTCGGCTTCGAGCTTGGAGATGGCATCCTGCAGCTGCGACGTCATGTCGTTCTGCCGGGCCTTGGTCTCGGGGTTGTTGTTCTTCCAATCGGCGTCTTCGCGGCCGCGCACGGACTGTTCGATCTTGCGCAGGTCGTCGTCGAGCTTGCGCTCGGCGTCACGGGGGAAGATGCGGCCGATCTCGTCCCACCGACGCTGGATGCCGGTGAGCAGGGCGCGGGCGCGCGCAGTGTCCTTCTCCTTGCCGACGGCGGCCGCTTCCGCGAGAAGCGCCTGCTTCGCGTCGATCTTGTCCTTGGATTCCGCGACCTCGACACGCTCACGTTCTGCGCGCGCCCCGTAGAGCGCGTCTCCGGCGGCCTTGAATCGCGCCCACAGGGCGTCATCGGCCTTCTTGCCGGCGCGCCCGGCACGCTTCCACTGGTCGAGCAGGTTGCGATAGTCGGCGATGCCGTCTTCCCCGCGGCTCGCGAGCGCTTCGGCACGGTCAATGAGCCGCTGCTTCTCGGTGCGCGCCGACTTGTGCTGCTCGTCGAGGGATGAGTAGAACTCGCGACGGTGTCGGTCGACGATCGAGCGGGCGTCACGGAATCGCTTCCAAAGTTGCTGCCCGAGCGCCTTCGGCAGGCGCGGACCCTCGGCCTGGTGGGTCTGCCACTGGTCGAACAGACCGGACACCTCGGTCGTCGTCTGCTTCCACTGGATCGACTTCGGATCGCGCGCGGCGATCGCCTCCATCTGCTCGACGATGCCGGTCCGGTGCGCGACCGCAGCATCGACGGCCTCGCGGGCGGCCTGGGCCTCTTCCGCCGTCGCCTCGACGAGCAGCGATTCGAGCGCAGTCACGCGTGCCGCGAGCGACGCCAGATCACCGACGGCCGCAGCATCCGTGAGTCGATCGCGCACGGTCTGCGCCGTCGAACGCAGTTCGGCGGCCGTCGCGCCGCCACGGCGGTGACGGTCTTCGAGCAGGCTGACTTCGCCTTCGAGGTCGGCGAACTTCCGCTCGAAGTAGGCGAGTGCCTCCGCCGGTGTGCCATCGGGGTACTGGCCGACGACACGCCACTGGTCGCCCTCGCGGACCGAGACGGTGCCATCGTCTTCGACGCGCCCCCACGGCTCGGTGCTCGTGTTCGAGGGGGTGGCTGCGGGGACCGGTGCCGCAGCGCTCGGACGCGGCGCGGGCCTCGGTACGGGTCCAGGGCGCGGCCCGGGGGTGGGGACGGGCGCGGGCACGGTCGGCCCGCTCGCAGCGTCCTCAACGGGGGCGGCGTCCTCGGCGGGAGCAGCGTCCTCGACGGGCGCGGCATCCTCAGTGGGAGCAGCGTCCTCAACAGACGCAGCGTCCTCGACGGCAGCGGCGTCTGTGACAGCGTCGTCACGCGTGGCGACGGCCTCGTCGTCGGGAGTGGAGGCCGAAGAATCAGGGGCAGATGCGGAAGTCACGGTCTTACCTCGTCGCGGCGCACGCCGCATGGGGATCGGTCGGCTCACAGCCTAGTACGAGCGACCTCAGGGGGTGGAGGTCGGCTCGGGCGACGGCGAGTCGGTGGATGCGGGGGACTCGGAGGGCGCGGGGGTCTCGGACGGCACTGCCGTCGGCGTCGGGGTCATGCTCGTCGTCGGCTCGGGGGTCGGTGCGCCGGGTCCCGCCGTGAAGTAGAGCACCTGGCCGCCGATGACCGCGAGGATCAGCGCGCCGCCGGCGATTCCTGCGACGAGGTTGTCGCGCGTGCGTCGACGCACCGTCCCGTCGTGGAACTGCTGTCGCGCCTGATAGACACGCGAGCGGTCGCGCGCTGCACGCGCGTCCTTCTTGCCGACACCCTTGGCCACGGATCCTCCTCGTGCCCGGGCGTCCCGGGCCGTGGGAAAGCCTATCGCCCGAAACAGCGCCGCCTGGATGCGGGCGCGCCTGAGTGTCGGCGCGCCCGACTAGCCTGGTGCGGTGAGTACGAGTGGCGCGCTGTTCCAGGGACAGACCCCGCTCGCCGTGCGCATGCGGCCCACGTCGCTCGACGAAGTCGCAGGGCAAGCGCACCTCCTGAGGCGAGGGTCGCCGCTGGTCGCGCTCGCAGGTCCGGATGCCGGTGGCAAGACTGCCGTGTCAGTGATCCTCTGGGGTCCACCGGGCACCGGCAAGACAACGCTCGCGCAGGCGATCGCACGCACCTCGGGGCGCCGGTTCGTCGAGTTGTCGGCGATCACCGCCGGCGTCAAGGACGTGCGCGAGGTCATGCAGGAGGCGATGAACCAGCGCGACCTGTACGGCCAGTCGACGATCCTCTTCCTCGACGAGATCCACCGCTTCACGAAGGCTCAGCAGGACGCGCTGCTGCCGGGCGTCGAGAACGGCTGGGTCATCCTCATCGCCGCCACGACCGAGAACCCGTCGTTCTCGGTCATCTCCCCGCTGCTGTCGCGCTCGCTCCTGCTCACGCTGCAGCCGTTGACCGATGACGATCTCGGTGCGCTCGTCGATCGGGCCGTGGGCGATCCGCGCGGCCTCGACGGTGCGGTCGAGCTTGCTCCGGAGGCGCGGACGGCGCTCATCCAACTGGCATCCGGAGATGCGCGCCGCGCCCTCACTGCGCTCGAGGCGGCGGCATCGATGGTCGCGGATGAGGAGGACGCGACGATTTCGGCCGCGCATGTCGCTCAAGCGGTCGACCGGGCACTGCTGCGCTATGACCGGCAGGGTGACGAGCACTACGACGTCATCAGCGCGTTCATCAAGTCGATCCGCGGGTCGGATGTCGACGCAGCGATGCACTATCTGGCGCGCATGATCGAGGCGGGGGAGGATCCCCGGTTCATCGCGCGCCGGCTCGTGATCTCGGCATCCGAAGACATCGGACTCGCCGACCCGCAGGCGCTCACGATCGCTGTCGCCGCCGCAGACGCCGTCGCCTTCATCGGCATGCCCGAAGGGCGGATTCCGCTCGCCGAGGCCACCGCCTATCTCGCAACGACCGCGAAATCGAACGCCGCGTACATGGCGATCAACGCCGCGATCGCGGACGTGCGCGCGGGCGGGTTCGGGCGTGTGCCGATCCATCTGCGCGACGCGCACTACGCCGGCGCGAAGCGGTTGGGGCACGGCAAGGGGTATGTGTACCCGCACGACCTCGACGTCGGCGTCGCGACCCAGCAGTACCTCCCGGACGAACTGCGCGGCAAGCGGTACTACGAACCCACCGGTCGCGGCCTCGAACGCGACGTCGCCGCCAGGCTCGGGAAGATCCGCCGTATCCTGGGCGACTGAGCGAAGGCGCGAGACGCTTCCGCGGTGGGCGACACTTGCGTTGTGACAGCACCATCTCGGTGCCGACGGCGAGGGGGACCCACGTGCACACCACCGTCCACCGCATCAGCGCCGCGTTCGCCGTCACGGCACTCGGTGTCGCACTGAGCGCCTGTGCGACGACGCGGCCGCAAGCCGAGCCCAGCGAGCACCCGCCGCTGGTCGTCACGACAACCGTCCCGGTGATGGTGCTCGACGACGGCGATGGCGCGGAGGCGTGTCTCGGTGGTGTCGCATACTCTTTGCCGCCGCAGTGCGGTGGACCGAAACTGACCGAATGGGACTGGCAGTCGTGGGTCGGCTCGTTCGAGGAGGCGAACGGCGTGCGGTGGGGATCGTTCGTGATCACCGGCCATTACGACATCGATGCGGGGACCATTGCACCGACCGACGTCGTCCGAGCCGAAGACGCCACGCAGCCGACATCCCCACCCGAGGTCGACCTCGGCACCCCGTGCCGCGAACCAGAGGGCGGATGGCGCGTTGTCGATGAATCGCTCACGACAGCCTCATCGATGGACGCGGCAATCCAGCGTGCCATGGCACTCGACGGCTACTCGCTCGTGTGGCTGGACCAGTCACCGAACCCGTCCGCCGATGATCCCGAACCCGACGAGTCGACGATGAACGACCCGCTGCTCACGATCATCAACGTGACGCTTGTCGGTGACGTGGGCGCCGCCGAACGAGACCTCCGCGAGGTCTGGGGCGGCATGCTGTGTGTCACAGAGGCGGAGCGTACCGATGCCGAGTACCAGTCGGTCAGCGCAGAGATCTTCTCCGGCGAGTGGCCGCAGGTGCTCGGCGGCGGACGGATGGGCGTCGAAGAGGCGATCGAAGTCCTGGTCGTCTTCGACGATGGCACCCTGCAGCGCGAGTTCGACGAGCGCTTCGGCGACGGGGTCGTCCGCGTCGAGTCCGCACTCACACCCGTGGCGTGACCAGCGGCGCGTCAGCAACGGGCACCTCGTCAACACAGGAGAAGTCACGAAGACAGGACGAATCGGCGTGGATCGTCCTGTAGCGGTGATTTCTCCTGTGCCGCGGAGAGGGGCTTGGCGAGGATCGGGATGCGACGATGGGCGGATGACCCACGACATCGACGCCCGGATCGACGCCTTCTGGGCGGATGCCGACGACACACGCCCGGAGGAGATGTGGCGCGCGCTCGACGCGCTGCTGCAGCCGCTGGCGAGCGATGATCCACGGGTACCTTTCGAACGCGCGTCGCTGCATGACTTCCTGGGCGAGGAGGCCCAGGCGATCCCGCTGTACCGCGCCGCACTCGACGGCGGGCTCGCGGGGGAGTTGCGCACGTTCGCGACGATCCAACTCGCGAGCTCGCTGCGCAACGTCGATGACGCCTCGGGGGCGATGCGCCTGCTGCAAGGCGTATCGGCGGACGATCCGCACGCCGACGCAGCGCAGGCGTTTCTCGCGCTCGCGCAGTACGACGACGACAAGGCGCGCGTCGCACTGCGCACCGCCCTGACCGCCCTTGCGGGCAGACTCCCCGCGTATCGGCGGGCGATCGAGGCCTACGCGGCTGATCTCGCGCCGCTGCGACGGGTGCGCAGCATCGTCGTCGCCCTGGTGGTGCGTGACGGGTACGTGCTGTGCGAGGAGTACCCGGGTCTCGCGGGCGGTGCGCCGTTCCTGCGGGCGCCGGGCGGCGGCATCCGGTTCGGCGAGCCCGCCGCAGACGCGATGCGGCGCGAGCTGCGCGAAGAGCTCGGCGTCGACGCCGACGAGGTGCGACTCCTGGGCGTGACCGAGAACATCTTCGCGGATGCCGCGCACCCCGGCCACGAGATCGTCCATGTCTTCGCCGTGCGCAGCGCACGTCTTGAAGCCCTCCCGTTGCGCGCCCGCTTGCCCGTGCTCGATGCCGACACAACGGTCGGCTGGTACGCGCTGGATGCCCTTGCCGCGTCCGGTGCGCCGGCCTTCTACCCCGACGGCATCCTCGACCTCGCACGGCAGCTCGCCTCGCCCGGCTCGAACCCGCGGATCTGATAGCATGGATCGGCTCGAAACCGAGTTTTCGGGCATCCCCCTCCGCTGATCAAGACCTTCCGGCGTGCCCCGGCGTGCAGTCCGGTCAGGGAGCGGAGCGGGAGATACGTCCGCAGGCCATGACCGACATGGCCGCGTAACGGAAGGATCCTTCGTGACCACGAAGTCCCAGGACCGCCGCAAGGTGCGCCTCTCGCGCGCACTCGGCATCGCCCTGACCCCCAAGGCCGCCAAGTACCTCGAGAAGCGTCCCTACGCTCCGGGCGAGCACGGCCGCACCAAGCGCAAGCAGGACAGCGACTACGCCGTCCGTCTGCGCGAGAAGCAGCGTCTGCGCGAGCAGTACGGCATCCGCGAGAAGCAGCTGCGCATCCAGTTCAACGAGGCCCGCCGCAAGGACGGCCTGACCGGTGAGAACCTGGTCGAGCAGCTGGAGATGCGTCTGGACGCGCTCGTCGTCCGCGCCGGCTTCGCCCGCACCACCGCCCAGGCCCGCCAGCTCGTCGTGCACCGCCACATCCTGGTCGACGGCCAGCTCGTGGACCGCCCGTCGTTCCGCGTGAAGCCGGGTCAGCTCATCCACGTCAAGGAGAAGAGCGAGTCGCTCGAGCCCTTCCAGGTCGCCGCTGCCGGTGGCCACGCCGAGGTGCTGCCCCCGGTTCCGGGATACCTCGAGGTCGAGCTCGACAAGCTCCAGGCCCGTCTCGTGCGTCGCCCCAAGCGCGCCGAGGTTCCGGTCACCTGTGACGTGCAGCTCGTCGTCGAGTACTACGCGGCGCGCTAAGCGACGCGTAGTACAGCCGCGCAGCGGCCACGTGCACAGCTACGCGGCGCGCTAAGCGCGTTTCGTCTCGCTTCGCTCGCTCAACGACCGAGCAAGCATGAAGGGCGTCGGGGGTCACCCCGGCGCCCTTCGTCGTTTGCACCTAACATGGATGCCATGAAGAACGCGCTGTGGTTCGTGCTCGGCCTCGCCGGCGGCTTCGTCGTCGCCCACCTGGTCAACAAGGACCCCCGCGGACACGAACTGCTCGCCGAGGTCGACGCGCGCATCACCGAGTTCACCGACCGCATCGGCGATGCGTACCGCGACCAGGAGTCGAAGATCGAAGGCATCGCCGCCGACGTCCGCACTGCCGCCGCCGAGGCCGTCGAGGCCGCCAAGGGCGCCGCCGCCGATACGGTCGCTGCCGCCCGCGACGCCGCAAAGCCGACCGACTGACCCCCGCATCGACCGGCCCCCGCAACGGGGGATCGATGCCCGCATGCCCGAGGACCCCATCATGCAGACCGCGGAGATCGCACAGCGATACCTGAACTACTTCGAGCGCAACGGCCACACGATCGTGCCGTCGGCCTCTCTCGTCAGCCCCGACCCGTCGGTGCTGTTCACGATCGCCGGCATGGTGCCGTTCATCCCGTACCTCAACGGAACCGTGCCGCCGCCCTATCCGCGCGCCGCCGACAACCAGAAGTGCATCCGCACGAACGACATCGAAGAAGTCGGCAAGACCGCCCGGCACGGCACGTTCTTCCAGATGCTCGGCAACTGGTCGTTCGGCGACTACTTCAAAGAGGGCGCGATCGGCTATGCATGGGAGCTGCTGACCTCGTCCGAGGCCGACGGCGGACTCGGGTTCGCCGAGAAAGATCTGTGGGTCACCGTCTACCAGGACGACGATGAGGCCGCGGCGCTGTGGCAGAAGGTCGCCGGGCTGCCCGCCGACCGCATCCAGCGGATGGGGCGCGAGGACAACTACTGGTCGACCGGTCAGCCAGGCCCCGCAGGGCCCTGCTCCGAGATCTACTTCGACCGGGGACCCGCATACGGCCGCGAAGGCGGGCCCGCCGTCGACGACAACCGCTTCACCGAGATCTGGAACCTCGTGTTCATGCAGGAGCAGATCACGAATGTGCGCTCCAAGGTCGACTTCGACATCGTCGGCCCGCTGCCCAAGCAGAACATCGACACCGGCATGGGCCTGGAGCGCGTCGCGTTCATCAAGCAGGGCGTCGACAACATGTACGAGACCGACCAGGTGCGCCCCGTGCTCGACCGCGCGGTCGCGCTCAGTGGCCGCGCCTATGGTGCGGAGCACGCGGACGACGTGCGCTTCCGCGTCATCGCCGACCACGTGCGCTCGTCGCTCATGCTGCTCAGCGACGGCGTCACCCCGTCGAACGAGGGTCGCGGGTACATCCTGCGCCGCCTCATGCGCCGCACGATCCGTGCGATGCGACTGCTCGGTGTCGACGCGCCGACGTTCCCCGAGCTGTTCTCCGCCTCGCGCGATGCCATGCAGACCGCCTACCCCGAGGTCGCCACCGACTGGCAGCGCATCTCGCAGTACGCGTTCGCCGAGGAGGAGACCTTCCTGCGCACCCTCGCCTCCGGTTCGCAGATCCTCGATCTCGCCGTGACGGATGCCAAGAAGGACGGCAAGAGCGCACTCAGCGGCTCTGAGGCGTTCCTGCTGCACGACACGTACGGCTTCCCGATCGACCTCACCCTCGAAGTCGCCGAAGAGGCGGGTCTGAGCGTCGACCGCGACGCATTCGACACGCTCATGCTGGAACAGCGCACCCGCGCGAAGGCCGACGCGAAGTCGCGCAAGCGGGCACTGGCCGACCTCAGCGTCTACAGCGACCTGCGCGCCCAGGGCGAGACGGTCTTCACCGGCTTCACCGACCTCGAGACCGAATCGCGCGTGCTCGGCATCCTCGTGGACGGGCAGCCGGCAACGGCGGCGACGCAGGGCCAGATCGCCGAGATCATCCTCGCCGAGACGGCCCTGTACGCCGAGTCCGGCGGTCAGGTCGCCGACAAGGGCGTCATCGTCGGCCCGGGCTTCGAGCTCGAGGTGCTCGACGTGCAGAAGCCCGTGCCTGGGCTGGTCAGCCACACGGTCGAGGTCACCACCGGCGAGGTCGGTGTCGGGCAGACGGCAACCACCGTGGTGGATGCCGCGAATCGTCGCGCCGCGCAGCAGGCCCACTCGGCGACCCACCTCGTGCACGCAGCGCTCCGCGACACGCTCGGTCGCAGCGCGACGCAGGCAGGATCGCTCAACCGCGCCGGGTACATGCGCTTCGACTTCACGTGGAGTCAGGCGCTGTCGGATGCGACCAAGAGCGAGATCGAAGAGATCGCCAACAACGCGGTGCGCGACAACCTCGAGGTGACCACGCGCGTGCTGCCGCTGGCCGAAGCCAAGGAGCTCGGCGCGATGGCGCTGTTCGGCGAGAAGTACGGCGAGACGGTCCGCATGGTCGACATCGGCGGCCCGTGGTCGCGCGAGCTGTGCGGTGGCACCCACGTGGCCTCCATCGCCGAGGTCGGCCTGATCTCGCTTGTGGGGGAGTCGTCGGTCGGCGCCTCCAACCGTCGCGTGGAGGCGCTCGTCGGACTCGATGCCTTCCGTGAACTCGCCGCCGAACGCGCGATCGTCTCGCAGCTGACATCGTCACTGAAGACGCCTCGGGACCAGCTGCCGGCACGCATCGCGGAGCTCGCGGCGAGCCTGAAGGCCGCCGAGAAGAAGATCGCGCAGTTCGAGGCGAAAGCCCTCGGCGAGCGTCTGCCTGCCCTCGCAGAGACCGCCCGCGTCGTCGGTGGCGTGCGCGTCGTGGCCGAGACGCTGGGTGAGGTCGCGTCCGCCGACGACGTCCGCGCGCTCGCCCTGCAGCTGCGCGAACGCCTCGGCTCGGATGCCGCGGTCGTCGCCCTCGCCGGCTCGACGGGTGGCCGCCCGGTCGTCATCGTCGCGACCAACGACGCCGCACGTGCCGCCGGCGCCAAGGCTGGCGCCCTCGTGAAGACGGCGGCCGGGGTGCTCGGTGGTGGCGGCGGTGGCCGCGACGACGTGGCACAGGGCGGCGGCACGGACGCATCCGCGATCCCGGCCGCGCTCACCGCGATCGTGACCGCGCTGGAGACGGCGACCGCGTGAGCGGGTTCCGCCGCGGGGTGCGCCTCGGCGTCGATGTCGGCAAGGCCCGTGTCGGCGTCGCGCGCTGCGATCCGGACGGGCTGCTCGCCGTGCCGGTCGAAACCGTGCCTCGCGACGAGCACTCCGCCGCACGGATCGCGCAGATCGCTGCCGAGTATGACGCGTTCGAGCTGCTCGTCGGTCTGCCGGTGAGCCTGAGCGGCAACGAAACAGCCTCGACGACCGATGCACGCGACTTCGCGGCGCTGCTGCATTCAGCGGCATCCCGCCCGGTCCGGCTCGTCGACGAGCGACTGAGCACGGTGTCGGCGCACGCGGCGCTTCGCACGTCTGGCCGTTCTCAGAAATCGTCTCGTAAGATTGTCGACCAGGTCGCCGCGGTCGTCCTCCTCCAGCAGGCGATCGACGTCGAGAAGCGTTCCGGGACCCCCGCCGGGACGCTGTTGTCAGACTCTCAGGAGCCCGCCTGATGCCCGATTCCCCGTCGAACGACGATAAGTTCGCGGATCTGTTCGATCGACTACCCGATCCCGCCGCCCGCCCAGCGCCTGCCGCCGCACCGGGCAGCCGGAGGGCCGCGCGCGAGGCTGCGCTGACGGCCACGGGGCACCATGCCGTGCCGCCGCGCAGCGAGCCGGCGACCCCGTCGCCCGCCGAGAACCCTGTTCCGGCGGCCGCGACGTCTGCGCCCGCCTCGCCCGCGGTCGCGCCGGATGCGGGCCCGAACGAATCCGGCACGCTCGACGCGTTGTTCGCCGCCGAGCACGCACGCGATCGACACGCGCAGCAGCATCGCCACGACCGTGACGCCCGCAAAAGCCGGGTTGCGAAGTGGGTGGTCCTCTTCGTCGTGCTCGCCATGATCGGCGGCGTCGTCGCCGGTGGCGTGTGGGTGTGGAACACCTACGAGACGCAGATCCGTGAACTGTTCGGGTGGACCGAACCGGCGGACTACGAGACAGGGGAGGCGACCGGCGAGGCGACGATCACCATCATCGAGGGCGACACGGGCGCCGATGTGTCGGTATCGCTGTTCGAGGCCGGCGTCACGAAGACGAGAAATGTCTTCTACGACCACCTGATCGCCACTGCTCAGAACACCGACTTCATCCAGCCCGGGAGTTACGCACTGCAGCAACGGATGACGGCAGCGGCGGCATTGGAGGCGCTGAGGGACCCCGCAAACAAGCAGGAGAACACCGCACAATTGCGTGAGGGGCTCACCGTCGCGCAATCGCTCCCGTTGCTGGCAGAGGGTATCGGCCTCGAGCAGGCCGACCTCGAAGCAGCCGTCGCCGACCCGTCTGCGTACGGCGTCGAGGCCGATTCGCTCGAAGGCTGGCTGTTCCCCGCGACCTACACGTTCGACCCCGGCATCACGGCGGAGGGCGTCATCCAGACGCTGGTCGACCGCACGCGCAAGTCACTCAGCGACGCCGGAGTCCCCGAGGACCGTCACCATGAGATCCTCACGATCGCGTCGATCATCCAGAAGGAAGCGCGGTACGAGGAAGACTTCTACAAGGTCTCGCGCGTCATCCAGAACCGGCTCTCACCCGACAACACCGACACCGGCGGGCGCCTGGAGATGGATTCGACCGCCCAGTACGGCGTCGGCGAGGACGACGGCACAGTCAGCTCGACCGAAGATGCCCTCACCGACGACAACCCGTGGAACACCTACGTCCATGCAGGCCTACCGGTCGGGCCGATCTCCAATCCCGGCGACATGGCGATCGACGCAGCCATGCACCCCGCCGACGGCCCATGGATGTACTTCGTGACGGTCAACCTCGACACCGGGGAGACCGTGTTCACCGAGACGCTCGCCGAGCACGAGGCGGCCGTCGCACAGTGGGACTCGTGGTGCGAAGACAACCCCGATTCGGGGTGCTGACGTGACCGCGCCCGCGTTCGAGGTGTGGGGCGATCCGATCGACCACAGCCTGTCGCCGGCGCTGCATCGCGCCGCGTACGCGCATCTCGGGTGGGACTGGACGTATGACCGTCGGCGCGTCACCGAGTCCGAGTTCGCTCCCACGCTCGCGGGCCTGAGCGCGCACCATCGCGGCCTGTCGGTGACCTTCCCGCTCAAGGGCGCCGCCTTCGCCGCATCCACGAGGCGTGATCGAAGGGCGGAGCTGACCGGCGCCGTGAACACGCTGCTGCTCACGCATGGCGGGCCGGTCGGGCACAACACCGATGTGGGCGGCATCGTGAACGACCTGGCCGATCACGGCATCGACCGAGTGGATGCCGCGCGCATCGTCGGCGCGGGCGCGACCGCCACCTCGGCCGTCGTCGCCGCCGCAGAAATCGGTGTCACCCGACTCGACGTCGTCGCCCGCCGACCTGAGGCTGCTGCGCCGCTCGTGCGGCTCGGCACCTCGCTCGGGCTCGAGGTCACCTCCACCCCGATGGATGTCGCGGCGTTCCGGCCCGCACAGCTCACGATCGCGACACTTCCCGGGGGCGCGGCCGTGCCCCGAGCCGCGGCCGAAGCGCTCGCGACCGACGGTGGGTTGCTGTACGACGTCGTGTACGGACACTGGCCGACCGACCTCGCCGCGGCATGGACGGATGCCGGGGCGACCGCCGTGCAAGGGCAGGGGATGCTCCTGCGGCAAGCGGTGCTGCAGATCCGGCTTTTCGCCACCGGCGACCTCGACGAGCCCCTTCCCGACGAGGAGTCGGTCGTCGACGTCATGCGGCGCGCGCTCGTGGGAGGATAGAGCAATGCTCCGCGTGCTCACGGCCGGCGAATCGCACGGCCCAGAACTCGTCGCCCTCATGGAGGGTCTGCCGGCCGGCGTCCCCATCTCGCGTGCCGCCATCCAGGCCGACCTCGCCCGTCGCAAGCTCGGCTACGGCCGCGGCTCGCGCATGAAGTTCGAAGAGGACGAACTGACCCTGTCGACGGGCGTTCGTCACGGCTTCTCGCTGGGCAGCCCGATCGCGTTGCGCATCGGCAACACCGAATGGCCCAAATGGGTCGAGGTCATGAGCGCCGAACCGGTGGAGTTCACCGACAAGTCCCGCGGTCGCGGCGCGGCGCTCACGCGCCCCCGCCCGGGGCACGCTGACCTCGTCGGGATGCAGAAGTACGGCTTCGACGAAGCCCGCCCGATCCTCGAGCGCGCCTCCGCACGCGAGACCGCGGCGCGTGTCGCGCTCGGCGCGATCGCCCGATCGTTCCTGAGCGAACTCGGCATCCGCCTCGTCAGCCACACCCTGTCGATCGGGCCCGTGCAGGCCCCCGCCGACGCGGCATTGCCGACGCCGGACGACGTCGACGCACTCGACGCCGATCCGCTGCGCTGCTTCCACGCCGAGACGTCGGCCGCCATGGTCGCCGAAGTCGACGCCGCCAAGAAGGACGGCGACACGCTCGGGGGCATCGTCGAGGTGCTCGCCTACGGCGTCCCGCCGGGGCTCGGCTCGCACGTGCAGTGGGATCGCCGGCTCGACGCGAAGCTCGCGCAGGCGCTCATGAGCATCCAGGCGATCAAGGGCGTCGAGGTCGGCGACGGCTTCGAGACGACCCGCCGCCGCGGATCGGCCGCCCACGACGAGCTGTTCGTCACCGGCGACGGCATCACGCGCTCGAGCGACAAGGCCGGCGGCACCGAGGGCGGCATGTCGACGGGCACAGTGCTCCGTGTCCGCGCCGGCATGAAGCCGATCGCGACCGTGCCCCACGCCCTGCGGACGGTCGACACCGCCACCGGCGACACCGCCACCGCACACCACCAGCGGTCCGACGTGTGCGCCGTCCCGGCCGCGGGAGTCGTGGCCGAGGCGATGGTCGCGATCACCCTCGCAGAGGCGATGCTGGAGAAGTTCGGCGGCGACAACGTCGCCGAGACGCGCCGCAACCTCGAGGGCTACCTCGCGGCCATCCCCGACACGCTTCGCACGACATCAGCGAGCGACGCCGCGCTGGCATGACCACGGCATCCGGGGAGCGCCCCGTGATCGTCCTGATCGGTCCGATGGGTGCCGGCAAGACGAGCATCGGTCGTCGGGTCGCCAAAGCGCTCGGCGTGCCGTTCGTCGACACCGACGCCGCCGTCGTCCGCGACCACGGCCCCATCGAGGCGCTGTTCGAGGCACACGGTGAGGCGCACTTCCGCTCGCTGGAGCGCGAGGCTGTCGCATCCGCGGTCGCCACTGCCGAGCGTGACGGTGGCGTCATCGCTCTCGGCGGCGGCGCGGTGCTCCACGCCGAGACTCAGCACGATCTCGCCGGTCATCAGGTCGTCCTGCTCACGGTGCCGCCGGAGCGGATCGCCTCGCGCATCCGCGGCACGAACCGGCCGCTGCTGCAGGCAGACGATCCGATCGCACGGTGGACCGAGGTGTACGAACAGCGTCGCCCGCTGTACGAGCGCCTTGCGACGACGACCTTCGACACGTCGGTCGGCCCGCTGCAGGGCGTCGTCGATGAGATCGTCACGTGGGTGCGAGCAACCGACCAGACCGCGAAGGAGCAGGTATGACCGATGCGACCGTCATCCCCGTGGGCGGAGACCGCCCGTACGAGGTGACCGTGGGGCGCGGCGTGCTCGCCGGGCTGGCCGACGCGCTGCCAGAGGCTGCCCGCAAGGTGCTCATCATCCACCCGCCGACCCTCGGGGCCCGTGCGGAGCAGCTGCGCGCGCAGCTCGGCGATGACCGCCAGGTGCTGCTGGCCGAGATCCCCGATGCCGAAGCCGGCAAGCGGGTCGAGGTCGCCGCCTTCTGCTGGCAGGTGCTCGGCCAGGCCGACTTCACCCGCACCGACGTCGTCGTCGGCTTCGGCGGCGGCGCCGTCACCGATCTCGCGGGCTTCGTCGCCGCGACCTGGCTTCGCGGCGTCGACCTCGTGCAGGTGCCGACGACCGTGCTCGGCATGGTGGATGCCGCGGTCGGCGGCAAGACCGGCATCAACACGAGCGAGGGCAAGAACCTCGTCGGCGTGTTCTGGCCGCCCCGCGCCGTGCTCTGCGACCTCGAGCTGCTCGACTCACTGTCGCGCAACGAGCGGGTGGCGGGGTTCGCCGAGGTGATCAAGGCCGGGTTCATCTGGTACCCCGAGATCCTCGACATCATCGAGGCAGACCCCGAGCGGGCCGTCGACCCGACGACGCCGGAGTTCCGCCGCTGCATCGAACTCGCGATCGACATGAAGGCGAAGGTCGTGGGGGAGGACCTGCGCGAGGCGGGACTGCGCGAAGTGCTCAACTACGGGCACACGCTGGGTCACGCCATCGAGCACGCCGAGCGGTACCAGTGGCGCCACGGCGCCGCGATCTCGATCGGCATGGTCTTCGCCGCAGAGCTGTCGCGACTGGCGGGGCGACTGTCGGATGCCGCCGCCCAACGGCACCGCGACATCCTGACGTCGCTCGGACTGCCGACCGGATACCGTGCGGGCGCCTTCAAACAGCTGCTCGCGACGATGCAGCGCGACAAGAAGTCGCGCGGCGGCATGCTGCGCTTCATCGTCCTCGACGACATCGCCAAGCCGACGGTGCTGCAGGCCCCCGACGAGTCCCTCCTCTTCGCCGCCTACCAAGAACTCGGCGACTGACGCGCCTCCTCGCTCGCCGAGTTCGTGGCACTCGTTGTCGCCTGAAGGAGCGCCACGCCACAACGACTGCCACGAAGTCGGGCGGAGCGATGTCACGGCCGCTGTGAGTCGCGTCGGTAGGCTGGCCCGGTGACGACACCCCGCCGCCTGCTGCTCGTCAACGGGCCGAACCTCAACCTGCTCGGCACCCGCGAGCCCGACATCTATGGGCACGAGACGCTCGCCGACGTGGAGCGGCTCGTCGCAGACCGCGCAGCCGCACGAGGCTTCGAGGTGCGCGCCGTGCAGTCCAACCACGAGGGTGTCCTGCTCGACGCGATCCACGCCGCGCGCACCGAGTGCGCCGGCATCGTCATCAACCCCGGCGGGCTCACGCACACCTCCGTCGTGCTCCGCGACGCACTCTCGGGCGTCTCGCTCCCGGTCGCCGAGGTGCACATCTCCAACGTGTACGAGCGCGAAGCCTTCCGGCACCACTCGTATGTCGCCGACGTCGCCGTCATCCATGTCGTCGGTGAGGGCGTGCCTGGCTACGCGCGTGCGACCGACGCGCTCATCGACGTGATCACCGGCCAAGCCGACGGCTGAGCACGCCATCACGTAGAATCGGATGCTGGTCCGCGATCTCGACGCGGGGCCACCGCACGCAACGAACGGAAACTCCACACTCATGGCATCCACCGCAGACATCAAGAACGGCGTCGTCCTCTCGATCGAAGGGCAGCTCTGGAGCGTCGTGGAGTTCCAGCACGTCAAGCCCGGCAAGGGCGGCGCGTTCGTGCGCACCAAGCTGAAGAACGTCCTCACCGGCAAGGTCGTCGACAAGACGTTCAACGCGGGCGCCAAGGTCGACATCCAGAACGTCGACCGTCGCGACTTCACGTACCTGTACAACGACGGCGACAGCTTCGTGTTCATGGACATGACCGACTACGACCAGCTCAACGTGCCCGCCGCCACCGTGGGGGATGCCGCGAACTTCATGCTCGAGAACCAGCAGGTCACGATCGCCCTCCATGACGGCACGCCGCTGTACCTCGACCTGCCGGCATCCGTCGTCCTCGAGATCACCTACACCGAGCCGGGCCTGCAGGGCGACCGCTCGTCGGCCGGCACGAAGGCCGCGACGGTGGAGACCGGCTACGAGATCCAGGTGCCGCTGTTCCTCGAGACCGGCACCAAGGTCAAGGTCGACACCCGCACGGGCGACTACCTCGGCCGCGAGAAGTAAGGCGTGAGCGCACGTTCGAAGGCGCGCAAGCGCGCGCTCGACATCCTGTACCAGTCCGATGTCCGCGGCGACGACCTGCCGACGACGCTCGCCGCCGAGGCGAAGCGCGCGGCCAACGAGCCGGCGCGCGAGGCATCGTGGCTCTACGCCCGCGAGATCGTCGACGGTGTGATCGACAACCGTGACGAGATCGACGAGCAGATCACGACGTTCTCGAAGGATTGGCCCCTCAGCCGCATGCCCGCCGTCGACCGCGCCGTGCTGCGTATCGGTGTGTGGGAGATCCTCTTCAACGACCAGGTGCCGTCGGCCGTCGCGATCGACGAGGCCGTGGAACTGGCGAAGGAGTTCTCCACCGACGGCTCCGGCTCGTTCGTGCACGGCGTGCTCGCCCGCATCGCGCGCGCCGGCTGACACTCGCCGTCCGGTAGGCTGGACGGCGAACCACAGCAACCTTTAACACCGTCCCGTGAGGCGGAGAAGGGAGCGGCGGATGAGTGAGTCCGGGCAGGGACGTACCGTCCTGCACGAAGACGACATCGCGCGCGCACTGACTCGGATCTCCCACGAGATCCTCGAGTCGAACAAGGGCCCCGATGATCTGGTCGTCCTCGGCATCCCCACCCGCGGCGTCGCACTCGCGACCCGCATCGCGGCGCTTCTGGAGCGCTTCGCAGGCACGCCTGTACCCAACGGCGCGCTCGACGTCACGATGTACCGCGACGATCTGCACCGGCATCCCACGCGGGCGCCGCACCCGACCGACATTCCCGCCGGCGGCATCGACGGCAAGACCGTGGTGCTCGTCGACGACGTGCTGTTCAGCGGCCGCTCCATCCGCGCCGCCCTCGACGCATTGCAAGACATCGGACGCCCGGCCGCCGTGCGACTGGCGATCCTCGTCGACCGCGGGCATCGGGAGCTCCCGATCCGCCCCGACTTCGTCGGCAAGAACCTGCCGAGCGCCCGTGAGGAGCGCGTCAACGTGCGCCTGGCAGAGGTCGACGGCGCCGACGAGGTGACGATCGCATGAGGCACCTGCTCGACACCCGCACCCTGTCACGCGCCGATGCGCTGCAGATCCTCGACGTCGCAGAGGACATGGCCGACACCCAGCGTCGTGAAATCAAGAAGCTGCCGACGCTGCGCGGCAAGACCGTCGTGAACCTCTTCTTCGAGGACTCGACCCGCACGCGCATCTCATTCGAGGCGGCCGCCAAGCGCCTGTCGGCCGACGTCATCAACTTCTCGGCGAAGGGCTCGTCGGTCAGCAAGGGCGAGTCGCTGCAGGACACCGCGCAGACGCTGCAGGCGATGGGCGCGGATGCCGTCGTCATCCGCCACGGCGCCTCCGGCGCCCCGCACACCCTCGCCACCAGCGGTTGGATCTCGGCCGGTGTGCTCAACGCCGGCGACGGCACCCACGAGCATCCCACGCAGGCGCTGCTGGACGCCTTCACGATCCGCAAGCGCACCTTCGGCGATGACAGCCGCGGCCGCGATCTGGCGGGCCTCAAGGTCGCGATCGTCGGCGACATCCTGCACTCGCGCGTCGCCCGCTCGAACGTGTGGCTGCTCACCACGCTCGGCGCCGAGGTCACGCTCGTCGCACCGCCGACGCTCGTGCCGCAGGACGTCTCGGCGTGGCCCGTAAAGGTCGTCTACGACCTCGACGAGGCCATCGCCCTGAAGCCCGACGCGCTCATGATGCTCCGCATCCAACTCGAGCGCATGAACGCCGCCTATTTCCCCACTGAACGGGAGTATTCCCGCCGCTGGGGGTTGGACGCCGGGCGGATGGCTGCCCTGCCGGGCGGTAGCATTGTCATGCACCCGGGGCCCATGAACCGGGGCCTGGAGATCTCCGCCGATGCCGCCGATTCCCCGCGCTCGACTGTGCTCGAACAGGTGAGCAACGGCGTGTCGGTGCGGATGGCGGCGCTCTACCTGCTGCTGGCGGGGGAGCGGAACGAATCGAGCACGGAAGAGGACGCAACCCGATGACGAACCCGATCCTCATCCGATCCGCACAGATCGTCGCGGGCGACCGCTCCGACATCCTCGTCGAAAACGGCCACATCGCCGAGGTCGGCACCGGCCTCGACCGCAGCGGCGCCACCGTCATCGACGCTGACGGCCTGATCGCCCTGCCCGGCCTGGTCGACCTCCACACGCACCTCCGCGAACCCGGATACGAAGCGTCCGAAACGATCCTCACCGGATCCCGCGCGGCTGCGGCCGGTGGCTACACGACCGTCTTCGCGATGCCGAACACCTCACCGGTCGCCGACACGGCCGGCGTCGTCGAGCAGGAGCTCGCCCTCGGCGAGGCCGCCGGCTACGTGCACGTGCAGCCGATCGGCGCTGTCACCGTCGGGCAGAAGGGGGAGCGGCTCGCCGAACTCGGCGCCATGGCCTCCTCCCGCGCGCAGGTCCGTGTCTTCAGCGACGACGGCTTCTGCGTCTTCGACCCGCTCATCATGCGCCGGGCGCTGGAGTACGTGAAGGCCTTCGACGGTGTCATCGCCCAGCACGCGCAGGACCCGCGCCTGACCGAGGGCGCCCAGATGAACGAGGGCACCGTCTCGGCCGAGCTCGGCCTCGCGGGGTGGCCCGCGGTCGCCGAGGAGTCGATCATCGCCCGCGACGTGCTGCTGGCCGAGCACGTCGGCTCGCGACTGCACGTGTGCCACCTGTCGACCGCGGGTTCGGTCGACATCATCCGGTGGGCCAAGGCACGCGGCATCAACGTGACCGCAGAGGTCACGCCGCACCACCTGCTGCTGACCGAGGAGCTCGTGCGCGGCTACGACCCGCGCTTCAAGGTGAACCCGCCGCTGCGCCGCGACGAAGACGTGCGGGCCGTGCGCGAGGGCCTCGCCGACGGCACGATCGACATCGTCGCGACCGACCACGCCCCGCATCCCGCAGAGGTGAAGTCGTGCGAGTGGCAGGCCGCCGCAAACGGGATGGTCGGCCTCGAATCCGCGCTGCGGGTCGTGCAGCAGGCGGTCGTCGACACCGGGATGCTGTCGTGGGACGACGTCGCACGCGTCATGTCGACGGCACCTGCGCGGATCGGGCGCCTCGCCGATGCAGGCACCCCGATCGCCGCGGGCGAGGTGGCGTCGTTCACGCTGTACGACCCGACCCCGGGCCGCACCTTCACGACCGATGACCTTCGCGGTCGGAGCCTGAACTCGCCCTATCTCGGCCGTGAACTGCCTGGACAGGTCCGCTGGACGCTGTCGCGCGGCGCCATCACGGTGCACGACGGCAGCGTCGTGTCGGAGGTGGTCCGATGACCCGTGAGCTGGCGCTCATCGTCATGATCGCCGCCGCCCTGCTGCTGCTGGCTGCCGGCGTCTACGGCTGGTGGCGACGGACCAAGCGCGACCGTGGCCTCGCTGCGCCGGTGGGAGAGCTGCCGGCCGGAGCGGTCACCCGCGCCGAGTTCCACGGCCTCTACGTCGCGACGACCGTGCACGAGGAGCCGTTGGAGCGGCTCGCGATCTGCGGCCTCGCGTTCCGCTCGCGTGTCGACATCACGATCACCGACGCCGGCGTGGCGCTCGATTTGACCGGGCAGCCGCGCATCGTGATCACCCGCGACCGCATCGAGTCCGTCGACCAGGCCACGGTTGCCATCGACCGCGTGGTCGAGAAGGACGGCCTCGTCCGACTCGTCTGGCGCACCACCATCGCCGACGGCACCGAACAAGCCGTCGACACCTACCTGCGGGCACAGGATGCCTCGGCACGCGAGGTCGCAGCTGCGATCACCGCGATCCTGCCCGAACCCACAGCCACCACACCCACGGGAAGCGACGCATGACCTCTGCATTCCACCCGACCACCGACCCCGCCGTCCTCGTGCTCGAAGACGGCTCGCGCTACGCGGGTCGCGCCTACGGCGCCCGCGGCACGACGCTCGGCGAGGTCGTGTTCTCCACCGGCATGACCGGCTACCAGGAGACCCTCACCGACCCGTCGTACGCCGGCCAGATCGTGCTGCAGACCGCGCCGCACATCGGCAACACCGGCATGAACGGCGAAGACCCCGAGTCACGCCGCATCTGGGTCGCCGGCTACATCGTGCGCGACCCCTCGCGCGTGGTCTCCAACTGGCGCGCCGACGAATCGCTCGATGACGCCCTCGTGCGCGACGGGATCGTCGGCATCAGCGGCATCGACACCCGCGCCGTCACTCGCCGCATCCGCTCGGAAGGATCGATGCGCGGCGGCGTGTTCTCGGGGGCGGATGCCGCGCTCGACGCCGACGAGCAGCTGCGCCGTGTGCAGGAGGCGCCGCAGATGGCGGGGCAGAACCTGTCGGCGGCCGTCTCGGTCGCCGCCGCCGAGGTGACGCCGGCCACCGGCGAGCGCATCGGCAACCTCGCCGTGCTCGACCTCGGTGTCAAGCAGGCGACGATCGACAACCTCGCAGCCCGCGGATTCGACGTGCACGTGCTGCCGCAGACGGTCACCTTCGCCGACATCCAGGCGATCGACCCGGTCGCGGTCTTCTACTCGAACGGGCCCGGCGACCCCGCCGCAAGCGGCGACCACGTCGGCCTGCTGCGCGAAGTGCTCGATGCCCGGCTGCCCTTCTTCGGCATCTGCTTCGGCAACCAGCTGCTCGGCCGTGCGCTCGGCTTCGGCACCTACAAACTGCCGTTCGGTCACCGCGGGATCAACCAGCCCGTGCTCGACAAGGCCACCGGCCGCGTCGAGATCACCGCGCACAACCACGGCTTCGCCGTCGACGCACCGCTCGAGGGCACCGTCGACAGCCCCAACGGCTACGGCCGCGTCGAGGTCTCGCACGTGGGGCTCAACGACAACGTCGTCGAAGGGCTGCGTGCCCTCGACATCCCGGCGTTCTCCGTCCAGTACCACCCCGAGGCCGCCGCCGGCCCGCACGATGCCAACTATCTCTTCGACCGATTCCGCGACCTGGTGGTCAGCGATCTCGATACACGCGCTCCGCGCGCACTCGATCACCGGGAAGGTGGCAAGTAATGCCCAAGCGCGACGACATCAACAGCGTCCTCGTCATCGGCTCCGGCCCGATCGTCATCGGTCAGGCCTGTGAGTTCGACTACTCCGGCACCCAGGCCTGTCGCGTGCTGCGCGAAGAGGGCGTCCGCGTCATCCTCGTCAACTCCAACCCGGCGACGATCATGACCGACCCCGACTTCGCCGACGCGACCTACATCGAGCCGATCACCCCCGCCGTGATCGAGACGATCATCGCGAAGGAGAAGCCCGACGCGATCCTCCCGACCCTCGGCGGCCAGACCGCCCTGAACGCCGCCATGGCGCTGCACGAACAGGGCATCCTCGCCAAGTACGGCGTCGAGCTGATCGGCGCGAAGGTCGACGCGATCCAGAAGGGCGAAGACCGCCAGGTCTTCAAGCAGCTCGTGCTGGATGCCGGGGCCGACGTCGCACGCAGCGTCATCGCGCACACGATGGACGACCTGCTCGCGGGCGCCGCCGAGCTCGGCTACCCGCTCGTTGTGCGTCCCTCGTTCACAATGGGCGGGCTCGGTTCGGGCTTCGCGTATGACGAAGAGGACCTGCGTCGCATCGGCGGGGCTGGGCTGCGCGACTCCCCGACGACCGAAGTGCTGTTGGAGGAGTCGATCCTCGGGTGGAAGGAGTATGAGCTCGAGCTCATGCGCGACACCGCCGACAACACGGTCGTGGTCTGCTCGATCGAGAACGTCGACCCCGTCGGCGTGCACACGGGCGATTCGATCACCGTCGCCCCGGCCCTCACGCTCACCGACCGCGAGTACCAGAAGCTGCGCGACATCGGCATCGACATCATCCGCGCCGTGGGCGTGGACACCGGCGGCTGCAACATCCAGTTCGCGGTCGACCCGGCCACCGGCCGCATCATCGTCATCGAGATGAACCCGCGCGTTTCGCGCTCGTCGGCGCTCGCTTCGAAGGCGACCGGTTTTCCGATCGCGAAGCTCGCCGCCAAGCTCGCCATCGGCTACCGCCTCGACGAGGTGCCCAACGACATCACGCAGGCGACGCCGGCGAGCTTCGAGCCGACGCTCGACTACATCGTCGTGAAGGTGCCGCGGTTCAACTTCGAGAAGTTCCCCGCCGCCGACACCACGCTCACGACCACCATGAAGTCGGTCGGCGAGGCGATGGCCATCGGCCGCAACTACGCCTCGGCGCTGCAGAAGGCGCTGCGCTCGCTCGAGAAGCGCGGCTCCAGTTTCCACTGGGGCGAGGAACAGCGTTCGGTCGAAGAGCTCCTCGAGATCTCGAAGACCCCGACCGACGGCCGCATCGTCGTGCTGCAGCAGGCCATGCGCAAGGGCGCGACCATCGAGCAGGCCTTCGAGGCGACGGCGATCGACCCCTGGTTCCTCGACCAGATCGCGCTCATCAACGAGGTCGCCGAATTCGTGCGCACGGCGGGCGAGCTCGACGAGCACGTGCTGCGCGTCGCGAAGGAGCACGGGTTCAGCGACGTGCAGCTCGCCGAGCTGCGCGGCGTGACCGAGGCCGAGATCCGCGGCATCCGTCACGGCCTGGGGGTGCGTCCGGTCTACAAGACGGTCGACACGTGCGCGGGGGAGTTCCCGGCGCTCACGCCGTACCACTACTCGTCGTACGACACCGAGACCGAGGTGACGCCGTCCGACCGCAAGAAGGTCGTCATCATCGGCTCGGGTCCCAACCGCATCGGGCAGGGTGTCGAGTTCGACTACTCGTGCGTGCACGCGTCGTTCGCGCTGGCCGATGCCGGGTTCGAGACCGTGATGGTCAACTGCAACCCCGAGACGGTGTCCACCGACTACGACACGAGCGACCGGCTCTACTTCGAGCCACTGACGCTGGAAGACGTGCTCGAGGTGCTGCACGCCGAGGCGCAGTCGGGCGAGATCTACGGCGTCGTCTGCCAGCTGGGCGGGCAGACCCCGCTCGGCCTTGCGAAGGGGATCGAGGCCGCAGGCTTCACGATCCTCGGCACGTCGCCGGCGGCGATCGACATCGCCGAAGAGCGTGAGCAGTTCTCGCAGCTGCTCGACCGCGCCGAGCTCACCGCACCGCGCCACGGCACCGCGACCGACGAGGCCACAGCGATCGCGATCGCCGAGGAGATCGGCTTCCCCGTGCTGGTCCGCCCGAGCTTCGTGCTCGGCGGTCGCGGCATGGAGATCGTCTACGACACCCCGAGCCTCCGCGACTACTTCGTGCGCATCGCCGACCAGGCGATCATCGGGGAGGGGGCGCCGCTGCTGGTGGACCGCTTCCTGGACGACGCCGTCGAGATCGACGTCGACGCGCTGTACGACGGCAATGAGCTCTACATCGGCGGTGTCATGGAGCACCTCGAAGAGGCCGGCATCCACTCCGGAGACTCGTCGTGCACCCTGCCGCCCATCTCGCTCGGCCGCACCGAGATCGACCGCGTGCGCACCGCGACCCTCGCGATCGCCGAGGGCATCGGCGTGCGCGGCCTGCTCAACGTGCAGTTCGCGGTGTCGGCAGGCGTGCTGTACGTCATCGAAGCGAACCCGCGCGCGAGCCGCACGGTGCCGTTCGTCTCGAAAGCGCTCGGCATTCCGCTGGCCAAGGCCGCCGCGCGCGTCATGGCAGGCGCCTCGATCGCCGAACTGAAGACCGAAGGGCTGCTGCCCGCACAGGACGGCTCCCGCGTGCCGCTGGATGCCCCTGTCGCCGTCAAGGAGGCCGTCCTGCCCTTCAAGCGGTTCCGTACCGCCGAGGGCGAGACGGTCGACTCGGTGCTCGGCCCAGAGATGCGCTCGACCGGCGAGGTCATGGGCATGGACCGCGACTTCCCGACAGCGTTCGCCAAGAGCCAGGCGGCGGCGTACGGCGGCATGCCGACCTCGGGAACCGTGTTCCTGTCGGTCGCCGACGACGACAAGCGCGCCGTCATCCTGCCCGCCCACCGGTTGCAGGAGCTCGGCTTCCGCCTGACCGCGACCGAGGGCACCGCCGAGATCCTCGCGCGCAACGGCATCCGCGTCGAAGTCGTGAACAAGTACTCCGCGACCCACGAGACGGGCGAGACGAACGTCATCGACCTCATCAACGCGGGCGAGATCGACATCGTCGTCAACACGCCGTCCGGCGGCATCGCCCGGGCCGACGGGTACGAGATCCGTGCAGCCGCGGTCGCGGCCGACAAGGCGCTGTTCACCACGATGGCCGTCCTCGGTGCCGCCGTCAGCGCGCTGCCGGTGCTGCGCGAAGGGTTCGAGGTGCGAAGCCTGCAAGAGTACGCCGACGACCGGAAGGTGCAGGCGTGACGGGTTTCGGCGCACGGTTGACGCAGACGCTCGCGGCCTCCGGGCCGTTGTGCGTCGGCATCGACCCGCACGAGCAGCTGCTCACCGAGTGGGGGCTCGAGCAGTCCGGCGCCGGCGTGCGGGAGTTCGGCCTGCGGGTCGTGGATGCCGCGGCCGGCCGGGTCGGCATCGTCAAGCCGCAGATCTCGTTCTTCGAGCGGTTCGGGTCTGCTGGATTCGCAGCGCTCGAAGCGGTGATTCGCGCTGCTCGCGACGCCGGGCTGCTCGTGATCGCCGACGCCAAGCGCGGTGACATCGGCACGACGATGGACGCATACACACGTGCCTGGCTCGAGCCCGGCTCGCCGCTCGAGGCCGACGCGCTCACGGTCAATCCGTACCTCGGCACCGACTCGATCCGCGACGCGCTCGCCTTCGCCGCACGGCATGACAAGGGCGTGTTCGTGCTGGCGGCGACCAGCAACCCCGACGGCCCCGTGCTGCAGGCGGCGCAGACCGTCGATGTCGCGGCATCCGAGGGGCAGACCGTGGCCGCCCGCGTCGCGCAGGATGCCGCGGCCGTCAACACGTCGTCGGCGTTCGGCGGGGGACTGGGACCTATCGGACTCGTCGTCGGCGCGACCGTCGACCGCGCCGACGTCGGACTGAGCGACGACCTTCTGCGCGGTGCACCGATCCTCGCGCCCGGTTTCGGAGCGCAGGGCGCCCAGCCCGACGATCTCGTGCGCGTGTTCGGCGTCGTTGCGCCGCAGGTGATCGCGAGCGAGAGCCGCAGCATCCTGTCGGCCGGACCCGCCGGCCTCGCCGACCGCATCGCGGAGCGCGCCGGGCTCTATCCGCGCGACCTGTACCGTGGGGGATCCGATGGCTGACTCCCGCACTCCACCCGACGTCGACCGCGCTGCCGCCTCGCGGCGCGCCGTCGCCGCCCGCCGCGAACGCGCGTCGCTCAAGCGCGACGTCACGACCCGTGTCATCACACCGCAGGACCTGTTGCGGCGCGCGCTGGCCGACCCGGACTCGGCTGCGGGACACATGCGGGTGCCCGAGTTCCTCACCGCGATCCCGGCGATCGGCGACGGCAAACGCGACCGCATCCTCGACGAACTGAAGATCTCTCCCGTCAAGCGACTCGGCGGCCTCGGCGCACGACAGCGCGTCGACCTGCAGGCGTTCCTCGATGAGCGCCTCCCTGAGCCCGCACCGCGGGCGGGCCGCAGCCGCCTCGTCGTGCTCGCGGGCCCGACCGCCGTCGGCAAGGGCACGGTTGCGCAGCACATCAAGGAGCATCACCCCGAGATCCTGCTGTCGGTGTCGGCCACCACGCGCGCACCGCGCCCAGGAGAGGTCGACGGCGAGCACTACTTCTTCGTCGACGACGCCGAGTTCGACCGGATGGTCGAAGCGGGCGAACTGCTCGAGCACGCGACCGTCCACAACAAGTACCGCTACGGCACCCCCCGCGGTCCCATCGATGCGGCACTCGCAGACGGCCGCACGGTGCTGCTCGAGATCGACCTGCAGGGCGCACGTCAGGTGCGGGCCGCAGCCCCCGACGCGACGCTCGTGTTCCTGCTGCCGCCGAGTTGGGACGAGTTGGTCAACCGGCTCGTCGGTCGCGGCACCGAGGACGACGAAGAGCGCGCCCGGCGCCTGCGCACCGCGAAGGTGGAACTGGCATCGCAGGGCGAGTTCGACTTCCGCGTCGTGAACGACACCGTGCCGCGCGCCGCCGCCGAGGTCGCCGCCCTCGCACGGTGACGTGCCTGGCGGCGTCCGCCCTGTAGAATGGTCGGATGCCGCGACCGGCGCCCGTCGAGGGGATGGTCGCGCCGCAAGATCTTCCCACCGCCATCCGACCAGGAGGTCCACTATGGCCAACCGTGACCAGGGCATCATCGACCCGCCCATCGACGCGCTCCTCGAGAAGGTCGACTCGAAGTACCAGCTCGTGATCTACGCATCCAAGCGTGCCCGGCAGATCAACGACTACTACTCCGACCTGCACGAGGGGAACCTCTTCGACAACGTGGGTCCGCTCGTCGACTCGAACGTCGAGGACAAGCCGCTCACGATCGCGCTGCACGAGATCCACGAGGACAAGCTGCGCCTGCGCCCGGTCGAGTGACCGTATGACGCCGGAAGGCGTCTGACATGCCCGCGCGTCCCCGCATGTCGGGGGCCGCGGGCATGATGGTTTGTGTACTCCTTGCGCGATACGTTCCGCGCACCACCCGTCGACTGGAGCCCCGATGACTTCGCTGCGCCTGTTCACCTCCGAGTCCGTGACCGAGGGTCACCCCGACAAGATCTGCGACCAGATCTCCGACTCGATCCTTGATGCGCTGCTCGGCGTCGACCCGAACAGCCGGGTGGCGGTCGAGACCCTCGTGACGACCGGCCTCATCCACGTCGCCGGTGAAGTGCGCACCGACGGGTACGTCGACATCCCCGGCATCGTCCGCGGCGTCGTCAACCGCATCGGCTACACCTCGAGCGAGACCGGTTTCGACGGCGACTCGTGCGGTGTGACGGTGTCGATCGGCGAGCAGTCCAGTGACATCGCCTCTGGCGTCGACAGTGCGCTCGAGCACCGGGAGGGGGGCTCTGCCGATCCGACCGACGCGCTCGGGGCGGGCGACCAGGGCATCATGTTCGGCTACGCCACGAATGAGACGCCGCAGCTCATGCCGACGGCGATCTGGACGGCGCACCGCATCGCGGAGCGTCTCACCGACGCGCGTCGCAGTGGAGCACTGCCGTTCCTGCGCCCCGACGGCAAGACTCAGGTGACCCTCGGCTACGACGGTGCGGCGCCTCGCACGATCGAAACGGTCGTCCTTTCCACGCAGCATCAGCCCGACATCTCGTTGGCGGCGCTGCGCGCAGCGGTGCGCGCCGAGGTCATCGACCCGGTGATCTCAGAGACCGGACTCGACATCTCCGACGTCGAGTACGTCATCAACCCTGCGGGTCCCTTCGTGATCGGCGGCCCCAAGGGCGACGCCGGCCTCACCGGCCGCAAGATCATCATCGATACCTACGGGGGCGCCGCCCGCCACGGCGGCGGCGCGTTCAGCGGCAAGGACCCGTCCAAGGTCGACCGCTCGGCCGCCTACGCCATGCGCTGGGTCGCCAAGAACGCCGTCGCAGCAGGCCTCGCAGACCGCCTCGAGGTGCAAGTCGCCTATGCGATCGGCCGCGCCGCGCCCGTGGGACTGTACGTCGAGACCTTCGGCACCGGCCACGTCGCCGACGAGATCATCACCAAAGCGATCCGCGACGTCTTCGACCTGCGTCCGCAGGCGATCATCGATCGCCTCGACCTGCTGCGCCCCATCTACGCGAAGACCGCCGCCTACGGCCACTTCGGTCGCGAACTGCCCGAGTTCACGTGGGAGCGCACCGACCGCGTCGAGGAGCTGCGGTCGGCCGCCGGCCTCTGATCGGGGATACGGCGATGGGGGAGGAGGGCACCGTCGGCGTCGTCGCGCGCGTGCTCGTCGAATCCCCCCTGCCGCAGTTGGACCGACTCTTCGACTACGCCGTCCCCGACGGGCTCGTAGACGACGTCCACCCCGGAGTGCGCGTCAAGGTGCCGCTTCGCAGTGCGGGACGCATGATGGAGGCGTTCGTCGTCGAACTCGCCGAGCACGACCCCGAGGATCGGGTCCTGTCAGAGATCGACACCGTCATCTCATCCGTCCCCGTGCTGACACCCGCACTGTACGAACTCGCACGCAAAGCGGCTGATCGCGCGGCGGGGTCGGCGAGTGACATCCTGCGGCTGGCGATCCCCAAGCGGATGGTGCGCGCCGAGAAGGCGTGGCTGGCAGCGGCGCCTCCCGAGGCACCGATCGTCGCGGATGCGGCGAAGGAATGGGCGGGCACCGTCCTCGGGGCGTTTCCCGATCTGTCCGGTGCGCTGCGCGAGGGGGAGCGGATCGCCGTCGACGCACCTCCGCACCCGGCCCGCTCCGCTGTCGACGGCGACCCCGACGTCCCGCCGGTCGGAGCCTGGGCGCAACTGCTGGCTGCGGTCGCCGTCGACACGCTCGCTCGTGGCCGCAGCACCCTGCTGGTCGTGCCGGACCATCGCGACCAGGCGCAGTTGACGGCAGCGCTCGCGCCCCACGCACCCGATGATGCCGTCGTCGCGGTGGATGCACGCCAGTCAGGACCAGAGCGTTACGCCGCCTATCTGCGACTGCTGTTACCGGCGGCGTGCATCGTGGTCGGCAATCGGTCGACGGTGTACGCACCGGCCCACGACGTCGGCACGATCGTGATCTGGGACGACGGCGACCCGCTGCTGGCCGAGCCGCTCAGCCCCGGCGTCCATGCCCGCGACGCGGCGCTGCTGCGCCAGGAGCTGGAGGGTTCGGCGCTCGTGCTCGCCGGGCACACCCGCACCACCGACGTCGAACGCCTCGTGCAGATCGGCTGGGTGCGCGAGATCCTTGCGGCGCGCCCCGCAAAGCCCCGGGTCGTCCTCTCGGCGACCCATGAGGGCGAAGGGCACGGCGTCCGCGTGCCCTCGACGGCGTTCGCCGCAGCCCGCGAGGCGTTGCAGCACGGTCCGGTCCTGGTCCAGGTCGCGCGGCCCGGCTACGCACCGGTGCTGGTGTGCGCGGATTGTCGAACGCCGACGAAGTGCCCGCACTGCACGGGTCCGTTGCGCGCCCGACGTGCCGGCGCCGCACCCGACTGCGGCTGGTGTGGTCGACGGTACGCGAACTGGGCCTGTGCGAACTGTTCGTCCACCCGATTGCGCATGGCCTCGTCGGGCAGCGAACGCACCGCGGATGAGCTCGGCCGCGCGTTCCCCAACACACGGGTCATCGTCGCGGACGGCGACCATCCGGTCACGAGTGTCGATGCGCGGCCCGCGCTCGTGATCGCCACCCGCGGCGCAGAGCCGATCGCCGAGAGCGGCTACCGGGCGGTCATCCTGCTGGACGGCGACAAGATGCTGCTCACCGAACAGCTGCGCATCGGCGAGTCGTGCCTGCGATGGTGGTCCAACGCCGCAGCGCTTGCCGCGCCGAACGCACCCGTGCACCTGGTCGGGGTGACCGGCCCGGTCTCCCGTGCGATGGCGACCTGGACGCAGCCGGCGTACGCACGAGCAGAACTCGCCGACAGGCAGCCGCTGCACATGCCGCCGACCATCCGGGTCGCCGCGGTCGAAGGCACCCAGCGTGCCGTCGCGGGGGCCATCACCCAGTTGCGGGCCGACGTGCCGTCGTTGCCTCCCACCGCCGTACTCGGCCCCGTCGCACTTCCCAGCGCAGACGGTGAAGTGCGGGCGCTCATCAGGTTCGACTACGCGGCCGGTCGCGCCGTGGCGACGTCGCTGCGTGCCCTCGTCATTGCCGAGGCACTGCGCGGGCGCCGCTCCCGCAAAGATCGCACGGCCCGCAACACGCCTACACTCAACGTGCGGCTCGACGTGCCCGAGCTCGATCTGTGAGGAATCCGATGCGCATCGTCTTCGCGGGCACCCCTGAGCCCGCCGTTCCGTCCCTGCACGCCGTCGCGGCTTCGGGCCACGAACTCGTCGCGGTGGTCACCCGCAACGATGCCCCTCTCGGGCGCAAGCGTGTGCTGACCCCGTCGCCCGTGGCCGAAGCTGCGGGACAGCTCGGCATCCCCACCATCAAGACCGATCGACTGGATGCCGATGCGACCGAACGCATCGCTGCGCTGCGGCCGGATCTCGGCGTGATCGTCGCCTACGGCGGCCTGGTGCGGGAGCCGCTGCTGTCGACGCCGCGGCTGGGCTGGATCAACCTGCACTTCTCGCTGCTGCCGCGGTGGCGCGGTGCCGCCCCGGTGCAGCACGCGCTCATCGCCGGTGACCGCGAAACGGGAGCGGCTGTGTTCCAGCTCGTCCCTGCCCTCGACGCGGGCGATGTGTTCGCCGAACTTCGCTACACGGTGCCGCGTGGCGCGACCGCAGGCGAGGTGCTCGACGAACTGGCGGATGCCGGTGCCGCACTGCTGACCGGCGTGCTCGACGAGCTCGCCGCCGGGACGGCGCACGCCGTCCCGCAGATCGGGGAACCGACGCTGGCGCCGAAACTCTCTCTCGCCGACGGCGCCCTCGACCTGCGACAGGGCGCTGAGCGGGTGTTGGATCGCTTTCGCGGAACCACCCCCGAACCGGGCGCGCATGTGATGCTCGACGGTCAACGGTTGAAGCTGCACGGCGCCCTGCGGGGGCCCGACGTGCAGCTCGATCCGGGCGCGCTGGTGTTCCGCGACGGCCAGGTGCTCGTCGGCACGGGCGACGGAACGGTCGCACTCACACGCGTGCAGCCGGCAGGCAAGGGTGCCATGGCTGCGGGGGACTGGTGGCGAGGACTGCGCATCGACAAGCCGCACGTCGACCTGCCGGAGGTGACGGCGTGAGTGGGCGTGCGCAAGATCGGGCACCTCAGTCGAACCCGGCGCGGTGGGTCGCCTATGACGTGCTGCGAGCCGTGGGCGAATCCGATGCGTACGCCAACCTGCTGCTGCCGCGCGAGCTCGCGAAGGCGCAGCTCTCGCCGGCCGATGCGGGCCTGGCCACAGAGCTGACCTACGGCACGCTGCGTCGACAGGGCACCTACGACGCCGTCATCGCCGAAGCCGCCCGCCGCCCGGTCGACGAGATCGACCCTGCCGTCCTCGACGCACTCCGCATCGGCGTGCACCAACTCCTCGCCACTCGCGTACCGGCCCACGCAGCCGTCAACGAGACCGTACGACAGGTGCGACAAGCAGCCGGCAAACCGGCATCGGGCTTCGCGAACGCGGTGCTGCGCCGCGTGTCGGAGCGCACGACCGAGCAATGGCAGGCCCGCCTCGACGAGCTCGCTCGCTCCGACGACGAACGACTCGGGCTCCGGCACGCGCACCCCGTCTGGGTGATCCGTGCGCTGCGCCGCGCCCTCGCCGCAGAGGGTCGCGCAGATGAGCTCGACGACCTGTTGGCCGCCGACAACGCGTCGCCCTCCGTCACGATGACGGCGCTTCCAGGCCTGGCCGAACGGCCCGCCGATGCCGAACCGACGCGCCTCTCACCGATCGGATTCCGCCTCGGCGGCGGCGACCCGGCGCGGATCATCGCCGCCACCGAGGGTCGCGTGCGGGTACAGGACGAAGGTTCGCAGCTCGCAGCGCTCGCACTGACCCGCGCCGAGCCGGTGCGAGCGGGGGAGCGCTGGCTCGACCTGTGCGCCGCGCCCGGCGGCAAGACGGCGGTGCTCGCCGCCGAAGCCCTCGCTCACGGTGCGGTCCTCGAAGCCAACGAACTGTCACCGAGTCGCGCCCGCCTCGTGCGCGACTCGGTGGCCGGTGTGCCGCTCGACGTGCCGGTGTCGGAAGAGGACGGCCGGGAACGCGCCGGCCGCGGCCGCTACGACCGCATCCTCGTCGACGCGCCGTGCACTGGCCTCGGGGCGTTGCGTCGACGCCCGGAAGCGCGCTGGCGCAAGCAGCCCGCCGACGTGCCGGCGCTCAGCGAACTGCAGCGTGAGCTCTTGAGTGCTGCAGTCGACGCACTCGCACCCGGCGGCATCGTCGCGTATGTCACCTGTTCGCCGCACCTCGCCGAAACCGCCGCCGTCGTTGCCGAGGTGCTGCGCGAGCACGGGGATGCCGTCGAAGAACTCGACGCGCGGGCGGTGCTCGCAGGACTCTCCGACGCCCCCATCGACCTGCCCGCGCAGCTCGACGGTTCGGGCCGCGCACAGCTGTGGCCCCACCGCCACAACACCGACGCGATGAGCATCTCCCTCCTGCGTCGCCGCTAGGGTGGTCGCGTGGCCGACAGCGACATCCGCATCAACCCCAGCATCCTCGCCGCCGACTTCGTGAACATGCAGGCGGAGCTCGCCCGCATCGCGACCGCCGACTTCGCGCATGTCGATGTCATGGACAACCACTTCGTGCCGAACCTCACGTTCGGGCCGCAGATGGTCGAGCGGATCCAGGCGACCAGCCCCGTGCCGCTCGATGTGCACCTCATGATCACGGACCCCGATCGGTGGGCCCCCGGCTACGCCGAACTCGGTGCCGCGTCGGTCACCTTCCATCTCGAGGCGGCGACCGAGCCCGTGGCGCTCGCCCGACGGCTGCGACAGATCGGCGCGCGCGCGGGTGTCGCCGTGAAACCTGCCACCGCGGTCGAGGGTCTGTACGAGGTGCTCGACGAGTTCGACCAGATCCTGGTGATGACGGTCGAGCCGGGCTTCGGCGGTCAGTCGTTCATGGCCGACCAGATGCCGAAACTCGCGCGACTGCGAGAAGAAGCCAATCGCCGCGGATCCCAGGTGTGGCTGCAGGTCGACGGCGGCATCTCCGCGTCCACGATCGCGCAGGCGGCCGAAGCAGGCGCCGACACGTTCGTCGCGGGGTCTGCCGTCTTCGGTGCCGAAGACCCGGAACAGGCGATAGCGGCGTTGCGCAGCGAAGCCGCAAGCCACCATACGCATTGACACGCGGCATCCGGCACCGGCGGCGGGCCGGTAGCCTGTCAGGGTGAAGACGTTCGACGGGCTGTTCGCTGAGCTCACCGCTACCGCCGCGGCACGACCCGAGAGATCGGGCACCGTCGCGCAGCTCGACCGCGGTGTGCACGCCATCGGCAAGAAGATCGTCGAAGAGGCCGCCGAGGTGTGGATGGCCGCCGAGTATCAGTCCGACGCCGAGACGGCCGAGGAGATCTCGCAGCTGCTGTACCACCTGCAGGTGCTGATGCTCGCGAAGGGGCTCAGCCTCGAAGACGTCTACCGACATCTCTGAGCGCATCCCTCCGACCGCTCCGACTCGAAAGAACCCCGACATGCTGCGCATCGCCGTGCCGAACAAGGGATCGCTGGCCGAGACCGCCGCCGAAATGCTGGCCGAAGCCGGCTACACCGGCCGCCGCGACCCCAAAGACCTCCACGTCATCGACCCCGTCAACGAGGTCGAGTTCTTCTACCTCCGACCGAAAGACATCGCGACCTACGTCGGCTCCGGCGCGTTGCACGTCGGTATCACGGGCCGCGACCTGCTGCTCGACGCCCGCATGCCCGGTGCCCGCGAGATCGAGAAGCTCGGCTTCGGCGGGTCCACGTTCCGCTTCGCGGGCCCTCCCGGCACATTCACCGAGCTCTCCGACCTCGAGGGCCACCGCGTCGCGACGGCGTATCCGGGCCTCGTCGACGCCTACCTCGACGAGCACGGTGTCGCCGTCGATCTGGTGCCCCTCGACGGCGCGGTCGAATCGGCTGTGCGACTCGGCGTGGCCGACGCGGTCGCCGACGTCGTCTCGACCGGAACGACCCTGCGGCAGGCGGGGCTCGAGATCTTCGGACCGGTGCTCCTCGAATCCGAAGCGGTGCTGATCGCCGCCCCCGAAGAGGCCGACGGCACCCAGACGCTGCTGCGGCGTCTTCGCGGCGTGCTCGTCGCGCGCCAGTACGTGCTCATCGACTACGACCTGCCGGCACACTTGGTCGACAAGGCCGTCGAGATCGCGTCCGGCATCGAATCGCCGACCATCTCGCCGCTGCGCGACCCGGAGTGGGTCGCGGTGCGGGTCATGACGCCGCGCAAGACCGTCAACCAGGTGATGGACGCGCTGTACGCGATCGGCGCCCGGGCGATCCTGGTCACACCGATCCACAACGCGAGGCTCTGACATGGCCCTCGTGTGCCGTGTGATCCCATGCCTCGACGTGGCCGACGGCCGCGTCGTGAAGGGCGTCAACTTCGCGAACCTGCGCGACATGGGTGACCCTGTCGACCTCGCCCGTCTGTACTACGCGCAGGGTGCCGACGAGCTGACCTTCCTCGATGTGACCGCGACGGTCGATGACCGCGCCACGACCTACGACGTCGTCCGGCGCACGGCCGAAGAGGTGTTCATCCCGCTCACGGTCGGAGGAGGGGTGCGTACGACCGACGACGTCGCGCGCCTGCTCGGGGTCGGCGCTGACAAGGTCGGCGTGAATTCCGCCGCCATCGCACGACCCGACCTGCTCGGCGAGATCGCAGACCGTTTCGGATCACAAGTGCTCGTCCTCTCACTCGACGTGAAGCGGGCACCGGGAACACCGTCGGGTTTCGTCGTCACGACCCACGGTGGCCGCACGGCCACGACACTCGACGCGCTCGAGTGGGCGCGCGAGGCGATCGAGCGCGGCGCGGGCGAACTGCTCGTCAACTCCATCGACGCGGACGGCACCAAGGACGGCTTCGACCTCGAGCTGGTCGGACTCATGCGGGAGCTCTCGAGCGTGCCCGTCATCGCGTCGGGCGGCGCAGGTTCGGCCGAGCACTTCGCTCCCGCGATCCACGCGGGCGCCGACGCCGTGCTCGCGGCATCCGTGTTCCACAGCGGACAGCTCACGATCGGCGACGTGAAAGCGGCGCTGAAGACCGACGGGATCGACGTGCGATGACCCTCGACGACCCCCGCATCGCACGCGTGCGCTTCAATGACGACGGTCTGGTGCCGGCCGTCATCCAGCAGCACGACACCGGCGAGGTGCTCATGCTCGGCTGGATGGATGCCGAGGCCCTTCGTCGCACACTCACCTCCGGCCGCGTCACGTTCTGGTCGCGGTCGCGTCAGGAGTACTGGCGCAAGGGCGACACGTCGGGGCACATGCAGTTCGTCAAGGGCGCTCGCCTGGACTGCGACGGCGACACGCTGCTGATCAGCGTGGACCAGGTGGGCGCCGCCTGCCACACCGGCGACCGCACGTGCTTCGACGCCGACGACCTGCACCCGGTGACGGGCACCGCGTGAGCGCTCGCACCTCTCTCGCCGCTACGGAGGCGAAATGAACCGTCTGTTGCGACGGGCCCGCGCGACCGGCGTCCTCGCCGTGCTCGTGGGCGGCATCTCCAGCCTGCTCGCATCGACGCAACCGTGGATGCTGGTGACACTCGCAGACGGGAATGCCGACACGCTCGAGGTCGTCGGATCGGATGCCGTCGCGCTGTTTGCACCGTTGAGTCTTGCGGCGCTCGCGTTGGGACTCGCCCTGACGATCGTCGGACGCGTGCTGCGGTACATCTTCGGCGTGGTCGCCGTGGCCCTCGGGATCGGACTGACCGCGGCGGCTGCCTCCGCCCTGCCGGCGCCCCTCGGCGCGTACGCGACGGCGGTGACGGAGGCGACCGGCCTCGGCGGCGTCGACGCGATCGCGAGTCTGGTCGATCATGTCGCTGTCACCGGCTGGCCGGTCGCGGCGCTCATCAGCGGCATCCTTGTGGCCACCGGTGGCGTATGGACGCTCGCGACCGCCCGCAGCTGGGGCAGCGGCGGGCGACGGTACGACGCGACGGCGACGGCTCCCGCGGGGTCGCGTCCGCACGACGCAATCGACGACTGGGACGACCTGTCGCGGGGCACCGACCCGACGACATGAACGCGGCAGCGCGCGGGTTCGGAACCGGCCGACGCGCCCCGCTAGACTGGGACCAGCGCCCGATCGCGAAGGAGAGACATGAGCAACCCCATCGGTGACCCCGGCCACGGACACAGCCCCGCCGCGTGGACGGCCGTGATCATCATGCTCGTGGCGGTTGCTCTCGGCACCCTCTTCTACTGGCTCGACCTGCCGGTGCTGGTCTGGGTCTCCGGCGGGCTGCTGCTCGTCGGCGCGATCGTCGGCTGGGCGCTCGCGCGCGCCGGCTACGGCGTGAACGGGCCCAAGTACACGCCGAAAGAGCACTGATCATGCTCGCCGGACTGACAGCCGGCGCGGTGGAGGATGCCGAAACGCGTGCGCGCACGCGTCCGCTGGCGACCGTGGAGCAGCTCGCGCTCGCTCAGCCGGCCGCTCGCGACGCCCTCGCCGCCCTCGCACCTGCCGACCGCGTGAAGATCATCGCCGAGGTCAAGCGCGCGAGTCCGTCGCGCGGTGACCTCGCCGACATCCCCGACCCGGCCCACCAAGCAGGGTTGTACGAGACCGGTGGCGCGTCCGCCATCTCGGTGCTGACCGAGGGTCGCCGATTCAAGGGTTCGCTCGCCGACCTCGAAGCCGTCAAGGCATCGGTCTCACTGCCGGTGCTGCGCAAAGACTTCATCGCCACGCCGTACCAGGTGTTCGAGGCGCGCGCCTCGGGGGCCGACCTCGTGCTGTTGATCGTCGCGGCGCTCGAGCAGCCACTGCTGGCCGAGTTGCACGAACTCGTGCTCGAGCTGGGCATGACGCCCCTCGTTGAGACGCACTCCCTCGACGAAGTCCACCGGGCCGCTGACATCGGGGCACGTCTGGTCGGCGTGAACGCCCGAGACCTGTCGACGTTCGAGCTGGATCGCGACCTGTTCGGACGACTCGCCGAGCACATTCCGGCAGATGCCGTGAAGATCGCGGAGTCGGCCGTCCTCACGCCGGCCGACGTTGGCCACTATCGAGCGGCCGGGGCCGATGTCGTCCTGATCGGTGAAGCACTCGTGACGGGTGATCCCGTCGCGACGCTGACGAACTTCCTGGAGGCGGGCGCATGAGTCTTCGTGAGGCCGCAGGCCCTTTCTTCGGCGAGTTCGGTGGGCGCTACATGCCCGAATCCCTCATCGCCGCGATCGACGAACTCACGGCGGAGTACGAGTCCGCCAAGGCCGATCCGGCGTTCCAGGCCGAATTCACCCGTCTGCTGAACACGTACGCAGGTCGACCATCCGCGCTCACCGAGGTGCCGCGCTTCGCCGCGCACGCCGGGGGTGCACGCATCTTCCTCAAGCGCGAAGATCTCAACCACACGGGCTCGCACAAGATCAACAACGTCATCGGGCAGGCGCTGCTGACCAAGCGCCTCGGCAAGACACGCGTGATCGCCGAGACCGGTGCCGGCCAGCACGGTGTCGCGACCGCGACAGCGGCGGCCCTGTTCGGGTTCGACTGCACCGTCTACATGGGCGAGGTCGACACGCAGCGACAGGCCCTGAATGTCGCGCGCATGCGATTGCTGGGTGCCGAGGTGATCCCCGTGACGACGGGGTCGCGCACCCTCAAGGATGCGATCAACGACGCCTACCGAGACTGGGTGGCGACGGTCGAGTCGACGAACTACATCTTCGGCACGGCCGCAGGACCGCACCCGTTCCCCGCGATGGTCCGCGACTTCCAGAAGGTCATCAGCGAGGAAGCGCGCCGGCAGCTGCTCGACGAGACCGGCAAACTGCCCGACGTCGTCGTCGCCTGCGTCGGCGGCGGATCGAACGCGATCGGCATGTTCGATGCGTTCCTCGACGACCCGGGGGTGAAGCTGTACGGCGTCGAAGCCGCCGGCGACGGCGTCGACACGCCGAAGCACGCGGCATCCATCGAGCGTGGCCGACCCGGCGTGCTGCACGGCGCGAAGACATACGTCCTGCAGGACGAGGACGGTCAGACGGTCGAGTCGCACTCGATCTCGGCAGGGCTCGACTATCCAGGGGTCGGTCCCGAGCACGCCTGGCTCGCCGACATCGGCCGCGCCGAGTACATTCCGGCGACCGACACCGAGGCCATGGACGCGCTTCGGCTGCTGAGCCGCACCGAGGGCATCATCCCCGCGATCGAGTCCGCGCACGCATTGGCCGGCGCGCTGCGTCTGGCGCGCGAACTGGGCCCCGACGCCGTGATCGCCGTGAGCCTGTCGGGCCGCGGCGACAAGGACATGGACACCGCCGCGAAGTGGTTCGGCCTGTATGACGAACCCGGTGACGACGAGGGAGCGCAGGGATGAGCCGCGTCGCTGACGCGATCGACCGGGCCCGCGCCGAAGGGCGCGGCGCATTCATCGGCTACCTCCCGATCGGCTACCCCGACCTGCAGACGAGCATCGATGCGGCCGTGACCCTCGCCGAGAACGGCGTCGACGTGCTCGAGCTCGGCCCGCCGTACTCGGATCCGGTCATGGACGGCCTGGTCATCCAAGAAGCCACCCAGGCTGCCCTGGCGGGCGGATTCCGACTGCGCGACACCTTCACCGCAGTGCGCGAGATCGCGGCACGCGTCGACGTGCCCATCCTCGTCATGACGTACTGGAACCCCGTCACGCAGTACGGCGTCGACCGATACGCCGATGACCTCGCCGCCGCCGGGGGAGCAGGGCTCATCACACCCGACATCACCCCTGATGCCGCGAGCGAGTGGATCGCCGCCTCCGAACGCACGGGGCTCGACCGCGTCTTCCTGGCCGCGCCGACGTCGACCGACGACCGGCTCGAGATGATCGTGCAGCAGTCCACGGGCTTCGTGTACACGGTCTCCACGATGGGCATCACGGGGGAGCGGGCGCAGTTGGATGCCGCAGCCCGCACACTCGTGGCACGCCTGCGCGAGCACGGCGCCGAGCACGCGTGCGTCGGCATCGGCATCTCCTCCGCGGAGCAGGTCGCGGATCTCCTCGACTACGCCGACGGTGCGATCGTGGGTACCGCGCTCGTGCGCGCGCTGCGCGACGGCGGGCTCGACGGCCTCGCCGCCACGACCCGCGCCATCGCCGCCGGCACCACCCGCTGACGCAACGCGGGTGCGGGGCGAAGTAGACTCGCGGTCGTGACTTTCTCCGCCCTCGACGTCGTCGCCAGCATCCCGAGCCCCGACATCAGCAGCTTCCAGATCGGCCCGCTCACGATCCACATCTACGCGCTGTGCATCATGACGGGCATCATCGTGGCGGCGCTGTGGACGAACCACCGGCTCACCAAGCGCGGCGCCGAGCCGTGGGTGGTCATCGACATCGCCCTGCTGGCCGTGCCGCTGGCGATCATCGGGGCTCGGATCTTCCACGTACTGACCCACCCGGGGTTCTATTTCGGCGAGGGCAAGGACCCGCTCGCGGTGTTCTACATCTGGGAGGGCGGTATCGCGATCTTCGGATCGCTGATCGGCGGCGCGGTGGGCGCGTGGCTCGGCTGCCGTTGGACCGGCATCCGTTTCTGGTCCTTCGCCGACGCCCTGGCTCCCGGCCTGCTGCTGGCGCAGGCGATCGGCCGCTTCGGCAACTGGTTCAACCAGGAGCTGTTCGGCCTGCCCACCGACCTGCCGTGGGGTCTCGAGATCGACCCCGACAACGGCGCCTTCCCGCCGGGGCTCGCCGAAGACACCCTGTTCCACCCGACATTCCTGTACGAAGTCGTTTGGAACACGCTCGGCGTGCTCGTGCTGCTGTGGGCCGCGCGGCGTTTCCGCCTGCAGTGGGGACGCCTGTTCGGCCTCTACCTGGTCTGGTACAGCGCCGGCCGCATCGTGTGGGAATCGATCCGCATCGACCCCAGCGAGGTGTTCTTCGGGCTGCGCACCAACGTGTGGGCGGCGATCTTCGGCGTCGTGTTCGGACTGGTCATCATGATCGTGCAGAAGCGCCGTCATCTCGGCGACGAGCCCTCGCCCTACGTCACTGGGCGCGAATGGTCCGGCGACGGGGCTGTACAATCGCAGGACACCGATGACTTCGTGGATGTGAGCGCACCCCCGGCATCCGAAGTCAGCGACGGGCAAGCCACAAGCGCCATCGCCGCCAAATAAAGAACATCTCGGGCCGACGTCGTCCCACTTGAGCTTCTCCAGGAGGACGGTCAGGTATGCCTTCGAGCCCCCGTTCCACCGCCGCCGACACCCGAGTCGGAGGTGCGTTCCCGCCCAAGCAGGGCATGTACAACCCCGCGTTCGAGAAGGACGCGTGTGGTCTCGCAATGGTCGCCACGCTACGCGGCGAGGCGGGTCACGACATCGTCGACCTCGCCCTGACCGCGCTGCGAAACCTCGAGCACCGCGGCGCGATCGGCTCGGATGCCGGTACGGGCGACGGTGCGGGCATTCTCACGCAGATGCCCGACGACTTCTTCCGCGCAGTCGTCGAGTTCGACCTGCCACCGGTGGGGGAGTACGCGGCGGGGCTCGCCTTCCTCCCCCTGGATGCCGATGCGCGTCGCACGCTGAAGGACCGCATCGCCGACCTCGCCGCCACCGAGGGCCTCACCGTGCTCGGTTGGCGTGCCGTGCCGACGGCGGACGAGCACCTCGGCAAGCTCGCATTCGACGCGCGGCCCGCGTTCGAGCAGGTGTTCCTCTCGCACCCGGCTTCCGGCGGCAACGCCGCGCTGTCGGGGATCGACCTCGACCGCCGCGCCTACCGCCTTCGCAAGCGCGCGCAGCACGAACTCGACGCGTACTTCGTGTCGCTGTCGTGCCGCACGATCGGCTACAAGGGCATGGTCACGACGCTGCAACTCGAGCCGTTCTACCCCGACCTGCAGGACGAGCGTTTCACGACCGAACTCGCCGTCGTGCACTCGCGCTACTCGACCAACACCTTCCCCTCGTGGCCGCTCGCACAGCCGCTGCGCATGCTCGCCCACAACGGCGAGATCAACACCGTCAACGGCAACCGCAACTGGATGCGGGCGCGCCAGTCGCAGCTCGAGGCAGAGAACCTGGGCGACATCCGTCAGCTGTTCCCGATCTGCACCGACGGTGCAAGCGACTCGGCGTCGTTCGACGAGGTGCTCGAGCTGCTCACCCTCACCGGTCGCAGCCTGCCCCACGCAATCATGATGATGGTGCCCGAGGCCTACGAGAAGCAGGCCGACATCGCACCCGACCTGCGGGCGTTCTACGAGTACCACTCGATGCAGATGGAGCCGTGGGACGGTCCTGCCGCCCTCATCTTCACCGACGGAACCCTTGTCGGCGCGACGCTCGACCGCAACGGTCTGCGTCCCGGGCGCTGGACCGAGACGACCGACGGTCTGGTCGTCATCGGCTCGGAGACGGGCGTGCTCGACTTCGAGCCCGAGCGCATCAAGCGCCGCGGCCGCCTGCGTCCGGGCCGCATGTTCCTCGTCGACACGGCACAGGGTCGACTCATCGAAGACGAAGAGATCAAGGCGCAGCTCGCTGCGCAGGAGCCGTGGCAGGAGTGGCTCGACGAGGGCCGGGTGCAGCTGCGCGACCTGCCCGAGCGCGAGCACATCGTGCACCCGATCGCCTCGATCACCCGCCGTCAGCGCACGTTCGGCTACACCGAGGAAGAAGTGAGGATCCTCCTGACCCCGATGGGTCAGACCGGCGCCGAGCCCCTGGGCGCGATGGGTTCCGACACGCCGATCGCCGCGCTCAGCGAGCGGCCGCGCCTCCTGTTCGACTACTTCATCCAGCAGTTCGCGCAGGTCACCAACCCACCCCTGGACTCGATCCGCGAAGAGGTCGTGACGTCCCTCGCGCTGGGCCTCGGCCCCGAGCGCAACCTGTTGACGTGGGGCCCGGACCACACGCGGACGATCACGCTCGACTTCCCGGTGATCGACAACGACGAGCTCGCCAAGCTGCAGAACATCGACAAGCTGCTGCCCGGCCGCCGCTCGGTGACGATCCGTGGCCTGTACCCGTTCGAGGCGGGACCCGACGCCATGCGCGACCGCCTTGAGCAGATGTGCGCCGAGGTCGACACCGCGATCGAGGCGGGCGCGGAGTTCGTGATCCTCAGTGACCGCGACTCGAACAAGGACCTGGTCCCGATCCCGTCGCTGCTCATGCTGTCCGCGATCCACCACCACCTCATCCGCAACGAGAACCGGATGAAGGTCGGGCTCGTGGTCGAGGCCGGTGACGTGCGCGAAGTGCACCACGTCGCGACGCTGCTCGGCTATGGCGCCTCGGCGGTCAACCCGTACCTCGCGATGGAGACCGTCGAGTATCTCGTGCGCGCCGGGTTCATCACCGGCATCGCGCCTGAGAAGGCCGTCAAGAACCTGATCTACGCTCTCGGCAAGGGCGTGCTGAAGATCATGTCGAAAATGGGCATCTCGACCGTGTCGTCGTACGCGGGTGCGCAGGTGTTCGAGGCCGTCGGCCTCTCGCAGGAGTTCATCGACACCTACTTCACCGGCACCGAGACCAAGCTCGGCGGCATCGGCATCGAGGCGGTCGCCGCCGAGAACCAGAAGCGCCACGACTTCGCCTACCCCGAGGATGCCGCGGCCCGCGCGCACGAGCGCCTCTGGACGGGTGGCGAATACCAGTGGCGCCGCGACGGTGCTCCGCACCTGTTCAACCCGGAGACGGTCTTCCGGCTGCAGCACTCCACGCGCAACCGTCGATACGACATCTTCCGCGAGTACACGCGGTTGGTCGACGACCAGGCCGCCGAGCTGAAGACGCTGCGCGGGCTGTTCAAGCTGCGCACCGAGGAGCGCCGGGCCGTGCCGATCGACGAGGTCGAGTCGGTCGCCTCGATCGTCAAGCGATTCTCGACCGGCGCGATGAGCTACGGCTCCATCTCGAAGGAAGCGCACGAGACGCTCGCCATCGCGATGAACCGTCTGGGCGCGAAGTCGAACACCGGCGAGGGCGGCGAGGACGTCGACCGTCTGCTCGACCCCGAGCGTCGCAGTGCGATCAAGCAGGTCGCGTCTGGACGCTTCGGTGTGACCAGCATGTACCTCACGCACGCGGACGACATCCAGATCAAGCTCGCCCAGGGCGCCAAGCCCGGCGAGGGCGGTCAGCTGCCGCCCGCAAAGGTGTACCCGTGGATCGCCCGCACCCGTGGCGGCACACCCGGTGTCGGACTCATCTCGCCGCCGCCGCACCACGACATCTACTCGATCGAAGACCTCAAGCAGCTGATCTTCGACCTCAAGCGCGCGAACCCCGCGGCTCGTGTGCACGTGAAGCTCGTGAGCCAGTCCGGGATCGGCGCGGTCGCGGCGGGCACTGCGAAGGCCCTGGCCGACGTCATCCTGGTCTCGGGGCACGACGGCGGCACGGGTGCGAGCCCCTTGAACTCGCTCAAGCACGCCGGCACCCCGTGGGAGCTGGGTCTGGCCGAGACGCAGCAGACGCTCATGCTCAACGACATGCGCGACCGCGTCGTGGTGCAGGCCGACGGGCAGTTGAAGACGGGGCGCGACGTCATCGTCGCCGCGCTCCTGGGCGCCGAGGAGTTCGGCTTCGCCACCACGGCCCTCGTCGTGGAGGGCTGCATCATGATGCGTGTCTGCCACCTCGACACCTGCCCGGTCGGCGTCGCGACCCAGAACCCCGTGCTGCGCAGCCGCTTCACCGGCAAGCCGGAGTTCGTCGTGAACTTCATGGAGTTCATCGCGCAAGAGGTGCGCGAGTATCTCGCCGAGCTGGGCTTCCGTTCGCTCGACGAGGCGATCGGTCACAGTGAGCTGCTCGACGTGAACGGCGCGATCGATCACTGGAAGGCCAGCGGGCTCGACCTCGGCCCGATCCTTCGCGGCCCCGCCTTCGCTGCCGACGTCCCGCGTCGCAACATGCGCGCGCAGGACCACGAACTCCACGAGCACTTCGACGTGCAGCTCATCGAGCGCGCACAGGACGTGGTCGCGCACGGCGGACACGTGTCGATCGACCTGCCGGTGCGCAACACCGCACGTGCGGTCGGGACGATGCTCGGCAACAAGGTGACCCTCGCCCACGGTGAGAACGGGCTGCCCGCGGGGTCGATCGAAGTGAACCTGACGGGTTCGGCCGGTCAGTCCTTCGGAGCCTTCCTGCCCGCAGGCATCACGCTGCGCCTAGAAGGCGACTCGAACGACTACGTCGGCAAGGGGCTCTCGGGCGGACAGATCGTGGTGCGTCCGCCGCGCGATGCGAGCTTCGACGCCTCGAAGAACGTCATCGCCGGCAACGTCATCGGCTACGGCGCAACCCAGGGAACGATGTTCCTGCGCGGCGTCGTCGGCGAGCGCTTCCTGGTGCGCAACTCGGGTGCCACCGCCGTCGTCGAGGGCGTCGGCGATCACGCACTGGAGTACATGACCGGGGGACTGGCCGTCATTCTCGGCACGACGGGTCGCAACCTCGGTGCCGGTATGTCGGGAGGCTCGGCCTACATCTACAAGCTGGACCGCGATCTCGTGAACCGCGAGGCCCTCGCCAGTGGCGAGCTCGAGCTGCTCGAGATGGGCTCCGGCGACGTCGAGATGCTGCGCGACCTCCTCGAGCAGCACCGTACCGAAACCGGCTCGGCGCTTGCCGCCCAGCTGCTGGACGACTTCGAGGCCGAGGCCGCGAATTTCGTCCGTGTCCTGCCGCGCGATTACGCAGCGGTGCTGCAGACCCGCCAGAACGCAGTCGCCGAGGGGCTCGACCCCGACGGCGACGTCGTCTGGACCCGCATCCTGGAGGTGACCGGTGGCTGACCCGAAGGGCTTCCTCAAGACGACGGAGCGCGAGCTGCCCGCCCGCCGCCCCGTGCCCGTACGCATCATGGACTGGAAAGAGGTCTACGAGCCGGGCGACACTGCCGTCCTGCGCCGTCAGGCTGGACGCTGCATGGACTGCGGCGTGCCGTTCTGTCACCAGGGCTGCCCGCTCGGAAACCTCATCCCGGAGTGGAACGACCTGACCTGGCGCGGCGAAGGTCGGGCCGCGATCGAGCGCCTGCACGCGACGAACAACTTCCCGGAGTTCACCGGGCGGCTCTGCCCGGCACCGTGCGAGAGCTCGTGCGTGCTCGGCATCAACCAGCCTGCCGTCACGATCAAGCAGATCGAGGTCTCGACGATCGACGAGGCGTTCGCCAATGGCTGGGTCGAGCCCGAGCCGCCGGAGCGCCTCACCGGCAAGACGGTCGCCGTCGTCGGATCCGGACCCGCGGGGCTCGCGGCCGCACAGCAGCTGACGCGCGCAGGCCATACGGTCGCCGTCTTCGAGCGCGACGACCGCATCGGCGGTCTGCTGCGCTACGGCATCCCCGATTTCAAGATGGAGAAGCGCCACCTCGAGACGCGTCTTCGTCAGATGCAGGGCGAGGGCACCCGCTTCCGCGCCGGCGTCGAGATCGGCCGCGACATCTCGTGGAGCGACCTGCGCGCCCGGTACGACGCCGTCGTGGTGGCCACCGGCGCGACGCTGCCGCGCGACCTGGCGATCCCGGGCCGCGACCTCGCCGGCGTGCACTTCGCGATGGAGTACCTCGTCGAATCGAACAAGGCCGTCGCGGGGGACCAGGTTCCCCACCAGATCCACGCCGAAGGCAAGCACGTCGTCGTGATCGGCGGCGGCGACACCGGCGCCGACTGCATCGGCACGGCCCACCGCCACGGCGCGCTGAGCGTGACGAACCTCGCCATCGGCAAGCAGCCGCCGCACGAGCGTCCCGAACACCAGCCGTGGCCCATGGCCCCGACGGTGTTCGAAGTGCAGTCCGCGCACGAGGAAGGCGGCGAGCGGGCCTACCTGGCGTCGACCGTCGAGTTCCTCGCCAACGATGCCGGAGAGGTGCGTGCCCTGCGCGTTGCCGAAACCGAGTACATCGACGGCCGCCGCGTGCCCAAGAGCGGCACGGAGCGAGAGATCCCCGCTGATCTGGTGCTGATCGCGATGGGCTTCACCGGCCCCGAGCGCACCGCGCTCGAGGAGCAGCTCGGTGCCGTGTTCACCGGACGCGGCACCGTCGAGCGCGCCGACGACTATCAGACGACCGCTCCCGGCGTGTTCGTGGCCGGTGACGCCGGGCGCGGACAGTCGCTCATCGTGTGGGCGATCGCCGAGGGCCGCGCAGCCGCCGCAGCGGTCGACGAGTACCTCATGGGCCAGACCATGCTTCCCTCACCGGTGCGCCCGACCGACATCGCCATCGGTCTGCTGCCCGCGTAGGGTGAGAACCAATCCCCGATAACCCAAGACCGGAGTCAGATACGTGAGACGCGCGAAGATCGTCGCCACCCTCGGCCCCGCCACTTCCACCTACGAGATGGTCCGCGCGATCATCGACGCCGGTGTGGATGTGGCGCGGTTCAACCTCAGCCACGGAGACTATTCCGTGCACGACAGCAACTTCGCCAACGTGCGCAAGGCGGCTGACGACGCCGGACGCCCGGTGGCCATCCTCGTCGACCTGCAGGGACCGAAGATCCGCCTCGGCAAGTTCGAGAACGGCCCGCATGAGCTCGCGGTCGGCGACGTGCTCAGGATCACCACCGATGACATCCTCGGCACGAAGGACATCGTCTCGACGACGTTCAAGGGCCTTCCGGGCGATGTCAAGGCGGGCGACTTCCTGCTCATCGACGACGGCAAGGTGCGCGTCCAGGTGACGTCGGTCGAGGGCAACGTCGTCACGACGGAATGCATCGTCGCCGGCCCGGTGTCCGACAACAAGGGCATCAACCTGCCCGGTGTCGCCGTCAACGTTCCCGCCCTCAGCGAGAAGGACGAGGCGGACCTGCGCTGGGGCCTTCGCGCCGGTGCCGACATCATCGCCTTGTCTTTCGTGCGCAACGCCGAAGACGTGACGCGCGTGCACGAGATCATGGCGGAGGAGGGGCGCAAGGTCCCCGTCATCGCCAAGATCGAGAAGCCGCAGGCCGTCGATGCGCTCGAAGAGATCATCGATGCGTTCGACGGCATCATGGTCGCTCGCGGCGACCTCGGCGTGGAGCTGCCCCTCGAGGCGGTGCCGATCGTGCAGAAGCGCGCGGTCGAGCTCTGCCGCCGCATGGCGAAGCCCGTCATCGTCGCGACGCAGATGCTCGAATCGATGATCGAGAACCCCGTCCCCACGCGCGCCGAGACGAGCGACGTGGCCAACGCGGTCCTCGACGGCGCGGACGCCGTGATGCTCTCGGGCGAGACGAGCGTCGGAAAGTACCCGACCGTCGTCGTCAGCACGATGGCGCGCATCATCGAGTCCACCGAAGAGCACGGGCTCGAGCGCATCGCACCGCTGAACACGAAGCCCCGCACGCAGCCGGGCATCATTACGCTCGCCGCAGAAGAGGTCGCAGAGTTCGTCGAGGCGAAGTACATCTGCATCTTCACCGAGTCGGGTGACACGGCACGACGGATGTCGCGCCTGCGCCCTCGCATTCCCATGATGGCGTTCGCGACCGACCCGGCGATCCGTCGCCGCATGGCCCTCACGTGGGGCGTCCGCTCAGCGCTCGTGGAGCCGGTCGCGCACACCGACCTCATGTTCTTGCAGGTCGACGACTACTTCCTCGGCAATGGCCTGGCCACCGAAGGCGACAAGGTCGTCGTGATCTCGGGATCGCCTCCCGGGATCATCGGCTCGACCAACGACATCCGCATCCACAAGCTCGGCGACGCCATGTACGGCAAGGCACCCATCTACCAGGCGGGCAACTGACCGCAGACGCGGAAGGGGCGGATGCTGCATCGTGCAGCATCCGCCCCTTCCGCGTTCGTGCGGGATCGCGTGCCGGTGGTGGGAGTCGAACCCACACGCCCTTTCGGGCAACCGAGTTTGAGTCGGTCGCGTCTGCCATTCCGCCACACCGGCGTGGTGCACATCGAAGATACCGCAGCGGGGGAGCACCTTCGGACACGCTTCGCGTCGGGTTCTTCGCGTGCCGTAGGATTCAAGGGTGACTGAGCAGGAACAGACCCCCACGGCACCGGCCGCACCGCGTCGCGTCGTCGTGGCGGAAGACGAATCGCTGATCCGCCTCGACATCGTCGAGATCCTCCGCGACAACGGCTTCGACGTCGTCGCCGAGGCCGGTGACGGCGAAACGGCTGTACAGCTCGCAACGGAGCTGCGCCCCGACCTCGTCATCATGGACGTGAAGATGCCCGTCCTCGATGGCATCAGCGCCGCGGAGCGCCTGTCGAAGGCCCACATCGCACCGGTCGTGCTGCTGACGGCGTTCAGCCAGAAGGAGCTCGTCGAGCGCGCGAGCGAGGCTGGGGCCCTGGCCTATGTCGTCAAGCCCTTCACGCCGAACGACCTGCTGCCCGCGATCGAGATCGCCCTGGCCCGCCACGAGCAGATCATCACGCTCGAGGCCGAAGTCGCCGACATGGTCGAACGCTTCGAGACCCGCAAGCTGGTCGATCGCGCCAAGGGGCTGCTGAACGAGAAGATGGGCCTGTCCGAGCCCGAGGCGTTCCGCTGGATCCAGAAGGCGTCGATGGACCGCCGCCTGACCATGCAGGACGTCGCCAAGGCGATCATCGAACAGCTCTCGCCGAAGAAGTGAGTCGGCTGCGGGTCGATGCCGCGAAGCGGCGTTGACGCGAGCCGACTCAGGTTGAGTGCCGCGGCGAGGCCGCGGTGTATCGAAACCTCAACACTCAGCGCGCGGGCATGTCCTTGATCATGTTCGTGATGCGGATCGTCGAGCACCGCCGGCCCTGATCGTCGCTCACGACGATCTCGTGCACGGTCATGCTGCGGCCGAGGTGGATGGGCGTGCAGACGCCCGTGACGATGCCCGACGTCGCTGAGCGCGTGTGGGTCGCGTTGATGTCGACGCCGACAGCGAGTCGGCCCGGTCCGGCGTGGAGGTTCGCCGCCATCGACCCGAGCGACTCGCCGAGCACCACGTACGCGCCGCCGTGGAACAAGCCCACGGGCTGCGTGTTGCCCTCGACGGGCATCGTCGCGACACAGCGTTCGACCGAGAACTCGGTGAACGCCATGCCCATCTTCTCGGCGAGGGCACCCATGCCCCGCTGCGCGGCCCATTCCATGCCGTTGACGTCGGGGGGCGCAGTCTCGGTCATCGTTCCTCTTCGCTGGGGGCGGTGTCGCCGACCCTCGTTAGGCTGGACGGGTGAGCGACTCCGCAAAGCCTACCCTTCTCGTCGTCGACGGCCATTCGCTGGCGTACCGGGCGTTCTTCGCCCTCCCGGTCGACAATTTCTCGACCAAGGACGGCCAGCACACGAACGGCATCTACGGCTTTCTGTCGATGTTCGTGAACCTCGTCAAGGCCGAACAGCCCACGCACCTGGCGGTCGCCTTCGACACCTCGAGGCAGTCGTTCCGCACGCGTGAGTATGCGGAGTACAAGGCGAACCGCTCCGAGTCGCCGGCCGAGTTCAAGGGGCAGATCCCGCTGCTGCAGGACTGCCTCGCCGCAATGAACGTCACGGTGCTCACCAAGGAGGACTTCGAGGCCGACGACATCCTCGCGACCCTTGCGACGCAGGGCGCCGAACAGGGCTACGAGGTGCTCGTGTGTTCGGGCGACCGCGACACGATCCAGCTCGTCACCGACGACGTGACCCTGCTCTACCCGAGTGTGCAGGGCGTCTCCCAGCTCAAGCGCTACACGCCCGCCACCGTCGTCGAGAAATACGGTCTGCCGCCGCAGAACTACCCCGACATCGCGGCGCTCGTGGGGGAGACCAGCGACAACCTCCCCGGCGTCCCGAAAGTCGGCGAGAAGACCGCGGTGAAGTGGCTCACCCAGTTCGGTTCGCTCGATGCGCTGCTCGAGCGCGCCGACGAGATCAAGGGCGTCGTCGGGGGCAATCTTCGCGACCACCTCGACGACGTGCGCCGCAACCGCGCGCTGAACGCCTTGCTGCGCGACGTCGAGCTCGAAGTGGCGCCCGCCGATCTCGCCATGCGGGCGATCGACGCGCAGGCGGTGCGCGACATCTTCGCGCGACTCGAGTTCCGCACCCTGTTGCCGCGTGTGTTCGAAGCGATGGGCGCCGACCCCGCCGAGTCCGTCAGCGAGCCGGCGCAGCAGGCGCCGATACCGTCCGAACCCGACCCGGTCGCCCTCGCGGCGTGGGTCGAGGCGGCGGCCGGCGATGTCGGCGTGACCCTGACTGTCGACGGCGGCCTGCCCGGGCGCATCGGGCTCGCGACGCCGGATGCGGCGGTCGAGGCGACCTGGACCGACGAGGTCGCCGCGGCGCTGACCCCGTGGCTCACCGGCGACGCCCCGAAGGTGCTGGCCGACGCGAAGACCCAGGTGAAGGCGCTGCGCCGAGCGGGTATCCGCCTGCGCGGGCTCGCGTGCGACGTCGTGCTCGCGGGGTGGCTGCTGCGCCCCAGCTTTCCCGACAAGGGACTCGGGGACCTGGTCGACCGCTACCTCGACGAGAAGCTGCCTGAAGCAGATCCGACGCAGCTCGTGCCCGAAACCGAGGGCGCGACGCCGGGACAACTGTCGTGGTACGTGCTGCGGGTCGCCGAAGCCCTGCGCGCCGAACTGCCGGCATCCGTGTCGACCGTGCTCACCGACATCGAACTGCCGACGCTCGACACTCTTGCCGACATGGAGCTCGCCGGTGTCGCCGTCTCGCACGAGAAGCTGTCGTCGTTCTCGACTGAGCTCGCCGCGCGCGCCGACACGATCGCGCAGGAAGCGTATTCCGCGATCGGCCGCGAGGTGAACCTCGGGTCGCCCAAGCAGCTGCAGGAGGTCCTGTTCGAGCAGCTCGAGCTGCCCAAGACCCGCAAGACGAAGACCGGATACTCCACCGATGCGGCCGTGCTGGCCGACCTGCAGGAGTCGAACCCGCATCCCTTCCTGAATCTGCTTCTGCAGCACCGCGAAGCAACGAAGCTGCGGCAGATCATCGAGTCGCTCGACGTCGCCATCGCCGCCGATGGCCGTGTGCACACCACGTATGTGCAGACCGGCAGCCAGACCGGGCGGCTGTCGAGCACCGACCCCAACCTGCAGAACATCCCGATCCGCAACGAGGAGTCGCGCCGCATCCGCTCGGCGTTCGAAGTCGGCGAGCAGTTCGAGACGCTGCTGACGGCGGATTACTCGCAGATCGAGATGCGCATCATGGCGCATCTGTCTGAGGACCCGGGCCTGATCGAGGCGTTCAACTCCGGTGAAGACCTGCACCGCTTCGTCGGCTCGCGGGTGTTCGGGGTCGAACCGGCCGATGTCACCCCGGCGATGCGCACGAAGGTGAAAGCGATGTCGTACGGGCTCGTCTACGGGCTGTCGGCGTTCGGGCTGTCCAAGCAGTTGCGCATCGAGCAGGCCGAGGCCAAGCAGCTCATGCTCGACTACTTCGCGCGGTTCGGTGCCGTACGCGATTACCTGCGCGAGTCCGTCGCCCAGGCGCGCGTCGACGGCTACACCGAGACGATCTTCGGTCGTCGTCGTCCCTTCCCCGACCTCGGCAGCCCCAACCGCGTGCTGCGCGAGAACGCCGAGCGTGCGGCGCTGAACGCCCCGATCCAGGGCAGCGCGGCCGACATCATGAAGATCGCCCTGTTCCGCATCCACGACGAACTCGTCGACAAGGGGTTGGCCTCGCGGGTGCTGTTGCAGATCCACGACGAACTGGTCGTCGAAGTCGCAGCGGGAGAGTGGGACGAGGTGGAGGGCATCGTGCGCGAGCGCATGGGTGATGCCGCCGATCTCACGGTGCCGCTCGACGTGCAGATCGGGCGCGGCGGCGATTGGGATGTCGCGGGGCACTGACGGGCGTCGGCACCGCGCGGAAGCGGTCCCACACCGGAGCTGGTCCAGCGCATAGGCTCGGGGGATGACCAACGAACAGCGCACCCCCACGCCGATCGACAAGATCGCCGAGGACTGGGTGGACACCGCCGCCGAGCTCTCACCGGGGCTGGCGACCTACATCGGACGTTTCGAGCACAACGCGCGCCTCGACGACCTGTCGCCGGAAGGCACCGCGCGTGGCCTGGCCGCCACGAAGGCCGCGCTGGCGGCCCTGGAGGCGGCTGAGCCCGTCGACCAGGTCGATGTCGTCACGAAAGCAGATCTCGCGAGCACACTGCGCCTCGACATCGAACTGCACGAGGCCGGCGACCACCTGCGCGACGTCAACGTCATCGCGTCGCCCGCGCAGGCCCTGCGCGAGACGTTCGACCTCATGCCGACCGACACGGTCGAGGACTGGTCGGTCATCGCGATGCGCCTCGCTGCGGTTCCGGCGGCGATCGACGGGTACATCCAGACCCTCCGCGAAGGCATCGCTCAGGGTGTGACCCCCGCGCGCCGGCAAGTCACCGAAGTGGTCGATCAGATCGCCCGCTACACGGCCGACAACGGGTTCTTCGCCGATTTCGTCGGCAATGCTGCACCCACAGAGGGCGGCCTGCCCGCGTCGCTGGCACGCGACCTCTCCGACAACGCCAATGCCGCTCGGGTGGCCTACGACGGCCTCGCTGCGTTCCTCGGATCGGACCTTGCTGCCGCGGCGACTGAGGAGGATGCCGTCGGGCGCGAACTGTACGCGCTGCAGTCACGCCGATTCCTCGGGGCAGAGATCGACCTCGACGAGACGTACGAGTGGGGCATCGAAGAGCTCGCCCGCATGGTCGCCGAGCAGGAGCGCATCGCCGACGAGATCAAGCCCGGCGCGTCCGTCGAGGAGGCTGTCGCGTTCCTCGAGACCGACGCGAGCCGTAAACTGCACGGCACCGAGGCCCTGCAGCGGTGGATGCAGGAGACGAGCGACCGTGCCGTCGAAGAGCTCGGCCGTTCCCACTTCGACATCCCCGAACCGATCCGCACCCTGCAGTGCATGATCGCGCCGACGCAAGAAGGCGGCATCTACTACACCGGCCCGACCGACGACTTCTCCCGTCCGGGTCGCATGTGGTGGTCGGTGCCCGAGGGCGTCGACACCTTCGACACGTGGCGTGAGCTGACAACGGTCTACCACGAGGGCATTCCGGGGCACCACCTGCAGATCGCGCAGGCCGTCTACAACCGGGCCGAACTGAACTCATGGCGCCGCCTGCTCGCGGGATCGTCGGGGCACGCTGAGGGGTGGGCGCTGTACGCCGAGCGACTGATGGAGCAGCTCGGCTACCTCGATGACCCGGCCGACCGCCTCGGCATGCTCGACGGTCAGCGCATGCGCGCGGCACGGGTCGTGCTCGACATCGGCGTACACCTCGGCAAGCCGAAGCTCGACGGCGACGGCGTCTGGGATGCGGACTATGCGCTCGAGTTCATGCGGCGCAACGTCAACATGCCCGACGAGTTCGTCCGGTTCGAGGTCAACCGGTACCTGGGGTGGCCGGGACAGGCCCCGTCGTACAAGGTCGGCCAGCGCATCTGGGAGCAGATCCGCGACGACTACCGCGAACGTGCGGGCGATGCCTTCGACTTCAAGACCTTCCACATGAAGGCGCTGCAGCTCGGTGGCGTCGGGCTCGACACCCTGCGGATGGCGCTCGCGCAGCACTGATCGCATCCACGGGAATACATCCGTCGGCCGCTCGTTGACCTCGACAGAGGAAAGGGGGCGGCCGATGGGCGTTTCGGTGCAGCTGGGACTGGACACGTTCGGCGACATCACACTGCGCGAGGACGGCACCCGAGTCTCCGACGCGCAGGCGATCCGCGACGTGGTCGAGCAGGCCGTCGTGGCCGACGAGGTCGGCCTGCACGCGTTCGGTGTGGGGGAGCACCACCGGCGCGAGTTCGCGATTTCGAGCCCCGAGGTCGTCTTGGCCGCGGCCGCTGCGCGCACCCGCAGCATCCGGTTGGGCACCGCGGTGACCGTACTGTCGAGCGATGACCCGGTGCGCGTGTACGAACGTTTCGCCACGCTGGATGCCGTCTCGTCGGGTCGCGCCGAGATCACGCTGGGGCGCGGCTCGTTCGTCGAATCGTTTCCGCTGTTCGGCTTCGACCTGCGCGACTACGAGGTGCTCTTCGACGAGAAGCTCGCGCTGTTCTCGCAGCTGCGTGCCGAGCGTCCCGTCACCTGGTCCGGCACGACACGGGCACCGTTGGACGCCGCCGACGTGTTCCCCAAGACCGAGGGCGGATTCCCCGCGTGGGTCGGTGTCGGTGGCAGCCCCGAATCCGTCATCCGTGCTGCCGAGCACGACTACGCCCTCATGCTCGCCATCATCGGCGGGCCTGCGCATCGGTTCAAGCCGTTCGTAGACCTCTTCCATCAGGCGCGCGCGGGCAAAGCCGCGCTGCCGATCGGAGTGCACTCGCCCGGGCATGTCGCCGACACCGACGAGCAGGCGTGGAGTGAGGCGTATCCCGCCTTCGAGCAGATGCGCAACGTGATCGGTCGCGAGCGCGGCTGGGGTCCGTACAACCGCATGCAGTTCCAGCGGGATGTCGGCCCCGAGGGGGCGGCCTACGTCGGCTCACCCGAGACCGTCGCCCGCAAGATCGTCGACACCGTCCGCACGCTCGATATCGATCGCTTCGACATGAAGTTCTCGACCGGCACGCTGTCGCACGCGCGCATGCTGCGCTCGATCGAACTGTTCGGCACCCGCGTCGCTCCGCTCGTGCAGGAACTCCTCCACGACGCACCGGAGTCGGACCGGTAGCATCAGGGCATGACGCAGACCACCCGAGTCGCGACCCGCCTCGACGCGCTGCCGTTCACGGGTGGGCACCTGCGTGTCCTCACCGGCTCGGGCATCGGCTGGGCACTCGACGCGATGGATGTCGGGCTCATCTCGTTCATCATCGCCGCGCTCGTGTCGGAGTGGTCGCTCACCGGCGAGCAGGCATCGTGGATCGCGAGCGCCGGCTTCGTCGGCATGGCCGTGGGCGCAAGTCTCGGCGGCCTGCTCGCCGACCGACTCGGTCGGCGGTCGGTGTTCGCGATCACGCTGCTCGTCTACGGGGTCGCCACTGGTGCGAGCGCCCTGGTCGGCGGCCTCGTCGCGCTGCTCGTACTGCGGTTTCTCGTCGGCCTCGGGCTCGGAGCCGAACTGCCCGTCGCCAGCACCTACGTCTCCGAGTTCGCGCCCGCACGCATGCGCGGCCGGCTCATCGTCATCCTCGAGGCGTTCTGGGCCGTCGGCTGGACGGCCGCGGCGCTCGTCGGCTACTTCGTCATCCCGAACGTCTCCGAGGGATGGCGGTGGGCGTTCGCGATCGGGGCGCTTCCAGCCGTGTACGCGCTCGTCGTGCGCTGGGCGCTCCCCGAATCACCGCGCTGGCTCGAACGGCAAGGTCGCCACGCGGAGGCCGATGCGATCGTCACGACCCTCGAGCAGTCCGCGTCGCTCACCGCGGCCACGCGGCGCCGGCAGGTGATCGCGGACACGCCGCCACCGGCCGCCTCCTCGGCCGGGCAACGCCTCGCGGCGCTCTGGTCGCGCGAATTCGCCGTGCGCACGGCGGCGCTGTGGATCGTCTGGTTCTGCGTGAACTTCGCCTACTACGGCGCGTTCATCTGGATCCCGACGCTGCTGTTCCAACAGGGCTACGACCTGGTGCGCACGTTCGAGTTCACGCTCATCATCACGCTCGCGCAGCTGCCCGGGTATGCCGTCGCCGCATGGCTCATCGAGGTGTGGGGGCGGCGGCTCACGCTGTCGGTGTTCCTGGTGGGCTCGGCTGCGGCAGCGATCGCGTTCGGCCAGGCAACCGACCAGACGACGATCATCATCAGCGGCATGGCGCTGTCGTTCTTCAACCTCGGTGCGTGGGGCACGCTGTACGCCGTCACACCCGAGATGTATCCCACCTCCCTGCGGGCAACCGGTTCAGGGTGGGCGGCCGGTGTCGGCCGCATCGCGTCGATCATCGCCCCACTGAGCGTTCCACTGCTGACCGGCATAGGAGGCATCGGCTTGCTGTTCGTCGTGTTCGCCGTATTCTTCGTCGTCGGAGCCGCCGCCGCGTGGGGGCTCGTGGACCGGCGCGGGGCGGCGCTCGACGAGCGCTGACCGCGTCGGCACCGCGGCTAGGCTGGAACGATGGATCCGGTCCGCTTCGTCGCGCTCGGCGACTCGTTCACCGAGGGCGTCGGCGACGAGCTGCCTGACGGCACCGTGCGCGGCTGGGCGGACCTCGTCGCGACCGGCTGGGCGTCCTCCCGCGGTGAGGCGATCGAGTACGCGAATCTCGCGATCCGGGGCAAGCTCGTCTGGCCGATCGTCGAGGAGCAGCTCGAACGCGCGCTCGCCCTGCATCCGACGCATCTGTCGTTCAACGGGGGCGGCAACGACATGCTGCGGCCCCGCACGCCCATCAGTCGCATCGCGGACGCGTTCACGCACGTGCTGCGTCGCTGCGACGAGGAGGGCGTCACGCTCGTGCTCCTGTCAGGTGCGAACCCGTCCGGCCAGCTGCCACTCAGCCGCGTCATCCAACGTCGCGGCGACGAGCTCTCGCGTGCGGTGGTGGCCCGGGTGCACGGGCGGGACGATGTCGTGATGGCACTCAACTGGCCCGATGCGACCTTGACCGACCCGTCGTTCTGGTCGGCCGACCGGTTGCACATGAACACCCGTGGACACCATCGCGTGGCGGCACGGGTGCTGGAGGCGTTGGGGGAGCGGGTGCCCGACGGGTGGTGGTCGCTGCCGGAACTTCCGGAATGGGTTCGGCTGGGTCGCGGCGCGTACGTGCGCGAGCACCTCGGCCCCTGGGTTCGACGCCGTCTCACCGGAACGTCTTCGGGTGACGGCAGAGCTGCGAAGCATCCGCAATGGGTGTCGATCGCGCCCTCGGCGGGCTAAACACACCCCCATCGTCGGTGTCAAGGGCCTCGCTCACGCGCCCGTCGATGCGTCAGGATGCTCGTATCCCGACCCCCGGAGAAGGAGTCCTGCACATGAGTATCGGAGCCGGCATCGCCCTGTTCGTCATCGGAGCGATCCTCGTATTCGCCGTCAACGTCGAGACCGACGTCGTCAACCTCGACATGATCGGCTACATCATGATGGGCGCTGGAGCGCTCGTGTTCCTCATCGGCCTCGTCTTCCTCTTCCGTCGTCGACAGACCGAAGTCGTCACCCGCACGGTCGACCCGGTCGAAGGCGAGCGCGTCACGCGCAACACGACCAGCAGCTCTGGCGAGCCTCCCGTCGCCTGAGCGCCCCCGTCACGAGCGCGAGCGGCGCGGCGGATCCATGCCGATATGGATCCTCGTCCGCTTGCGCTCGATGACGATGAACACGCCGCCCAGCACCCAGAGGGGAAGCTGGGTGAGAAACGCCCACCGGAACGCCTCGAGGCGATACGTGTCGGGGGTTCCCGCACCCTGCAGGTCGAGCGCGAGGCCGATCAGCAGGATCGCGATGAGCGCGGCGAGGAAGCCGCCGGCGTTGGTCACTCCGGTCGCCGTGCTCAGCCGGTGAGCGGGGTTGTGCGTCCGAGCGTGATCGAACGCGATCATCGAGGCCGGTCCACCCATCGCCAGCGCGACGGCGAGCGCGTACAGCAGCCACAGCGGCGCAGCCGTTGGCCAGACGATGACCACCAGCCACGCGAGTGCCTGCACGCCGACCGCCGGCAGCACGAGCGCCCTGGAGCGCAGATGGGGGATGCGGCGCGACAGGTCGCCCATCACGGGGCCGATGACCATGCCGACCAGCACGTACGCCGAGGTGACGCCGGCGGCTGCGGCGAGCGAGAGTCCCTCACCGGCGGTGAGGAACGGCACGCCCCACAGCAGCACGAACGCGGTTCCCGCGAACGGCGTCGTGAAGTGCGTCCAGAACGCCAGTCGGGTGCCCGGATGCGCCCAGGCGGCTCGGATGCCCACGCCGGTGTCGACCGAAGAGCGCACGACGCGGATCGCGCCGGTATCGGTGTTGACCGACACGTCGGCTGCGACCTCGGGCGGGTGGTTGCGCACAAGAAGGACGACGAGGATCGCGAAGAGCACGCCGAGTCCGGCGATCGAGCCGAACGTGATCGACCACGACGTCGCGTGCAGGAGCGCGGCAAGCGGGATGACGGCGATGAGCTGCCCGGTCTGCCCGACGATGCCGGTCAGTTGCACCATGACCGGCGCACGCTGCGCGGGGAACCACGTGGCGATGAGGCGCAGGACTCCCGGAAAGATGGCGGCGTCTCCCGCGCCGAGCAGCATGCGGGCGACGAGCGCGACCCCGACGCTGGGCGAGAGCGCCATCGTGAGCTGCCCCAGGGCCATCACGAGCATGCCGATGGTCATCACCGGTCGCGCCCCGTACCGGTCCAGCAGCACGCCGACGGGGATCTGCATGCCGCCGTACATCGCCAGCTGCACGACGGCGAACATCGACAGGGTGGCGGCATCCGCCGTGAACCGCTCCGCCGCGTCGACCCCGACGGCCGACAGTGACGAACGGTTGGTGATCGCCAGCACATAGGCGGCGACACCGACGACCCAGATGATCCAGGCACGGATGCCGGGGCCTGCCGTGTGCGTCACCCCTCAACGTTACGCCCGAGGGAACCCGCCGAAAGAATTCTCTTCGCCGACTTCGCCGACAACGAGTACATCAAGAAAAGGTCCGAGTGGCGTGAAGAACTCGTAGGCGCCTGGCGCAGCACGCACCAGCGACGCACGTCGCAGTGCTGCCGCAGGGCGGCCTCCACCGATCTCGCCTGACCGCGGGAGGAGGGGCATCACTCCGATAGTTGACATAATGTGCATTATCGGTGAAATGCGGTCGAGGCGGGATGCCGGGCGGCCGTAGGCTCAGAGCATGCTCGACACGTTCACCGGATTCGTCGTGGTGGGCGTCGCGATCGTCGTCGGCTGGATCATCGGGCGCATCGATCTGCTCGGCCCGCACGGACGACACGTGCTGAGCCGTTTGACGTTCTTCGTGCTGTCACCGTTCCTGCTGTTCGTCGTGCTCGCCACCGCCGATGTGCACACGCTCTTCTCCGCGTTGCTGCCGGTGTCGGCGATCGCTGCGGTGTCGGTGTTCGCCGTCTACGTCGTCGTGGCGCGGTTCGTGTGGCGTCGCAGCGTCGGCGAGACGCTCATCGGCACGCTGTCGGCCGGTCAGGTCAACTCGAACAACATCGGCATCCCGCTGTCGCTGTATCTGCTCGGCAGCGCTGCCTACCCGGCGCCGGTGATCCTGTTGCAGCTCATCGTGTTCACGCCGCTCACGATGGCGATCTTCGAGGCGATCTCGACGGGCCAACGGCGCGCATGGCCGATCCTGCGTCGCACGCTGACGAACCCGCTGGTGGTCGGCTCGGTGCTGGGCGTCGCGGTGTCGCTGTCGGGCATCGACCTGCCCGCGATGATCTACGAGCCCGCACGCCTCATCGCCGACGCGTGCGTGCCGGTGCTGCTGATCAGCTACGGCATCTCGCTGTACGGCCAGCGGGTGCTGGGTGCAAGCGGCCGGCGGCGCGACATCCTGCTCGCATCGGCGCTGAAGCTGTTCGTCATGCCGCTCGTCGCGTGGAGCACCGCCCGATTCATGTTCGGGCTCGACGACCACGACGTGCTCGTCATCACCGTGCTCGCGGCGCTTCCGACCGCCCAGAACGTGTTCAACTACGCGCAACGGTTCGATGTCGGCGAGACGATCGCCCGCGACACCGTCTTCCTCACGACGCTCGGCTGCGTGCCGGCGCTGCTGCTCATCACGGTGCTCCTCGGCTGACCCCGGCCCGCTCCCCCGCGTCGATACCATCCCGCGCGCGCAGCCGGGTTTACGCTGGATGAGATCGTTCTCAGGTTCCTTTCAGAAAGGCCGAGCATGTCCACCACCCTCGACAAGTCCGAGGTCAACGCCATCCGCATCGCGCTGGGCATCGGCGGTGTCCTCGCACTCATCACGGGCATCGTCATCCTGGTGTGGCCGGGCCGCAGCGCCATGGTCGTCGCGGCCATCGTCGCGATCTACGCCATCGCCACCGGACTCGCCTACGCCGGTCTCGGCATCTTCTCCAAGACCAAGGGCGGATGGTCACGCATCGGCCACATCCTGCTCGGCGTCCTGTTCATCGTCTCCGGCATCGTCGCGTTCGCCAACCTCGGCGCCACCGCCGTCTGGCTCGCCGTGTTCCTCGGCGTCCTCGTCGGCGTCATGTGGATCGTCGAAGGCGTCGTGTCGCTCTCGACCCTCGGCCAGGCGACCACCAAGGTGTGGACCGTCGTGTTCGCCACGATCTCCATCATCGCCGGCATCACCCTCGTCACCTCGCCGCTGTGGGGCGCCGCCGTGCTGTTCCTGATGCTCGGCATCTCGGCCATCGTGCTGGGTATCGCGCAGATCATCCGCGCGTTCACGTTCGGCAAGTAACGACTGCACGAAGATGGCCCGGAGCGCTCAGCTCCGGGCCATCTTCGTGTTCGTCAGTCGATCGGCAGGTAGCGACGCCACCAGTCCACGACCGCGTCGAAGCGTTCGATGCGGTGACGCGGCTGACCCGAGCGGGTGAGTTCGTGGTCCTCCCCCGGAAAGATCAACATCTCGGCATCTGTGCCCTGCCGCTTCAGGGCTGTGTAGTACCGGGTCGCCTGCTCGAGCGGGCACCGGAAGTCGAGCTCGGAATGCAGCACGAGTGTCGGCGTGCGCACCCGGTCGACCACCGCCATGGGACTCTGCGCCGCGATTTGCGCCGGGTCGACCCCGACGTATTCGTCACCGAAGAACGAACCGATGTCGCTCGTGCCTTGGAACGTCGCGGGGTCCAAGAACCCTCGCTCGACGATCGCGCCTGCGAACCGGTGATCGTGCGCGATCACCCATGCCGTCAGATAGCCGCCGTACGAACCTCCCATGACACCGACGCGCGCCGCATCCAGTCGCGGATCGGCTTCGATCGCCGCGTCGAAGAAGTCCATGACGTCGTGGAAGTCGACGGTACCCATCTGCTGACGGATGCTGCGGCCGTGCGCGCGGCCATAGCCGGCACTCCCCCGCGGATTGCTGTACACGACGGCGTAGCCGGCATCGACGAGCACCTGCGTCTCATCGAACAGGTGTATGCCGTACGAGGCATACGGCCCGCCGTGGATCTGGAGGATGACCGGGAACGGCCCCTCCCCCTCCGGCGTCGCGACCCAGCCGTGCACCGGGTAGCCGTCGCGGCCCACGATCTCGAGTTCGCGTGGCGCCACGAGGCCGCTCGCACCGCTGCCCGCCCCGAAGTCGGTGAGCGTGCCGTGCCCGACGAGCGCGAGTTCGCCGAGACTCGTCGGCGAGGCGATCGCTGCGACAACACGACCTCCCGCTGCATCGTGCCCGACCACTTCGATGTCGCCGCCGAGTTCTTCGGTGATGACGCCGTCGCGGGTGACCCGCAGCAGTGTGACGCGCCCGCGGGTGCGGTTCTGCACCAGGAAGTCATCGCCGTCAAGTGTCAGGTGCGAGCCCACCTCGCCGAGATCGATCTGCTCGGGATCGGTGAGGGTGTGCAGGTCGCCGTCGCGCCAGAGATGCAGCGCGACACCCGGTGCGATGAAATCGACGCCGTCGCCCGCAGCAGCGGCGAGCAGCGCGATCGTGCCATCCGCGAGTTGCACGGCCTCACTGATCATGAGTCCGGCTTCGCGACCGATCACCTCGCGGGTGCCGGACCCGTCGACGGCGACGGCCAGCAGCGGGGCGCGGAGATCGCGACGATCCGCCTCGATCGCGTCGGGCACGGTGAAGATCTCGGTGCCGTCGGTCGTGAAGCGGACGCCGCCGTGCGAGACCTCTCCCGTCGTCAGCTGACGGGGCTCGGCGGCGATACGACGCGCCTTCGGCGCGTCTTCACCCTCGGCGCGCACAGCGGGGGCCGGCTCGTAGAACGGCTCGGCATCCACCTCGGGTGCATCGATCACGAACACGTGCGATGGGCGATCGGCGATATAGCCGAGACCGTTCGCGTGCCAGCGGATGCCGGTCACCCGCCGCGGCGACTCGTGCGCGGCATCGAGGCCCTCGACCGAGCCGTAACGCCCGGGCTCGACCACCCGCGCCGTGTACGCGATTCGTGAGCCGTCGGGGCTCCAGTCGAAGCCGCCGACGCCGGCATCCGCCGCGGTGGCCTGTACCGGCTCACCACCGGATGCCGGGATCACGAACACCTGCGCCTTGCCGTCGGCGTCGGCACGCACGAATGCGATCGCCGCACCGTCTGGGCGCACGCGCGGCGAAGCGTCGGCGACACCGCGGGTCAGGCGCCGGGGCGCTCCTCCGGGCAGGTCGACGCGCCACAACTGGCCGACGTTGCGGTTCGCGGCCAGATCGGGACGCGAGGTCGCGAACACCGCGAACGTCCCGTCCGGGGCGATCGAGGGGCGGCCGACGGAGACGAGCGATTCGATGTCGTCGGCGCGCATGTCACTCGCCGCCGAACGATCCGGTGTCGCCGATCAGCCGCGTGTTGTCGGAGGGAATCGGCTCGACGGCGGCAGTGGCGACCTCGGCGGCGAATTCGGAGACGTTGTAGAGCTTGCCTGCCGACTCGCGACGGTCAGCGATGGCCCCAGGGTTGGCGCGCTCGAGCAGTGTCGCGGTGATGGTGCCTTCGATCATGTCGCCCGAGACGACGACGAACCCGACCCCGCGCTCGGTGAGGTCGCCGATGCGCTCGCGCAGGGCGTCTTCGCCCGCGCGCTTTGACAGGGCGACCGGCTCGTATTCGGGCATGGTCGGGGTGGTGCGGATGAAGTGCGCCTGGTGGCTCGTGACGAACACGACGCGGGAGCCGTCGGGCATGATCGGCAGCGCGTGCTCGAGCACGCTCACCTGTGCGTCGCGGTTGAGCACCATGGCGTAGTCGCCGGCCATACCGCTCTCCATGCCGCCCGAGGCGTTCAGCACGAGCAGATCGAGCGCGCCGAACTGCTCCTTGACGGCCTGCATCATCGCGGCGACCGACTCGGGGTCGGTGAGGTCCGCGCCCACCGTCAGCACCTCGACGCCCAGTTCGCGCAGTTCGTTCGCGAGCTTCTCGGCGCGGGGTGCCTTGTTGCGGAAGTTGATGACGACGTTCGCACCGGCCTGCGCGAGGTAGCGCGCAGTGTCGGCGCCGATGCCGCGCGAGGATCCCGTGACGAGGGCTGTGCGGCCCGTGAGCGTTCCTGCGGGAATGGGCTGTGACATCGGTGTTGCACTCCTGTGATGGCTGTCGATGCCCGGATCCGGGCGGTTTCGACACTACCAACCGCCGGTTTCCCGCGCCGGATCGGCACCCGGTGTTATCGTTCGAAGAACGCCGGACGGAAGGGGGCCGCGATGCTGCCGGACCTCACGCAGTATCTCTGGATCGCGTGGCTCGTGCTGGCTCTGCTGTTCGTCATCATCGAACTGCTCACGCTCGAATTCACCTTCCTCATGCTCGCCACCGGCACCCTCATCGGCGGCCTCGGCGTCAACCTGCTGGGCGGTGTGTGGTGGCTGCAGATCCTCATGGCCGCCGCCATCTCGGCATTGCTGCTGTTCACGATCAGACCGCTCCTGCTACGGGCATTGCATCGCAGCAGCGCCGCGGTGCCGATGAACGTCGACGCCCTGCAAGGCATCGGTGCGCGCGTCACGACCCCGTTCGTCGACGGCGACGGCGCCGTCAAGCTCGACAACGGCGAGACCTGGACGGCCCGGCTCGTCGGCGGCGGTGACGGACTCGCGGTCGGCACACGCGTCACAGTGCAGGCCGTGCGGGGCGCGACCGTCGAGGTCGTCCCCCTGCAGACACCACCTCAGACCACGGAACGGAGTGCGGAATCATGATCGACCCCGGCGCCTTCATCGGGCAGATCTTCATCATCATCCTGTTGATCGTCGTAGCGATCTTCGTGGTGATCGTGATCTTCCGTTCGATCCGCATCATCCCGCAGGCCTACGCAGGCGTCGTCGAGCGACTGGGTCGCTATCAGCGCACCCTCTCGCCCGGCCTGAATCTGCTGGTGCCGTTCATCGACCGCCTTCGCCCGCTGGTCGACATGCGCGAGCAGGTCGTCTCGTTCCCGCCGCAGCCGGTCATCACCGAAGACAACCTCGTCGTCTCCATCGACACGGTCGTCTATTTCCAGGTCACCGACGCGCGCGCCGCGACCTACGAGATCGCCAACTATCTGAGTGCCGTGGAACAGCTCACGACCACGACGCTGCGAAACGTCGTCGGCGGGTTGAACCTCGAAGAGGCCCTCACAAGCCGCGACGAGATCAACAGCAAGCTGCGCATCGTGCTCGATGAGGCCACCGGTAAGTGGGGTCTGCGCGTCTCGCGTGTGGAGCTGAAGGCGATCGATCCGCCGGTGTCCATCCAGGATTCGATGGAGAAGCAGATGCGCGCCGAGCGCGACCGGCGCGCGGCGATCCTCACGGCGGAAGGATCCAAGCAGTCGCAGATCCTCGAGGCGGAGGGGCGGCGCCAGGCTGCGATCCTCGGCGCCGAGGGTGAGAAGCAGGCCGCGATCCTGCGCGCCGAGGGTGAAGCGACTGCGATCCAGTCGGTGTTCGACGCCATCCACAAGGGCAACCCCGACGACAAGCTGCTCGCCTACCAGTACCTGCAGACGCTCCCGAAGATCAGCGAGAGCGCGTCGAGCAAGCTCTGGATCATCCCGAGTGAGTTCACCGAGGCGCTCAAGGGGCTCCGTCAGGGGTTCGCGCCGCGGGCGGGTCAGACGCCGCCGCCCACCGCAGTGCCGCCGGCGGACCCGGCTCCGTGACGCATCCCTGGTTCTCGGCTGCTCCTCTCCCCCGTGTACTGGCCCACCGCGGCTTCGTGCCGCCGGACGCTGAGGGGGTCGTGGAGAATTCGTTCGCGGCGGTGGCGGCCGCGCATGCCGCGGGTGCGGTCTACGTGGAATCGGACTGTCATCTGACCGCCGACGGCGAGGTGGTGCTCTTCCACGACGCAGACCTCACGCGCGTCATCGGCGACCAGCGCCCGATCGCCGATGTCCGCGCGCGAGAGCTCGAAGACCTCATGTCGACGCGCGGCGGACTGATCACACTGCCGCAGGCACTCACGGCCTTTCCCACGGTGCGGTTCAATCTCGACATGAAGGCGGATGCGGTGGCTGCACCGGCCGGTCGGATCGTCGCCAAGCACGCCGACCGGGTGCTGGTGACGAGCTTCGATGACGGGCGTCGCATCGCCGCACTCGATGCGGCTCGGGCGGCGGGCGGAACACCGGCCACCTCCCCCGGAACGAAGACGATGGCGCGCGTCGTGGCCGCCGTCGCAACGGGTTCGCGACGACTCGTCGGTGCCGCTGTGCGCGGGCTCGATGCGTTGCAGGTCCCCGAGCGGCACAAGGGCGTGCGCGTCGTCTCGCGGCGTCTGATCGATGCGGTGCACCGACACGGTGTCGAGGTGCACGTGTGGACGATCAACGAGCCCGACGACATGTCCCGACTGCTCGATCTCGGGGTCGACGGCCTCGTCACCGATCGCTGCGATCTCGCGCTCGCGGTGGTCGCCTCGCGCTCCTGAAACCGTCTCGAGGGCGACCCGTGCGCGGCGGGTATGCACGCATGCCACGCGGCGCTGAGCATCCGCTGTGAAAAGGGCCTTCAGGGCCCTTCTTCGGATGATGCACACAGGTCGAGTCGTTATACCTGATGATCGACGAGAGGACCACAAAATGGCAGACCGCAGCTTGCGCGGCATCCGACTCGGCGCCTCCAGCCTACAGAGCGAGGAAGGCGTCGTTTTCCACGAACGCACCAACCACACCTACGTCTGCACCCAGTGCGACCGTGAGAGCGTGCTGACCTTCGCGGCCGACGCGGAGGTGCCCGAGGCCTGGGAGTGCCGCACCTGTGGCGGCGAGGCCCTGCTGCGTGTCGGCGACACCGTCGCCGAGGTCGATCACTCCGGCGACAAGGCTCCCCGTACCCACTGGGACATGCTGATGGAGCGTCGCACCATTCCCGAGCTCGAGGAACTGCTCGAAGAGCGCCTCGCTCTGCTGCGCGAACGCCGCGGCGCAGCCAAGCTCAGCGCCTGAGTCCTTCTTCTTCGATGCCGGACCCCTCGGGGTCCGGCATCGTCGTGTTTCGGTAGCGTCGCGTCCACACGCCGACGACCGCGAGCGCCAGGACGCTCCCCCACAGCAGCACGAGCTGCACGGCCGGCCCGATGATCACGGCGGGTGTGAGACCGGTGCGCAGCGGCACGTCAGTGAGCATGGCGCCCGCCTCCCCGGCCGGGAGCCCCTCGATCGTCGAGCCATCAGGGGCGATCACCTGGCTCGTGCCGACCGTCGAGATGTTGACGACGGCGCGCCCGGTCTCGATGGCACGCATTCGCGCGAAGGCCAGCTGCTGCAGGTTCTCATCGGTGTCGCGGAAGTCTGCGTTGTTCGTCTGGAACATGTAGACCTGCGCGCCGTCTCGAGCGCTGTCCCAGATGACGTCGTCGTAGATCACGTCGAAGCAGATCGCGAGCCCCACGCCGATGCCGTGCACGTCGAAAAACGCGGGGTTCGTGCCCGGCGTGTACTCGCGCTGGATGAGCCCGATCAGGTCCGGGGCGATGGCCTCGTAGAACCACCGATCGGGCACGTACTCCCCCATCGGCACGGGGTTCGCCTTGTCGTGCAGGGCGACAGGGTTCTCGGCGCCGTCCTCCCACAGGATCGACGTGTTGAACGTGTCATCGCCGCGCGTGGTGGCGGCGTTGACGATGAGCGGGGCATCGACGGCGGCTGACAGCCGGTCGAGCACGCGCGCCACGGATGCGTTCGCGAGCGGGTCGCCATCGATCCCGCCCTCCGGCCACAGCAGCACATCCATGTCCTCGCCGATGAGCGGCTCGGTGGCTGCCATCTGCGCGTCGAGCACCGCCCACGGCTCGCGCTCGTCGAAGTACCCGGTCGGTCCGTTGCCCTGCACGGCGCCGACGGTCAGGGTGCCGGCATCCGCCGTCGGGAAGGCCGGCAGCGCCACGAGCGCTGCCAGCACCGCGACCGCGGGGCCGGCCGTGCGCACTTCGCGGAGCCGCCCGAACCGCGCCCATTCGATGACGGCGGCGACGAACAGCACCATCAGGAACGTCAGGCCTGACACGCCCACCCACGAGGCGACGTCGCCGAACGGGCTCTCGGCCTGACTCATGCCGATGCGCCCCCACGGAAACCCCGTGTAGGGCCACGACCCCAGGAACAGTTCCCGCGCGGTCCACAGCCCCGCGACGAGTGCGGGAAGCGCCACGAGCCGCCCTGCGGCGCCACGGGCGAACCGCGGCATCCAGCGGTAGGCCAACGCGATGAGCACCGCTCCGGCCGCGCTGAGGACCGTTTCGACCCCCGACAGGGCGAACCACGGCACGAGGCCGAGGTACCGGGTGATCCAGACGATATGGATGAGGTAGAAGGATGCCGCGAACGCAGCTCCGACCAGGACCGCGCCCCAGGCCGAACGACCGATCAGCGAGACGAGCGAAAGTCCGACGCCGACGAACGCGAGGGGCCACCAGCCCACGTCGGGGAAGGCGAGGTCGAGCACCGCACCACCGAGGAGGGCGCACAACACGGCCGCCCACATCGGCAGCAGCGGACGTTCGGGCACGCCTCCAGCCTACGTGCGCACGCGCATCTCGATCCGCGCACACGGAGGAGAACTGCGCTCGTGCCTGGAACCCGCATATCGGATCAAACAGACGAGTAGGCGACGATGCCGCGGCGGACGGCATCCAACGCCTTGCGCGCCGTCGTCGCGACCGGCGGATCGGCCACGAGGGAGAGCTGATCGAGCAGATCGATCGTCTGCTTGGCCCACCGCACGAAGTCGCCGGCAGCCATGTCGGCTTCCATGAGCACGCGGTCCAGGGCAGCACCCCGAGCCCACGCGTGCATGGCCGGCGCCAGCCCCGTCGCGATCGACTCGGAGCCCGGCAGATGATGCTCCTGCTCGAGATCGTCCAGTCGCACCCACAGCTCCTGAGTGTCACGGAGTGCCTGGCGGAACGCGCCGCGGGGCAGCCCGTGCTCCCCCGGTGCTGCGTCGTCGCGTCGGGGCTCGTATACGAGGCTGCAGGCGAGCGCGGCGAGGCCGGCGGCATCCAGCTCGTTCCAGATGCCACGTCGCAGCGATTCGGCCACGAGGAGGTCGCGCTCACCGTAGATGCGCTTCATGGTTGCGCCGGCCGGGGTCAGTGAGGTCACGCCGCCGTCCACCGAGACGTATTCCAGCGCCGTCAGCACCTCGACGATGCGGTCGAAGACACGCGCGACCGTGCCGGTGCGACTCTCGATCTGCCCACGCAGCTTGTCGGTGCGCCGCCGCAGCTTCCAGTACCGCTCCGCCCACCGCGCGTGGTGCTCGCGGTCGGGGCACTCATGACACGGATGCCGCTGCAACGACCGCCGCAGCGACTGGATACGTCGCTGCCGCTCGGTCTGCGTCGCCTTCGGCGCCTCACGATCGGAACGGTTCTTCTTCTCGAGGTCGCTCAGTTCACGCCGCATACGCGCGTACTCGGCGAAGTCGCCCCGATCGCAGACCATCGCCTGCTCGTAGCCGCCGAGCGATTCCTCGGCCTCTTTCACCTGACGCGCAAGCCCGACGACGGATCGGTCCGCCTGGAACTGTGCGAACGACGATTCGAGGATCTCGCGCGCCTGTTCGCGGCCGAACTGGTCGATGAGGTTGACGGCCATGTTGTAGGTCGGTCGGAAGCTCGAGTTCAGCGGATATGTGCGGCGTGAAGCGAGCGCGGCGACCGCCTGCGGGTCGAGACCCGCCGTCCACTGGATGACCGCGTGTCCCTCGACGTCGATGCCGCGGCGTCCCGCCCGGCCGGTGAGCTGGGTGTACTCCCCCGACGTGATCGCGACACGCGCCTCACCGTTGAACTTCTCGAGCTTCTCGAGCACGACGGTTCGGGCGGGCATGTTGATGCCGAGCGCGAGGGTCTCGGTGGCGAACACGACCTTCACGAGCTTGCGTTGGAACAGTTCCTCGACGACCTCCTTGAACGCCGGCAGCAGCCCGGCATGGTGGGCGGCGAGGCCGCGCTCGAGGTTCTCGCGCCACTCGAAGAAGCCGAGCACTGCGAGATCTTCGTCCCGTAGCGTGCGGGTGCGGTCATCGACGATGGCGCGGATCTCGTCGCGCTCCTCACGGCTCGTCAGCCGCACACCGCTGCGGCGCACTTGTTCCACCGCCGCTTCGCACCCCACGCGGCTGAAGATGAAGAAGATCGCCGGCAGCAAGTTCGCACGCCCCAGCAGCTCGACCACCTGCGGACGGTCGATGCGCTCGACGCGCTGCACATTGGACGGGCGGATCGGGCGCTTGTTGCCCTTGTAGGGGCGCCGCTTCGCGGCGTCGCCCATTCCGCTGCTGCGGTACTCCTGCGAGCGGCGGTTGTTCTCGTAGATGGGTCCCTTGAACGAGCGCACCCGCATGAGTTCTTGATTGACCTGCGCGGTCGCCACTCCGGCCCGGTCATCGAACAGCGGCAGCAGATCGCCGCGCACGAGCACGTGCTGCTCGAGCGGCACGGGGCGTGTCTCCGAGACGATGACCGCGGTGTCGCCGCGCACCGTGTCGAGCCAGTCGCCGAACTCCTCGGCGTTCGACACGGTCGCCGACAGTGACACGAGTCGCACGTCCGGCGGCAGGTGGATGATGACCTCTTCCCACACCGCACCGCGGAAGCGGTCGGCGAGGTAGTGGACCTCGTCCATCACGACGTACCGCAGCCCGCGCAGCGCCGCCGATTCTGCGTACAGCATGTTGCGCAGCACTTCGGTGGTCATCACGACGATGCGGGCGTTGCCGTTGATGTTCGTGTCACCGGTGAGCAGTCCCACTTCGTCGGCGCCGTACACCTGTTGCAGTTCGCGGAACTTCTGGTTCGACAGTGCCTTCATGGGCGTCGTGTAGTACGCCTTCGCGCCCGGCTCTCGCATGGCGAGGTGGATCGCGAACTCGCCCACGATCGTCTTGCCGGCGCCCGTCGGCGCGGCCACCAGCACGCTTCGCCCCTCTTCGAGGGCGTGGCATCCGGCGACCTGGAACGGGTCGAGCTCGAACCGCTGGGACTGCGCGAACGCGGTCGATTCGGGGTGCGCCTTCGCCGACTCCGCCCGCGCGAACCGCTCTGCCGGATCGGTCACGCGGTCAGGCCCAGTTCCTTGGCGTCACGCTTGGCTCGGCGGCGGTCGAACAGCATCGAGAGGCCCGCTGCGGCGAAATACAGCACGATGAGAATGCCCGCGAGCAACAGCATGCTCACCACATCGGCAGCGGGAGTTGCCAGCCCCGCGAAGACCGTCGCGACCAGGATGGCGACGCGCCACCCCTTCAGGATCGCCTTGCCGCTCATGATGCCGGCGACGTTCAGTGCCACCAAGAACACGGGCAGCACGCACGCGACACCGACGACGAGGATGAGCTTGAAGACGAAGTCGTAGTAGTAGTTCGCCGTGAACCAGTTCGCGGCCTCGTCGGGTGTGAACGACGCCATGATCTCGACGACATGCGGCATGACGAGCCAACCGATGAAGCAGCCGCCGAAGAACAGGGGCACTGCGGCGGCCACGAACCAGATCGTGTACCGCACCTCTTTGCGCGTGAGGCCGGGCATGAGGAACGCCCAGATCTGCCAGAGCCACACCGGTGCCGAGATGAGCAGGCCGACGGCGAACGAAATGCGCAGTCGCAGGTCGAACGCGGCCGTCACGGTCTGGAACATCAATCCGACCTTCTCCTCCTCGCCCCGGTTGTCGGCGACGATGCGGATCGGTTCGGTGATGGCCCAGATGATCCAGTCGGTGAGGAAGAACGACACGACCATGCCGATGACCAGCGCGAGCGCGCCGATCATCAGTCGCTTGCGCAGCTCCTGCAGGTGCGCTCCGAGCGACATGCGCTTGTCCCGCTTCGGAGCGTCATCCTCTCCGATTCGCGGGTGTTCGGCCGTGGCCACCGCCGACTACGGCTTGGGATCGCCGGATGCGGTCGATCCCGACTGCGTCGGCGTCGCAGGGTCGGCGGCAGTGGATGCCGCGGTGCCGTCGGCGGGAGCGTCTTCGTCCTTCATCGCCTTCATCTCGCCCTTGAACACGCGGGCGGACTGTCCGACGCTCTTGGCCAGGGCCGGCAGCTTCGCCGCACCGAACAGCAACAGGATGACAGCGAGGATGATCAGCAGGTGCCATCCGGTCAGGTTTCCCATGAGATCTCTCCTCGAATTGAGTCGTGTGGCGAGTCTACCCGTCCGGGGCGGCGGATCGACCGCGGGCGGTGACGTGTCAGCGGTAGCCGTCGAGCCCGGCGGAGGCCCACGATCTGGCCGCCTCGCGCGCCGTGTCGGGTCCGATGACCTGCAGGTCGCCTCCCAGTCGTGCGGCGATCCGTTTGACGCTGCGCTCGTCAGCCACCCGCAACTGGGCCCGTTGCCATCCGGCATCGTCGGTGACCGTGGCCTCGTCGAGGTACTCCCCGAGCAGCGGTGCGACAGCAGCACGGAACCGCACCTCGACGACCGTGTCGGCAGGACTCGGCTCGAACAGGTCGGGCACGTGCTCGCCGCCGTGGGTGATCGGGATGTCGGTCAGGCGCACATCGCTCACACGTTCCAGGTGGAACGTGCGCATCGCCTGACGCAGATGGCACCAGCCCTGCAGGTACCACTGCCCGCCGGCGATATGCACCTTCACCGGGTCGACGGTGCGGGTCGTGGCGTCACTGTCGGGCGCCCGGTAGGTGAACGCGACCGCGACGCCATCGCGAAGCGCCTCGGCGACCGCGACGCGCACGTCGTCGACGCCACCGGGCGCGACGATCACATCGGCGGGCGCGCTGGACGCACCGGCCGCGAGCTTGGCGAGGAGCCCCTGCACGACACCGTTGTCCCCGACGCCGGGCAGACTCGCGGCCAGCTGAAGACCTGCCAGCAGTGCCGCTGCCTCGCGCGCAGTGAGTCGGGGCGTGCGCTCCAGCCCCACGGTGTTGGTGATCGAGATGACCCCGCGCTCGTCGAGCAGGTCCCAGTCGATGTCGAACAGGTCGTTCGCCATCTGCCAGAATCCACCGTCGCCGGGCAGCCCGATGACCGTGAGCTTCTCGACCATCCGTTGCATCTCGGCCGGCGTGACGTCGAACTCGTCCGCCGCTTCGGCGACGGTCACCTCGCCCTTGCCGATCAGGTACGGCACGAGTTGGAGGATGAGCGCTGCGCGTTCGGTCGCCAGCAGCGGCCGCGCGCTCATGCGGGCACCGCCTCATGCGCATCGACGGTCCGTTGCAGGCGCGCGACGACCTGCTCCCTGAGCGATGCCGGTTCGACCACCCGCACCTCGGGTCCGTACGAGGCGAGCTCGTCGGCGAAGATGTGCAGGTCGACGTACGGCACGTACAGCCCCTGGTCGGCGGGCGTCGCACGACGCCCGAGCCGCAGCGAGGCCTCAGTGCCGGGGGTGACCTCCAGCAGCGCGCGCTGTCGCGCGGCGACGTCGTTCAGACCGCTCAGCGCGCGCTCACCGGCGCCGTCGCGCAACGCGAGGTCGAAGCTGCTCCGGGTGAGGGTGACGGTCGACACGATGCGCGACAGCAGGAACGTACGGTCGGCGCCGGCCGCGAGATCGATGCCGAACACGTGCCAGCGCGCTTCGTACTCGACGAGCGCGAGGGGTTGGATGCGGCGTCTGCGCGCGGCATCCTCTCCCCCCTTGAGATAGTCGAACTCGACGACACGGGCCTGTTCGATCGCCCGCTGCAGCGGCGCGAACGACGGCTCGCGCAGGCTGATGCGCGGCGAATACCCGATGATCGGGGCGTCCACGTCATTGCCGAGCGCGCGGATCTTGCGCAGGCCGCTGCGCGCCTGCGCCGACATGGAACTCTCGCTCCAGACGCCGCCGGCGAGGTTGAGCACTGCCAACTCGGCCGGCGTGAACGTGATGTCGACGGGCAGTTCGTACTCTGCGGTGGGCACGCGATACCGCGCCTCGCGCAGGTCGTCGGGGTCGGCGTAGTCGCCGATCGTCTCGATGGGCACGCCGAGGCCGCGGAGGTTCTCCTTGTCGCGCTCGAACATCTTCTCGAGGGCGTCCTTGCCGGCGCCGGCTTCGCTCTGCTCGCGGTACCCCGAGACCGATGAGAGGATCGTCTCTTTCGTCAGTCCCTGCTCGGTCGCCATGAGGGCGACGACGAGGTTGACGAGACGCTCCTCAGGGGCGGAGCGGACGGATTCGGTGGGCACCAGCCCATCCTAGGCACGCGCGAGTGCACCGAGCCGGAGCCCCGCGCACGAGCCGTGCGGTCGCCGCCTCAGTGCACCCGAGGTGACCGCGCCGCACTTCCGGTTACTGCGTCGCGACGAGGTCGGTGCCGAGGATGTCGACGACGTAGACCGTGGCGGATGCCGCGTCATCGGCGGCCGGCACGACCACCAGCAACTGCGATCCGACGGTCTGGCCCTCGAGTGCTGCGGCGAACTCCGGGCCGTCGCCCGCGAGCGTCACGGCGGCCGAAGCCCCGTCCGTCCAGGTCGAGGCGACCACGGTGCGATCGTCCCAGCCGACGGCGGTGTAGTGCACACGCACCGAGTCGGCAGCGGTGACCTCAGCGCCGTCACCCTTCTTCAGCACCTCGACGACCTGCTCGGTCGGTGCATCGGCATCGGGGACGATGATGCCGGGGCGGCCCGACGGATCGAGCACGACCGACGGCATTCCGGGGCGGTCGTTGTACTGCGGCGCGCCGTTCGCAGCCGGCAGGTAGACCCGCTGCAGATCGATGACGATGGCGGCCGCGTCGCCCTCGGTGAGACCCAGATCGGCCGCAGCCGTCTCGGAGAGATCGCTCGCCGGAATCGCACCGACCACGCGCGACCCTTCCGTGGCGCACTCGAGCATCACTGCGATGCCTTCGTAGTGCTCGGCCCAGTTGCTGAGCGGGGTGACCTGCGTGCCGGAGGCGATGATCGTCTCGCCCGAAGAGCCGTTGGCGATCGCCACCGTGAACTGCACGTCCTGTGCGCGCGTCGTCACGGCAGCGCCCTCCCCGACCGTGAGGTCGGTGAAGACGGTGTCATCGACGTGCACCGGGGAGCCGAGCGAGACCGTCGGCTGCCCGAGTTCGCCCGATGCGTCGATCACATCGAGCACCGTCGAATCGGAGACCGGACGCTCGCAGCCCGCCGCGTCGCCGGGCTGCGCAGACGCGCAGCCGACGAGGGCAAGGGCGGACAGGCTGAGGACAGAGAAGACAGCGGGGATCCGACGCACCGGATCAGTCTACGTCGTCGTCGCCGCGCTCCCCGGCCGCTTGACGGGCTCCTTCGACGGCGCGCTTCGCGTCGCGGACCCGCTTGCGCAGGTTCTTGTCGGTGATCTGCCGGTCTCCGACGGCGCCGGGCGTCCACAGTTCGACGTCCTCGTCGGCGTAACTCGGCTTCTTCAACGCACGCTTGCGCACGTCGGGCGGCACGGCTCCCGGCGCAAGGCGACGAGCGGTCAGCAGGAACCCGGTATGGGCGACCATGCGGTGATCGGGTCGCACCGCGAGCCCCTCGACGTGCCACCCACGGACCATCGTCTCGGTGGCTTCGGGGTCGGTGAACAGTCCGGAGCCGCGGATGTACTCCGCGACACGGCTGAGCTGCGTCGCGGTCGCGATGTAACAGAGCACGACGCCGCCCGGCGTCAACGCCTCGGCCACCGCATCGATGCACTCCCATGGTGCGAGCATGTCGAGCACGACGCGGTCGACGCTGCCGGGTTCGACGGCGCTGGGCAGCGATTCGACGAGATCGCCCACCACGACCCGCCAGGCGTCGGGACGCTCACCCAGGAAGGTCTCGACGTTCGCCTCGGCGACCTCGGCGAACTCCGCCCGCCGCTCGAACGACACGAGCCTGCCCGACGGGCCGATCGCGCGCAGCAGCCACAGCGACAGCGCGCCCGACCCGACACCGGCCTCGACGACGGTCGCACCGGGGAAGATGTCGGCCGAAGCGAGGATCTGCGCGGCATCCTTCGGATAGACGATCGCCGCTCCCCGCGGCATCGACATGACGAAGTCCCGCAGCAGCGGGCGCAGCGCGAGGTACTCGTGCCCGCCGCTGTTGGTGACGACAGACCCGTCGGGCTGCCCGACGATCGACTCGTGCCGCAGCACCCCGTGATGCGTGTGGAGCTCGCCGCCCTCGCGGAGCGTCACGGTGTGCAGGCGCCCCTTTGGCCCCGTCAACTGGACGCGGTCGCCGAGGCGGAACGGGCCGCTCGGTCGCAGCGCGTTCACAGCGCGGCCCCTGCGCGGTGCTCGGCGTGAAACGCCGCGACGTGCTCAGCCGTGCGCCCTTCCAGCGTCGGCCAGAGGGTGTCGGCGCCGACTTCGTCGAGCGAAACGATGTGCGGCACGCCGATGCTCGGCACCTCGGCCGCCAGCGACGCGCGCAGTCCGTTCGGCGAATCCTCGATCGCGACGGCGTCCTCGGGCGACACGCCGAGGGCGCGGCAGGCCTGCAGATAGGGATCGGGATGCGGCTTGGGTCGCTCGACGTCATCGCCACCGATGACGATGTCGAACGCCTCGAAGCCGATGAGGGAGACGACGATGTCGGCCATCCGTCGCATCGACATCGTGACCAGCGCCGTCTTGACACCGGCCTCGCGCAGGCTGCGCAGCAGCTCCTGGGCGCCGGGTCGGAACGGCGCACCCTGCGTCTGCAGCTGCACCATCACGTCGCTCGTGAGCGTCTGGACGATCTCGTCGACGTCGAGCGACACGCCCGCGTTCTGCAGGATCTTCGCGGCGTCTTCGAGTCCCGACCCGACGAGCTGCAGGGATTCCTCGTGGGTCCACGTGCCGCCGTGGCTCGCGACGAGTCGCTCCTCCGCAGCCATCCAGTAGGGTTCGGTGTCGACCAGGGTGCCGTCCATGTCCCACAGGACCGCGGCAGGGGTAGGGGATGTCACTGATCCATCCTACCGAGCGCGCCGGTCGCGCCCCGGGGGCACCGCCCCGGCGTATCGTGGGGTGATCGACCCCGGCAGCGGAAGGAGCGCAGTGGCGACTCTCGGACAGCGAGTACTCGTAGTGGCCTTCGACGGCTGGAACGACGCCGGCGAAGCGGCCTCGGCCGCCGTCAGCCGCATCCGCACGTCGGGCGACTACACATCGGTGTTCTCGGTCGACCCCGAGCTCTACTTCGACTACCAGTACACGCGGCCGACCATCGGCATGGATGCCGACGGCACGCGAACACTGTCGTGGCCGGAGGCGACCGTGTGGCGACCGAACGCGCCGGCCGACGGTCCGGAGCTGTGGGTGTTGAGCGGGGTCGAGCCCGCCCGCGCCTGGCAGGCCTTCGCCGCGGAGTTCATCGACATCGCCCTCAGCCACGACGTCACAGGGCTCGTCGCGCTGGGATCGATGATGTCGGATGTGCCGCACACCCGACCGATCTCGGTCTTCGCCGGAAGCGAGAACGAGCAGCTGCGTGCCGAGTTCTCTCTGGAGCGCTCGACATACGAGGGGCCCGTCGGCATCCTCAGTGTGTTGTCGGCCGCTGCTGAAGAAGCCGGCATCCCGACTGCGGGGCTCTGGGCGAGCGTGCCGCACTATGTCGCGGGCCACTCCCCCTCGCCGAAGGCGACGCTCGCCCTGCTGTCGAAGCTCGAAGAGCTCACCGGCGCGCACGTCGACCGCGGCGAACTGCCCGCCGAGGCGCTCGCCTGGGAGGCGTCGATCGACGCTGCCGCCGCAGACGACGAGGAGATGACCGAGTACATCCGCCAGCTCGAGCAGACCCGCGACACGTGGGACTCGCCCGAAGCCTCGGGAGACGCCATCGCGCAGGAGTTCGAGAAGTACCTGCGCCGCGGCGGCGACGGCCCGACAAAGCCCGGCCGCGACGACCCGCGCCGCTGACCGGCCGACCGGATCAGTACGGCTGCAGCACCCCGACGCTGAGCAGGATGATCAGCGCGATGCCGAGCAGCACACGGTAGACCACGAACGGCAGGAAGCTGCCGCGCTTGAGGTAGCGCATCAAGAACGCGATGACCGCGAGACCGACACCGAACGCGACGACAGTGGCCGCCGCCGTCTCACCGAGCGAGAACACCGACTGGCCGGGCTCGCGGATCGCCTGGATCAGCTCGTAGACGCCCGAGCCGAACACGGCGGGCACGGCCAGCAGGAATGCCACCTCGGCGGCGGCGGGACGGGTGTAGCCGAGTGCGCGCCCCATCGTCGTGGTCGCGCCGGAACGCGAGACACCGGGAATCAGGGCGAGGGCCTGCGCGAATCCGAGCGCGAGCCCGTGCGGGTAGGTCATGTCGGCCTCGGTGCGCTCACGGCGACCGAGCGCGTCGGCGATGCCGAGGAGGATGCCGAAGACGATCAGCACGACGGCGACGAGCCAGAGATTGCGGAACGTATCGCGGATGACGTCCTGGAAGAGGAACCCGAGCACACCGATCGGCAGCGTGCCGATGATGACGATCCACCCGATGCGCACGTCGGGGTCGTTACGGTCGACCTTGCCCGCCAACGACTGGAACCACTTCGTGATGATGCGCGTGATCTTCTTCCAGAAGTAGACGAGCACGGCAAGCTCGGTGCCGATCTGGGTGATCGCGGTGAACGTGGCGCCGGGGTCTTCTGCAGACGGCAGGAACTCGCCCACGATGCGCAGGTGCGCGCTGGAGGAGATCGGCAGGAACTCGGTCAGTCCCTGGATGATCCCGAGGAAGATCGCCTCGAACAGATCCATGGTGTCCTTCGGGTTTCGGCGCGGTCAGGCGGAGCGGATGAGGTCGGTGAGCACGGCCTGGCCGAACGTCAGCGCGTCGACGGGGACGCGCTCGTCCACCCCATGGAACATACCCGTGAAGTCGAGATCGGACGGAAGGCGCAACGGCGCGAACCCGAACCCGACGATACCGAGCTCGGCGAGGGCCTTGTTGTCGGTGCCGCCGCCCATCAGGTACGGCACGACGGGGACGCCCGGGTCGTGCCGGTTCAGTGCGGCGACCATCCGGTCGACCAGATCGCCGCCGAACGGCACCTCGAGCCCGATGTCGCGGTGGACGACCTCGATCTCGATGTCGTCGCCCACGAGCCGCTGCACTTCGGCGAGGACGGCGTCCTCTTGACCGGGCAGGGTGCGGATGTCGATCGCCGCGACGGCGTTGTCGGGAATGACGTTGTGCTTGTAGCCGGCGGTGAGCCCGGTCGGATTCGTGGTCGTCCGGAAGGTCGAGCTGAGGAATGCGGATGCCGGCCCCGTGGCCGCCGCGACGGCGTCGGGGTCGGTGGGGTCGACGCCCGCCATGCGCGCGAGTTCGTCCACGAGTTCGCGCGTCGTCGCAGTCAATTCGATCGGCCACGACGCACGCCCGAGCGCGGTGACGGCCTCGGCAAGCCGGGTCACGGCGTTGTCATGGTGGAACCGGCTGCCGTGACCTGCGAGGCCGCGGGCGTGCAGACGGATCCAGACGAGCGCCTTCTCCCCGACCTGCAGCAGGTAGGCCCGGCGGTCGCCGACGGCGATCGAGTAGCCCCCGACCTCGCTGATGGCCTCGCTCGCGCCGGCGAACCACTGGGGCCGGTCGCGGACCACCAACTGCGAACCCTCGACCCCGCCGTTCTCCTCGTCGGCGAAGAAGGTCAGGATCAAGTCGCGCTCGGGCTGCTCGCCCCCGCGCAGCAGGTCGGCGACCGACGTGAGGATCATGGCATCCATGTCCTTCATGTCGACGGCGCCGCGGCCCCACAGCATGCCGTCCTTCACGATGCCCGCGAAGGGGTCGACGCTCCAGTCCTCGGCGACGGCGGGCACGACGTCGAGGTGCCCGTGGAGGACGAGCGCAGGCCGGGAACGGTCGCGTCCCGGGATGCGCGCCATCACGTTGGTGCGGCGCGGAACCGGTTCGTAGTACTCCGGGACGAGTCCGAGCGATTCCAGGTACGCGCCGACGTACTCGGCGGCTTCGCGCTCGCCGCGCGAACGACCCTCGCCCCAGTTCGTCGTGTCGAATCGGATCAGATCACGCGCGACGCGCGCCACCTCCGGCAGGTCCGTCTCGGTGCTCTCGGTCATGGCCGTGCTCCCTGTCGTCGCCGTCCGCCGGATATGGAAAAGGCCCCGAGATCGGGGCCTTTTCTCTTGTGCGCGAGGGGGGACTTGAACCCCCACGCCCTATACGGGCACTAGCACCTCAAGCTAGCGCGTCTACCTATTCCGCCACCCGCGCATGGGTGTGTGGTTGTCACCAACCGAAGATCGAGCCTAGCACGTCCGAGCTCGTGCGACGAACCGCGCTCACGCCAGCGACACCCCGAACACGAGCCCCAGCGCGTAGGTGACAGCGGCTGCGCCGAAGCCGATCGCGAGCTGCCGCAGCCCGCGTCGAAGCGGCGGCCCACCCGAGAGCAACCCGACGGTTGCGCCGGTCGCGAGCAACGCGATCCCCACGAGGGCGAGAGCGATCACGACAGCCGGGATGCCGGACAGCCCGAACAGCCACGGCAGCACCGGGATGATGGCACCCGAGGCGAAGAACAGGAAGCTCGAGGCCGCGGCGCCGAAAGCGCCGCCGACCACGTCGTGGTCATGGGCGTCGGCGGCCTCCGGCCCGTACGGGTGCGACGGATCCTGGGTCTGCGCGGCGTGCACGACGCGGCGGGCCCGCGCGAGCGCGTCGGCTTCGGCCATGCCCCGCGTGCGATAGACGAGCGCGAGTTCGTTGGCGTCGAGGTCGAGATCGGGCAGTGCGTCCGCGGCGTCGGCGGACGGCTGGGTGGCATCGAGCAGCTCGCGTTGCGACCGCACCGAGACGAACTCCCCGGCCCCCATCGACAAGGCGCCCGCGAGCAGCCCCGCAACGCCGCTGAAGAGGACGAACTGCGGGGCGACGCCCGTCGCGCCGATGCCCATCACGAGGGCGAGGTTCGAGACGAGTCCGTCGTTGGCCCCGAAGACGGCCGCGCGGAAAGTGCCCGACAGCCGGCGACGGCCGCGAGCAGCGAGGCCCCGGACGACCTCACTGTGCACCTTCTCGTCGGCCGCCATGCGGGCCGTCGCGTAGGGCTCGGTGTCGTACGGCGACCGGCTTTCGGCGTTCTGGGCGAGCGCGAGCACGAAGATCGAGCCGAACCGGCGCGCCATCCACGCCAGCATCCGCGTGCCGATGCCGGGGCTCGGCAGGCGCGTCGGCTCACCGCCCAGCAGCTCGAGCCAGTGCGCCTCGTGACGCCCCTCCGCGTCGGCGAGGGCGAGCAGGATCGCCCGCTCCTCCCCCGACCGGCGGGCGGCGAGTTCGCGGTAGACGCGCGCCTCGGCGCGTTCGTCGACGAGGTACTGCGCCCAGCGGCGACGATCGCGGGCGGTCGGGGTGGCGGGCAGGCTCACGCGGGCTCCGATTCGGGGGCGGGAAGACGCCTTCCACGCTAGCCAGCGGTCGGGGTCCGATCGGACGAAAGCCCCGGATTGCCAGCATTTCGGGGCTCCGAACCGTGCGCGACCGCGCGCAGCAGGCCGCGACGCCCCCGCGCCATGACGGTGGCGTGCGCGAGGCCGAAGACCGGTCGCAGCACCGGCTCGAGCAGTCGCATCCACTGCGTGTGCGCGCGGACGGTCCACACCCAGGTCACGAGGGTGCCGTGCGAGCCCGCGGGCGTGAGTGCGATGCTGCCGCCGCCGACGAGGTCACCTCGGGCGTGCGCCGCCAGGCGCCGCGGCGGATCCACCTCACAGAAGCGCACACGCACCCGCAGCCGGTATCCGAGCGGACTGCGCACCACCAGCATCCGCTCCTCGCCGTCTCGCAGCGGACCCGGCTCGAGACGCACCCCCGGCCACCAGGGCGTCTCGCCGCGCTCGACGGCGTCGGCGATCGCAGCCCAGCACGCGTGCACCTCGAGCGGCACGCTCCAGTGCGAGGTGAACGCGTAGCGGTGGCCGGTCATGGCCGGGAGTGTAGCGGCCGCTCAGGACCGGACGCGCGAGCGAAGGATGTCGATGCGGGACTGCAGCTGCGTGACGGTGGCCTGCGCGACCGCCGGCCCACCGCACACGCGTCGCAGTTCTGCATGCACAGCCCCGTGCGGCTCGCCGCTCTGCCGGGCGTACAGTCCCACGAGGCTGTTCAGCAGCTGCCGCTGTTCGCGCAGCGTCCGGTGCAACGGCGCCGGCACCGCGGTGTCGGACTCGACGGCCTCGCCGCGGTCGCGGGCCTCAGCCTCGGCGGCCTCCCGCACCTTGCGGTGCCGGGACTGGCGGGCCTGCCGCTGCATGAGCAACTCGTGCACGTGCTCGGGTTCGAGCAGGCCCGGCAGTCCCAGGAACTCCTGCTCCTCGGGCGTGCCGGGAACGGCGAGCTGACCGAACTCGCGGCCGTCGAACACGACCCGGTCGAAATGCGCGACCGACCCGAGTGCCTGGTAGGTGAACTCCTCGGTCAGTGCGTCGGATGCCTTGTCTTCGCGCTCGGCCTCGTCGAGCAGGCCGTCCTCGAGGCCGTCGTCGTCACCGTCGGTGTCGCGGTCGAGCGCGTGATCGCGTTCGCGTTCCATCTCGCCGGCGAGCGTGAGCAGCTGCGGCACGTTGGGGAGGAAGACGGATGCCGCCTCGCCGCGGCGTCGGGCACGCACGAAACGCCCGATCGCCTGCGCGAAGAACAGCGGCGTGGAGGCGCTCGTGGCGTAGACGCCGACGGCGAGCCGTGGCACGTCGACGCCTTCGGAGACCATCCGCACCGCGACCATCCAGCGGGAGTCGGTCTGCGAGAACGTTTCGATGCGCCCCGAGGCGGCCTTGTCGTCGGAGAGGACGACGGTGGGCGACTCCCCCGTGATGGTCTTCAGGATCGCAGCGTAGGCGCGCGCGGCGGTCTGATCGGTCGCGATGACCAGGCCACCGGCATCTGGCACGTCCTGCCGCACCTCGGTGAGTCGCTGATCGGCGGAGGTGAGGACCGCGGGGATCCAGTCACCGTCGGGGTCGAGGGCGGTCCGCCACGCCTGGGAGGTGACGTCCTTCGTGTTGTCCTGACCGAGCTGCGCTTCGAGCTCGTCGCCCGCCCGCGTGCGCCAGCGCATCTTGCCCGCATACACGTGGAACAGCACGGGGCGCACGACCCCGTCTTCGAGCGCGCGACCGTAGCCGTAGTTGTAGTCGGTGCGCGAGAGGCGGATGCCCTTCTCGTTCGGGTGGTACTCCACGAACGGGATGGGTGCGGTGTCGCTGCGAAACGGCGTACCGCTGAGCAGCAGGCGGCGGGTCGCGCGACCGTAGGCCTCGCGCAGCGCCTCACCCCAGCTGAGTGCGTCACCGCCGTGGTGCACCTCGTCGAGGATGACCAGCGTGCGCTTGTCGAGCGTGAGGGTCTGGTGCACGGATGCCTTGACGGCGACCTGCGCGTAGGTCACGGCGACACCGTGGTACTGCCTCGACGGCGTGTGATGCCGGTTGCTGAACCGCGGATCGAGTCGGATCGACACGCGCGCGGCCGCATCGGCCCACTGGGTCTTCAGGTGCTCGGTGGGCGCGACAACGACGATCCGGTCGACGACGTTCCGGCGCAGCAGTTCGGATGCCAGGCGCAGGGCGAAGGTCGTCTTTCCGGCGCCCGGGGTCGCGGCGGCGAGGAAGTCACGGGGACCCGATCCCACCCCGTCGGGGCCGTCGGCGGCGAAGTACGCTTCGAGCGCTTCAGCCTGCCAGGCACGCAGGTTCTGCGCCGTTCCCCACGGGGCGCGCTGCGGGAACGACGGAGACAGGTGCTCGGCGGCGAAACTGCCGAAATGCTCCTGTTCCCGTGCCGTCACGAGTGACCACCCTAAACGACCCGTACCCCACCGGCGGCGATCCGACGCGGTTCACCCCCCAGTCCAGGTAGCCTCGATGGCGACCACGAGTCGAGGAAGAGGCAATGCGCAGGAACGACGCGTCGAACGACGAGCACCGCAGTCCGTATATCCCGAACGAGAGCACGCACCCGTGGCGGCGCATGGTCTCGGTGGGCGACTCGTTCACCGAGGGCATCGGCGACCCCGAGCCGTCGCTGCCGGGCGGGCACCGCGGCTGGGCCGACCGCGTCGCCGAAGTGCTCGGCGGGCAGGTCGACGACTTCGCCTACGCGAACCTGGCGGTCCGCGGCAAGCTCATCGGGCAGATCGTCGCCGACCAGATCGAACCGGCCCTCGCGCTGGCGCCCGACCTCGTGACGTTCTCGGCGGGCGGCAACGACGTCATCCGCCCCGGCAGCGACCCCGATGCCGTCGCGCAGCAGTTCGAGGATGCCGTGGCCCGCCTCACCTCGCAGGGCGCCACCGTGATCGTCTTCACCGGGATCGACACCAACTTCACGCCCGTGTTCCGCGGGATCCGTGGCAAGGTCGCGATCTACAACGAGAATATCCGCGGCATCGCCGACCGCTACGACTGCATCGTCGCCGATCAGTGGGCGCTGAAGGACATCCAGGACATGCGGTTCTTCGACGACGACCGGCTGCACCTGAACGCCCTCGGCCACCACGAGGTCGCGCGGATGGTGCTTCGAGCCCTGAACGTGCCGAACGACCTGCAGCCGATGCAGCCCGACCCGCTCCCCTCGCTCACATGGCGCGAGGCGCGCGTGAACGACCTGGTCTGGGCGCGGGCACACCTCGTGCCGTGGGTGCTTCGACGCCTGCGCCACCAGTCCAGCGGCGACAACGTCACGGCTAAGCGGCCCGACGCCGCGCCGATCGGTCTGCCCACGATCGTCGAGGCCCCGGCCGCCGACCGCGCCGCCGGTCGCGGCCAGCAGGCCTGACTCAGCGCAGCGCCCAGAGGGCGACGGCGCTCGCGGCGGCGACGTTGAGGGAGTCGACGCCGCCGGCCATCGGAATCGTCACGATCGTGTCGGCCGCTTCGATCGCGCGTGGTGACAGCCCGTCACCCTCGGCTCCCATCAGCAGCGCCACGCGCTCGGGGCGCGCTGACGCGAATGCATCGAGCGGCACCGCATCGTCGGCGAGCGCGAGTGCGGCGAGATGGAAGCCGGCGGCGTGCAGTTCATCGCGCGCCGCCGGCCACTCCGGTAGCCGCGTCCACGGCACCTGGAACACGGTGCCCATGCTCACCCGCACACTGCGCCGGTAAAGCGGGTCGGCGCATCGGGGTGCGACGAGCACGGCGTCGGCACCGAGTCCGGCTGCGGCGCGGAACGCCGCTCCGACGTTCGTGTGGTCGACGATGTCTTCGAGCACCAGCACGAGTCGGGCATCACGCACGACGTCTGCGACCGCGGGCAGCGCGGGGCGGTGCATGGCCGCGAGTGCCCCACGATGCACGGCGTAGCCGGTCAGCTGCTCGGCGACGACGTCACTGACGACGAGCACCGGCGCATCACCCGCGAGTTCGGCGACATCGCCCAGCCACTTCTCCTGTACGAGCACCGAGCGCACACGGTGCCCCGCCGCCACCGCTCGAGCGATGACCTTCGCCGACTCGGCGATGTACAGCCCCTCCTCGGGCTCACGAACACGGCGGAGGGCGACATCGGTCAGGTCGCGGTAGTCCGACAGTCGCGGATCGGCGGGGTCGGCGATGCGGACGGGTTGCATCCGCCCACTTTCGCACGCGCCGTAACCTGCGCGAAAACCGGGCCGCGTAGGCTCAGGGCCATGACCGCGCTCCTCGGCTTCGACCCCGCGACCACGGCTGCCGTCGGCCGCGCGGTCGATGCACTCGCCGGGCGGCGCATCGCCGTGCTCACGGGCGCCGGCGTCTCGACCGACTCCGGCATCCCCGACTACCGCGGCAAGGGCGCGCCGACCCGCACGCCGATGACCGTGCAGCAGTTTCTGGGCAGCGAAGAGGCACGGCGCCGGTACTGGATCGGCAGCCACCTCGGGTGGCGCACGTTCGCGGCGTCGCAGCCCAACGGCGGACACGCGGCGCTCGCCGAGCTGGAGGCGACGGGGGTCGCCACCGGTGTCATCACTCAGAACGTCGACGGGCTGCATGTGCGCGCCGGCAGCCGACGCGTCGTCGAGCTCCACGGGACGATGCGGCGTGTCTTCTGCACCCGTTGCGGGCAGGTGTTCGACCGGCGTGACCTCGCCGCGCGCGTCGAGCACGAGAACCCGTGGATCACCGTGCCCGACAGCGTCGATCTCGGCCCGGACGGCGATGTGCTGCCGTCGTCGAGTGACGGGTTCATCGTGCCCACCTGCAGCGTCTGCACCGGCATGCTCAAGCCCGACGTCGTCTTCTTCGGCGAGTTCATCCCCACCGAGAAGTTCCACGAGGCCGAGCAGCTCGTGCGTTCGAGCGACGCCCTGCTGGTGGCGGGGTCGTCGCTCGTGGTCAACTCCGGCATCCGGCTCGTCGAACGCGCGCGCCGTCGCAAGCTGCCTGTCGTCATCGTCAACCGCGGGCAGACCCGCGCCGATGCGAAGGCCACCGTCAAGATCGACGCCGGCACGACCGAGGTGCTGCAGCAGCTCTCGCGGGCCCTCGGCGCCCTGGGCTGAACCACGCCGCGGCACGCGTAGGCTCGACAGGGTGACCACCCTCACTCTCGTCCGCCACGGACAGACCGACTGGAACGCGCAGCGCCGCATCCAGGGGTCCGCCGACATCCCGCTCAACGACACCGGCCGCGAGCAGGCTCGAGAAGCCGCCGCCGGCCTGCGGCACCTCGTCGACGGCGACCCGCTCGTCGTCGTTTCGAGCGATCTGTCGCGCGCGCACGAGACGGCGCTGCTCATCGCCGCCGAACTCGGCGTCGACGCGCCGGCGACGTATCCCCAACTGCGCGAACGCAACTACGGCGAAGCCGAAGGGCTCGGCATCGACGAGTTCCACGAACGCTGGGGCGACTGGCATGTCGCCCAGGTGCCCGGCGCCGAGACGTGGACCGACGTGCGCACCCGTGCGCTGTCGGGTCTGCGTGCGGCGATTCGCGACGCACGTCACGCGACCGCCCCGCAGGCGCCGTCGCTCATCGTCGTCTCGCACGGGGCGCTCATCCGCGAGCTCATCCGGCACGCGACGGGCGGTGCGTTCCCGGCCGAGGGCGAACGCCTGGCCAACGGATCCGCGCACACGTTCTTGATGGAACGTGACCGGCTCAGCCTGCTCTCGTACGCCGCCTACCCAGCCTGATCGCGCGCGACGAGCGTGCGGGCGTGCCGCAGCACCGGCTCGTCGACCATGCGCCCGCCGTGCGAGAAGACGCCGGGCTGCCCATCCGCAGCCGCGAGCACACCCCGCGCCCAGGCGAGATCCTTCGGATCGGGACGGTACGCGGCACGGATGGTCTCGACCTGCCCCGGGTGGATGCAGGCGGTCGCAGCGAATCCGCTTGCTGCCGCGTCCGCGGCTTCGCGCGCGAGCCCGGCCTCGTCGGCGATGTCGAGGTGCACCGCGTCGATGGCCGCCTTGCCCGCGGCTGCGGCGGCCAGCAGCACGCGCGAGCGTGCGGCCCGCGCCACGTCGCGGTAGCGCCCTTTCGCGGTGCGGCTGGACGTGCCGCCGAGGGATGCGACGAGGTCTTCTGCACCCCACATGAGCGCGACGACGTTCTCGAGGCCGGCGATCTTCTCGGATGCGACGACGCCTTTGGCCGTCTCGCACAGCGCGACGATGTCGAACCGGGCGTCGATGCGCGCGATCTTTTTCGCCGATTCGGCCTTCGCGAGCATGATCGTGCGGAAGTCGGTCTGCGAGAGCGTGGCGATGTCGGATTCGAAGTCGGCGCTGCCGACGGAGTTGACACGCACGATGACGCGTTCGGGGTCGACGTGGGCGTCGATGAGCGCGCCACGGGCGGCCTGTTTCGCGGCCGGCGCGACGGCGTCTTCGAGATCGAGGATGACGGCGTCGGAGCGCACGAGTGCTTTGCCGAACCGCTCGGGTCGGTCGGCCGGGCAGAACAGCAGTGCCGGTCCGAGCGCGAATGCACTCATGATTCCTCCTCAGCAGCCGGCGACGCCCACATGAGGGCCGTTCGGGTGGCGACCGCGACGACCTCGCCGTCTTGATTGCGGCCGGTGTGGCGCATCGTGACGATGCCCTGCCCGGGGCGTGAGCGCGATGGCCGCGCCTCGACGATCTCGGTCGAGGTGTACAGGGTGTCGCCCGCGAACAGCGGATGCGGGAACGAGATGTCGCCGAGGCCGAGCTGTGCGACGAGCGTGCCCTGCGTGAGCTGGGTGACCGAGGCGCCGACCATCGTGGCGAGTGTCCACATCGAGTTGATGAGCGGTTTGCCGAACGGCTGGGTCGCCGAGTAGGCGGCATCCAAGTGCAGGGCCTGGCTGTTCATGGTGAGGGTGGTGAACAGGACGTTGTCGGCCTCGGTCGCGGTGCGTCCGGGGCGGTGTGCGTAGACGGTGCCCACCTCGAACTCGTCGAAGAACAGTCCCCGCTGCACGATTTCGGTCACGCTGTCACGCTACCCGGCAAGGCCCAGTTCGCGCGCGATGACGAGCAGTTGCACTTCGCTCGTCCCCTCACCGATCTCGAGGATCTTCGAGTCGCGGTAGTGCCGGGCGACGGGGAACTCGTTCATGAACCCGTTGCCGCCGAAGATCTGCGTCGCGTCGCGGGCGTTGTCCATCGCCGCGTCGCTCGCGGTGAGCTTTGCGATGGCCGCGGCGCCCTTGAAGGGGCGCCCCTCATCACGCAGTCGCGCTGCGTGATGCCACGCGAGTCGGGCGTTGTGCACGCGCAGCTGCATGCGGGCGATCATGAACTGGATCGCCTGCCGTTGCGAGAGCACCTCGCCGAACACGGTGCGGGTCTTCGCGTGTTCGATGGCGGCGTCCAGGCATCCCTCGGCGGCTCCGGTCGACAGCGCGGCGATCGCGATGCGGCCCTCGTCGAGGATGTGCAGGAAGTTCGCGAACCCGCGTCCGCGCTCCCCCAGCAGATTGGCTTCGGGTACGCGTGCGCCGTCGAAGGTGAGTGGATGCGTGTCGCTCGCGTGCCAGCCCACCTTGTCGTAGGCGGGTTCGACGGTGAATCCCGGGGTGCCGGAGGGCACGATGATCGTCGAGATCTCCTTGCGGTCACCGTCGCGCCCCGTCACAGCGGTCACCGTCACGAAGCGGGTGATCGGCGTGCCCGAGTTGGTGATGAACTGCTTGGCGCCGTTGATGACCCACTCGCCGCCGTCGAGCGTCGCCGTGGTGCGGGTGGCACCGGCATCGGACCCGGCGTCGGGTTCGGTGAGCCCGAAGCCTGCCAGGGCACGCCCGGCGAGCAGGTCGGGCAGCAGCTCTGCCTTCTGCGCGTCGGTGCCGAACCGGTGGATCGGCATGGCGCCGAGGCTGACGCCTGCCTCGAGGGTGATCGCGATCGATTGGTCGACGCGCGCGAGCGCTTCGATCGCCAGGCACAGCGCGAGGTAGTCGCCACCCTGCCCGCCGTGCTCATCGGGGAAGGGCAGTCCGAACAGGCCGAGGTCGCCCATCTGGGCGACGATGTCCATCGGCAGCGTCTTCGTGCGGTCGGCTTCGTAGGCGACCGGGGCGACCTGCTCATCGGCGAATGCGCGCACCATGCGCGCGAGTTCGACGTGGTCCTCTTCCAGCCCGTAGTCGGTGAGCTCGAACGTCATTTCTGTTCCTCTCCAGCGTGATGCGCCGTGACGTCTGCCAGCAGTTCGTCGCGGCGCACCTGCGCGCCGCTGCTGACGTGGATCCGTGCGACGCCGTCGTGGGGCGCCGTCACGGTGTGCTCCATCTTCATGGCCTCGATGGTCACGAGGCGGGTTCCTGCGGTGACGACGTCGCCGTCGGTGACGTGCACCGCGACGACGGTGCCGGGCATGGGGGCGCGCAGTTCGGGAGCCGCCGCATCCGCCCCTCGTCCGGCCGCTGCGAGGCGCGACAGCATCGCGGCGCGCCGGCCGACCGGCTCAAGCCGGTGCGCTCCGCCGTCGGCGTGCACCCAGACGGCGCCGTCCGCATCGGCAATCGCTTCCGGCTCGGCGGGGTCGCCGACCGGCACAGCGTGCACGGCACCCGTCGCGTCGCGCAGCAAGACCGTGTCGGTGGTGGGCGCCCCGCTTCGGAACCCGGTCAGCTCGCCCCACACGCCGTGCGCACGCGGGCGTGACGCCGCCACCAGTGCCGCTGCTGCTGCGAGGGCGGCCTCGGGTGCCGGCACGGGTTCGGGCGGCGGCATCCGATCGATGAGCCCGGTGTCCATATCGCCCGCGCGCACGGGCGGGTCAGCGATCAATGCGCGCAGGAACCGGATGCCGGTGTCCACACCGAGCAGCACCGTCTCGGCGAGCGCCGTGTCGAGCCGGTTCAGCGCAGTTGCCCGATCCTCGGCGACAGCGATGACCTTGGCGATCATCGGGTCGTAGTCGGCCGTGACGACCGATCCGGTCTCGACGCCACCGTCGGTGCGGGCGCCCTCCGCAGCGCGCCACCGCAGCACCTCACCGGTCGCGGGCAGAAAGCCGCGCTCAGGGCTCTCGGCGTACACGCGGGCCTCGATCGCGTGGCCGCGCAGCCGGATGTCGTCCTGCACGAACGGGAGCGGCTCCCCCGCCGCGATGCGCACCTGCTGTTCGACGAGGTCGACGCCGGTGACCTCTTCGGTGACCGGGTGTTCGACCTGCAGGCGCGTGTTCATCTCGATGAAGAAGCACTCATCGGGGCGGTCGCCGGGCACCAGGAACTCGACCGTGCCGGCACCGCGGTAGTCGACGCTGGCAGCGGCGGCGCAGGCAGCCGCGCCGAGACGGGCACGCATGGCGTCGTCGACCAGCGGCGACGGCGCCTCCTCGATGACCTTCTGATGGCGGCGCTGCAGGGTGCACTCGCGTTCACCGAGATGCACGATCCCGCCGTGCTCGTCGGCGAGCACCTGCACTTCGATGTGGCGGGGCTTCTCGATGAGCCGCTCCAGCAGCAGCGTGTCGTCGCCGAATGCGGCCCGCGCCACACGGCGTGCCCCGGCGAGCGCATCGAGAAGCTCGGCTGCACTGCGGACGACCTGCATCCCCTTGCCACCGCCGCCGGCGGACGGCTTGACCAGGAGCGGGTAGCCGACGTCGTCGGCGCGAGCGGCGATATCGGCGTCGTCGATTCCCGCGGCGCTGAAGCCGGGAACCGTCGGCACGTCGAACGCCTCCACCTGCGCCTTCGCGCGGATCTTGTCGCCCATGACCTCCAGCGCACGCTCACCCGGGCCGATGAAGACGATGCCCGCGGCGGCGCACGCGCGGGCGAATGCGACGTTCTCGGAGAGGAACCCGTAGCCGGGGTGGATCGCCTGCGCGCCGGTGGCACGGGCTGCACCGACGACGGCATCCACATCGAGGTACGACGACGATGCCGCTGCCGGTCCGATGCGCACGGCGACGTCGGCCTCGCGCACGTGTGGGGCGTCGGTGTCGGCGTCGCTGTACACGGCGACCGAACGGATGCCGAGCCGGCGCAGCGTCCGGATGACACGGCGGGCGATCTCGCCGCGGTTGGCGACGAGCACGGTGGTGAAGGGGGGCTGAGGCACGGTGATCACATCCGGAAGATGCCGAAGCGGGGCTCGGGCAGGGGCGTGCGGGAGCAGACGTCGAGGGCGAGGCCGAGCAGATCTCGGGTGTGCAGCGGATCGACGATGCCGTCGTCCCACAGCCTGGCGGTTGCGTAATACGGGGAACCCTGTTGCTCGAACTGCGCGCGCACGGGTGCTTCGAAGGCCGCCTTGGCCTCGGCATCCCATTCCTCGCCGGCCGCGGCGAGTTGGTCGCCCTTGACAGTCGACAGCACCGAGGCCGCCTGCGGACCGCCCATCACCGAGATGCGGCTGGCGGGCCACGACCACAGGAACCGAGGCGAGTACGCCCTGCCGCACATGGAGTAGTTGCCTGCGCCGAACGAGCCACCGATGATGACGGTGAGCTTGGGCACGCGCGTCGTGGCGACGGCGGTGACCATCTTGGCGCCGTCTTTCGCGATGCCGCCGGCCTCGGCATCCCGCCCCACCATGAACCCGGTGATGTTCTGCAGGAACAGCAACGGCACACCGCGCTGGTCGCACAGCTCGATGAAGTGCGCGCCCTTCAACGCGGACTCGCCGAAGAGGATGCCGTTGTTCGCGACGATCCCGACCGGGTGCCCGTGGATGCGCGCGAACCCGGTGACCAGCGTGGTGCCGTACTCGCGTTTGAACTCGTGGAACTCGCTGCCGTCGACCAGGCGCCCGATGACCTCGTGCACGTCATACGGCTGGTTGACGTCGACCGGCACGACACCGTCGAGCTCAGTAGGGTCCATGAGCGGTTCGACGCTGTCGGCCACCTCCCACACCGGCGCGACCGGTGCGGGCAGGGTCGCGACGATGTCGCGGACGATCTCGAGCGCGTGCTCGTCGTCTTCGGCGAGGTGGTCGACGACCCCCGAGGTGCGGGCGTGCAGTTCTCCGCCACCGAGCTCTTCGGCGGTGACGACCTCACCGATCGCTGCTTTCACGAGCGGCGGTCCGCCCAGAAAGATCGTGCCCTGGCCCCGCACGATGACGGTCTCGTCGCTCATCGCGGGGACATACGCGCCGCCTGCGGTGCAGGAGCCGAGGACGGCGGCGATCTGCGGAATGCCGGCGGCCGACAGCCTGGCCTGGTTGTAGAAGATGCGCCCGAAGTGGTCGCGGTCGGGGAACACCTCATCCTGCTTGGGCAGGAACGCGCCCCCGGAGTCGACGAGGCTGATGCACGGCAGGCGATTCTCGAGGGCGACCTCCTGCGCGCGCAGGTGCTTCTTGACGGTCATCGGATAGTACGTGCCGCCCTTGACGGTCGCATCGTTGCAGATGACCATGACGTGCCGCCCGTGCACCAGGCCGATCCCCGCGATCACCCCCGCGGCCGGCGCGTCGCCGTCATAGAGTCCTTCGGCGGCGAGGGGCGCGAGTTCGATGAAGGGACTCCCCTCGTCGAGCAATCGGGAGACCCGGTCGCGCGGGAGCAGCTTGCCGCGTGCCGTGTGACGTAAACGTGCACGCTCGGGTCCGCCGGCGGCGGTACGGTCGAGTCGTTCGCGCAGTGCTGCGGCAGCGGCGCGCTGTCCGTCGCGGTTCCTGTTGAAGGCGTCGTCGTGTGCGGCGGCGCCGGTGAGCGTTGCCATGGCATCTCCGTCGATGTCACAATCCGGTCTCATCGTCTGGCGGCCCCGCCGGACGATCGGTTAGTGTGCACTAACTCGATGCATCCCAGGTTAGCGAGGATTAACTGAGATGGCAAGCACTCCAGACACGACCCCGCGCGAGCGCGCGAAGGCCGATCGATCTGCCGCGCTTCTGCGTGAAGCTGCACGACTGTTCGCCGCAAAGGGATTCGACGGCGTGAGCCTCGAAGACCTCGGGTCAGCGGTCGGCATCACGGGCCCGGCCGTGTACCGCCACTTCCGCAGCAAACAGGCCCTGCTCGGAGCGCTGCTGCAGCGCACCAGTGAACGCCTGCTCGACGGTGGGCGTGCCGTCGTCGACGCGCACGGGACCGCGACCGATCAGTTGCGCGCACTCGTCGCATTCCACGTGGACTTCGCCGTCGACGAGAGCGACGTCATCCGCGCCCAGGACCGCGGCCTCGGCCGCCTCGAACAGGATGACCGTCGAGAAGTGCGACGGCTGCAACGCGAGTACATCGATCTGTGGATCGACGTCCTCTCGCACCTCCACCCCGGTGCCAGTCGCGACCGACTCCGCGTCCAAGCGCATGCCGGGTTCGGGCTCATCAACTCGACACCGCACTCACTGCGCGCGCTGCGCACCGCCCACGACGACGGCGAAGTGCGAGAGATCCTCGCCGCAGCCGCCTACGCGGCACTGACCGCCGGTCACTGATCGCGGCCGGGCGCGCCGAGGCCGCCATGCGCCTGCTCTCGCGATCGCGGAGACGTCAGTCGCTAACCGTGCAGGCAACCCGTGAGGCTTGTGGCCGTGCTCGAATCGCACGTGCTTCGCGTCCACTGAGGGTCTCCGCCCCACGAATCGAAGGCGTTCGTGGTGTAGACGGTGACATCGGAGCCCTCCGCTGCGAACGCGAAGGACACGATCGGGTCGCCTTCGGTGGTGGGGAAGCTCCAGGCGAGCTGCGCGCGCTCGCCCGAACCGGCAGCCGCGGCCAGGCACTCGACCGCCTCAGTCGGAATTGCTTCTCCCTGACCGAGGACGAACGCTCCACAGCTCGCGCCGGCATCGCTTGCCCGGACCTCGTCCGGAGCATCTGCCAGCGCCTTCGCCGCCTCGATCGGATCATCGTCGGGCGCGCGCGGGATCGGACCGGACTGCGCGCAGGCGGAAAGGAGCGAGACAGCGGCAATGACGGCGAGGATGCCGTCGAGCTTCAAAGCGCGGCCTCGTTTCCCGATGTCACCCATACGGATCAAGGTAGCCGGTGGATCGTGTTCGAGTCGCGGTCCCTCAACGAGCATTTTCTCTGCAGCCGCGACTGACCCCAGCGGGAGAAGTTCGACCGCACGCGACGTGTGCGATCACGACTCGGAAACCGCTCTCGCAGCTACACCGCCGACCCGAGCCCCGTACAAGACGAATCCGAGCACGACGAGCGCGGCGGCCAGCACGCCGATGAGCACCACCGGCATCGAGACGGGAAGGAGTGCGAAGGCCCCACTCAGGATGCTGACCACTCCGGCGCACACCGTCACACCCCGCGCACGCATATGCGCTGCAAGCCAGGCTTCGTCGCTCACCATCGTGCTGGGAATCCGAATGCCGGCGAGCTGGTTGCGCTTCAGACGTCCGGACGCCGCCGCATTCGCCATCCACACGAGAAGGACGCCCGCGACGACCATGACGGCGCACAACACCACTCTCGCGACCCACTCGTTCTCCACCGCTCCACGCTATCGCGGCTTGAATGTCGTAGGTATGTTCTAATGTCGAAGGCATGAAGGACGCGCTCGCCGGCATCACCGAGGCCCTCGCCGCGCTCGCTGCGGCGGGTGGTGATGGTGAGCCGGGCGGGCTCGCTCCTGGGGAGTTGCTCGCGGTGAATCGTGCGTTCGGGGAGTTGAAGCGGCATGTGGATGCCGCGTACGCGCCGGTCGCGGCCGAGGTGGCACGGCAGTCCCGTGTCGAACTCGGGAAGGACTCCCTCGCCCGGCGGCAGGGGTTCCGGTCGCCGGTGTCGATGATCCAGGCGACCACCGGCGCATCGGTTGGTGAAGCGATCAAGATCGTGCAGGTCGGTGAAGCCACCGCACCCCGCATCTCGCTCACCGGTGAACGGATGCCGTGCAAGCACCCGCACGTCGGCGACGCCGTCACGGCGGGCCGGTTGGGGATGGCGGCGGCGTCGGCGATCGTGACG
>NZ_CBDRMZ010000003.1:0-366967 GCF_965345345.1 Microbacterium sp. bgisy189 | reverse complement strand
CTCCTCGATTCCCGCTGCGCAAGGTCAACACCATGACACACCTCCCTCTTCACTCCGCCCTGCCCTCATCCCGCACGCTCACCCGTTCCCTCGCCGCCGTCACCGCGATTGCGGTCGGAGCTCTCACCCTCGCCGGATGCGCCTCATCCGAACCGGAAGTGACATCACCACAGCCTGTAGCCACCACCCACGTGCACAGCATCGTGCCTGCCCCGGACGGAAACGGGTTCCTCATCGGCACCCACGAAGGCATCTACACCGCCACCGAGGACGGCCAGCTCGGTGACCCGGTCGCCGGCCCCGTGTTCGATGCGATGGGTCTGACCTCGATCGACGGCACCCTGATCGCCTCCGGTCACCCCGGGCCCGACACTCCTCCCGAACTCGGCGCCCCGCACCTGGGCATCATCCGCAGCACCGACACCGCGCAGTCCTGGCAACCCGTCGCCTACACCGGCGAGAAGGACTTCCACGTCCTCGCCGCCGGCCCTAGCGGCACCCTGTACGGCATCACGACCGACAACCCCGACATCCTCACCAGCACCGACCAGGGCCAGACATGGGCACCCACCGGCAGCGCCCTGCCGGCGTTCAACCTGACCGTCGACGCAGATGAACGCCTCATCGCATCCACTCCCGACGGACTACAGGTGAGCCTCGACGGCGGGGGCCGCTTCGTCCCGTGGGACGGTGCCCCACTCATCGCACTTCTCAACACGTCCCCCGACCGGCAACGCATTGTCGGGATTGGCAGCGGCAACACCCTCTGGGTCGCGCAGGCAGGATCACAGGCGTGGGAGCAAGTGGGCGTTGCCCCAGCCACCCCGCAGGCCGTTGCGATTACCGACACTGGCGACATCCTTATCGCCGGGGAATCGGGGCTCACCGCGCTACCCGTCTCCGAGCAGTTGACCTCACCGAACTGACCGACCATGACGGACATCCAGAACGTCACTGACGACGTCCCATGCGGTTGCGGCCCCACTGCGGAAGAGGCCCGCGCGCTACGTGGGGGAATCACTCGGAGGCGCGCGCTCAGCGCCGGCGCGATCGGGGTCTTCCTCGCCGCGACCGGAGCCAGCCTCGCTCCATCAGCATTCGCCGCGGAATACCCCACCTGGGATGACGTCGAAAAGGCTCGGAACAACGAGGCCGCGAAGGGCGCCGAAGTCACCCGAATTCAAGGGCTGATCCGATCACTCGAGCAGGACGTGGACACGAAGCAAGCCGAAGCCGACCGGCTCGGCCAAGAACATGTCCTCGCTCTGGAGGCCTACGAGGACGCCGTCGCGCGCGCCGAGTCCCTCCAGCAACAGGCCGACGCAGAGTCGGCCCGGGCCGACTCTGCCGCCGCCAAGCTTGGTGCCCTCGCGGCTGAGCAATACCGCTCAGGGAACACCGATCCGACCCTGGACCTGTTCTTTTCCGGCTCCGCCGGTTCCGCAGACGATCTGCTGTCCCGGTTGGGGTCGATGGACCGTCTCGTCGACGCGAACCGGGAGGTCTACGCCGACGCTGCTGGCGCCCGCGACAGCGCACGCCACCTCAGCGATCAAGCTCAGGTAGCTCGCGACGAACGTAACCGCCGGGAGGCGGAAGCCGAACAGAAGATGCAGACGGCGCAAGCAGCGGCGCAGGCAGCCCTGGACGCGCTAGCTAGTCAGAACGAGTACCGTGACGTGCTCGACGCTCAACTCGCAGCCCTTCAAGACACAACATCCCGCACGATCAGCCAGTACCAGGCCGGCGTGGAAGCTCGACGCAGGGAACGCGAGGCGCGCATCCGCCGTGCGCGGGAAGCAGCGGCTGCCCGCGCACGCGAAGAAGAACGACGCCGCCGCGAGGAAGAACGGCGCCGACAAGCCCCAAACAACGTCGGAACCGGAGGCGAAAGCTCCAGTAGCGGGGGCAGCGGCGGGAAGGTCCAGTCCTCCGGGTGGGTTCGACCGGCGCACGGATGGATCAGCTCATGGTTCGGAACCCGCGGCAGCATCTGCCGCAACGGCTACTGCACCCGCGCCGGCCACCGCGGGATTGACTTCGCGAGCAGCTGCGGATCCCCGATCTACGCCGCGTACCCCGGCACCGTCATCTTCGCTGGATACAGCGGCGCATGGGGCAACTACATCAAGATCCAGCACGCAGACGGCACGGTCACTGGGTACGCGCACATCATCAACGGTGGCTACAACGTCAACTACGGGCAACGAGTGCGCGCCGGTCAAGTTATCGCGTACATCGGCAGCACCGGCGCCTCCAGCGGCTGCCACCTCCACTTCGAGGTGTACATCGGCGGCGTCCGGGTTGACCCTGCCCCCTTCCTCCGAGCACGAGGGGTCGCAGTTTGAACCACCCCACGCCCGGACCGCCCGCGGGCACAACTGTTCGCCGCTCGGAGGCAGCACCTGACGAAGAGCGAACATCTGCCCTGGAGCATGCGTTGCAACTGCGTGCCTTCGATGGCCGCATGACCGTTCCGGAGAGGGCAGCCCATATTGCTGTGTACCTTGAGCTGGCGCGAGAGCTTGATACACGCGACGCGCAGTCCGAGGGTGTATCGCCTGACCTGTGCGCGTGGGACGCTACGGTCATTCAGGCCGCCGACGCCTGCCGGGAAGTTGCGGTGATGCTCGGCCAGGCCACCGTCGAGCTGGCCGCGGTACGGAATACGGTGCGGCGGTGCCTTTCCGCGATCTCGTCGTGTGGCGACATCTGCGGACCACACAAGGAGGCCACTGCTTCCTGCGCACGGCGAGTGGACATCGCCAGACGAGGGGCGAAGGCTTGCGCGGACCTCATTTCATCCATCTGAGCAGCCTTCCGCTGCGGTCGCACCGGTAACGATCGTTTCCGGGCGAGCCGAGGCTGCGTCAACCGGCCGCCGTGAACGTTGGCCGTATTGAACCTGGTTTACGGCCGCCATTCATCGACAGACCTCAACCCCCTACCTCGACCCTCGACCCCGCTCTAGGGTGACCGCATGTCGGGGAAGGCCCCCGAAGAAAGGAAAGCAGCCATGACTGTTGCAGATCAGATGCTCGCCACCCACCCGAAAGTCGGTTTCGCCGCAACCCAGGACGCCCTTCTGCGCTGTATCGAGGCATGCGCCGAATGCGCCCAGGCATGTACCGCCTGCGCGGACGCATGCCTCGGAGAAGACATGGTCGCGGAGCTCGTTACATGCATCCGGAAGAACTCGGACTGCGCAGACATCTGCGCCGCCACAGGTGCAGTGCTCTCCCGCCAAACCGCACCGGATGTTGCAACGGTTCGCGCCCTGCTCGAAGCCTGCCGCACCGCCTGCGCGTCCTGTGCCGCCGAGTGTGAACAGCACGCAGACATGCATGAGCACTGCCGCGTGTGCGCCGAATCCTGCCGCCGCTGCGAGGAGGCATGCACCGACCTTCTCGCCGCTCTCTAAAGCGGCCCAGGTTCGCAGTCCTCCTGCGAGCACTACCCGCCATTGGCGGTCGCTGACGGGACGGTCGATGCCGCAATCGCCCGCCCCGTCACCGTCGCCGCACCCCCTCCCATCCGAACAGGAGACGTCATGACCGCGAACGACCACCCCGATCCCAAGCAGAACGACCAAAGCGCAGCGACCGACGATCACAGCCAGCAGGGTCATTCCAAGCCCTGGAAAATGTATCTCCGATTCGGGGCGATGATCCTCACCGGGATGGTTGTCATGTACTGGGTGATGTTCGTCGGCTCCTGGGAGTGGAGCCACATCCGCTTCAGCGAAAGCCGCGTCTTCATGGCCCTGACCATGGGCGGTGCGATGGGGTTGGTGATGCTGGCGTGGATGCTCAACATGTACAAGAGCGTCAAAGCGAACATCGCCGTCGCCACAGTTAGCGTCCTGCTGCTCGCCGGCGGAGTCGCGCTTGACCGCAGTCAGATCACCGTGGACGACACCGCCTGGATGAACGCGATGATCCCCCACCACTCCCTCGCCATCACCCGCTCCGAACGTGCACAGATCCAGGACGTTCGCGTCTGCGAACTCGCCGCCGAAATCAGCGCGGCACAGCGCAACGAAATCCTCGAGATGAACTGGCTCATCGACGACATTTCGAGCAATGGAATCGCTGAAACCCCAGAAGAGGCGCAGGCCCGTCCCGCCCCGACGTTCGATGAGACAGCCCTGCGAGGATGCCCCAACGAGTAGCTGCTCTCAATCTGCCCTTGTCGGAGTGTGATGACGCTGGAAGCGAGCCTCACCACGTGGTGTCAAAAACGATCGTTTACGGCACGGCCGGCGCCGACGCGGATCAGCACTCAACACGCCGGGCGATGGAACCGCCGAAACCCCCCGCCGTAACGGCCACTGGCCGAAGCCCTCATCGGACGTTTTCGGTGGGTCGAACGTGAGTTCGGGAAGGGCTGCCATATGTGACCGCAAGGGGATCCCTATCCGACATACGGTTCCATCGAGTACCTGGTTCCGCGAGACATTCGATTGTGGAGTTCGTCGCTCTTTGGCGGCGTTCTGTGATGGCTTTGCGTCGCTAGTTTCCGATGACGAGGATGCTGGCCGCGGCTTCAACGACGTCGTCGGTGATCGTGTCGAGCTGGTTGATCTTTAGTACCCGGGTGATCTGGGGGAAAAGTCGTTCGAGGAGGCGGAAGTTGCCGCGGGTGATTCGTTCGATCGCGGCGACGGCCTGCGCGTCGGTGAAGTCGTCAAGGTCAAGGACCTTACCTAACCGTTTCCAGTGGCGGTCCAAGACGAAGAGCAGTTCCTCGCGGCCCAGGGTCCGGTACTGGTGTGAGAATCCAAGTCTGCTGAAGAGTTGCGGGTAGTGACGGAAGCGCTCGTCGATGCCCGGCATTCCGATCAGGATGATCGCGAGGTGGGTGCGGTCGTGTTGGTCACGAAGCAGCTCGAGGGCGCTCGGCGTGAGTCGTTCGGCTTCGTCGATGATGAGCAGCTCAATGAGGCGCTTGACGTCGTTCTGCCTGGACGAGGCGGCGTCTGTGCTGAGCGACCTGAGGTGCTCGTCGGCGCAGATGCCGACTTTCATCTGCCAGTGGTCGATGTCGCTCATGAGGTCTTTCGGGCGGCAGAGGACTTCGGGTGTGTAGAAGACGGTGCGAGATCGGTTCGCGAGTGCATAGTGTTTGGCGTCGTGGTCTCCGCGGGGGCCCCACTCGTCGATATAGGGCTCGAGGATGTCCCAATTCGCGTACCGGCGCGCGGAGTTGGTTTTCCCGACGCCAGCTGGACCGTGGCAGATCCCGATCGTTTTGTCCTTTCGGACGGCGTTGGCGAACTCGGTGAAGCGTCGGTGCTCCTTTGTGACGATAAACGCGTGGCTCATCATTCGTCCTCCTCGTAGGTGCGCAACCGGGGCCGCCTCGGTGCGGAGTCAGGTGTGCGGGTTTCCTCGCGGTGAGCGACCCTGGGGATGCGGTCATTGATCGTGCGACGTAGTTCCCGGCGCCGTGCTCGGCGTGCGGTTTCGATGTCGCGGAGGCTGAGGCGGAGGTTCGGGTGGGCTTCATCGATGGCGGTGCAGATGAACGTGTCTCGGTCGTAGACGCGAATCTCGGAGATGTCGCGGGGGTCGTAGCGGATGGTGATCGTGTGTCCGACGAAGGGTGCCAGGGTTGGGGCGAGGTACCGCTGGCCTTGGAAGTGGATACCGTCTCGTTGGACGACACGATTCTTCGGGACCGTGAGAAGGAGCCCGTCGAGTTCCTCGAGGCTGTCAGGCATGCGGGGAAGCCAACCGTCCGCGATCCATGCCTCTTTCGGAGAAATTCCGAGTTCGCTATGGGTGCGGTCGTTGTAGGTCGCGATGAAGGCGCTGATGGCACGATCAAGCTCTGTGAGATCGATGACTGGCTTCGGGTTCCTGTTCCCGCGGCTCATATGCCCGGGCAAAGTTGCTAGAAGCTCGGAGTTGACGGTGCGGAAGAATCGCTCGACCTTCCCGCGCCCCTGTGGCCGGCCGACCGTGGAATGGATGATCCGCACGTGCAGCGCGATGGCGGTGCGTTCCAGGTGGCGGCTGGTGAAGTCGGAGCCGTGATCGACATGGAGAACGTCGGGAATCCCGCACATCGCCCAGGCAGGGTCGGTCTTGCGCCAGATCGCCTGCCGGAGTGCGAGGGCGGTGTTCATCGCGGAGGGTGCACCCGTGAACACCATGTAGCCGCAGATCGCGCGGGAGTGATCATCCAGCACGGTCGTCAACCAGGGCCGATCGGGTTTCCCGTCGGCATCGACGATGAGGATATCGAGTTCGGTGTGATCGGACTGCCACGTCTGGTTCGGGTGCTCGGCGCGGCGACGAAACACGAGTTCGTGCTTGTTCCGGTACGACGCCGGCCCCTCCAACGCAAGCGTGACCAGGGCCGGGTCAAGTTCCATCACGATCTCTCTGACCGTCGAGTAGCTCGGCGCGGGGAGCTCTCGTTGCGTCGCATCGGCGGCGGCGAGGCGATGGAGGGTAGCGAGGGCGGGGCGAGGTTTGGTTAGAGCCAGGCGTTCGATGAACGCCACGGTCTCGGGCCGTGTGCGTCGCACCCCCTGGTCACTGCGGGGATGAGAGTCGAGCGCGGCGGGGCCGCCGTCGCGGTACAGCTGGTGCCAGCGTTGAAGCGTTCTTGCGCTGATCCCGCAATCCCGGGCGAGGACGGCGAGCGGGATCTGGTCTTCGACATGCAGCCGAAGGATCCGCCACCGCTCATCCCCATCCAAGATCGCTACATCGTCGAGGTACGTGACGCGTGCGCTTGCTGATGCCGGTACAGCGTCGCGCGGCTCCACCCCACGAGACGAGCCGCCTCTTCCGCGGTGCGGCCCCTAGACCGAGCCTCAGCCACAAGCTGCAACTTCTCCGCGATCACGACCGGGTCGGACAGGGGTCGACCGAACCGGGTTCCGTTTTGACGTGCGGCCGCGATGCCGGCGTTGACCCGCTCGACTATCAGTTCGCGTTCGTACTCCGCCAAAGTGGCCAGCATGTTCAGCATCAGCCTGCCCGTTGAGGTCGTCGGGTCGATGCCATCCGAGATGGACCGAACGTGCACGCCTCGCTCGCGCAGCAGGTTGACCGTGTTCAGCACATCGATGAGCGATCGCCCGAGGCGGTCGACCCGCCAGACGACGACGGTGTCGCCCTCGGCCGCGTGCTCGAACAGCTTCCTCATGCCGGGGCGCTCGCTCGCCTTCCGACTCCCGGAGGTCACGTCCCTGAAGACATCCCGCTTCTGCACTCCCGCCGCCACGAGCGCGTCGAGTTGAAGCTGCGCATCCTGGCTCGTCGTACTCACTCGCGTGTACCCCAGAAGCCTCATACGCTCAGTATGACTCAGAAAACCCCTCTGCAAACGCATGTGAGACAAAACGCGACGAGACGAATTATCAAGACAGAAGGACCCACGAGATTGCGCCCGAATCAACCGCGACTCTTCGGGCCTGGGCCGTGTCTCGAAAAACTGTTCTTAACCAAGACGACGCCTCATGATGCAGGTAACGCAATCTTGCTCGCCTTTCGTCAGACGACGGGAGCATTGCGTCGCGTTTTTTCTTCGACAGGCCGTACCTCCTCACGGGCGGCGAACAAGGTTGCTTCGCTCAGAAGTCGACGCTGAAGACGGTGCGCAGTGCGTCCATCGCCTCGGGGCGTGCCTTGTAGTAGACCCAGACGCCGCGCTTTTCCCTGTCGACGAGTCCGGCGTCGTGCAGGATCTTCAGGTGGTGGCTGAGGGTCGATTGTGAGAGGTCAAAGCCCTCGGTGAGGTCGCACATCGCGCACGCCTCGCCGTTCTCGTGCGAGAGCACCATGGACATCAGGCGCAACCGAACGGGGTCTGCCAGAGCCTTGAGCATCCGGGAGAGCGGTTCCGCCTGCGCGGGTGTGATCGGCTCGCGGGACAGCGGCGTGCAGTAACCCAATGCACTATCCACGGGAAGCACCAAGAGGGACGTCGACATGTCTCCATCCTCTCAGACTTCGACACTTTGACAAGTATCGAAGTCTGAGTAGCATGGAATCGGACTTCGAAGATGATCGAAGTCATGTCGATCGAAGGAGAGATCCCTTGAATGCACCCGCCGCCCTCGTCCGTTCCAAGTACCGCGCCCTCGGGGGCGGATGCGTGAGTTGCTCCGGTGACCTCGTCGCAGTTGAGGCACTCCCCGGCGTGCAGAAGGTCGATGCCCTGGTTTCCGGTGTCGTCCTGGTCACCCACGACGGCACCGTCACTGAAGCCGCCGTGATCGAAGCAGCAAGGAAGGCCGGCTTGGCCCTATCGGCGACGGGGCCGGCTCGCCCGGTTCGCGCCTGACCTGCTGCTACCTCCCCACGAGCTGAAAGAGGAAAGACCAGGATGAGTACTGACGCGAGCACGCCGTCACAGGTGGCCGAACCAGCAGCCCCGCGGCTGGTTCGCCGCACATGGTGGCGGAAACCCGAAACGGTGACCCTCGCGGTGGCGGCAGTGCTGCTGGCCGTGGGCTTGATCGTGGAGTGGACGATCCACTCCGAGCCGGTCGCGCTGGCGCTGTTCTGGGCGTCGATCATCGTCGGCGGTGTCTATCCGCTCCGCAGCGCAGTGCGGGCGGTGCGCAACAAGCGCCTGACGATATCCGTGTTGCTGGTCGTGGCCGCGATCGGGGCGATCGCGCTGGGCGTCATCGAGGAGGCCGCGATGCTCGTCGTCATCTTCAGCCTGGGTGAAGCGATGGAGGCCTACGCCACCGACCGTGCGCGCGGGTCCATCAGCGCACTCATGGAGCTGGCACCCCCGACCGCCAACCGAGTCACCGACGGTAGCCAGACCGAGACCGTTGCGGTGGAGGAACTGCATCCCGGTGACGTGGTGCTCGTGCGCCCCGGTGAACGCCTGCCCACTGATGGCGTCGTCGCCGAGGGTGTCTCCTGGGTGGACGCCAGCCCGGTGACTGGAGAGTCGGTGCCGGTCGAGGCCACTGTCAGCACCGAGGTCTTCGGCGGGAGCCTGAACGGCAACGGGGTGCTGCGTGTGCAGGTCACCAAAGAGCACTACGACACCGTGCTCGCCCGAGTGATCGAGCAAGTCGAGGAAGCCCAAGCCAAGCGGGGCGGAGCCGAGCGGTTCGCCGACAGGTTCAGTGCCGTCTACACGCCCGCGATGTTCGTCCTGGCCATCGTCGTGGCCCTGGTGCTGCCGCTGCTCGGGTTCGAGTGGCGCGAGGCGATCTATCGGGCACTCGTCGTCCTGGTCGTCTCCTGCTCGTGCGCGCTGGTCATCTCCGTGCCGGTCAGCGTCGTCACCGCGATCGCCCGCGGCGCGCGCGATGGCATCCTCATCAAGGGCGGGATCTACCTCGAACGACTGGCCGACATCAAGGTCGTCGCTTTCGACAAGACCGGCACCCTGACCCGCGGCCGGCCTGCCCTGGCAGGCGTCACCCCCGTCGGCGACGTGACAGAGCACGATGCCCTGGCCCTGGCGGCCGCGGTCGAGGGCGGCAGCGAGCACCCCATCGCCAGCGCGATCGTCACCGGCGCCCGCGCCCACAACCTCACGATTCCCGCCGCCTGGAACGCCCGCGCGCTGCCCGGTGCCGGCATGGAGGCCACGGTCAACGGCCGCGCCCTGCACATCGGCCGTCCCACGGCCGCCGACCGCACCGACCCCGACGTTGGGCGTGCGGTCTCTCAAGCCGAGGCGGAAGGCCGTACCGCAGTCGTGCTCCGCGACGCCAGTCGACCGTTGGCCGTGGTGGCAGTGGCCGACCAGCTGCGCCCCGACGCGCAGAGCACCATCGACGAGCTGCGTGCGCTGGGGATCAAACGGATCCTGATGCTCACCGGCGACAACACCACCGTGGCCAAGTCCACCGCCACAGACCTGGGACTCGACGATTATCGCGCCGAACTGTTACCCGAGGACAAGTCCGCCGCCGTGCTCGAGCTGCGCGAAACGTACGGCGTGATCGCCATGGTCGGTGACGGCGTCAACGACGCCCCCGCACTGGCCAACGCCGATCTGGCCATCGCAATGGGCGCCGCCGCCACCGACGTCGCACTGGAGACCGCCGACGTCGCCCTCATGGCCGACGAGCTCGACCGGCTCCCCGCCGCGATCCGCCTCTCGCGCCGCGCCCGGAACAACATCAAGATCAACATCGCGCTCAGCCTTGCTGTTGTGGCGGTTCTGATCGTCGCAGCCCTCGCAGGCTGGATGTCGCTGACCACCGGTCTCCTGCTGAACGAAGGCAGCGCCGCACTGATCATCCTCAACGGCCTACGCATGCTGGCCCCGGGCCGCGGCGAAACACGCCGGAAGCGGATAACTACAATCACCTGACCACGCTCGCGTGACGGCCGCCCGGTAAGGGATCCTCCGCGGGTCGTACCGGGGATAGGTCTCCTGAGGTCGGTGGAAGGCGTGCCTACTGGTGGTTCCAGACCTTGATCGAGGACAGCAACAGGAGCAGGACGAGCAGTGGGATGAGGATCAGGCTGGGGATCACATCGAGGAGGAAGCCGCCGGCGATTGTGCCGGCGATCGATCCCGCCGTCATCGCGATCAGGAACCGCTTGTTCTGACCGAGCACCTGTAGCGGGCGAAAGCGACCAGCATGGTCGGCAGCGAGACCAGCAGAGAGAGGCTTCCGGCGATCTTGATGTCGGTGCCGTAGAAAAGCACGATCGTGGGGATCAGCAATTCCCCACCGGCAACGCCCATCAGTGCCGCGAAAACGCCGATAAGGCTACCGGCGATCACGCCGAGGATCGTCCGGGGACCAGGGGCAGGTTCAGGGGTTCGACGGCGAAGAAGTGGGTGACGAAGAGCAGGATCGCGATCAGCACCAGTAGGACCGCGATCACCCGGTACAGGGCCTTCCAGCCAAGTCTCGTCGCCCAGTGCGCGCCGACCCACGCGCCGATCAGGCTTCCGGCCAGCAGGTTCAGGACGATGTACAAGTACGGGGAGAGCTCGGCCAGTGGCACGCTGATCAGCCGTGCGGGGATGGCGGTGATCACGACGATCAGGCTCATCGCCTTGTTCATGATGATCGCGGGCAGCGCGGCGAACCCGAACACACCGATCAACTCGCCGCTTTCGCCATCGGAGCGTTCATCTTTCCATGAGCAGTCCCGCTGAAGGATCCCTACCGGGCACCCCACGGCGCCAGATAGCGATGAAGATTCACCGCCGCGGAGCGATCAAATTCACACATTCGATCTCTCACGCCCCAATAGGGGTGTCTGCTCACTGTTCCGTTGAACGGTGGGTATGCGGGACAGAAGTTGCACCTGACGGGTGCCGAGGCGGCCGCTCGGAGCATGCGAGTGCGGGCGCCCACGGTCGGGAGGAGCCAGAGTCAGCTCCACGTCCAATAGGGCGATGCCAGGTTGCCCCATGGTGGCGCCGAGCCCCTGGACAGTGGTGCGCGGCTTCCAGCAAGGCGCCCGGGCGCCAAGGGAAGGCAGAATTTGTGGAGTTCCCGGCACATTCCCGGCACAAAGCTAGGGATCGGTTGGCTTCGAACTACCGCTGCGACTCGGTCAAGGCCCGTCAGGGGCGGTGAGGTCGACGCCAGTAAGGCCCTTCCACCTGGGAATAAGAAGAACCCCCTCGGTGTAGAAGCCACCTCGGGGGTTCAGTGGCTCCGACGGGCGTCGATCCCGTGACCTCACGATTTTCAGTTGGATGGTCTCCTGCTTGGGGAGCCAGGAGAAGGCTCGCTCCGCGCGGCGCGTCAAGGGCGCTTCGCGTTCTCCTTCGGAGAATGGCTGCGAGCAGCCACCCTTGACCCGCCGCGCTCCGCTCGCAGGAAGGCAAGGAGGTCCGAATGGCGAGGGCCATTCGGCCCTCATCAAATCTGACATGGTGGCCGGTGGCGAGCCGCGAGACGGGGTCGCGTCAGTCTGCGTCTGTCCGGGACACCCAGGTCGAGAGTGTCTCGACGGCGCGACGTCCCTCTGCGCTGAGAACGTGTCGATACGGGTCGGAGGCCTCGGGGCTGCTGTGCCCGCTGACACCGGAGAATGCCGCCCAGGGGATGCCGGCGTGCTCGGAGAGGGTGACATAGGAGTGCCGGAGCCAGTGCGTCGTCGCGGTGGGCTGATCGATGCCGGCGGACTTCAGTGTTTGTCGGAGATCGTTGTTGTCGTCCTGGTTGGTGAGTGGCGCGCCGTCCGGCCGGTGCCATACCAAGTCGTGAGGGTTCGGCGTGAGGTCCGTTTCGCGGAAGTCGAGGAGCAGTTGAGCCATCACCTTGGTGAGGGGGATCTGTCGCGGCTTGTCGTTCTTCGGCCGCACCAGCACGTAACGGTCCCGCAGAAGGTGCCATTCGAGGTCGTCGGACAACTCGATGTTCCGCTGCGGGCATCGCCCTGCCCGCTTGTAGCCGCAGGTGTTGTCGCACCCGTGGGAGAAGTCGGCTTCGGTCAGGGACCACGCGAGGGTCGCCGCGTGACTGTCGAGATCGATATCAGACCATCGCAATGCGCGTGCCTCACCGCTCCGCATGCCGGTCAGCAACCCCATCGTCCAGCGGGCACTACCGGCGTCCAGTAGCGCTTTCGCCTCCTCGCGCGACAGTGAAGCCCGCGCCTTTCCGACGCGTGCGCGCCGCGGCGGCGTGAGCATGGCAACGTTCTCGGTGATGAGTCGCTCCGCGCGGGCATGCTCAAGGATCGTCACGAGCGTGCGGTGCGCGCTTGCCACGCTCGCATCCCCGGCACCGGATTGCCGGATGCTGGCATGCAGACGCCGCACATCAGTAGGTGTGAGCTCGCTGACGAGACGCCGTCCAAGGACCGGGATGATCTTCCCGCGCACGTTCGACCGGTAGTTCGCCAGGGTGCTCGGCTTCGCTCGCTTCGACACATCCGCGAGCCACTCGTCCGCGACGTCGACGACGCGGGCTGACCGGTCAAGTACCCGACCGTACGTTTCACGCTCACGCAGCATCGCGTTGAGCTTCTTGACCGCTTCCTCCTTCGACTTCGACATCCGCGCCTTCTGTAGCCGCTTGCCCGTCTCCGGATCGAAGCCCGCATCAATGACCGCACGCCACATCCCCCTGGATGCGACCCAGTAGAGCGCGCCCTGCCCGTGCTCACGCGACTTCGACATGTACCGAGGATACGCCTTGGTGTACACATAGGTGTACACATGGGCATCACGTCCTGTCACGCCATGTGGCGTCGAAACCCCGGAATCCCGCGGATCGAGGAGCGTACTCAACTCGATAAGTGTGATTGGGAAGCAGAAGTTCTGCCATTGAACTACAGCCCCATGCCGGCGAACCGGCTCGGTCAGCTTAGCAAACGGTCCATCGAAGGATGTCGGGCAAGAGCCCTCTGGTGCGCTCTGCCGCAGACGCAGCGTTCGCCGACATCCGCGCCGGCGTTCGCTGCGGCATCGAGGCTGAGCGGCATCGCGACTAAGCTGGCCGCGTGCTGCTGAGCGACCGCGACATCCGATCCGAGATCGACAAGGGCCGCATCGCCCTCGACCCGTGGGATGCCGCAATGGTGCAGCCCTCGAGCGTCGACGTGCGCCTGGACCGGTACTTTCGACTGTTCGACAACCACAAGTACCCGTTCATCGACCCCGCCGAGGATCAGCCCGAGCTGACGCGGCTCATCGAGGTCGCGCCCGACGAACCGTTCATCCTGCACCCCGGCGAGTTCGCGCTCGGCGCCACCTTCGAGCAGATCAGCCTGCCCGACGACGTCGCCGCCCGCCTCGAGGGCAAGTCGTCGCTCGGCCGCCTCGGCCTCATCACCCACTCGACCGCAGGGTTCATCGACCCCGGCTTCTCGGGACACGTGACCCTTGAGCTCGCGAACGTCGCGACCCTGCCGATCAAGCTGTGGCCAGGCATGAAGATCGGCCAGTTCTGCTTCTTCCGGCTCTCCTCGGCGGCCGAGAACCCCTACGGCAGCGGCCCCTACGGCAACCGCTACCAGGGCCAGCGCGGCCCGACCGCGTCGCGATCGTTCCAGAACTTCCACCGCACCGATGTCGGCGCGACGGATGCCGGGTCTCGGGGGGCCTGACCGCCGGCATCCGCCCGTCGTCGCACGGCGTGCTGCAGTCGCCCGCCGTGCACAACTGCGGGCCGAAACCACGACGCGCCGCCCCGGGGTGACCGGAGACGGCGTGTCACGACCGATTCCCGCAGTTGTGCACGGCGGGGCCGAGCGGTCAGGCGTGGTGGTGGTGGATGTGGGTGTGGTGCACGTGCGTGGTGTGCCCGCCGTGGCGGTGCCCACCGTGCCCGTGTCCGCGGTGGCCGAAGCGGTCGCCGTGACGGTGTCCGCACGGGCCGTCGAGCTCATCGTGGTGGTGCGGACCGAAGCCCGGGCGACCCTGGCGAAAGCGCTCGCCGGGAGCGCCGATCCGCGCGAACGGACCGCGGCGGCGGCGCGGGCGCGGGGTCTCGTCCCAGCCGAGTTCGCGGGCGATCGCTTCGAGTGAGGCGAGGGTCGTTGCGAAGTCCTCGTCCGAGACGCTGCCTGCGACGCGAGCGCGGATGCCGGCGACCTGCGCCGACAGGCGCTCGGCCGCGGCGCGGCCGTCATCGGTGAGCTGCCACTCGCCATCGGTCTCGGTCACCCAGCCGCGCTCGACGAGGCGACGCAGCTTCTTGCCGCGCAGCCGGTCGGCGGCGCCGGGTGCCGTCCGCTCGCCGGCCAGCGTGCTCAGCACGCGCCAGTCGCGTCGGGTGATGCCGTCGGCGGCGAACGCGGCCGCGAACTCGTCGGCCAGCCGGGCGTCCACCTCGCGCAGCCAGAAGCCGAGCGGGCGGGGAGTGTTGGTGTCGTTGTGTTCGGTGTTCATGAGAAGTCCTCTCGTTGTGCGACCGCCCCTCGGCCGCATCGCATGTCGCTTGACATGTACATGCAGTGTGACATGTAATTCCTTCACATGTCAAGTTGCATGTAAATTGGATGCTGTGACCGAGCGTGAACCGACCCCCGCAGAACTCGATGCGCTGCACGACGCGCTCTCCCGGCTGCGCGGGCGACGCGGCCCTGGGCCCATGGGTGGTCCTGGACAGTGGGGCCCCGGCGGCCATCGTGGACACCACGGCGGTGCGCATGAGCACGGCGGGCACGCCGGACCGCCCCCGTTCGCCGGTCGCGGCCCGTTCGGCCCCGGCGGTCGCGGCGGCGGGCCCGCGCGCGTTCGGCTGCTCGAAGCGCTCGCCTCGGCATCCGAGCCCCTCACCGTCAGCGAACTCGGGGAGCGGATCGGCGTCGACCAGCCGCGTGCCTCGAAGCTCGTGCAGCACGCCGTCGAGATGGGTCTCGTGCGCCGCGAAGCCGACCCCGACGACGCGCGCCGCACACGCATCGTGCTCACCGACGACGGCGCGACACTCGCCCGAGGCATGCGCGGCGAACGCCACGATCAGCTGTCGACGGCGCTGTCGGGGTTCACGCCCGACGAACGCGCCGAGCTCGTGCGCCTGCTCGGCAAGCTCGCCGACAACTGGCCCCGCTGACGGCGCGTCATACCGCGACTGCGCGTCATACCGCGACTGCGCCAGTTTCCGGCATCCGCGCCATCGATCGATGCCGCAGTCGCCGAGAACTGGCGCAGTCGTGTGAAACCAGCGTCCCGCTCAGCAGCCGCTGGCCTTCAGGTCCGCTTCGAGCAGGGGCAGCAGTGCTCGCGCGTTGAGGATCGTGTTCGACAACTGTTCGAGCGCCTCCTGGGCGGCCTGGGCCTCGGGTCCGGCCACGCTGCCCCACTTCTCGAGCACCTCGAGGTGGCGAAGTTGCGCTTCACGCGCCGTTGCCATCGCCTCCCAGGTCACCCACGCACCCTCGACGTTCAGGTCGAGGTGTACGACGTAGACGCGGCCACCCTCCTCGGCCCACTCGGGCCGCTCGACGGTGCCGGCATCTGGAACCCTCGACAGGTACGCCTCGATCGCGGCGTCGCTCTCCGCGCGGTAAAGCATGGTCTCGGCGCGCGACTGCTGCAGTTGCGCGAGCAGGTCGGCCGCCGTCTTCGCCGTCTCGTCGGCCAGTGCCGCTGCTGCCGGGTACGCAGCTTCCGCCGCGGCAAGTTCCTTCTGGAGGGCCTTGATCAGTTGTCGAACGTCCCAGCAGTGCTGCGCCTTGTCGCTCTTGCTGCGGTTCGCGTAGTCGCCTCCGCCACCCCCACCACCGGTGGACGTCTGATTGTCGGCGTCGCTGAGGCCACCGCCCGGTTGGATATCGGCTGTCTGGCGCGGCTCTTTGGACGCGCAGACCACGGTCTCATACGGATGTTTCGTCGCGTACGCCTGACATTCGGTGGTGCCGTCGAGCGCGCTGGCCGGCGTGGCTCCTGCGACCAGGCCGAGCACCGTCGCGATGGCGATCGCCAACCCGCTCCACCCAACCCGCTGCCTGCGTGATGTCATGGCGACCTCCTCGAATCGTTGTGCCAGACGATGAGAGGAGTCGGAGTCCGACTCGGCTGATACCGTGACTGCGCCAGTCCCCGGCATCCGCGCCATCGATCGATGCCGCAGTCGCCGCGAACTGACGCAGTCGTGTGAACGGGCCGCGTCAGACCTGTTCGTGCTTCGGCAGCTTCACGAACAGCAGCAGGGCGAGACCGACGGCCAGCACGAGGGTGATGCCGAGGATGCCGTAGTGCGTCGCCCCGAACCATGCGATGAGCGCCGACCACAACAGTGGCGAGAGGAAGCTCATCACGCGGCCGGTGGTGGCGTAGAGCCCGAAGATCTCGCCCTGCATGCCGTCGGGGGTGAGTCGTGCGAGCAGCGCACGACTGGATGCCTGTGCCGGGCCGACGGCGGCCGACAGGATGATGCCGCCCACCCAGAACACGGTCTTGCCGCCTTCGCGGAAGAAGAACACGAACAGCGCACTGACGATCAGGATGCCGAGGGCGGCCACGATCACGTTGCGTGCGCCGAAGCGGTCGTCGAGCCGCCCGACGAGGATCGTCGAGACGCCGGCGACGAGGTTGAGCGCGATGCCGAAGATGATGACCTCGGTCGCCGAGAAGCCGAACGAGACCGCCGCGAGCACGCCACCGAACGCGAACACGCCGGCGAGACCGTCGCGGTAGACGGCGCTCGCGATGAGGAACCACGCCGTCGCGCGGTGCTCGCGGAACAGCTTCGCGACATCCTTGACCAGCACGACGTAGCCCGCGAAGAACCCGACGCGGGGGCGGTCGAGTCGGGCCGGCGATTCGGGCACGTTCAGCACGAACGGCACCGCGAACGCGATCGTCCACACCGCCGCGCCGAGCGCGATGAGCCGGTAGGCGAGCCCGTTGGAGGTGTCCATGCCGAACCACTCGAACTGGTTGAGCACGACGACGATGACGAGGGCCAGGATGCCGCCGATGTACCCGAGTCCCCAACCGAGGCCGCTGACGCGCCCGACGGTCTTCGGTGTGGAGACCTGCACGAGCATGGCGTTGTAGTTCACGCCGGCGATCTCGGACGCCACCGATCCGAGCGCGACTGCTGCTGCGCCGAGCCAGAAGTACGCGGGGTCGGCTGAGACGAAGAACAGCACGAACTGCATGAGTGCGAGCGCGGCGGTCGCGCCGACCACCCAGCGCTTCTTCGTGCCGTTCGCGTCGGCGCGCTGTCCGAGCACCGGGGCGAGCACGAGCACGAGGATGCCCGCGGCGAACGTGATCCAGCCGTACCACTCGGTGAGGTCGGCGAGCCCTTGGCAGTATGGGGTCGCGGCATCCGCGTCGGTTGCACACGTGAGGGTGCCGTCGGCGTTCTGGGCGGCGATCTCGGCGGGCAGGAACGCATCAGAGACGAGGTAGAGCGAGACGAAGACGAACGTCAGGATGACGGAGTTGAACGGCTGCGTCGCCCAGTCCCACAGTGCCCACGACCACACCTGGCGGCGGGGCGGGGCGTCGGCGGACTGTGCGGGTGCGGCGGGCTGATCGTGCTGCGACATGTCGGTCACACTGCGTCTCTTCCGTGAACGGATGGTGCCGCACCCTGATGGATGCCGCGTGCCGCGCCGGTGCGGGCTGTGCTCAGGCTATCGGCGCGGGGTGCTCGCGCCGCCATTCGCGCTCGAGGATCGCGTAGCGGGCCGTGTCGGTCCATTCGCCCTTCAGGAACATGTCCTCGACGAAGTGGCCTTCGTGACGCATCCCCAGCCGTTCGCAGAGCGCGACCGACGCGGTGTTGCGCGGGTCGAGTTCGGCATAGACCCTGTGCAGGTCGAGCGGGCCGAAGCAGTAATCCAGCAGCATCCGCGCCGCCTCGGCCGCGTACCCTTTGCCTTGCGCTGCGGGCAGCAGAATCCAGCCGATCTCGGCCGTGCGGTCGTCGATGCTGTGCATCGTGAGGTACATCGTGCCGACGAAGGCGCCGTGCTCGTCTCGGATCGCCGGCTGCAGGTAGTCGTCGATCGCCGCGAGTCGCGTGCGCGGCGCATCGCGGGCGAGCACTTCTTCGACCTGCTCGCGGGTGCGAGGCCCGTAGAGGAGGTACCGGGTCACGGCTGGATCGGATTGCATGGCGAACAGCGGGTCGATGTCGTCCGGCCGCAGCGGATCGAGTGTGACGCGCTCGCCGGTGAGGCGCGTGAAGTCGGCCGGAAGTCCCATGCCGCCATCATGCTCTGGCTGCCGACCCGGGGCGAGCCTGAAAACTTGATATGAGTCGGCTCAACTTGGTTTGACAGGGTGGATGCCGGGGTCTATCGTGGAGCTCGGGACAAGTTGAGTCGTCCTGACTCAATCCCGAAGATTTTTCCACTCACACAGAAGGAGAAGCACACATGGCACGTGCAGTGGGTATCGACCTCGGTACGACGAACTCCGTCGTCGCCGTCCTCGAGGGCGGCGAGCCGAAGGTCATCGCGAACGCAGAAGGATTCCGCACGACCCCCTCGGTCGTCGCCTTCACCAAGGATGGCGAGGTGCTCGTCGGCGAGACCGCCAAGCGCCAGGCCGTCACCAACGTCGACCGAACGCTGACCTCGGTCAAGCGTCACATGGGCACCGACTGGAAGACCCAGGAGATCGACGGCAAGGCCTACACGCCGCAGGAGATCTCGGCGCGTATCCTCCAGAAGCTCAAGCGTGACGCCGAGGAGTACCTCGGTGACACGGTCACCGACGCCGTCATCACGGTGCCGGCGTACTTCAACGACGCCGAGCGTCAGGCCACCAAGGAGGCCGGTGAGATCGCGGGCCTGAACGTCCTGCGCATCATCAACGAGCCCACCGCCGCCGCCCTCGCGTACGGCCTGGACAAGGGCAAGGAAGACGAGCTCATCCTCGTCTTCGACCTCGGTGGCGGTACCTTCGACGTCTCGCTGCTCGAAGTGGGCAAGGACGACGACTTCTCGACCATCCAGGTGCGCGCCACCGCCGGTGACAACCGCCTCGGTGGTGACGACTGGGACCAGCGCGTCGTCGAGTACTTGATCAAGCAGTTCAAGGACACCACCGGTGTCGACGTCTCGGGCGACAAGATCGCACTGCAGCGCCTCAAGGAGGCTGCAGAGCAGGCCAAGAAGGAGCTGTCGTCCTCGACGAGCACCAGCATCAACCTGCCCTACCTCTCGCTGACCGACTCGGGCCCCGTCTCGCTGAGCGAGACGCTGAGCCGCGCGAAGTTCGAGGACCTCACCAAGGACCTGCTCGACCGCACCAAGAAGCCGTTCGAGGACGTCATCCGCGAGGCCGGCATCAAGGTCGCCGACATCGACCACGTCGTGCTCGTGGGTGGTTCCACCCGCATGCCCGCCGTCGCCGAACTGGTCAAGAAGGAGACCGGCAAGGACGCCAACAAGGGTGTCAACCCTGACGAGGTCGTCGCCGTCGGCGCCGCCCTGCAGGCCGGTGTCCTCAAGGGTGAGCGCAAGGACGTGCTGCTCATCGACGTCACCCCGCTGAGCCTCGGCATCGAGACCAAGGGCGGCATCATGACCAAGCTCATCGAGCGCAACACCGCCATCCCGACCAAGCGCAGCGAGACCTTCACGACCGCCGACGACAACCAGCCGTCGGTTGCGATCCAGGTCTTCCAGGGCGAGCGTGACTTCACGCGCGACAACAAGCCGCTGGGCACGTTTGAGCTGACCGGCATCGCACCGGCGCCGCGCGGCATTCCGCAGGTCGAGGTCACCTTCGACATCGACGCCAACGGCATCGTGCACGTGTCGGCCAAGGACAAGGGCACCGGCAAGGAGCAGTCGATGACGATCACCGGCGGCTCGTCGCTGCCCAAGGAGGACATCGAGCGCATGGTGCGCGAGGCCGAGGAGCACGCCGCCGAAGACAAGAAGCGTCGCGAGGCCGCCGAGGTGCGCAACCAGGCCGAGACCCTCTCGTACTCGATCGAGAAGCTCATCGCCGACAACGCCGAGAAGCTGCCCGAAGAGGTCAAGACAGAGGTCCAGGCCGACGTCGACGCACTCAAGACGGCGCTCGCGGGCGAGGATGACGAGGCCGTGAAGACCGCGTTCGACAAGCTCAACGCGTCGCAGGGCAAGCTCGGCGAAGCGATCTACGCCTCCTCGCAGGCCGAGCAGTCGGCGGATGCCGGCGAGCAGCCCGCGTCCGAGGGCGAGAATGCGGCATCCTCGGATGAAGATGTCGTCGACGCCGAGGTCGTGGACGACGAGGACGAGAAGAAGTAAGCATGACGAACAAGGACTTCGAACAGCCCGATGATGGCGACGAGGTCCTCGGCGAGGAGGGGTCGGAGGCGCAGGTCTCCGACCCCGACCCGCAGGAGGACGCAGACGGCAACGTGCCCGGAGCCGACACCGACGGTGTCAGCGAAGAAGAGCTGACCGTCGAAGACATCCTCGGCGCCACGCAGACCGACGACGCGACGGTCGCCGACGCGGATGCCAAGGATCACGACCTGCTGCTGGACCTCAAGCGGGTCCAGGCGGAGTACGCCAACTACCGCCGCCGCACCGAGGACCAGCGCGAGACCGAGATCGAGCGTGCCAAGGGTGGCGTTGCCAAGGGGCTGCTGCCCGTGCTCGACGACCTCGACCGTGCGGAGAAGCACGGCGACCTCGAGGCCGGCACGCCGTTCGCGGCGATCGCCGACAAGCTGCGCGGCGTCGTGCAGCGTATGGGTGTCGTCACGTTCGGCGAGGCCGGCGAGGCGTTCGACCCGCAGCAGCACGAAGCGATCTTCCAGGCGCCGACACCCGGCACCGAGGTCGCGACCGTGCTCGAGGTCGTTGAAGTCGGCTACCGCCTCGGCGGTATCGAACTGCGCCCGGCGAAGGTCGTCGTCGCCGTTCCGGCGGAGTAGGAGGATACATGGCCAGTCAGGACTGGTTCGACAAGGACTTCTACAAGGTCCTGGGTGTGGCCAAGGACGTCTCCGACGCTGACCTGAAGAAGACATACCGCAAGCTCGCGCGCAAGTATCACCCGGATTCGAATCCGGGGGATGCCGCCGCAGAGGCGAAGTTCAAGGAGATGAGTGAGGCGTACGCCGTGCTCAGCGACCGTGAGCAGCGCGAAGAGTACGACCAGATCCGCGCGATGGGATCGGGTGCCCGCTTTCAGGCGCCCGGTTCCGGCGGCGGCGGTGGCGGGTTCGAAGACGTCTTCAGCCGCTTCGGTCAGGGCCGCGGTGGCACGTCGCAGGCCGACTTCGATGACATCTTCGCGATGTTCGGCCAGCAGGGCGGCGGCTTCGGCTCGGGCCGCTTCGGTCAGTCGACCGGCGGATTCCGGGGCTTCGGCGGTCCGCAGCGCGGCGCCGACGTCTCGGCACGCACAACGATCGACTTCGTCACTGCCACCAAGGGCGACACCATCAGCCTGCAGGGCGAGGACGGCAAGCCGTTCAAGGTGAAGATCCCTGCCGGTGTGAAGGACGGCCAGAAGATCAAATTGCGCGGCCGCGGCCGCCCGTCGCCTGACGGCGGCGAACCCGGAGACATCGTCGTGAGCGTGACCGTCAGACCCCACTCCGTCTTCACCCGCGACGGCCTCAATCTGCGCGTGACCGTGCCGGTGACCTTCACCGAGGCCGCCCTCGGCGCCACGATCGAGGTGCCCACCCTCGATGGCGAGCCCGTGCGACTGCGGGTGGCACCCGGCACGCCTTCGGGGCGCGTGCTGCGTGTGAAGGGCCGCGGTGTGCAGACCGCGAAGGGCACCGGCGACTTGCTCGCCGAGGTGCAGGTCGCAGTGCCCGCACACCTCGATGACGAGGCGCGCGAAGCGCTCGAGCGCTTCCAGCAGCTCGAGCCGAAAGAGAACCCGCGCGCCGACCTCATGAACAAGGCCCGCCATGGCTGACGAGCGGGTCGACGAGGACGCCCCGATCCTTGCGATCGCGGTGGCCGCAGACCTCGCCGAGATGCACCCGCAGACCCTGCGGCAGTACGACCGCCTCGGCCTCGTCGTGCCCGAACGCACCCGCGGCGGATCGCGACGCTACTCCCTGCGCCACGTCCGCCAGCTGCGACAGGTCGCGGCGATGTCGGCCGACGGCATGAGCCTGCCCGCGATCGCACGCATCCTCGAACTCGAAGACGAAGTGCGCGCACTGCGACGGCAGGTGCGCGACCTCGAGCAGCGCGTCCGCGACGAGGTCGACCACCGTCGCGGCGCCCGCGTGTTCGCGGCCGGAGCGAGCGGAGCGGTCATCACCCTGCGCCACGGCACGCGCGTGCGCCGCGCGACCGAGGTCGTGCTCTGGCGCCCCCCGCAGGAGGACGACGAGGACTGACGGCGCGGATGCTGTTTCGCGTCGAGGGGTTATGACGGATCGATCCGCAGCACGTTCCCGTCGCCCGAGATCGCGACGTCGTCGATCACCCGCAGCGTGCGGGCGAGCTCGTCGACGGCGCCGATCGCGGTGCCGAAGCGCTCACGGTCGCTGCAGACGGCGGTCACCGTGATGAGGTGCGTTGTGCGATCCCACGTGTAGGTCGCGAACGGGGGCGTGTTCGGTTGCGGCGGCAACGGCATCGCGAGCTTCTCGCCGAGCCCGAGGTGGGCGGTGCGGAAGTCCTCGGTGTCGTCGTACTCCATCGGCATCATGGCGCGCGCGGCCCGCAGCTGCGGTGTCGCCTGCTGGATCTGTGCCATGACGACGAGCAGTTCGGGGTCGGCCTTCCACACCCACGCGAGCACGCGGCCGTCGGCCTTGCGCATGAGCAGCGGCGCCACCTGGCTCGCCGCCCATGCCGCGAACCCGCCGCCGCGGCGTCCTGTCGTGCCGGTGAGGGCACCCGCCTGCGACATCAGCATGCGGATCGCGGCCTTGCGGTGGCGACGCCCCTTCAGCCCGAGCGAACCGGTCACCGGCACCCAACGGTTCGGGTCTGCCTCTGCGGTCAGTCGCTGCATGATTCCAGGGTAGGCGGTCACGTGGCAGCCGCCGAAGCGCGGGGCACCGCAAACGCCCCGCGGGCTCCGGGGTGCGTGCAGGGTGCTCGGGTAGAGTGGGCGCGCCGCCGCACAGAAAGGGCAGCCACCGACCGTGACTCCCCCCGCGACACCCGAATCTCTGGATGCCCGCACCCCGAACCGACCGCTGACCGTCGTGATGGCCGCCGACACCTTCGCGCCCGACGTCAACGGTGCCGCACGCTTCGCCGAGCGACTCTCGGCGGGGCTCGTCGAACGAGGACACGACGTGCACGTCGTCACGCCGAGCGTGACCCACCGCACCGCCGGCGTCTACACCGAGACGATCGAAGGCCAGGCTGTCACGGTGCACCGACTGCCCGGCTACCGCTGGTATCCGCACGACTGGCTGCGCTTCGTGCTGCCGTGGCGTGCCAAGCACTATGCACGCCGCATCCTCGACGAGATCAAGCCCGACGTCGTGCACAGTCAGTCGCACATCGTCATCGGTCGCGGACTCACCCGCATCGCGAATCAGCGCGGCATCCCGGTCGTGGCCACCAACCACGTCATGGCCGAGAACATCATCGACTTCACGACGCTGCCGCCGCTGCTCGACAAGGTGATGCTGAAGGCCGCGTGGGATGACGCCAAGCGCACCTTCGACATGTCGCGCGCCGTCACGACGCCCACCCGACGGGCGGCCGAGTTCCTCGAGCGCACGATCGACATCTCGGGGGTCATCCCGATCAGCTGCGGCATCGACGCCTCGAACTACACGCCGCAGCTCGGAGAGAAGGCCGACAAGCGCATCCTGTTCGTCGGCCGGCTCACCACCGAGAAGCACGTGGATGTCACCCTCCACGCGCTCGCGAAGCTCGCCGACCTCGACGTCACGTTCGACATCGTCGGCGGCGGCGACCAGCACCGCAACCTCGAGCAGCTCACCGCGCAACTCGGCCTGCAGGACCGGGTCGTCTTCCACGGCCGCGTCGCCGAAGAAGAACTGCGCGCGACGCTGTCGAAGGCGACCGTGTTCGCCATCTCGTCGATCGCCGAACTGCAGTCGATCGCGACGATGGAGGCCATGGCATCCGGCCTGCCCGTCGTCGCCGCCAATGCCGTCGCGCTGCCGCACCTCGTGCACGACGGCGAGAACGGCTACCTGTTCGAGCCGGGCGACGCCGACGACCTCGCCGACAAGCTGCGCCGCGTGCTCACCGCCGAACCGGCCGAGTACCTGCGCATGCAGCAGGCTTCGCTCGACGGCGTGAAGATCCACGACATCGCCCGCACCCTCGACACCTTCGAGGCGCTGTACCGGGGCGAACCGGTCGCACCGTGACGGCGGCGCCGGTGCGGCTGTTCTTCGACGCGCGCTACATCCGCACCGACTTCCACGACGGCATCAGCCGCTACTCGGCAGAGCTCGGCGCCGCCGTGCACCGGGATGCCGCTGGCCGCGGCGTCGAGGTGACCTTCCTCATCTTCGACGAGGCGCAGCGACGCTTCCTGCCCGATGACGCTGAGGTGCTCTGCATCCACGCGCCCACTGCGGTGCGGGAGCCCTTCACGGCGTTCGTGCTGAACCGGCACCGACCCGACGTCGTGTTCTCGCCGATGCAGACGATCGGCGCACTCGGTCGCCGGTACCGCCTCATCCTGACGCTGCACGACATGATCTACTACCGGCACCGCACGCCGCCGAAGGACCTGCCCTGGTACGTGCGCGTCGGGTGGCGGCTGTTCCACCTCAGTTATGTGCCGCAGCGGCTCACGCTGAACGCCGCCGACCTCGTCGCGACGGTGAGCGAGGAGAGCAAGCGGCAGTTCGACGAAGTGCGCCTCACGAAACGCCCCGTCGTCGTCGTGCCCAACGCGCCGCAGCGGCTCGCCGACCTGCTGCCGGACGGCGTGTCGGTGCGGCGCGACGGCGAGGTGCGAAACCTCGTCTACATGGGCTCGTTCATGCCCTACAAGAACGTCGCGACGCTCGTGCGCGCCATGGCGACGCTGCCCGGCCGCACGCTGCACCTGCTCAGCCGCATCTCGCGCGAGCGCCGTGCCGAGCTCGAAGACCTCGTGCCGCACGGCGTCGAGGTGCGGTTCCACGGCGGCGTCACCGACGCCGAGTACGCCGCGGCGCTCGCCGACGATGCCGTGCTCGTCACCGCCAGCCGCGACGAGGGGTACGGGCTGCCGGTCGCCGAAGCGCTCGCGCTCGGGGTGCCCGCCGTCGTCACCGACATGCCGATCTTCCGCGAGGTCGCCGGTGACGGCGCGCGCTACGCAGACCCCGACGACCCGGCAGCGTTCGCCGCAGCCGTGCGCAGCCTCGACGACCCGTCCGAGCGCGCCCGCGTGATCGCCGCGGGCTCGGCCCACATCGCGCAGTTCACCTGGACGCGGTCGGCCGGCATCCTGCTCGACGCCGTGGCCGGGCTCGCGCGCCGCTGATCGAAGGCGTCAGAAGGCCGAGGCGATCAGGCTGGAGACGGTGTTCACGAGGAAGCCGAGCACCGTCGCCCCGCCCAGGCCGATGGCGATGCCGGCCCAGAGCCGATTGGCGCTCTTGCGGGCGGCGGCGATCCAGCCGAGGACGAGCGCCCCGATGCCGAAGATGAGCGAGACGATGTTGGCGACGCCGTAGACCAGGCTGTACACCTCGAAGCCGTTGCTGCTCACGAGTGCCGGAATGATGAACCCGAGCGCGAAGCTGACGACGAGCGGCACGAGTCCGAGTACCACGCCGATGCGGGCGAGGGCATCCGACTGGGCCGGCGCCGCAGGGGACTGCGCCTGGTAGTGGCCGGGGTACTCCGGCGCCTGTCCCGGCTGTGCCGGCGCGCCCGCGTACGGCGGCTGCGGTGCGGGCTGGGCGGTGGCGTCATCCGGCGTCGTCATGGCGCCCAGCCTCTCACGAATCAGGGGTGGGTTGGGATGCGGCGGTAGCCGTCGCGGGCGACGGTGACGATGGAGCAGACGACTGCGGTCGCGGCGAGGGCTGCGAAGAAGATGAGCGTGATCATGGCAGTAACGCTACGATTGATGTGATCCTGCCATGAGTGGCAGGAGAGTCACTCAACAAAGGAAAACTGCCATGAAGACGGTCGCCTGTGTCGTGCAGGACGGATTCGCACCGTTCGAGTTCGGGCTCGCCTGTGAGGCCTTCGGTCTGGATCGCAGCGACGAAGACATTCCGAACTTCGATTTCCGTATCGTCGCGCCCGACCCGGGCGCCGTGTCCAGCAACATCGGCTTCACGCTGAACGTCGACGCGGACCTCGCCTTCGCCGACGAGGCCGACCTCGTCGTCATCACCCCGATCCCGCGCGAGGGCTGGACGCACGTCGACGCCCGCGTCACCGACGTCGTCCGACGAGCCGTCGAACGCGGCGCGTGGGTGCTGACGGTCTGCAGCGGCGCGTTCGTCGTCGCCGCCGCCGGCGTGCTCGACGGGCGCCGCGCGACGACGCACTGGCGGTATGCGGCCGACATGATGCGCATGTACCCGAAGATCGACGTCGACCCCGACGTGCTCTACGTGCAGGACGGCCGCATCATCACGAGCGCGGGCACCGCCGCGGGCCTCGATGCGTGCCTCCACCTGCTGCGCATCGAGCTCGGGGCCGAGACCGCGAACAAGATCGCCCGCCGCATGGTGGTGCCGCCGCAGCGCGACGGTGGCCAGGCGCAGTTCATCGACCGGCCCCTGCCGATCACCGTGTCGCAGTCGCTGTCGCCCGTCACCGACTGGATGATCGAGAACCTCCGCGACGACCTCTCGGTCGACCAACTCGCCGCACGGGCCCACATGTCGCCGCGCACGTTTGCCCGCCGCTTCAAGGCCGACTACGGCACGACGCCCGCCGCCTGGCTCGGCCGTCAACGGCTCATCCAGGCGCAGCGGCTGCTCGAACAGACCGAGCTGGGCCTCGACGCGATCGCGTACGAATGCGGATTCGGGTCGGCCGCCGTGCTGCGCCAGAACTTCGCGCGGTCGCTCGGCATCACCCCCACCGCTTACCGCGCGCGCTTCTCGTGCGCCGACGCCGAGCGAATGCCGGACGCCGTCGCCTCGTGACGCGAGAGCCTGGGCCACGTGCCCTCGACGTGGTAAAGTTGAGCGCAAGCGACTCAAGTTTGAATTGCGCCATGGATTTCAGGAGTACACATGAACGCACAACCCACACCCGCGCAGGAGGAGCAGCAGAGCGCCCTCGAACAGTTCGGGATCAACCTCACCGACCGCGCACGGCAGGGCAAGCTCGACCCGGTCATTGGACGCGACAGTGAGATCCGCCGCGTGAGCCAGGTGCTCACCCGCCGCACCAAGAACAACCCCGTGCTGATCGGCGAGCCCGGCGTCGGCAAGACCGCCGTCGTTGAAGGCCTCGCGCAGCGCATCGTCGCAGGCGACGTCGCCGAGTCGCTCAAGAACAAAGAACTCGTCACCCTCGACATCTCGGCGCTCGTCGCCGGTGCCATGTACCGGGGGCAGTTCGAAGAGCGCCTCAAGAACGTGCTGAAGGAGATCACCGAGTCCGAAGGTCGCATCATCACCTTCATCGACGAACTGCACGTGCTCATGGGCGCGGGTGGTGGCGAGGGATCGGTCGCTGCATCCAACATGCTCAAGCCGATGCTCGCGCGCGGTGAGCTGCGCCTCATCGGCGCGACCACGCTCAACGAGTACCGAGAGTTCATCGAAAAGGATGCCGCCCTCGAACGGCGCTTCCAGCAGGTGTACGTCGGCGAGCCGAGCGTCGAAGACACCGTCGCGATTCTGCGCGGACTCAAGGGTCGCTACGAGGCGCACCATGGTGTCATCATCAGCGACGGTGCGCTCGTCGCGGCCGCAGCGCTCAGCAACCGCTACCTGCCGAGCCGTCAGCTGCCCGACAAGGCGATCGACCTGATCGACGAGGCCATGAGCCGCCTCAAGATGGAGATCGATTCGAGCCCCGTCGAGATCGACGAGCTGCGCCGGTCGGTCGACCGCATGAAGCTCGAAGAGCTCGCGCTGAAGAAGGAGAAGGATGCCGCCTCGAAGGAACGCCTCGTCGCCCTGCGCGAGCAGATGGCCGCGGCATCCGACGAGCTGGCCGCCCTCGAGGCGCGCTGGGAGCGGGAGCGCGCCGGCCTGAACCGGGTCGGCGAGCTCAAGAAGCAGCTCGACCAGGCCTACACCGAGCGCGACCGCGCGCTGCGCGAAGCCGACTACGCGCGCGCGTCGAAGCTCGAGTACGAGACCATCAAGCGCCTCGAGCAGGAGGTCGCCGACGCCGAACGCGCCGAGGCCGACCCGGCCGAGGAGCGCATGGTCAACGAGCAGGTCACCGATGAAGACATCGCCGCCGTCATCGCGGCGTGGACCGGCATCCCCGTCGGGCGACTGCTGCAGGGCGAATCCGAGAAGCTGCTGCACCTCGAGGCCGAGCTCGGCAAGCGCCTCATCGGGCAGAAGGAGGCGGTCGGGGCCGTATCGGATGCGGTGCGCCGTTCGCGCGCGGGCATCAGCGACCCCCACCGGCCCACCGGCTCGTTCCTGTTCCTCGGGCCGACCGGTGTCGGCAAGACCGAGCTCGCCAAGGCGCTCGCCGAGTTCCTCTTCGACGATGAGCACGCGATGGTGCGCATCGACATGAGCGAGTACGGCGAGAAGCACTCCGTCGCCCGGCTCGTCGGCGCCCCTCCCGGGTACATCGGCTACGAGCAGGGCGGGCAGCTCACCGAGGCGGTGCGGCGTCGCCCATACTCAGTCGTGCTGCTCGACGAGGTCGAGAAGGCGCACCCCGAGGTCTTCGACGTGCTGCTGCAGGTCATGGACGACGGGCGGCTCACCGATGGCCAGGGCCGCACGGTCGACTTCACGAACGTCATCCTGATCCTCACCTCGAACCTCGGCTCGCCGATCCTCATCGACCCGACCCTGTCCATGGATGACAAGCGCGAGCAGGTGCTGGCGCTCGTGCGGCAGGCCTTCCGCCCCGAGTTCGTGAACCGGCTCGACGACGTCGTGGTGTTCCAGCCGCTGTCGGAGGCCGACCTCGCCCAGATCGTCGAACTGTCGGTCGACGCGCTGCAGCGCCGGCTGGGGTCGCGACGGCTGACCCTGGCCGTCACGCCGGATGCCAGGGCGTGGCTTGCCGAGCGCGGCTACGACCCGATCTACGGCGCCCGGCCGCTGCGCCGCCTCATCCAGACCGAGGTGCAGGACCGCCTGGCCCGCGCGCTGCTGGCCGGCGGCATCCATGACGGCGACATCGTGCGCGTCGACGTCGCCCCGGACGGCTCCGCGCTGGTGCTCACGACCTAAGCCTCCCGGGCGTCGGGGAGGTTGCGGAGGCGCCAGAACGGGCCGATGACGACGGGGAGCGCTGACAGGAGCGCGCCGACGGTGCCGATCCAGAGGGTCGGGACCGTGCCGAGCCACGTGCCGAGCCAGCCGGCGGCGAGCGCCGAGAGCGGCATGACGCCCCAGACGCAGAAGCGGATGCTGGCGTTCATCCGCCCGAGCAGGCGCGGCGGCGTGATCCGCTGGCGGAACGTCACCTGCGTGATGTTGTAGACGAGCACCCCGAAGCCCATCAGCATCCCCTGCAGCACGAGCATGACGAATGCGGCGGGGGTCGGGAGGATCGCGGCGAGCGGGAACGGCACCATCGCGAGGCTGAAGCCGATCGCGCTCAGCGGGATGAGGCGGGCTTCGCCGAACCGCGAGACGAGCCGCGGCGTTGCGATCGCGCCGAGCAGTCCGCCGACCGCGCCGAGCGAGAACAACAGGCCCATCAGCTCGGGCGAGAATCCGAGGATGCGCAGGAAGAAGATCGGCGTCAGTGTGAAGACGAGGGTGCTGGTGAGGTTCGAGATCGCGGTGGTCGCCACGATGCGTCGCAGCAGCGGGTTGCCGAACACCCAGCGCAGGCCCTCCGCGATCTCGCGGTGCAGTGGTGCGCGGTCTTCGGGGGCGCGGCGCTCTTCGTGGTCGCGTGTGGACAGCAGCGCGATCATCGACGCGATGTAGGTGCCGACCGTCGCGAGGATCGCCATCGGTGCGCTGATGAGTCCTACCAGCCCGCCGGCGATCGCGGGACCGGTGAGCCCCGCGAGCTGTTGTGTCGACTCGAGCTTGCCGTTGGCGTCGGCGATCTGCTTCGGCTGCACGAGCGAGGGCACGAGTGACTGGTACGACACGTCGAAGAACACCGTCGCGATGCCGACGATCAGCGCCACCACGTACAGGTGCCACATTTCGAGGATGCCGAGCAGGTGCAGCGCAGGCACCGCGGTCAGCGCGAGGGCGCGCACGGCGTCGGCCCAGATCATGACGTGCCGCTTGCGCATGCGGTCGATCCACGCGCCGGCGGGGAGTCCCACGACGAGGAACGCCGCCATCGAGGCCGCGTTGAGGTAGCCGACCTGCGCCTCGGTGGCGTGCAGCAGCAGCACCGCGAGCACCGGGAGGGCGAGCTCGACGATCTGCGCACCGAACTGGCTGAGCGCCTGGCCGCCCCACATCGTGACGAAGTTGCGGTCGCGCCAGAGCGACGGGGCGGGCGCCGCGGCATCCGTTCCGTCGGGGCCGTTCGTGCCGTCCGCTGCATCGACTGATTGAGACATCTCGATCAGTATGCGCCGATCGATTGGGAAGTGTCAATCAGTCGGCTACGCTGGCCGCATGGACGATGCAGAGGCACGCGCGGCAGCCCGCGCGCTGAGTTCACCGCTGCGGATGCGGGCGCTGCGCCTGTGCCGGTTCGACGCGCGCACCAATAAAGAACTCGCCGACCTGCTCCAGGTCAATCCCGGCACGATGCTCCACCACGTGCGCACGCTCGTGGATGCCGGGTTCCTCGCGCCGCAGCCCGAGCGCACCGGCGCGCAGGGCGCTCGCGAGGTGCCGTACCTGGCGACGGGGCGTTCCTGGGACGCGCCGATGGAGAACGGCACCGCCGTGCTCATGGAGACGGTCCGCCAGCAGGTCGCGCTCGCCGACCCGGCACACGTCGAACTCGGCTGGCTCGGCCTCAAGCTGAACGCCGAGCACCGCGCCGAACTGCACGAGGCGGTGCAGGCGCTGTTCGCCCGCTACAAGGACGCACCGCCCGATCCCGACGGCGACCCCTACTCGCTGGTGGTCATCACCCACCCCGACCTCAACCCGCCCGGCGCCTGAGCCGGGCTGCCTGGCCGACGGACGCCGCCCCCCCGTGCACAACTGCGGGGATCCGCCGCGACACGCCGTCAGGCTCGATGGGTCGACGGCGTGTCGGGCGAGATCCCCGCAGTTGTGTTCGCGCCGGATGGGTCAGCGCGCGGGCCGGGCGGATGCCGGGGTCAGGCGTTGACGACGGCCGACTCGACGATCGGTCGGCGCACGCGAGGTGCCCGCTCGCCGTCGCGGCTGGCGACCGGAGCGTCGTCGATGGTGCCGGCAGCGCCGACGGCCATGACCGTGAAGGGGCGCAGGTCGCCGTCAAGGCCGAATGCGGCGGCGACGGCGTCGGGGTCGAAGCCGGTCATCTGGTGCGTGGCGAGCCCGCCCGAGTGGGCCTGTACGGTGAAGTGCGCCGCGGCCTGGCCGAGGTCGTAGAGCGCTGACGGAAACTCGCGGCCGTCGCGTGAGAGTTCGGCGACGAACACGACGAGCGCGCCCGCGGACGCAGCCCAGGCCTGGTTGAACGCGACGAGCGAGTCGACGACCTTGGCATGTGCGTCACTGCCGCGTCGCGCGACGATGAACCGCCAGGGCTGGTTGTTGAACGCGGACGGCGACCAGCGTGCCGCTTCGAGCGCTGCCGCGAGGGCGTCTTCATCGATCGCGGTGGCGCCATCGAACGCGCGGGTGCTCCAGCGCTGCGAGAGCACGTCGAGGATCGGGGTGTCGGTGGGTGCGGTGCGGTCGAGCAGATCGGTCATGGGAGGTCCTTCAAGGTGTCTGAACAATGCCGAGACACCGTCGTCCCGATCCATGCAACCGGATGCAGTGGCCGGATGTTCCCGGTGCGAGCTTTTGCGTCACAGAAGTCCGGCCGATCTTCGCAGCGTCGCGGAGTCCGCAACGCGTGCGGGCATGCGTACGGTGAACGCATGGGCATCGCGACGGCAGACCTCTACGACGAGCGCGGCGACGAGCTGGACTCGGTCGGCATCCAATTTCACGACATCGGCGGACACGTCGCGTTCGACGGGCCGGTGCGCACGATCCGCTGCCACCGCGACAACGCGCTCGTCAAGCAGACGCTCGCCACACCGGGAGACGGTGCGGTGCTCGTCGTCGACGGCGGAGGGTCGCTCGAGTCGGCGCTCGTGGGCGACCTCATCGCGGCATCCGCCGTCGAGCACGGCTGGGCGGGCGTCATCGTCAACGGTGCGATCCGCGACCGCGAGGCGATCGGGCAGTTGCCGCTCGGCGTGAAGGCGCTCGGGTCGAACCCCCGCAGGAGCGCGAAGGACGGCGTCGGAGAGGTCGACGTCGTCGTCGAGATCGGCGGGGTCGCGTTCCGCCCCGGCGCGCATGTGTGGGCCGACGCCGACGGCATCCTCGTCGAACGCTGAGCCGCGAAAACCACACCGACGTGAGAAACCACCCCTGCACGCGTGTGTCGCAGCAGGGGTGGTTTCTCGGCGGGCGGATGCCGGGGCAGGCGCGGACGCCGGGGTTCAGCCGGCGAGGGCCTCGCGCAGCTTGACCCGGGCGCCCATGCGCAGCAGCGAATTCTCGTAGATCTTCGCCCCGACCACGATCGCGGCGACGCACGTCGCGGCCAGGATCAGCAGCGAGAGCAGCGGCTCCCACCACTGCGCCTCGCCGAGGAACAGGCGCATCGGCATCCCGACCGGCGCCGAGAACGGCACGTACGACATGATCGTCATCACGAGCGGGTTGTCGTTGAAGAAGATGACCAAGAAGTACGGCGCCATGATGAGGAAGATCAGCGGTGTCGTGGTCGATCCGATGTCTTCCTGCCGCGAGACCATCGCGGCCGCGGCGGCGAACATCGCCGCCAGCAGCACGAACCCGAGCAGGAAGAACACCGCGAACCACGCCAGCGGCGCCCCGAGCCCGCCGAGCAGGGCGGTCTGCCCGGTGACGGTCAACCCCACCACGGCGATCGCCGCCAGGATGAGGATCTGCCCCATCGCGAGGATCGTGTTGCCGATGACCTTTCCGGCAAGCAGTGCCCGCACCGGGATCGCCGAGAGCAGCAGCTCCACGACGCGGGTCTGCTTCTCTTCGACGATCGACTGCGCGATGGTCGACCCGAACAGCTGCGCAGACATGAGGAACACGATGCCGAAGCCGAGCGCCACGAAGTAGCGCAGCATCGCGTCGGTCGACGACGGGTCGAGCATTTCGACCGGCGGCAGTTCGGCGAGCGACATCAGCAGGGATGTCGGGGCGGAGTCTTCGGCGAGCACGGCGAACCCGAGCGGCGATGCGCTGTCGGCGACGACCGCGGCATCCACATCGCCGGCGAGCACGAGCGCTTCGGCGTCGGCGCGGCTGCCGACCTCGGTGACCTCGAGGCCCTGCACACCGGCGACGTACTGCTCGGCGTCGGCCGTGACGGCGACGGGCGTGCCCGACGTGTCGCGTGCCTGGAGGCCTCCCCAGACCACCAGGGCGAGCGCCGCCAGGAACAGGATGGCGAACGAGATGATGAACGCCTTGCTGCGCAGCTTCGAGCCGATCTCGCGCTCGGAGACGAGCCAGACGCTCTGCAGGAACGACGGGGCGGGTGCGGTGCTCATCGGATGACCTCCTTGAAGATCTGCGAGAGGGACGGATGCTGCGGTGCGAAGCTCGCGACGTCGCCGCCGTCGATGGCACGGCGCAGCACGATCTGGGCGGTCTCGTCGCTGTCGACGTCGAACACGGCGTAGCCGCCGTCGAATTCGAGCACCTCGACCCCGGGCACGTCACGCAGCCAGCCGGCATCGCCTGCCGAGACGAGTTCGAACCGGTTCTGCGCGTGCTCGGCTCGCAGCCCGTCGCGGGTGCCGGCGGCGCGGATCGTGCCCCCGGCGATGATCACGAGGTCATCGCACAGGCGCTCGACGACATCGAGCTGGTGCGACGAGAACAGCACCGCGACGCCCTGCGCGGCGCGGGCCTGCAGGACCCCGGCGACCACCTCGACGGCGATCGGGTCGAGGCCAGAGAACGGCTCGTCGAGGATGAGCACCTCGGGATCGTGCACGAGGGATGCCGCGATCTGCGCGCGCTGCTGGTTGCCGAGCGACAGGGTCTCGACGTTGTCGTCGAGGCGCTCGCCGAGCCCGAGCTCTTCGAGGAGTGCGCGGGCGCGAACCGTGGCATCCGCCTTCGAGAATCCGTGCAGGCGGGCGAGGTACACGATCTGCTCGAGCACCTTCATCTTCGGGTACAGCCCGCGCTCTTCGGGCATGTAGCCGAAGCGGCGGCGGTCGGCGCTCGTGACCGGCTCACCGTCGATCGTGACGGTGCCGCCGTCGCGGCTGAGCAGTCCGAGCGCGATGCGCATCGTGGTGGTCTTGCCGGCGCCGTTGCCTCCGACGAAGCCGGTGAGCCGCCCGGGGGCGACCGTGAACGTGATGTCGTCGAGCACGCGGCGACCGCCGTAGCTCTTCGTGATGCCCGTCAGCTCGAGCATGGTGCCTCCTCGGGGATGTCGTGCCTCCACGCTACGAACCCCGCGCCCGCCACACATCCGTCCCGCGGCGGATCCCCCGGCATCCGCCGTCGGAGGGATGCCGGGGGATGCCGGGGGTGCCGGGGGAGACGCACGCCGAGGTCGCGTGCACAACGTCGCCATTCCGCAGCCCGGTGCCCTGGAACCGGGCCGCTCGACCGCTCAGCGCACCGGATTGGCGACGTTGTGCACGCCGGGGCTCAGCCCTCAGGCGAGGCCGTGGCGGTGGGCGTAGACGACGGCGGCGACGCGGTCGCGGGCGCCGAGTTTCTGCAGCAGGTTCGACACGTGGGTCTTCACGGTGGCCTCGCCGATGAACAGTTCCTTCGCGATCTCGCCGTTGCTGTAGGCCTGCGCGAGCAGGCGCAGCACTTCGCTCTCACGGTCGGTGAGGTCGACGGCGATGCCGGATGCCGGGGGCGCCGGCTCGGCAGCCCCGATGGGGTCGCTCGTTCCCGCGAACCGCTCGATGACCCGCCTCGTGACTGCGGGCGCCAGCAGGGCATCGCCCGCCGCCGCAACTCGCACGGCGGCGACCAGGTCTTCGGGGCCCGCGTTCTTCAGCAGAAAGCCGCTCGCCCCGGCAGACAACCCCTGGAACAGGTAGTCGTCGCGGTCGAAGGTCGTGACGATCACGACGGCCGACGCGACGGCCGGGTCGGCGACGATGCGCCGGGTCGCCTCGAGCCCGTCCATGTCGGGCATCTGCACGTCCATGCAGATGACGTCGGGGTGCAGTTCGGATGCCGCGGCCACCGCCGCCGTCCCCGTGCCCGCTTCGCCGACGACGGTGATGTCGTCTTCGGCCTCGAGGATCATCCGGAACCCCGCCCGCATGACGGCGTGGTCGTCGACCAGCAGCACGCGGATCACGCGGGTGCTCCCGCCGGGGCCGCGGCGGCGACGGGCACTCGTGCCCGCACGAGGAACCCGCCGCGCGGACGTGGGCCCGCCTCGACGGTGCCGCCGGATGCCGCGGCGCGCTCGCGCATGCCGACCAGCCCCAGGCCGGGGCGACCGCCGGCACGGTTGAGTCCCGTGTTGGTGACTTCGAGTTCGACCGCGTCGGTCGCGTAGCGCAGGCGCACGTCGGCGGTGGCTTCGGGCCCGCCGTGGCGGCGCGCGTTCGTGAGCGCCTCCTGCGCGATGCGATACAGGTTCACCTGCACGAGGGCGGGCACTTCGACCGGTTCGCCGACGACCGTGAGCGTCGTCGGGAGGCCGTTCTCGCGGGCATGCGCGACAAGGTCGTCGATCGTCGCGAGTGACAGGGTCGAGTCGTCGGGAGTGTCGGCATCCGGTGTGCGGAGCGTGTCGAGCAGGTGGTGCAGGTCGTCGATCGCCGCTCGCGCCGACGTCTCGATGCCGGCCAGTGCGGTGCGCGCGGCGGTGGGGTCACGGTCGAGCACGGTGCGGGCAGCGCCGGCCTGCACGCCCATCGCCGAGACGTGGTGGGCGACGACATCGTGCAGTTCGCGGGCGATGCGCACCCGGTCGAGCGCGACGGCCTGTGCTGCCGTCAGTTCGCGCTCCCGTTCGAGTTCAGCGGTGCGCTCCTCGATGACGAGGCGGGCGATCGCCTGCGCGTACGCGCGCTCGCCGAAGTAGTAGGCGCCGCCGAAGAAGGCGGCGTTGACGAGCAGGTTGATGAGCGAGAACGCGACGAACGGCGACATCGCACCGGCCTGCGACAGTGCGCCCTCCGCCGGGTCGGTCGCGGCCTGGAACATCGTGACGAGCAGCCACACGAACATGCCCGCGATGACGATGACGCGCACGACGGTCGCGCGCCGCCGGTCGTCGACCCACGCGCCGACGGTGTACATCGCGATGAACAGGGCGATCTGGCTGACGTAGAACTCGGGCACCCGTGCGCTCATCGCGACGAAGTAGGCGACCGCGACGACGATGAGCACGGTGCACGGAAAGCGACGTCGCACGGCCAACGGCACCGTCATGCCGGCGGTGTAGAGCAGCGCCCAGCCGAGGCCCGGCGTCTCCTCTTCGTAGAAGACGCCTGCGATCTGTCCGAGCCAGGCGCTCAGCACGGCGCCGAGCAGCAGCGCGCCCGCAAGCCACACGTCCGCCTGCAGTTGGCCGGACGTCGGGGGATGCCGTCGTGTGACGGCCGCATCCGTTATCGACATGGCTCCAACGCTACGGCGCACGGCGGGCACCGGCATCCCCCGCACGGCGGATCGAATCGGGGCCGGGCGACGGTGACGCGGTCAGGTGCGCGAGGGAGCGACTGCGCGGCGGCCGACGAACAGCCACGCGGCGGCGCCGACCAGCGGAACGAAGATCACCAGCAGGGTCCACACGAGCGCCTGAAGCGTCGTGAGGCGCTTCGCGGACCGGGCGAGCGACACCAGCGCGACCACGGCGAACACCGCGATCGCGATTGCGACGATCGACCAGGCGATGTCGTATCCGGCCGGCAGCAGCGGGTTCACGGTGTCCATGCCGTCAGCCTATCGACGCGGGTCCCGCCGCTCAGAAGATCATCGGGCGCTCGTCGTCGTCCTCGCCGTCGAGGTCGAGGTCGACCATCACCGGCACGTGGTCGCTGGGGATCTCGCCCTTGCGCTCGTTGCGGTGGATGACTGCACCCGCCACGGCATCCGCGAACGCGGGGGAGCCGAGGATGAAGTCGATGCGCAGCCCCTCGTTGCGGGGGAAGCGCAGCTGCTTGTAGTCCCAGTACGTGTAGCCGGTGGGCACGAGCGGCCGGACGGTGTCTGCCAGCCCCGCGTCGAGGAGCGCCTGGAACGCGGCCCGCTCGGGCGGTGAGACGTGGGTCGTCACGCCCTCGATGACGGTCGGGTCGCCGTTGTCGTCGTCGGTGGGGGCGATGTTGAAGTCGCCGGTCAGCGCGAGGGGCAGGTGGGGCTGCGCGGCCAGCGTGGTCGCCGTGTATTCGCGCAGGGCCTCCAGCCACGCCAGCTTGTAGGCGTAGTGCGGGTCATCGAGCGAGCGACCGTTGGGCACGTAGAGGCTCCACGCGCGGACGCCGCCGATCGTCGCGCCGATCGCGCGAGCCTCCTGCGGCGGATGCGGGTCGTCGGGGTTCTTGCTGAAGCCGGGCATGCCGGGGAAGCCGATCTCGAGGTCTTCGATCGGCTCACGGCTGGCGATCGCGACGCCGTTCCACTGGTTCAGTCCGTGCGCCTCGACGTGGTAGCCCGCCGCCTCGAACTCGGCGTACGGAAACTGCTCCGGCTTGCACTTGATCTCCTGCATGAGCAGCACGTCGACGTGCTCGCGCACCGCGAAGTCGACGGTGCGCACGACGCGCGCGCGGATGGAGTTCACGTTCCAGGTGGCAAGACGCATGCATCCAGCCTATTTCGCCCCGCCGACCCCGCCCGCCGGGTCACAGGACGCGGAGGATGTCCTCCACACGCTCCTTCGCGTCGCCGAACAGCATCTGCGCGTTCTCGCGGAAGAACAGCGGATTCTGCACGCCGGCGTAGCCGGAGGCCATCGACCGCTTGAACACGATGACGTTCTGCGCCTCCCACACGCGCAGCACCGGCATCCCCGCGATCGGCGACCCCGGGTCTTCGGCGGCGGCCGGGTTGACGGTGTCGTTCGCGCCGATCACGAGCACGACATCGGTGGATGCCAGGTCGTCATTGATCTCGTCCATCTCGAGCACGACGTCGTACGGCACCTTCGCCTCGGCCAGCAGCACGTTCATGTGCCCGGGCAGGCGACCGGCCACCGGGTGGATGCCGAAGCGCACGTCGACGCCCTTCTCACGCAACCGGTGCGTGAGCTCTGCGACGGGGTACTGCGCCTGCGCGACGGCCATGCCGTAGCCCGGAGTGATGACCACCGACGACGCGGATGCCAGCATCTCCGCCGCCGACTCGACGTCGATCTCGCGGTGCTCACCGTGGTCGGCGTCATCGCCCTTGGGCGCTTCGATGCCGAAGCCGCCGGCGATCACCGACAGGAACGACCGGTTCATCGCCTTGCACATGATGTACGACAGGTACGCACCCGACGAGCCGACGAGCGCACCCGTCACGATGAGCAGGTCGTTGTTCAGCAGGAAGCCCGCGGCAGCTGCCGCCCACCCCGAGTAGCTGTTGAGCATCGAGACGACCACCGGCATGTCGCCGCCGCCGATCGAGGCGACCAGGTGCCAGCCGAGCAGCAGTGCGACCGCCGTGACGGCGATGAGCAGGGCGAGCGAGGGGGTGATGACGTACCAGACCGTCAGCGCCACGAACACGACGAGTGCACCGAGGTTGAGGAAGTTCTTGCCCGGCAGCACGAGCGGCTTCGACGCCATCCGCGCCGACAGCTTCAAGAACGCGACGATCGACCCGGTGAAGGTCACGCCGCCGATGAACACGCCGATGAACACCTCGGCGTGGTGGATGTCGGCCAGCGCCCCGGTGAGGCCGGAGTCGTGCAGGTGGCCGTTCCAGCCCACCAGCACCGCCGCGAGACCGACGAAGGAGTGCAGCAGTGCGATGAGCTCCGGCATCCCCGTCATCTCGACGACGCGCGCGCGCCACAGGCCGATGATCGCGCCGACCACGACCGCTGCTGCGAGCAGGGTGAGGCCGATCGTGCCCGACGTGGTGCCCCACGCGGCCGATGCGGCGAGCCACACGGTCGCGACCAGGGCGATCGCCATGCCGACGATGCCGTAGACGACGCCGCGGCGGGCCGTCTCGTGCTTGCTGAGCCCCGCGAGGCTCAGGATGAACAGGAGCGCGGCGACGATGTAGGCCGCGGTGCTGATCGAGATCGCGAGACTCATCGGTCGCCCTCCTTCGAGAACATCGCGAGCATGCGTCGCGTCACGGCGAACCCGCCGAAGATGTTGATGGATGCCAGCAGCACAGCGGCCGCGGCGAGCACCTGCACGACGAGGTCATCGGCGGTGATCTGCACCATGGCGCCGACGATGATGATGCCGCTGATCGCGTTGGTGACGCTCATGAGCGGGGTGTGGAGGGCGTGCGCGACCTTGCCGATGACGTAGAAGCCGACGACGACCGACAGCACCAGCACGAGGAAGTGCTGCGGCAGCGGTGCAGGGGCGAACGCGCAGACGGCGAACAGTGCGGCGATACCGGCGGCGATGAGCCCGGTCTTCGCGCCCTGCGACATCGTCTTCTTCGGTGCGGGTGGTTCCGGTGGCGCGGCGGCTGCGGCGGCCGGCGCGGCAGAGACCTGCGCGGGCGGCGGCGGCCAGGTGATCGTGCCGTCCTTCACAACGGTCACCGAGCGCTGCACGATGTCGTCGTCGTCGATGGTCAGCGTGCCGTCTTTGCTGGGCGTGAGCAGCTTCAGCAGGTTGAGGAGGTTCGTGCCGTACAGCTGCGACGCCTGCTGCGGGAGCCGACCCGGCAGGTCGGTGTAGCCCAGGATCGTGACGCCGCCCGGCGTGACGGTGCGCTCGCCGGCGACCGACCCCTCGACGTTGCCGCCCTGGCCGGCGGCCATGTCGACGATGACGCTGCCGGGCTTCATGCTCGCGACATCCGCCGCCGTGATCAGTCGCGGTGCGGCCCGCCCCGGAATGAGCGCGGTCGTCACGATGATGTCGACGTCGGCGGCCTGCTCGGAGTACATCTCGGCGGCGCGACGGTTGTAGGCGTCGCTCGTTGCCTTCGCATAGCCGTCGGAGGAGACCTGCTTCTGCTCGTCGGGGACGACGACCTCGAGATACTCGCCGCCGATCGAGCGGACCTGGTCGGCGACTTCGGGGCGCGGGTCGGTGGCCCGCACGATGGCGCCGAGGCTGGATGCCGCGCCGATCGCAGCGAGCCCTGCCACACCGGCGCCGGCGACGAGCACCTTGGCGGGCGGCACCTTGCCTGCGGCGGTCACCTGACCGGTGAAGAAGCGACCGAACTCGTGCGCCGCCTCGACGACGGCGCGGTAGCCCGAGATGTTCGCCATCGAGCTGAGCACGTCCATCGACTGCGCGCGTGAGATGCGCGGCACGGCATCCATCGCGAGGGCGGTGACGCCGCGCCCCGCGAGCGCCTCGAGCAGTTCGGGGCGCAGTGCGGGGGCGAGCAGTCCGATGACGGTGGTGCCCGGCTGCAGCAGCGACATCTCGGCATCCACCGGCGCGGCGATCTTCAGCACGATGGCTGAGGACCACGCGGTCTGACGGTCGACGATCTCGGCGCCGGCGGCGACGTACGCGTCGTCGGGAAAGCTCGCGCCCGCCCCGGCCCCCTGCTCGACGACGACCTCATAGCCGAGGGCGATGATCTTCTCCGTGGTCAGGGGCGAGACGGCGACCCTGTGCTCTGCTGGCTGCTCAGCGACGATGCCGATGCGCGTCATGGTGGTCCTTCCGGTCGGCAGCGACGCCGACGGTGTGCGGGACTCCTCAATCTATTGGCGCGTCAAGGCCTGGATGGGAGCGTTTCGGTGAAAGATCCCCGGTTCTTGAGGAGTTCGGATGCCGGAGCGCGGTTGCCGGGCGGGGCCTTCCGTAGACTCGGGGGCATGACCTTCTCTTCGTCTCCCGAGCTCGAATCCGACCGCCAGGCGCTGATCACGCTCATCGGCGACGAGGCCGTCTTCCACGGTGACTTCACCCTGTCGAGCGGCAAGAAGGCGTCGTATTACGTCGACATGCGCAAGCTCACCCTGGACCACCGCGCCGCACCCGCGATCGGGCGCATCATGCTCGACCTGATCCGCGACGTCGACGGCATCGTGGCGGTCGGCGGGCTCACGCTCGGCGCAGACCCGATCGCCAACGCCGTCATGCACGAGTCGGTGCGCGCGGGCCGCCCCCTCGACGCGTTCGTCGTGCGCAAGGAGCCGAAGGACCACGGCCGAGGTCGCCAGGTCGAGGGCGCCGACGTGTCGGGCAAGCGCGTCGTCGTCGTCGAGGACACGTCGACGACGGGGCAGTCGGCGCTGAAGGCCGTCGAGGCGCTGCGTCGCGAGGGTGCCGAGCCGGTGGCCGTCGCTGTCATCGTCGACCGCAAGACCGGCGCGCAGGCCGCAGTCGAAGCCGAGGGGCTGCAGTGGCTGGCCGCGATCGACCTCGACGATCTCGGCCTCGCGCCGCAGTAGGCCCTGGGCGTCAGCAGCGACGGGTTCATGTCCGTCGTTGTCACAATCTGACTAAAGCGCTTTACAAACGGGACGGGGCTCGTCTAGCCTCGGCACGTCGGACACCCCGCTCCGGCCCTGCCGCCGCTTCAACGGAGAAGTCCCATGCGACGACGACCGCTGCACACCCGCATCCTCACCTCGATGGCTTTGGCCACCACGGCCATCCTGCTCGCTTCGGGCGCCCCGCCCGCGCTCGCCGCGGACGGCGACACGCACACCATGGTCGATCCGTCTGCGACCGCCCAGACTCGATCGCTCTTCGACTTCCTCGAAGAGCAGCAGGGGCAAGGCGTGCTGTTCGGCCAGCAGCACGCGACCGACTACAGCATCGGCGGAGGTGACTCCGATGCGTACGACGTAACCGGAGACTATCCGGCTGTCTTCGGGTTCGACACGCTGATCATCGACGGCGGCGAACGCCCGGGCATCGATTCGAACACGCCTGAACAGAACGCCGATCTGCTCGCGCAGGCGTTCGTCGACGCCGACGCCAAGGGCGGCATCCCGACGCTCAGCGCGCACTTCGACAACTTCGTCACCGGTGGTGCGTACAACGACGTCAGCAACCGTCCGGTCAGCCAGATCCTGCCCGGTGGCGACTTCAACGACGAGTTCCTCGCGTACCTCGACCTCATCGCGCGCGCCGCGCAGGGCGCCGAGCGCGCCGATGGCACGCTCGTGCCGGTCATCTTCCGTCCGTGGCACGAGAACACCGGTTCGTGGTTCTGGTGGGGTGCCTCGCACGCGACGACCGCGGAGTTCAAAGAGATCTTCCGCTACACCGTCGAGTACCTGCGCGACGTGAAGGGCGTGCACAACTTCTTGTACTCGTTCTCACCCGGCGGCACGTTCGCCGGCGATGCCGACCGTTACCTCGCCACCTACCCAGGCGACGAATGGGTCGATGTGCTCGGCTATGACACCTACGAGAACTCAAACGAACCCGATGACTCGTCGGTGTGGATCGATGAGGTCGTCACCGATCTCGGGATGCTGGCGCGTCTCGCCGAGACGCGAGGCAAGATCTCGGCGTTCACCGAGTTCGGGCGCAACGGTGATCGCACCATCCAGCCGACCGGCAACAAGAGCCTGACGTACTTCACCGACCTGTTGGCCGCGATCAAGGCGGATGCCGACGCTTCGAAGATCGCGTACATGCTCACGTGGGCGAACTTCGGCGGCGGGCAGATCTACGTGCCGCCGGCAGGCCACGAGATGGCGGATGATTTCGCCGCGTTCGCTGCCGACGAGCACACGGTGTTCGCGGGCGACCTGCCAGTCGACCTCTACACCCGGTCGATCTCGACGGCTGCTCACGATGCGTCGATCCGCATCGCCTCCCCGGCGGACGGGTCACGGGTCGAGGAGCTCCCCGCCACCGTTCGTATCAAGCTGACGGGCGTCGACGACGCCGATGTCTCCGGCGCCGCGTTCACCGCCACCGGCACCGACGCGCCCGTCGAGCTGGTGCTGGATGACGAGGGGTTCTGGTCGGCTGAGTGGGATGCTGCCGGTGTCGACGAGAACAGCGAGGCGACGATCACCGCGGCAGTCACGACGGGCGAGCGCGCGCTCACTGCGACGACGAACGTCATCGTCGGCGCCGCGCCAGAACTCGCGCCCGGCGTCATCGACGACTTCGAGACCTACGCGAATGACACCGCGCTGCGCACCGCGTACACGGCCGAGAACACCGCCGCCAGCACCTTCTCCTTGGCAGAGGTCGAGGGGCGCAGCCGCGCGCTGCAGATCGCCTACGACCTGAATGTGGGCGGCTACCTCGGATTCACGAAGGCCTACGCCCAGTCGCAGGACTGGTCGGCCGACAACGAGTTGCGACTCTGGCTTGATCCGGATGCGTCGAACCAGAAGCTCGTCATCCAGGTGACGGCCGGCGGGTTGGCGTTCGAGGGATACCCGTCGCTCGCTGGCGACGAGCCCGGCGAGGTCGCGCTCGCGTTCGAAGACTTCCGGACACCGACCTGGCAGAACCAGCCGGACGCGCGTCTGACACCGCAACTGCTCGACTCGGTGACGAAGTTCGCGATCTACATGAACCACGTCGGCGACGCGCCGACCTCAGGAACGATCCGCATCGACGACATCTCGACTGCGGGTGAGGGAGCCGAGCCGGAGGAGCCGGAGACCTCGACGGGCCCGATCTCGCTGGACGACTTCGAGGCGTATGCCGATACCGACGGGCTGCGCGCGGCGTGGTCGAATCGCAATGGGGCGCAGCAGCTGACGCTCGACCGCGACGCTGCGAGCGGATCGCAGGCGACCGAGTACGCCTACGACTTCGGTGCCGAGACCTATACGCAGGTCGCGCGCTGGATCGGCGGGCAGGACGCCGCGAACTGGGCGGGTCGCGACCGCGTGCGACTGTGGGTCGACCCGAACGGTTCCACCCAGAACCTGCTCATCCAGTTCCGCACGCCGGCGCAGCCGGGCCAGTCCGAAGACACGTTCTGGAACCTCGAGCACCGGCTCGACGGCGCGGAGGCCGGCACCATCGAACTGAACTTCGCGGATGCCGTCGTCGGCTGGCCCTCGGGCATCGACCCCGAACTGCGCCCGAGCGCGACGGACTTGGCCGATGTTCGCGAAGTCGTGCTGATGCTGACGCAAGCCGACACTGAGGCACCCGCCACCGGTTCGGTTGTGCTCGACGACATCGTCGTGACGGGCGAAGATGCCACCGAGCCCACCGAGCCCACCGAGCCCACCGAGCCCACCGAGCCGACCGAGCCGACCGAGCCGACCGAGCCGACCGAGCCGACCGAGCCGACCGAGCCCACCGAGCCCACGGAGCCGAGCGAGGCGCCGGTCGCGGGTTCGACCGGCGGGCTTGCCGCCACCGGTGGCACGACGGCACTCGTCACCGGAACGATCGCGCTCGCACTGGCGGCGCTGACCCTGGGCTTCGTGCTGGTCGTCCGCCGCCGCCGGGCCTGAGTTCTTCCGCGGCCGCGGCTACTCACCACCGCCGCGGCCGCGGAAGAACTGCACCGCGAACACGATGAGGGTGCCCAGGAGGATCACCGTCGTCGTGGCGAACAGCATCGTCTGTTCGAACTCGTTCATCAGAGGCCGTCCGCCAGTTCGGGCAGTTCTGTCTCGACCGGCTCGACCGGCAGCAGATCGGCCACCGAGTCGAGGATCTCGTCGGGCCGGAACGGATACTTCGCGATCTCGGCGTCATCCGAGATGCCGGTGCGCACCAGCACGGTGTGCAGCCCCGCCTCGATGCCGGCGACGACGTCGGTGTCCATCCGGTCGCCGATCATGCCCGTCGTCTCGGAGTGCGCCCCGATCTGGTTGAGCGCCGAGCGGAACATCATCGGGTTCGGTTTGCCGACCACGTACGGTTCGCGGCCGGTCGCCTTCGTGATGAGCGCAGCGAAGGCTCCCGTCGCGGGCACCACACCCCAGGGCGTGGGGCCGGTCGCGTCGGGATTGGTGACGATGAAGCGGGCGCCGTCGTTGATGAATCGGATCGCCTTCGTGATCGCCTCGAACGAGTACTGCCTCGTCTCGCCGACGACGACGTAATCGGGCTGCGTCTCGGTCATGATGTAGCCGGCCTCGTGCAGCGCCGTGGTCAGCCCCGCCTCGCCGATCACGAACGCCGAGCCGCCGGGCAGCTGCGACCGGAGGAAGTCCGCCGTCGCGAGCGCCGAGGTCCAGATGCGTTCCTCCGGAACGTCGAGGCCGGACGCCCGCAGTCGCGCGCTCAGATCGCGCGGCGTGAAGATCGGGTTGTTCGTCAGCACGAGGAACGGCGTGCCGGTGTCGCGCCAGTGCGCGAGCAGGTCGGCGGCGCCCGGAATCGGGCGGTTCTCGTGGACGAGCACGCCGTCCATGTCGGTCAGCCAGCAGTCGATGTCGGCGCGTGTCCGCATGGGACCAGACTAATCGGCTCGATGCCCGTAGTGTCGGTCTCGTGGCGCGCGACACCTGGGACCCCGAGCTGCTGCCCGACCTGTCCGGCAAGCGCTACCTGGTCACCGGTTCCAACGCGGGCCTCGGCTTCTTCTCGTCGCTGCAGCTCGCCGGTGCGGGTGCCCACGTCATCATGAGCGGCCGCAATCCCAACCGCCTCGCCGCAGCGCGCGGCGCCGTGCTGCGGCAGCATCCGGATGCCTCGGTCGAGACGCTCCTGCTCGACACCAGCAATCTCGGCTCGGTGCGCGCGGCCGCCGCAACGGTGAAGTCGCGCAAGGGGCTCAACGGCATCCTGCTCAACGCCGGCGTCGTGCACCCGCCACGCCACCGCGAGGTCACCCGCGACGGGCACGAGATGGTCTTCGCCACCAACGCGCTCGGCCACTACGCGCTGGCCGGCGCACTGTTGCTGCCGCTCGCCGCGGGCCGTGGGCGGCTCGTCTGGAACGGGTCGATCTCGACCATGCTCACCCCGATGGACCCCATCGACCCCGAGCTCGAGAACGGCTACACGCCGTGGCGGGCGTACGTGCAGTCCAAGATCGCCACCACCGCACTCGGATTCGAGGCCGATCGTCGACTGCGGGCCGCGAACGTGCCCGTCGCGAGCGTCGTCGCGCACCCGGGCTACTCGATCGGCGGGCGCACCCGCGGCATCGCCGGTGTGAACGCGCCGAACCGGCTCAAGCGGTTCACCGACAACCTGCAGGCGCCGATCACGCAGTCCAAGGAGCGCGGTGCCTGGCCGCTCGTACGGGCACTCGTCGATCCCGACGTCGAAGGCGGGCAGTTCTGGGGTCCGTCGCGGGTAGTGACCGGCATCCCGAAGCTGTCGACGCCGCCCAAGATCACGCGCGACGAGAACATCTGCGCGCGACTGTGGGACTACTGCGAGTACGCGACCCGCACCGAGTGGCCCTACCTCAAAGCCTCGCGCACCCGCGCTCGCTGAGCTGCAGGTCTGTCAGGCCGTGAGCCAGACGGCCTCGGCCGCGCCCTGCGGCAGGGTCACGGTGGGGGAGTCGTCGATCGCGACCGCGTCACGACCCGTGACGGTGAGGGTGTGGCCGACGTCGATGCCGGCCTCCTCCAGCGCGCGCAGCAGCTCGGGGTCGCGGTCGCTCACCCGCAGCACGCGACCGGCGTGCCCGATGCGCGCTTCGCCGAGCAACACGAACGGCACCCGCTCCACTTCGCCCGCGGCGTCGGGGATCGCGTCGCCGTGCGGATCGAACCGCGGATGCCCGAGCCGCTCCGAAATGCCCTCGAGCAGGCGGTCGCTGATCGAGTGCTCCAACACCTCGGCCTCATCGTGCACTTCGTCCCACGCGTAGCCGAATTCGCGCACCAGCCACGTCTCGATGAGTCGGTGGCGGCGGATGATGGATGCCGCCCGCAGACGCCCGGCATCCGTCAGTGTCACGGGGCCGTACGGGCGGTGCGAGACGAGGTCCTGCGCGGCGAGCTTCTGCACCATTTCGGTGACCGTCGACGGCGCGAGACCCAGCACGCCGGCCAGTTGTGACGGCGTGATCGGGGCGGTCTGCCACTCGGTGTGGTGGTAGATCGCCTTCAGGTAGTCGTCGATCGCGGCGGAGGGCACGCTTCAGGCTATCCGCCCGTGAACACGAGCCACAGCAGGACGCCGTTGAGGGTGATGAGGAACAGCGATGCGGCGATGCCGGCGGCGGTCGTCCACACGCGGTTGCGGAACCCGCCGAGCACGTCGCTGCGGGCCGTGAGTGCCACGAGCGGCACGAGCGCGAACGGGATGCCGAAGCTCAACACCACCTGGCTCAGCACGAGCGCGAGGGTGGGGTCGACCCCGATCGCCAGGATGATGAGCGCCGGGGCGAGGGTGAGCAGGCGTCGGGCGAGCAGCGGGATGCGCACCTTGAGCAGTCCCTGCATGATCTCGGCACCCGCGTAGGCGCCGACGGCGGTCGAGGCGAGGCCGCTGGCGAGCAGCCCGACGGCGAACAGGGTCGCGATGACCGGGCCGAGCCCCGCGCCCAGCGCTGCGTGCGCGCCTTCGAGGCTGTCGGTGCCGGGCGCCCCGGCGAGGTTCGCGGCAGCCAGCAGCAGCATGCACAGGTTGACGGTGCCCGCGATGGCAAGCGCGATGGTCACGTCCCACTTGGTGGCCCGCAGCAACCGGGCGGTCCCGATGCCCCGGCGACCTTCGAGCGCAACCGCATCCCGTTCCGCAGTCACGTGCGCCGGGCCGACGGCGCCGATACCCCGCGCACGTGACTGCGGAGTGGTCGATCCGGGGGCGAATCGGTCACGGGCGAGGGCGCTGTGCGCGTAGATGGCGTGGGGCATGATCGTCGCGCCCAGAATGGATGCCGCCAGCAGCACCGAGTCGGTGCCCTCGAAGCGCGGCACGAGCCCGTCCGCGACGCTCGCGGCATCCGGCGGTGCGACGAACACGCCGTACGTGAAGCCGAGCGCGATGATGAGCATGAGCCCGATGACGACGAACTCGAAGCTGCGGGCGCCGCGACGCGCCTGGATCAACAGCAGCGCGATCGACACGGTGCCGGTGATCACGCCGCCCCACAGCAGCGGCACGCCGAACAGCAGCCACAGCGCGACGGCACCGCCGATGACTTCGGCGATGTCGGTGGCCATCGCGACGAGTTCGGCCTGCAGCCAGTAGGCGCGTCGTCCCCAGCGGTTCTGGATGCGCTCGCCGAGCGTCTCGGCGAGGCTACGCCCGGTGACGATGCCGAGTTTCGCCGACAGGTACTGGATGAGCCACGCCATCGTGTTGCCGAGCACGACGACCCACACCAGCAGGTAGCCGTAGCGGGCGCCCGCCGTCATGTTGCTGGCGACGTTGCCCGGATCGAGGTAGGCGACACCGGCGACCAGCGCGGGGCCCAGCAGCCACGCTGCGCGCTTCGCCCGATTCGGGGCGGGGCGCGTGTCGACGGCCGCACTTTTCGGCATACCGAAAACCGTAGCGGATTTTTCGGCTACCCGAAATATGCCGACGGCCGGGCAGCCGGTCGAGTTGGTGGCACTCGTTGTCGCTCGCCGGTGCGCTGCGCGACAACAAGTGCCACGAAGTCGGCAGGGGGTCATCGGAAGGGGAGCACCTCGTACGTTGCGCCGTGCTGTCCGGCGAGGGCGACGGGGCGGGTGTCGACGGTCTGCACGAAGCGGTGGTGCGTGTCTAGGGCGTCGGGCACCGGCGGGTGGTAGACGGGCAGGGTGCCGATGCCCTCGTTCGACAGCCACACGAGATCGCGGCCGGCGCGCACCCGGTCGATCGTGGCGGCGAACTCGCGCCGGCCGTCGGCGTCGAGGTAGAGCAGCACGGCCGAATGGAAGACGACCAGGGTTGCGTCGGCGGGCGCCTCAGCGACGAGCGGCTCGAGCTGCTCGCGGATGTCGCCCGCCACGACCCGAGCCCGGTCGGATGCCGCGATCGCCGCCGCACCGCGCAACCGTGCGACCCGGGTGTCGTGGTCGGGGCCCGGCCAGATCAGGTTCGCGAGCCAGGCGACCGCATCGCTGTCGGCCGGATCGATCGGCGACAGGTCGATGCCGGCGCGCCACACGACCTCCGGCATCCGCTCGGGTGCGGCGGCGGCGTCATCCAGCCGGCAGTCGAGCACGACCTCGCTCGGGCCCGAGGCCGGGTCGAGAGCGCGCGGACCGTCCGGGGTTGCGTACCGGTAGCTGTACCGGTCCGGATGCAGGCAGAGTCCGGCCGCGGTGCCCGTCTCGAGCAGCGCGACCGGACCGTCGATGCGTGAGAGCACCGGCAGCAGCGTCGCGCAACGCGTCGCCTCGTTGGTCTGCGTCGCCCGCGTCGAGGCGAGCGCGGCGACGTCGTCGACGTGCGCCAGGAACCACTCGCGGAAGTCGCGATAGCCGGTGAGGGGACACCCCAGCCACCGCGCGCACGCGAACACGAGGTTCGGCTGCCGCTTCAGCCTCGGCAGCGCGACGATGTGCGCGAGCGCCTCGGCATCGTCCGCGATGCCCACCGCCCACTCCTCGTAGAGGGGCGATGTGCCGTGCGCCCATCGCCGACCGAAGTCGTCGTAGTGCGCGGCGTAGACCTCGAGGTCGGCGGTCACGGCACCTGCATCACCAGACGATGCCGCCGCCGAGCGAGATGCCGCCCCACGTGAGCGCGATGAAGATCGCGGCGAACACGACGGGGGCGATGCCCTTGCCGCCGCGGGCGAGGCCCTTGAGCAGCCCGATCACCCCGAAGATCGCAGCGACGACAGAAAGGCCACCGCCGAGGATCAGTCCGATGAAGAGGGGGATCGGCATGAGGATGAGGCCGGCCAGCCCCACCCAGAACGCCACCCAAGCAGACGGATTCGAACGGTTCGCGGCGACATCAGACATGGCCCGATTCTCGCAGATCGCGCCTGTGGCGCACCTGCAGGTCACCGCTGTTGACACCGGAACCCCGACCGGATCACACTGAGATGGCCTCGCTACCTGGTGGAGGCGGCATCGCACCTCATGCCTCGAGGCGTCGCCCTTCTGGACGGCGCCGCAGCCGACGGGCTGCGCCTCCGCGATTCACGCGGTTCTAGCGATCTGCACCGTGGTGGGGTCCCATGCACGAGGTTCCCGAGAAGCTCCTCAGCGCCGCACTCCAGTACGCCCTCGCGCGGGTGCGCGAGCATGCAACCGTGGCGCAGATCGAGGCCCTCGTTGGGGGCGCAGCACGCGACGCGGTCGCCGTGAAGACCCACCTCGACCAAGCCGCCGTCCACGCGCAGAACGCGGCAGCCGCGCTTGCCGTACCCGACGTCGTCACCGGCATCCGCGAAGCCCGGTCCGCGGTCGAGCTTGTGCTGCAGGCCATCCAGACCGCCGACCCCGACGCGGCGCCGGGGACACTCGTCGAACGGATCCTCGATGACGTGCAACCGGGCGCCCTCGTGCGCCAACTCGGCCTGCACGACCCGACCGCGAAGGTCACCGGCTCGCGGGTCGAACTGACCTGGAGCGCCAACGACGTCGACGTCGCGATCCTGCAGATCGGCGAGCTATCCCTCACGCTCGCGCTCGACCCGGCCGGACTCTCGATGACCCTCGCCGCAGAGCGCGCGAAGCTGGATCTCGGCGAGGGCACGAGCGGCCTCGTGCAGCTGCTGATCGGCGCAGCAGGCTCCGCCGAGACGAGCGTGTCGTTCACAGTGGATGCCGCCGGCCTCACCGTCGCCGGATCCGCCGGTCCGCTCACGCTCCCGGGACGCCTGGCAGCGCAGGTCGTCGACCTCGACGGCATCGAGCTGTCGCTCGCGCCGCGCGACGACGGCATCCGCATCGAGATCCGCAGCCGCCTCGCCGCCGACGTCGGCGGCGTCATCACGGCCCGCGTCGACGGCGCCGGACTCGCGCTGGTCCTCCGGCCCGCGGCACTCCTTCGCGGGGATGTCGCCTTCTGGCGCGACAGTGCCGCCCTCGTGCCGCTGCCACCGCACGGCATCGGGCTCGCGCTCGAGGTCGGCCCCGCCAGCGGTGGGGGATACCTCGGGACCGTCCCGGGCGGGTTCGGCGGCGCCCTCGAACTGAGCCTCGGCCCCGTGAAGGTATCCGGCTACGGCCTGTTCTTCAGCGAGGGCGGCGCGGTCGGCTTCGTCGCGGTCGTCTCGGTGCGCTTCGTCGTGCCGATCGAGCTCGGGTTCCTCTTCACCCTCAACGCGGTCGGCGGGGTCGTCGGGCTGAACGTGAACGTCGACACCGCACGGCTCGCCGCCGGCATCAAGGACGGCGTGCTCGACGCGCTCTTCTTCCCCGACGACGTGGTGCGCGCGGCCCCGACGATTCTGAAGACGCTCGCGAACGTGTTCCCCCGGCATCCGGGCGGCTTCGTCCTCGGTCCGATGGTGCAGCTCGGCTGGGGCCGGCCCATCAGCCTCGCGACGCTCGACGTCGGGGTCATCGTCGCGGTCCCCGACCCGGTGGTCGTCATCATTGGGCGCGCCCGCTGTGCCCTGCCGCACCCCGATGCCGCCATCATCGACCTGCGGGCCGCTGTGCTGGTGCAGGTCGGCCGTGGGATCATCCTGCTGCGAGCGGAACTGTACCAATCGCGCATCGCGTTCCTGTCTGTATCCGGGGGCATCGGGCTCCTGCTGCGGTTCGGCGACGACGCCACCGTCGTCTTCAGCGCCGGCGGATTCCACCCGACCTACGCCCACAAGCCCGCTGAGCTCGCCGACCTCAGCCGTATCGGCGCGGAGCTGTCGCCGCCGATCGGACTGCAGTTGCGACTGCAGGGGTACGTCGCGATCACCCCCAACACCCTGCAGTTCGGCGGATCGATCGAGATCGGGCTGTCGATCGGTGTCGCGGCCGTCCGCGGGCGGGCATCGCTCGACACCATCATCCAATTCGACCCGTTTCACTTCACCGCGAGCATCAGCGCGAGCGCCCACGTCGAGGCATTCGGCATTTCGCTCCTCGGCGTCAAGCTGGCGCTGGAACTGTCAGGGCCGGGTCCGATTCGCATCAGCGGCGCCGGAAAAATCAGCCTGCCGTGGCCACTGCCGGACCCGAGTCTCGACTTCGGCCCGATCGAGATCGGCGACGGCCCGCCGCCTGGACCCCCACCGCCCGCAATCAGCCCGCTGCCGCTCGTGGCGGCCGAGCTTCGCAAGCCCGAGGCGTGGCGCCGCATCGACCGCGCGGCGCAGCGCGTACCGGTGCGCCTCGCCCCGCTTCCCGAGGGCGCCGCCGGCGTCCTCGTCGAACCGTGGGGGCTGCTCGCGGCGACCCAGCGGGCATTCCCGTTCGAGATGACCCTCGAGCGGGTTGGGTCCGCACAGGTCGCCCCCGCGGGATGCCGGCTGCGCATCGCCAAGGTTGTGATCGGGTCGACGGTCGACCATTCGCCGCTGCCCGAATCCTTCCCGATCGGACAGTTCCTCGCGCTCACGAAGGACGAGCAGCTCCGCGCCCCCGAATTCGAGGACCGCGCCGGCGGCATCGCGATCGACCCGGCGGATGCCGTCGCCGGCGGCGCGGAGCTGCGCGCGCACGCGACCGAGGCCACGCTCTCCTACGAGGACAGTTGGGCAGATGACCCGTCTCGCTGGCCGGCGAGGAGCCTGCTGAAGTTCGTCGGATGGGAGGCCTCGGTACTCGGTGCCGGACCCGCTGGCGCGACTGCTTTGCGCACCGGCGACCGCTACGCGCCGGTCGAGGACGTCCGCCGGATCGAGGTCGTCGCCGCCAGCGCCAGTCGCGTCACCGACATCGACTCCGGCGCGGAGGTCGCCGGCATCCAGCCCTGGAGTGACGCCCTACAGGTCGCCCGTCGCAGCGCCGGTGGGTTCGGCGCCCTCACGAAGGTGGTGGCGCCGTGACGGATGACGTGACCGTCCGCCCCGATCCGATCTCGCCGACCGACGCGAACCCTGAGAGTTTCACGTTCGTCCCGTACGTGCGCGCCGGCGCCGCGGCCGGCATCACCGCCCGATTCACCGAGGGGATGCCGGCCCGCGCCACCATGCACGTGCAGGTCACCGTCGAGGACGGCGCCGGTGGGACGGAACTCGTCGACACGACGGACATCGTCGTGCGGGGTCCCGGGGATGTGACCGGGATCGATCCGGCGCAGGTCATCCGTCGCTACCCACAACCCGGGACGGGGTCGGCGAGCACCGCCGACCTGGTCCACGTCGAGTTCGACCAGCCCGACCTGCCGTGGATGTTCACGCCGGCGGCGCCCGTCGACGGGCGGCTGCCGCCGTGGCTGCGGCTGGTCGTCGTGCCGACCGATTCGATCCGCGCGGACCTGCCGCCCGCGGGCGCGGAGCTGCCCCCGGTCATCCGCGTGCCCGTCGCCGAACTTCCGCCACCGGAGGAGGGCTGGGCGTGGGCGCACGCGCAGCTCAGCGGTGCCGACCTCAACGAGGCAGCGCTCGTCGGCCGGGCAGGATCGGGCTCGCCGGCGCTCAACCTGTCGCGGCTGCTTTGCCCTCGGCGTCTCGAGCCGAATCGCGCGTGGACGGCGCTCGTGGTCCCCGCCTTCCAGCCTGGCGTGCGGGCGGCATTCGGCGCTGCCGAGCCGCCGGGAGAGACCCTTGCCTGGTCCTGGGGCAGCGGCGGCGGGACGGCCGACCTGCCGTTCTACGACCGATGGGAGTTCGCGACCGGCGATCCGAAGGACTTCGAGCAGCTCGCGGAGGATGTGGAGCCGGTGCCGCCGCCGCCCGGCATCGGGCGTCGCCTCGTCGACACGACGCATCCCGGTGCCGGCATCGACGCCTCCGCGACAGGCGGCCCCCGCCATGTCCGAGGCGCCCTCGTCCGGGCCGTGTTCGGCCCCGAGCCCGAACCGGTCTCGAACGCGGGCGTCTGGGACGCGACCGTCACCGATCCGCTTCGCGCCATCATCGACCCCCCGGCCGACGACGGTGACCCGGTCGTCGGGCCGCCGCTGTACGGCGGTGCCCACCTGCAGCGCGACCGGGTGCCCGCAGCGGGGGCCGAACCGGCGTGGCTCGTCGACCTCGCCCTCGACCCCGCCGACCGGATCGCCGCCGCCCTGGGCGCGGCCGTCGTGCGGATGGATCAGGAAGACCTGATGGCGGGCGCGTGGTCGCAGCTGGAGAACGTGCGCGCCGCGAACGCCGTGCTGCGTGCCGCCCAACTGTCGCTGTTCGCGCAAACCTCCCTCCACGCCCGGAGCCTCGGGCGGATGGCACCCGGGGCGGTCCTCGGCGTCACCGCCCGAGCCCATGCGCACCTCGCTGGAGCTCCGGGCGCGACCGCTCGGGGCGTCGTAGGCGCGAGCGCGTTGCCCCCGGCCGCGATCGGCGCCACCGCGCGGCGGCTGGTGCGTCCGCTCGGCCGCGCCGCCCGCTTCGGAGCCGTCGAGGAGCGGGCCGATCGCGCCGTCGCGGTCATCGCGGACGGGGACACGGGCGCCGACTGGGTGCTCCCCATCGCCGGCCCCCGCACCGCCGGCATCCGCGGGGCGCTCGACGCCCTCGAGCGCGGCGACCTCGATCCGGTCGTCTCTGCCGTCGAGGACGCGCCGCTGCAAGGGCTGCTCGACGCGCTGGACGCGCTCCCGACCCCCGAAGAGGTCGGCGCGATCCCCGGACACCCCGACGACGACCCGGAGGGGGAGCTCATCGCGACCGCCCTCGCGCTCGCGTTCGGGATCGTCGCCACGCGCAACGAATGGGCGGTGCCTGGCGCGGCGATCGCGCGATTCCCGGATGCCGGCGTGTCCGCCGACGACCCGGGCCCCTTCGAACAGGACCTGCTGACCTTCCGGGTGCTCATGCCGATCTGGGACGCCCTCGCCGGCGCCGGATTCAGCGGCTACAGCCCCTACGAGCCGGGCGATCGGCCCGACGGGGGGGAGCAGCAGCCGCTGCCCGGGACGGTGATCGAGGCGTTCGGGGAGGCCGTGCTCGACGCGGACGAGCCTGTCGAGCTGGCGCGGCCTCGACTCGACCTCGCCGCCCTGGACCTCGTCGGGAAGCTGCGCCCCGCCCTCACCGTGCCGCGCCGCGTGGCGACCCGCCTGCCGGGACTCGCGGCGCTGCTGGGCCGGCCGGAAGACGCGATCGACACCGTGATGGTCGCGCCGGAGTTCCGGCATCCGCTGTACGAGGCGCTCAGCCGTTACGACCAGGAATGGCTCATGCCGGGGGTCGCCGCGATCTCCAAGCCCGACATGGTGACGGCGCTGCAGACCAACGGACGATTCGTGCAGTCGTTTCTCACCGGAGCGAACCACGAGTTCGCACGCGAGCTCGTGTGGCGGGAGTACCCCACGGACGGCCGTGGCACGAGCCTCGCCCGGTTCTGGACGCCCGCCCCCGACCTACGCCCCCTCCACACCCTCACGACCGGAGGGCTGGGCGAGGGCATCGATCCGCTCCGCTCCGGCAAGCTCGTGCTCGTCGTGCGCGGCGAGGTGGTGCGCCGGTTCCCGCACCTGCTCGCGATCGCCGCGCAGGGTCGTGCCGCCCAGGGTGCGGTGCGCGGCTACCCCGTCGACTACCACAGCCCCGTCACCGAGCTCTTCCGCATCGCGCTGGTGCCGAACCTGCTGCTGGTCGGCATCGACCTCACCGCGAGCGCCGTCTCCGCCGCCGACGCGACCGTCGGCGCGCCGCCCCCGGACGGTGCCTACTGGTTCACGCTCGGCGAGCACGTCGGGGCGCCCCGGTTCGGGCTCGACGAGGCTGACCCTCGACCGGAGCCGAGGACGCGCGATGAACTGGGCTGGGCGGACTGGGCGCCCCTGGTCGGCGCGCACCTGCCGGCGACGCTCTCGGCGACCGTGCGCACAGTCGTCGACACTCCCGAACCCGACGTATACGCGGGCGCGTACGCGGGCCGGCCCGCCACGAGCGCGCTGCTCGCGTGGACCCTGTTCCAGAAACCGTCACGGATGGGGTTCCGCCTCGCACAGCTGCTCGGGAGGATGGAGGCCGGCGATGGCTGACCCGTGGGCGGACCTGGACCCCGGCGTGCCGCTGCTCCTCGTGCCGGTGCGCATCGAGACGCAGTCGCAGCAGACCCCTGACGGACTCGTGCTGCGGGTGCGCATCTCCCCCGACGACCTGTCCGTCGACCCCGTCACCGGTGCCACGCACCTGCTGCCCGAGCGCTTCCGCGTGCGCGTCGTGCAGGGAGGTGTCGTCACCGCGGAGCAGGAGGGCGCACCCGTCGACCTCGCGTCGGTCGGCGTCGCGCTCGGCGCGGCCGGGGACGACGCCGCGTTCGAGGCGGGGGCGACGGCCCTGCGCGCGCTCGCGGACGGTGACCCGTCCGGTCCCGCCTGGCTGCGCGACTACGCGGGGGCCGAGGCGGCGGGTCTGGCGATCACGGTGCCACTGCCGTCGGACGACCGCATCGATCTGCTCACGGTCACCGGCGCGCGCAGCGGGGGAGCGGATGCCGGCGCCTCCGCCGTGCGGGATGCGCTCGCCGCGCACCCCGGGCTCTCCCTCGTCGCCGCCGGCACCCCCACGAACAACACCGAGCGCGCCCGCGCGGACGATGCGCCTCCGGCCTTGTCGACCGCCGGTCCCCGTCTGCTCTCCCATGCCTTCGGGATACCTGACCCGGGCGGGCTGGCAGGCATGTCGGGCACGATCCTCGACCCCGACCTTCCGGGCGCCGCGAGCGACGCGCTGTGGCCGGTGACGTGGGAGCCGTGGCTGGCAGCGACGTGGCGCACCCGGGCGCTCGGCCCCTACGAGACGGCCGAGCTGCAGCAGTACATCGCCGCGCATGTGCGTCCCGCCGGCCCGCTCCCGGCGGTGCGGATCGGGGCGCAGCCCTACGGCATCCTCCCCGTCGTCACCGCCGCCGACTATCGGCCTGACGACGCCGCGGAGGCGCTGGTCGCCGCAGCGGTGCGCCACGCGGCGCCGATCTGGTCGGCCGCGGCCGCGCCCCCGACGGTCATGACCGGTGACCTGCGCGACACCCTCCCACAGATCCTCGGGCTCGCTCCGACGAGCCGGAACGTGCGGATTCGGCAGATCCTCCACCCCGGCGGGGTCGTCCTCGCCGGAGCGGAGGAGAGGGCGTCGGTCGCGCGCGAGATCGAGCGGGCCGCGGATCTCCCGCCGGGTGCGCTGAGGGGACTCCCCGATCTCGGCACACCCCGCGTGCTGGGGCTGCCGCTCGTCGCCGACGACGACCCTGACGTCCTGCGCCTGCTCGCCGAGCAAGCACCGTCCACCGCCGACGCGAGCGTGTTGCAGGTGTTGCTCTCGGCGGCACGCGCGCGCTCCCTCGCGACCGTGCGTGCGGCGCGGCGACGGCTGCTCGAGCTCACCGACTTCGTGAACGAAGCGCATGAGCGCGTCCTCGACGGCCCGCCCGGCGACGCCCAGGACCGACTCCGGCAGGACATCGTGCAACGCGTGCCGATTCTGGTCGAGGCCGTGCATCCAGATGCCGCGGGCGCCGTCGCCGACATCCTGTTTCCCGAGCTGTTCGACCTCGACATCGCCACGCGCGACCCGATCGCCGCCGACGCCCTCGCGCGGCTGCGCGAACACCTGCCGTGGATCACCCGTGCCGGACGCCTCGCGCCGCGGATCACCGGGCGGGGACTGTTCGGACCCGGTCCCCGCAGCGCCGCCCGTGAGATCCTGGCTGCCCTGGTCGCCTACCTCGCCGCGCTCGAGGTCGTCCGACGCGCCCGCCTCGGGATCGCGCGGCTCGCCGATGCGGAGGATGCCGACATCCGTGCCGCGGTGTTCGCCGGCGCCCTCGACGTGTGCTCGCATCGCTTCGACGCGTGGGCGACCGCGCTCGCGAGCGGACGACTGGCCCGGCTGCGGCGGGATGCGCCGACGGGCATCTCGATCGGCGCGTACGCGTGGGTCGAAGACATCACGCTCACCCCACGCGCCGCCGGCGACGACCCGCAGGAGGCGGGCGGCGTCGGGTGGGTGCAGGCGCCGTCGCCGCGGCACGCCGCCGCCGCGGCGGTGCTGCGAAGCGCCCGCCTCACCCACGCGCCCGCGGACGGCCCCGACGACCCGCTCGACCTCGACGTCAGCAGCACGCGCACGCGCGAGGCGACCGCGATCGTGCGCGGGATGCGCGCGGGGCAGGAGCTCGCGGCCCTGCTCGGCTACCGCTTCGAACGGTGGCTCCACGAGACGGACCCATCGTTGAACCGGTTCGTTCCGGCGCTGCGGGCCCTCGCCCCGCTCACCGTCGGCCGCGAGACCCCCACGGTCACCGCTGAGCCGTCGCTCGTGCTGACCGGGTCGGTCGTCGACGGCCGCGTGCTCCCCCAGAAAGCCGCCGAGCTCGGCGCGCAGCTCACCGACCCCGCTCGACTCGGCGGGGTGCGCGTCGCCGATGACGTCGAGATCGCGACCGTCAGCACGCTCGTGGCCAGGCTCGCCCAGGTCGCCGACGCCGTCGCAGACCTGCTGCTTGCCGAAGGCGTGCAGCAGCTCGTCACCGGAGACCGCGCCCGCGCTGCGGCGGCGATGGACGCGCTGTCGGGCGAGCTCCTGCCCGAGGAGCCCGAGATCCCCGTCGCCGCGGGCGAGCGCGCCGGCGCGACCGCGCGAGTCGCGATTCTCGGCGGCGCCGAGGCAGCCGGCGCGGCGGACGGGTGGCAGGCCGGCATCCGCGCTGCCGCGCACCCGTTCCTGGAGGCCTGGTGCCGGAGCGTCCTCGGACGCGCCGACCGGATCGTCGTCGCCCGCACCGCGGGCGGGCAGAACCGGCTGCTCGCGCCGTTCGGGCTCAGTGCCCTCGACCTCGTCGTCGCAGCCGACGGCACTCCCGAGGGTCTCGGTCGCCTGTGGGCGCGGCTACGGCGCCGACGGCCGACGCTGCCGCTCGCGCCGTTCCTGGGTCGACCGACCGGCACCGGGCGGATCAGCCTCGGCGAGGCGTGGCAGCTCGCGAGCGCCGCCCGGGCCGTGCTCGGCGGCGCGCGCGGTGCCGAACCCGACGACCTCGTCGCTGCCGGCGCACGAAGCGAACTCGCCCGGCACACCCTCGACACCGCCGCGCTCACGGCGCGGTTGGATGCGGTGCTGGACGGGCTCGACGCTGTCGTTGCCGCACTCCCGGATCCCGCGTCGGCGACTGTTCCCCGCCTGCGCGTCGCCGCCGACGCACTTGCCGCGATCGGGGTCGGCGACACGACCGACCCGGACGTCCTCGTCCCCGCTGACGGCGACGCCGACGGTGCGGATTCGGCGCTTCGCGCCTTCGTGGCCGACGGCGCCGCGACGCTCGACCGGCGCCGCGCCCGTGCCCGCACGCTCGCCGACGACGGGCGAACCGCCGAAGCCCTCGCGGACCTCCTCGGCCCGCTCCCGGTCGTACAGCGCCTGGTCCCGCCTCCGACGGGCGCCGCGATCGTCCACGCGCGAGTCCCGGCGGCGGCCAGCGCGGGCATCCGCCGATGGGTCGCCCGGATGGGGACGGTCCGTCCCCCGGTGGGACGCTGGACGACGCTCGCAGCCATCCGGCGCGCGACCGGGCGCGCCGGCGAACTCGCGGCTGCGGTGTTCGTCCCGCCGCCGCATCCGCCGGCGTGGTTCGGCGATGCGCTCCCACCCGACGGGGTTGCGACCTCGATCGTCTACGAGTCACTGCCCGGATTCGCGGCATCCGGCGCGATCGCCGGGCTGATCCTCGACGACTGGGCCGAGCACCGGCCGGCGCTGCGCACCGTCTCCAGCCCCGAGGAGGAGACCCCGTCGCGTCAGGAGTCGCTGGTGGAGACCGGGCTCGCGTTGCACGCGAACGCTCCCGCCGCGCGGGCGCCGCAGGCGCTCCTGCTGGCCGTCTCGCCGGACGACGGCGGGTGGAGCGAGACCCGGATCGACGCGGTGCTCGCCGAGGTGCGCGGCCTCCTGCGGATGCGCCTCGCGACGCCCGCCGACCTCCCGCTGGTCGGAGACGTGCTGCCTGCCATCGCCCTCGACCACTGGTCCGCCTTCGACGAGCCGACGATCGACCCGCGCGCTCTCCGCGCGCTCGCCGTCGACGTGCCGACGTTCGCGAGGAGCGAGCCGTGAGCGTGTTCCGCCGGTTCCTGCCGCCGCTGACCTCGATGCAGCCGCTGCGCAGCCGCGTCGAGCCGAACCCCGTCAGCGGGGACCCCGCCGTCGGCCTTCAGGCTGCCGTCGCCGATCCGCTGTGGCTCCTGGGTCGGCAGTGGCAAGTGGGGGAGTTCGCCGGCGAAGATACCGGCACCCCGCTCGCCATCGAGATCACCGCCGAGTTCGAACCGTTGACCGCCTGGCATCCCGGCCCCCTCTCTGTCGGCGGCGATTGGCTGCCGCTTCCTCCGGGCGCCCCCCTCGAAGCCCTCGTCGAACGGGAGGCCGGGGCCGTCGCCGGTACCCGGGCGCGGGATGCCGCCGCGTGGGCGCTGCATGACGAGCTGTCCCGGCTCGGCGAGGGTCGCGCGGTCGACGCGCTTCTGACCCACTGCCCGCTCCGGCCACCTGATATCCCGCCCGACGCCACCCCCGCCGCCGACGCAGTCGGCATGGGCACGTTCCTCGCGGGACGAGCGCTCGACCCGGACGCCGTCGCCATGGCTTTCGCAGACGGCGAGCCCGACTGGTTCGCCGCTGCCTTGCGCGCCGGTGCCGCCCGACGGGCGGCGGCCCGCGCCGCGATCACCGACTGGCTCGCGTGGTGGGGGGCGGAGTTCGGGGCGACCGGCGAGAGCAGCTGGGTCGCGGGCGCCCTCGAATACGGGTTCGCGCTGGCGACCGGGACCCGCGTCCTGGAAGCACCCGCGTACGCAGGCGGCGAGATCGGCTGGGCGAGCCTGGACGCGGTCCCTGACGAGCTCCCGCCCGGGCCTCCCGAGCCGCCGGTGACCTTCGTGCGTCACGTGCTCGCGTCACGGCTCGGGTTCGCCGGCATGCCGGCATCCCGGTTCTGGGAGTTCGAAGACGCCGCGATCGACCTCGGGGCCGTCTGGGCGGACCCCCACGAACTTGCCCGGGTCCTCGTGGTCGAGGCGGCGATCGTCACCGGCGACGACTGGCTCGTGCTGCCCGTGGACACGCCACCCGGCGGCATCCTGCGGGTCACCGAGGTCCGCTGGCGCGACACGTTCGGGTCGGAGTGGGTCGCGCCCGAGCGGCGCAGCGTCGCGGCGGCCGGGCGACGCCGTGCCCCGTGGCGGATCTTCACAACGACCGAGGGTGGTCAGCGCGACGGCGACGTCGGTGATGCGCGGCGCGAGATCGACGGGCTCGTCGTGCCACCGGCATCCGCCCCCACCCTCGAGGGGTCGCCCATCGAGGACGTGCGATTCGTCCGCGACGAGACCGCCAACCTCGTCTGGGCCATCGTGCAGACCGTCCCGGGCGGATCCGGTGATCCGGTGCCCGTGACCGCGCGCGCCGCCCCCGATCCCGCTCCCATCGCACCCGGGGATGCCGATCCCGGCGAGGTGCTCGGGTACGAACTGATGAGCTTCGTGCCCGACACGTGGCGCCCTTATGTGCCCCGCCTCGGTGACGACGGGGTGACACTCCACCGTGCTCGACTCGCCGCAGCCGAGGGTGCACCGCCGGGCGGTGTGCTGCTCGACGAGGAGGCCCAGCGCGTGATCCGAGCAGCCGAGGTGCCGCGGGAAGGGGTTCGCGTCCAGCGGGTGCCGCGGGTCGCGCGTCGCGCCGACGGCACCTGGGACGTGTGGATCGGCCGACGCGTTCGCCCCGGGTACGGGGAGGGGGAGAGCGCGTTGCGATTCGATGCGACGCGACGGCCGTCCCCCGATCGGGGTGCGTAGCCTGGTGCGGTGAGCGAGCACACCGTCGACCCGGAAGAACCCGTCCTGGCGGTCGGCGTGGGCCCCTGGCCGGGCGGTCCCGAGGCGTGGCCCGACGACCCCCGCTACGACCGCGAGCTGCTCGCCGCAGGCGACCGCCGCAACGTCATCGACGCGTACCGCTACTGGACGATGGATGCGATCGTCGCCGACCTCGACGCCCACCGGCATCCGTTCCACGTCGCGATCGAGAACTGGCAGCACGACATGAACATCGGCTCGATCGTGCGCAGTGCGAACGCGTTCGGTGCCGCAGAGGTGCACATCGTCGGAAAGCGCCGCTGGAACCGGCGCGGCGCGATGGTGACCGACCGCTACCAGCACGTGCGTCACCACCCCGACGTCGAGGCGTTCTCGGCGTGGGCGCGGGATGCCGGCATCCCCGTCGTCGCCGTCGACAACGTGCCGGGTTCGGTGCCGGTCGACCGCGCCGACCTGCCCGAACGCTGCGTGCTGCTGTTCGGCCAGGAGGGGCCGGGGCTCTCGCCGGAGGCGGTGGCTGCCGCATCCGGCGTCGTCGAGATCACGCAGTACGGCTCGACCCGCTCGATCAACGCGAGCGCCGCCGCCGCGGTCGTCATGTACGAGTGGTGCCGCCGCTGGGCGTAGGCGCGCGCTGAGTCCAGGATTTCAGCGTGACTCGGCCGTTCAGACGGCTGGACTCGTGCGCGAATCCCGGACACGCGGAGTGGATGCCGAGAACTGGAACGCCGAGGCTCACGCGCCCGCGGTGAGCCACTCCGGGCGGCGCACGCGCCAGCCGAGGGTCACGAGGCGCGCGAGCATGTAGATGCCGAAGAAGCAGGCGGCGAGCCACGCGAGTCCGGACGCGCCCGTCGGCAGCACGATCCACAGCACGATGAGGGCGGGCAGATACGGCACGAGGTTCAGCAGGCCCGCGATCGCCAGGTACTTCGCGTCGCCTGCGCCCATGAGCACGCCGTCGAGCACGAACACGACCCCGCACACCGGCTGGGCGATGGCGAGCACGATGAGCGCCGGCTGCACGAGTGCCGCAACCTCGGGGTCGCCCGTGAACGCGAGTCCGATGACGCCTGACAGCGCGGCGATCAGCCCGCCGACGAGCACCCCGAACCACACGCCCCACGCGGCCGTGCGGCCGAGCACCCGGCGGACGAACGGCTCGTCGCCGGCACCCAGGCCCTTGCCGATGAGCGCCTGCGCGGCGATCGCGAGGGCGTCGAGGGCGAACGCGGCCGTTGCGAAGATCGTGAACGCCACCTGCCATCCGGCCAGTTCGTCGGTGCCGATCGCGGTGGCGACGGCGACCGTCGCGAGCAGTGCCGCCCGCAGTGACACGGTGCGCAGGAACAGCCAGCCACCCGACCGCGCCGACCCCCGCACGCCGTCGCGTTGCGGTCGCAGCGACGCCGCGTGCTGCGTGGCGAGCCGCCCGATCACGAGCGCGTACGCGGCCACCATGCCCCATTGCGCGACGACGGTGCCGGCGGCGGACCCTGCGATGCCCCACCCGAGCCCGTAGATGAACAACCAGTTCAGGAGCGCGTTCGCGGCGAAGCCGAGCCCCGCGATCCACAGCGGCGTGACCGTGTCTTGCATGCCGCGCAGCAAGCCCGTCGCGGCGAACACGATGAGCATCGCCGGGAGCCCCCACATCGACAGTCGCAGGTAGATCTCGGCTTGCAGGGCGACGTCGGCAGGTGCGCCGAACATCGCCACGAGCGGCGTCGTCGCGAACGAGCCGACCGCCGCCAGCACGGCACCGATGCCGAGCGCGAGCCACAGGCCGTCGATGCCGGCGCTGACGGCACTCTTCGGGTCGCCGGCGCCGAACCGCCGCGCGACGGCCGGCGTCGTCGAATACGCGAGAAAGACCATCAGTCCGACGATCGTCTGCAGGATCGCCCCGGCGATGCCGAGCCCCGCCAACGGTACGACGCCGAGGTGCCCGACGAGGGCTGAATCGACGATGAGGAACATGGGCTCGGCCACGAGTGCCCCGAGCGCCGGAACCGCCAGCCGCAAGATCTCACGGTTGAGGGTCACGCTCGCCATGCGTCGAGCCTATTCCTGCGCGCCGACGACGAGCCGCCTCGTACGCTGGATCGATGGCCCGCACCGCGATACTGCAGCGCCTGGCGCTCGTGCGCCTGCACGCGCGCCTGCCGTCGTGGCTGCGCATCGCGATCGCGATCGTCGCGATTGCGCTCGGTGCCGTGATCATCATTCGCCCGACGACGGCGCTCAATGTGCTCGCGGTGTTGCTGGGCGGCGGCATGATCCTCACCGGCGTGCTCGAACTCACCGGCCGAGCCGACGACGCCGAGCATCCGCGGTGGCGAGCGCTCACCGGGATCGGCTGGCTCGTCGGCGGCACGTTCGTGCTGCTGTGGCCGGCGCTCACCGTGAGGGCGGTCGGCGCGCTGGTCGGCGTGCTGCTGATCGTCAACGGCGTGCTCGGTGTCGTCGCGGCGTTCCAGCGCGGTCGCGGGTGGGATGCGCGCATCGCCGACGTCGCGTTCGGCGCGACGGGCGCCCTGTTCGGTGTGCTGGCGCTCGCGTGGCCTGACATCACGCTGCTCGTCGTGGCGGTTGCGTTCGGGGCACGCCTGATCTGGGGCGGGGTCGCCGACCTGTGGACGCGGTTGCGAGGACGGCGCGACCGCACCCGTCACCGTGACCCGTCGCGCCGCCGCTGGGGTCGAGCGGTCATCGCGATCGCATCGGTCGCCGTCGCGGTCGCCGCCACGATCGTCACCGCCCCGCTGCGTGCCGGGTCGCCCGTCGTCGATGACTTCTATGCCGCCCCCCGCGACATGCCGGATGAGCCCGGACGCCTCATTCGGTCCGAGCCGTTCACCGCCGGCATCCCGGTCGCCGCCGAGGCGTGGCGCATCCTGTACACGACCACCGGGGTGGACGGCGAGGTGCGTGCGGCGAGCGGTGTCGTCGTCGTGCCGCGCGAGGGCGACGGCCGGTGGCCCGTCGTCGACTGGAACCACGGCACGACCGGGTTCGCACAGGATTGTGCGCCGTCCCTGCAGGAGCGGGGCCTGTGGTCGGGTGCGCTCTACATCTTGCCGACGATGATCCAAGAGGGGTGGGCGGTCGTCGCCACCGACTACATCGGCTTGGGCACAGAGGGCCCGCACCCGTATCTCATCGGCCCGCCCAGCGCCTATGCCTCGTTGGATGCCGTGCGCGCGGCGCGCGAGCTGCCCGAAGCCGATCTGGGTGTCTCCACGGTGGTGTGGGGGCATTCGCAAGGTGGCCATGCGGCGTTGTGGACGGGGGCGCTCGCCCGCGAATACGCACCCGAGGTGTGGATCAAGGGTGTCGCGGCCCTCGCCCCCGCGGGCGACCCGCCGGCGCTCGTGCAGCGCGTGTCGAGGGTGACGGGCGGCAGCATCTTCGCGTCGTTCGCGATCGCGTCGTACACGCAGATCTACGACGACATCGACCTGCGCGAGGTGGTGCGGCCGGGCGCACAGGAGATCGTCCAGCGCATGTCGCAGCGGTGCCTGTCCGACCCGGGTACGGTTGTGTCGGTCGCCGCGGCGCTGGGGATGAGCGGCGACCCCGACCTGTTCGCGAGGCCGCCGACGAGCGGTGAGCTCGGCGTCCGTCTGCGTGAGAACATCGCGCCTGCCGGCACCACCGCACCGCTGCTGATCGGCCAGGGCGGCTCCGACACGGTCGTCTCGCCGACGCTGCAGAGCTACTACGTCGACACGCTGTGCGCCGCCGGGCAGCAGGTCGATTACCGCGTCTACGACGGATACGAGCATGCCCGCGTGATCGAGCGCCCCTCGCCGCTGCTGCCCGAACTCGTCGAATGGACGCATGCGCGCTTCGCCGGCGAGCTCGTCGAACCCGGCTGCACCCGTACCGATCGCTGACGACCGCCTATCCTTGTCACATGACCGAGAACGCCCCCCGCTCGGGGATCGACCTCGCCGAACTGAGCGAGTCCATCCGCCCGCAGGACGACCTGTTCCGCCACGTCAACGGCGCGTGGCTGGAGCGCACTGAGATTCCAGACGACAAGGCCCGGTGGGGTTCGTTCCACCTGATCGCAGAGCAGGCCGAGAAGGACGTGCGCGCGATCATCGAGGAGTCTCAGGATGCCGAGGCCGGCACCGAAGAGCGCAAGATCGGTGACCTGTACGCGAGCTTCATGGACACCGAGCGCATCGCCGAACTCGGTGCGCAGCCGCTCGCCGAGCAGCTCGCGCGCGTCGACGGGATCGACTCCATCCCGACCTTCCTGCGCACCGTCGGCGAGCTGGAGCGCGAGGGTGTCGGCGGCGTCATCGCGGCCTACATCGAGCCCGATCCCGGCAACCCCGAACGCTACGTCGTGTTCTTCTTGCAGGGTGGGCTGTCGCTGCCCGACGAGAGCTACTACCGCCTCGAGAACTTCGAGCACACGCGCACGGCCTTCCGCGGCTACGCGAAGACGATGCTCGAGCTCGCCGGGTTCTCGGCCGACGAGGCGAATGCCGACGCCGACCGCATCTTGGCGCTGGAGACCGAGCTGGCTACCCACCACTGGGACAACGTGCGCAGCCGTGACGCGGTCGCCACCTACAACCTGAAGACGTGGGCCGAGGTGCAGGAGCTCACGGGGCTTGATCTGCAGCCGTGGCTCGACGGTGTCGCACCCGACCACGCCGACGGGTTCGCCGAGATCAACGTCAACCAGCCGTCGTACTTCGAGGGCCTCGGCACGCTGCTCGTCGAAGACCGTCTCGACGACTGGAAGGCGTGGCTCAAGCTCCACATCATCCGCGCCAACGCCGCGTTCCTGTCCGACGAGTTCGTCGACGCGAACTTCGCGTTCTACGGCACCGAGCTCACCGGCGTGCCCGTCAACCGCGAACGTTGGAAGCGCGCGGTCGGCCTCGTCGAGGCGGCGATGGGCGAAGCGGTCGGCAAGGTGTACGTCGAGCGGCACTTCCCGCCGCAGGCCAAGACCGAGATGGACGAACTCGTCGCGAACCTCATCGAGGCCTACCGGCAGTCGATCACGAGCCTCGAGTGGATGACGCCCGAGACCCGTGAGCGCGCGCTCGAGAAGCTCGACGCCTTCACCCCGAAGGTCGGCTACCCGGTGCGGTGGAAGGACTACGCCGCCCTCGAGGTCGACCCCGGCGACCTGATCGGCAACGTCCGCCGCACCAACGCGTGGGAGCACGACCGCCAGCTCGCGAAGCTCGGCGGCCCGATCGACCGCGACGAGTGGCACATGACGCCGCAGACGGTCAACGCCTACTACCACCCGCTGATGAACGAGATCGTGTTCCCCGCGGCCATCCTGCAGTACCCGTTCTTCGACATGGAGCGCGACGCGGCAGCCAACTACGGCGGCATCGGCGCGGTCATCGGGCACGAGATCGGCCACGGCTTCGACGACCAGGGCAGCGCCTATGACGGCACCGGCGCCCTCAACAACTGGTGGACCGATGCGGACCGCGAGGCGTTCACCCAGCGCACCTCGGCCCTCATCGAGCAGTACAACGCCCTCACTCCGCAGGGGCTGAGCGAGGAGTACAAGGTCAACGGCGCCCTCACGATCGGCGAGAACATCGGCGACCTCGGCGGGCTCGGCATCGCGATCAAGGCGTACCGTCTGCACCTCGCGGCAACCGGCGAGACCGGTGACGGCCCCGAGATCGACGGGTTCACCGGCATCCAGCGACTGCTCTTGAGCTGGGGGCAGGTCTGGCAGCAGAAGGCGCGTGATGCCGAGACCATCCGGCTCCTGACGATTGACCCGCACGCGCCGAACGAGTTCCGTTGCAATCAGATCGTCCGCAACGTCGACGCGTTCTACGATGCGTTCGAGGTCACCGACGGCGACGAGCTGTGGCTCGCGCCGGATCAGCGCGTCACCATCTGGTAATCACCCCCTGCTGCGCCCTGCCCGGCGCGGAAAGGATCAAACGTGGGCACCCCCGAGCCCTCGAATGACACGACGCTCCGGCGTGGTGCCCGCCGCGCTCCGGCGGGCGCCCGCACGCGTCGTTCGTCGTCTGCGCGCCGTTCGTTCACGTCGACCCTGACGGCGCTCGATGCGCTCTCGGTGGCCGGCGCGCACGTCTCGCTGAAGGTTATCGACCTCGACTCCGGGTCGGTGGTGCTCAGCGGTGACGAGCACGTCACCCTGCCGGTGGGCGGCATCGGCATCGTGCCCCTGCTCATCGAGGTCGCCGCACGCATGGAGTCCGGCTCGCTCGATCCGTTCGAGATCGTCGACCGTGCGAGCGTGGATGCCGTCGCTGTCGCAGGCGTCTGGCGGCACCTGAAGGCCCCGGCCCTGCCGATCGTCGATCTCGCGGTCCTCGCCGCGGCGACGGGCGATGCACTGGCCGCCAACGCGCTGCTCGATCGGGTCGGGCTCGACGCCGTCCGCGAGCGACTCGGTTCGCTCGGGCTGCGTCGCACCGCGCTGCTCGATCGGTTCCGTGACGAGCGCGGGCCCGACGATGCGCCGCAGGTCGCGCTCAGTTCGCCGGGAGAGCTCGCGGAGCTGTTCGCCGGACTCGTGAACTCCGATGTCGTCTCGGCGGCGGTCAGCACGCAGGTGGCCGAATGGCTGAGTCTCAATGAGGACCTGTCGCTCGTGGCGTCCGCGATGGGGCTCGATCCGTTCGCCCACGACGACGACCCGGGCGGACTGCTGTTCGTCAACAAGACCGGCCGCGGCGACGGTGTGCTCGCCGAAGCCGGCGTGGTCGCCGGTCCCCGCGCGGGCGTCGCCTACGCCCTGCTGGTGGGCTTCGACGACTTGTCGGTCGCGCATCGGCTGCGCGCTCACGATGCGTTCCGCACGCTCGGGGTCGATCTGATGGAGTACGTGCACTGACGAGACCGGCGCATGCCGGTTGCGGAATGTCTGGGGATGCCTGGCGGCGAGTCCGCTGACCGCTCGCTGTGCGGGTGTGGATAGCCGGCGACACCCGAGTCGCGTTCGGAGTACATTCACCTCAGCATCGGGTTCGCCATGAGCCTGTTCGCCGTCGTCGCCGTGCAGAAGAACGTGCGCGACATCGCCGCCTTCAACGCGGCGCACCCCGAGTTGGCGCACGCCCGCATCGACCCGCAGGACGCGTAGCGAGTCGATCTCGCGGCTCGCGCTTGACCCTCACACGGTGTCAGGCTGTCGAGTGGGATCACCATGTTGAACATCGGAGAGTTCGCCCGCCTGGCCGGCGTGTCGGTGCGGATGCTGCGTCACTACGACCAGCTCGGCCTGCTGCGCCCGCAGCAGGTCGATCCGCACAGCGGCTACCGCTCGTACTCCACGGCGCAGCTCGAACGCGCCAATCAGCTGATCGCCCTGAAAGACCTCGGGTTCACGCTCGAGCAGGTCGGCCGACTGCTGGATGACGGGCTGTCGGCCACGGCGGTCACGGCGTTGCTGCGAGAGCGCCGGCACGAACTGCGCGAGCAGCTCGAGGCCGACCAGCGGCGACTGCGGTCGGTCGAGGCGAGACTCCGAGCAATCGAGAAGGAGCATCCCATGTCCGCATTCATCGAGACGTCTCTGCCTGCACTGCGACTGGTCCAGCAGTCGGTGCGCATCGACGAGATGAACGAGATCGAAGACGCGATGGGCGGCATGTTCGGCCGCGTCAACGCCGCGATCGACGCCGCCGGCGCGTCCCGCACCGGGCCCGGCATCGCGACTTACACGGTCGACGGTGACGGCATGATCGCTGCGGCTGCCGAGCAGATCGCCGGGGACGACGTGCCTGCCGGGCTGGAGGCGGCGACCGTCGACGCGCAGCCGCGAGCGCTCACCGTCCGCTACACCGGCGCGGATCTCTCCGGCATCCAGAGTGCGTGGCAGGAGCTCGTCGCCGAGGTCGAGGCGCGAGGGCTCACACCGTCGGGCACGTGCCGCGAGGTCTACGAGTCGACGCCCTTCGACGGCCCCGGTGCCGAATGGTCGGTCGACCTGCAACAGCCCGTCGCGTGACCGGTGGCGTGCCGGTCACGCCACGCCGAACGGCGCCCGCAGCCTCCGAGGCCGCGGGCGCCGTTCGCTAGCATGGGGCCGCACCTTGCCCGAGATCACGCATCGGAGGACCGACATGGCCGCCCACTCCACCTCGCCGTTCCGCAGAGACTGGCATCCGGGGGAGGTGTGGGCTCAACTGCGCAAGCCGGTGTTCGTGCCGGCCGTCCTCGTGATCGCCGCGCTGATCGTCGTCGCGATCATGTTCTCCAGCGAAGAGGGCGACGCGTTCGCGGTGCTCAAAGACGCGATCACACAGGGCGTCGGCTGGTGGTACATCCTGGCGGCGACCGGCTTCGTCGTCTTCGCGTTGTACTGCGGACTCTCGCGCATCGGCAACATCAAGCTCGGTCGCGACGACGAAGAACCCGAGTTCTCGACCGTGTCGTGGTTCACGATGCTCTTCTCGGCGGGCATGGGCATCGGCCTCGTGTTCTACGGTGTCGCCGAGCCGCTGTCGCACCTGATGGTTCCGCCGGGCAACGCCGGGGTCGATCCTGAGACGACCGCGTCGGGCCGCCTCGCGATGGACCTCACGCTCTTCCATTGGGGACTGCATGCGTGGGCGATCTACGTCGTCGTGGGCCTCGGGCTCGCCTACATGACCTTCCGCCGCGGGCGACCCCTTTCGATCCGCTGGCTGCTCGAACCGATGATCGGACGCAAGCGCGTCGAAGGCTGGATCGGGCACACGATCGACGTCGTCGCCATCGTCGGCACGCTGTTCGGCGTCGCGACCTCGCTCGGCTTCGGCGTGCAGCAGATCAGTGCCGGTCTGACGTTCCTGGGTTGGGTGGAGCCGTCGCCGACGTTCACCGTCATCCTCATCGCCGTCGTCACCGGGCTTGCGACGCTGTCGGTCGTCTCCGGGCTCGACAAGGGCCTGAAGTGGCTGTCGAACATCAACATGTCGCTGGCCGCGCTGCTCGCGATCTTCGTGCTCGTGCTCGGCCCCACCCTCGTGCTCATCCAGGGCATGATCGCCAACACCGGCAGCTACATCGCCGCGCTCCCCGGGCTCATGCTCGAGACCTGGCCGCTGGCGACCGACACCTGGGCGGGCGATTGGACGATCTTCTACTGGGGCTGGTGGATGAGCTGGGCGCCGTTCGTCGGCATGTTCATCGCGCGCATCTCGCGCGGCCGCACCATCCGCCAGTTCGTCATGGGCGTGCTGCTGGCGCCCACGCTCATCGGCGTGATCTGGTTCACGATCTTCGGCGACTCCGCGATCCTCCGACAGCTGACCGAAGGCGACATGCTCACCGATGGCGCCGTGAACACGAACACGTCACTGTTCCAACTGCTCGAGACGTTCCCGATGGCGGTCGTCACGAGCGTGATCGCGATCGCGATCATCGTGTTCTTCTTCGTGACGTCGTCCGACTCGGGGTCGCTCGTCATCGACATCCTCGCCACCGGCGGTGCCACCGAGACGCCGCGGCTCACGCGCGTCATGTGGTCGGTGCTCGAGGGAGTCGCCGCTGCGGTGCTGCTGCTCGTGGGAGGGGCGGCATCCCTCACTGCGTTGCAGACCGCGTCGATCGCGACCGCCGTGCCGTTCTCGATCATCATGGTGCTCGCGTGCATCTCGTTGCTGCGCGCCTTCCACTGGGAGGTGCAGAACGCGCCGCAGTACGTGCGGGCGCGCCTGGCGACGCCGCCCGGCGGGGACGCGGCATCCACGACCGACGTGCCGAGATCGCGTCGTCGCGAGGTGATGACGACCCTCGCCGCGGGCCTGGGCATCGCGCGTCCCGAGCAGGTGACGCCCCTCGGGGACGGCGAGTTCCTCGTGTCGCTGCAGACGGTGCCGATCGATGCCGTCGACGTGGATGCCGCCGGTGTTGCGACCCTCGATGAGGAGCGCATCGCGCAGGACCCGATCGCCGGTGAGGTCTTCGACACCCCCGAGTTCGAGGCACTGCACGGGGCCGACGGCGACCACCCGCGCGGCGGGTAGCGCGCGCCGCGGCGTCGGCGCGCGTCACCAGATTCGGAGAATGCCTGCAGATTCGGGTGGATCCGGGCTCGGGATCCGAATCCGGCGACAATCTCCGAATCTGATGACGCCGCGGCGCCCGGCAGACCGGGGCGTCAGAAGATGATGGTGTGGTTGCCGTGGCGGATGACGCGGTCCTCGGCGTGCCAAAGGACCGCGCGCGAGAGCACCTGACGCTCGACATCGGCGCCGCGGCGGGTGAGCTCGGCCGATGAATCGGCGTGGGTGACGCGGACGGTGTCCTGCTCGATGATCGGGCCCTCGTCGAGGTCAGTCGTGACGTAGTGCGAGGTCGCGCCGATGAGCTTGACGCCGCGCTCCTTCGCCTTCTTGTACGGCTCGGCGCCGATGAAGGCGGGCAGGAACGAGTGGTGGATGTTGATGACCGGCACCCCGAGCTGCTCGAGGAAGTCGGCTGACAAGATCTGCATGTAGCGGGCGAGCACCACGAAGTCGACGTTGCCGACGAGCAGCTTCAAGATTTCGGCTTCGGATGCCGACTTGTCAGGCCCGGGCGTCGACGGCACGTGGAAGAACGGCACCCCGAACGAGCGCACATCGTCGGCCGCCGTCGTGTGGTTCGAGACCACCATCGGAATCGTCACCGGCAGGTCGCCTCGACGGTGCCGCCACAGCAGGTCGAGCAGGCAGTGGTCCTGCTTGGACGCGAGGATCGCCATGCGCTTGGGCACCGACTGGTCGGTCAGCGACCACTCCAACTCGAACGGCCGCAGTGTGCCGTCGATCTCCGCTTCGATCTGCGGGCGGTCGGCCGCGAAGTCGGGGCGGTGGAACACGACCCGCTGAAAGTACGCGCCGCCCGTCGGGTCGTCGGAGTACTGGTCGAAGGCGACGATGTTGCCGCCGATGCGGGTGATCATCGCCGAGACAGCCGCAACGATTCCCGGGGTGTCCTTGCCGTGCACGATGAGGCAGGCGTGGGCGGGGTGCAGCTGCGGGCTGGGCGACGTCATGCATCGATTCTGCCGTGTCCGAACCGGTGCACCGGCATCCGCACGCCTTGCGCCGTGCACAACTGCGGGGATTCTCGACGGCACGCCGGGCCTTGCACACGGTGCACGGCGTGTCGTTCTTGATCCCCGCAGTTGTGCACAGGCGGGGCCGCACGCCGAGAGCGAAACCTGATGCGGCGGTAGTCGGCTCCCGCGCAGGATGTGGGCATGCGCATCCTCATCCTCGGCGGCACGGTCTTCCTCTCTCGCGAGATCGCGCGGCAGGCGCTCGAACGCGGCCACGAGGTCACCTGCGTGAGCAGGGGCGACGGCATCCCCGACGGCGCGACGCACGTGCGCATCGACCGGGCGGCAGTTATCGACCCGGCGGCGCCGGCGTGGCAGGCGCTCGCCGCCCAGCGGTGGGATGCCGTGGTCGACGTCGCGCGCACACCGTCATGGATGCGCACGGCCTCGACGGCATTGGCGGATGCCGCGAAGCACTGGACATTCGTGTCGACCATCAACGTCTACGCAGACCTGTCGCACCCCGGTGCGTCGGCCGGCGGTGCGGTGCTCGTCGAACCGTCCGCCGCAGGAGACCTCGACAAGCTCGACTTCGTCGACGCTTCCGCGTAGCCGCCGCGAGGTCGTAGCCTGGCGCCATGAGGGCGCCCGTCACCGCACGCCGCCGGAACAGAGATCGCACCGGGCCGAAATCCTAGGGCGCGACGTACTCCTGGCGGACCGCACCGCGGGTGGCGCTCTCGATGTGCCCGAAGTCGCGATCCGAGTTGAGGATGACCGCGTCGTTGACGACCGCGTAGGCCGCGATGAGGCAATCGAAGGCTGCAGCCGCGCGCACGAGCCCTGAGCCCCACAGTGCCTGTTGGACGTCCAGGGCGTGCTGCTCGTCGGGGTGTTCCCAGGCGGGCAGGAGCTGCGCCATGTCCGAGCGGAGCTCTTCGTACTCCTGAGGTGTCCGGGCCGAGTGGCAGTACTCGAGCACCTGAGGAGGACAGGTGATGATCAGGTGAGCAGGTGAGAGCTCTCGGAGCTTTGTCGCGATTGTTTCGCTCGTTGACGCCTTCTGCCAGATGCTGTTGTCGACGAGGTAGGTCGTCACCGGTCGGCAGCTGTCGACGCGGGCGGGATCGTCGGTGCGTTGATCTGGTCGGGCTCGAACGTGCGCGCGATGATCCGCTCGACAGCTGCCGGTTGGCGACGGACGGCGATGAGCGTCCGCAGGGCGAGATCCACCGTTTCGCGATTGGAGGTCGTCCCGGCGAGTTCCTTCGCGTGGCGCAGCTCGTCTGGGTCGATATCGATTGACGTGACGGCCATGATTCCCCCTCCGTTGTATAGAGCAGTATATAAGGACACTGCCCCGTAGGCCTACGACCCCGCCGGGTACGGCTCCATCGCCTCGATGAACGCGTCGCGGTCGCTCTCGCTGAGTACCTCGCGCGACAGCATGAACAGCGTCAGGCCCTCCAAGGGCGCGTCGGTGCCGGCGACCTGGGCTTCGCGCGCCTGGCGGAACTGGCCGGTCGGGTCGCGGGTCAGGTCGGTGATGGTGGAGTAGCTGCTGAGCACGCCCGGCCAATCGTCCGCGTAGTACTCCCACACCGCCTGCTCCGAGGGCTCGGCGCTGCCGTAGAACTTCTCGGCGGTCTCGGGCGTAATCCCTGAATCGACGGTGTTGAACGCGGCGAAGTACTCGAATCCGTGACGGGCGAGCACGTCTTCGACCCGCGCCATCACCTCGGCCTTCAGACCCAGTTCGGTGATCGGCTCGAGCGTCGACCAGGATGCCGATGACGCGACCACGAGCATTGACTCACCGCCGTACCCGTTGCGCGCCGACCGGGTCGACGCGTCACCTGCCGGCACCCATCCGAAGCCGTACTCGGCGGTGAGCGTCTCGCGCACATCCGCCATCGCGGCATCCGCTGCGGCCGTCGTCTCTTCGAGCGACGGCTGGGCGAGCACCTCGTCCGCCGGCAGGTCCTTCACGCCGGGGAACGCCTCCCAGAACCGGTCCTCGTCCGAGACCGGTCCGAGCCCGGTCGTCGCGGCGCCCAACGCACTCATCGCTCCGACGGTGCCGACATTGACCAGCAGCGCGATCGTCAACGCGACCGCGGCGAGCTTGCGCCCGTCCGCCATCACCAGGCCCGCGACGATCACGCCGACCACGAGCAGCTGCAAGATCACCGTCGTGCCGTTCAGCAGCGCGGCGGGTGGCGCGAGCAGCAGGAGCACCAGCAGTGCGAGCGCGAACACCCCTGCCGCCACCAGCGCGACCCATCCGACGATGCGCCCGGCCGGTGTCGGCTGGGGCGGGGGAGGCAGCGGCACCCCGGACGGTGCCGGGCGGGGGATGCGGGTCGCGCCACGGTATCCGCCGGCGGGCGGCAGCGGCGGCGGCGCGGCGTCGTTGGTGAGCACGGTCTGCCCGTCGTCGGTCACCATGGGCGCTCCACCCCTCCGCCGGTGCCGTCGTCTTCTTGCTCGCGCTCGTCGCGCTCGGACTGCCCCTGCTCCAGCCGCTCCTTGATCTCGTCGAGCTCGTCTTCGGGCGGCGGCTGCGGCGACTCTTCGGCATCCTGCTCGTTGTCGTCGGGTACCGGCGGCGGCGGTTGCAGCTTCTCGCGCAGGCGCTGCTCCTGCTCGTCCAACGTCGTTTTGAGGCTGCGCTGCGGGTCGGGCGATTGCTCGTCGGCCTCGGCGGTACCGCACTCGGGCGGGGTGCCCAGCACGAGGTCGAGCGCCTCCTGATACAACGCGGCCGCGGCATCCGCATCACCCGCCGCCCGCGCGCGATCGCCCTGCCACTCCACGACCAGCGCCAGGTTCGACCGCACCGCGCACGCCTGCAATCCGTCGACCAGCACCACCGCCGTCTCGAGCGACGATCGCGCGGCGTCGAGGTCGCCCGCCGCGGCCTGGCCCACCCCGCTGTTGTAGTGCGCAAGATACGGCTCGAACCAGTTCAGTGGATGCTGCCCGCGCGCCGCCGCGATCGTGCCCTGCGCGTCCGCGGACTCGTGCGCGGCGATCGCCTGGTTCGCGAAGGTGTACATGCTCAGCAGCTTGACGACGAGTACGGCCGCCGCGAGCAGGATCGGGATCGACGCGAACCCGACGATCCGGCGGATCCGCTGCCGGCGCCTGTTCGCGGCGACCAGTGCAGCCGCCGCGGCAGCCGGGTCAGCCGGTGCGGGGGTGGATGCCGGGAGCGTCGCGGTCATGGTCGCCTCCCCGTGCGGGTGATGGCGCCGGCCTGCACGAACCGGCGGGTCGCGAGCGCGATCTCGACGCCCAGCAGCACCAGGACGGGAACCGCCAGCATCCACGTCAGCTCGGTGCGGGTCGCCGCCGTCCCCGACGCCGTCACGGTCTGCGTCGGCGCGGGCGGATAGTCCGGTTCGGTCGCGGCGTCGCGTCGCTGGTAGTCGACGCCGAGCTCGTCCGCGATCGTCTGCAGGGCCGCGTCATCGATCGTCGACAGCGCGGGTGCGCCCTGGTACTCGATGTATTCGCCTGCCGGGTCGCCGCCGACCGCGGTCGTGCGCATCGGGCCGCCTGCCTCGGTGCCGTAGCCGAAGACCGCACCCCCTGCCACCAGGGCGGCCGATGCATCGAACGACTCCGGGTCGTCGGATGCCGTCTGTTCACCGTCGCCGAAGTAGAACACCATCCGGGTGCGATCCGGAGACCGGTCGGCGGCATCGGCGAGCAGGTCGGCGACCGTGTCGGCGGCCACGCCGATCGAGCTTCCGCGTGACTGCGCGGTGGCCTCCGGGCGCAGCACCTCCACGGCCGTCATGACCGCGGTGGTGTCGGTGGTCAGCGGCAGTCGCACCTGCGCCGACGCGTCGAATGTGACCAGGGCGAACCGCGCGCCGGGGTACGCGTCAAGGAGCGCCGCGATGTCGCTGCGAACCCCTTCGATGCGGGGTCGGTCGCCGTCCCAGTCCTCCGCGACGATGCTTGCGGTGGTGTCCACGGCGAGCACGATGTCGGTCTGGGTGGCCACGGTCGTCACCTGCCCGTCGGGGATGCCGGGGCGCAACAGTATCGCGCCGCACAGCACGACGAGCAGCATCCTTCCCGCCCACACGGCTCGCGCCGTCGTGTCGCGGGCACGCACGAGCGCCATCACCGCGACGGCGAGCACCGCCGCGGTGAGCACGGCTACCAGCAGGGCGGGGATGATCGGCAGAAAGCTCATGCGCGCACCCTCCACGCGACCACGACCAGCCCTGCCACGAGCACGAACAGCACCGCCGGCCACACGCCGGGGTCGTCGGCGATCACGATCTCAGCCTCACCGCGCAGGAGCGTCGCGTCTTGCCGTTGCACCTCGGCGACGATGTCACCCACCGTTGTCGTCTCGCGCAGGCCGAACGCGTCGCCGCCGGTGGATCGGGCGGCCTCGGCGAGGGCGGCGCTCGTCGGGTTGGCGGGGTCGAAGATCGGATCGATCGAGTACAACCGCACGCCCAGCGATCGCGCGAAGTCGGCGGCCTGCTGCAGCGTGACCGTCTCGGCGCCGTTGATCTCGTTGTCGGTGGCGAAGATGATCGAGCGCGACCGGTCGTCTTCGGGGCGGTCGAACCCGAGCGTGCAGGCGGCCAGGCCGTCACCGATCAGCGATCCGCCGGGGCCGTTGAGCGTGCCTACCCAGTGCTCGGGCACCGACTCCACGAAGTCGAAGCTGTCGCGCATGTCAGTGAGGTGCGCTTCGATGAAGTCGTAGTCGTCGGTGAGGGGAAAGATCTGCACCGGCGAACTGTTGAAGATCGTCAGACCGATCCGCTCACCCTCGAACCCGGGGAGCAGCTCCTGGAACACGTCGAGCACTTCGGCGTCGACCTCGGTCATCGAACCGGACACATCGAGGCACAGGACGATGTCGCGATTGCGCGTCTCGGGCTCGATCGACTGGACCGACATCGGCCGTGCCGCGACGAGGCCCCCGATGGCCACGGCGACGACCGCCAGCGCGACCAGCGCGCTCGCCGTCAGGCGGCGTCTCCGCACGGCGGCACGCACGCCGGGCAGCGATCGGATGCGCTCGGCCCGCGCAATCGGAGCCGCCCCGGCGCCGCCAGCCCGTCGGCGACCCGACAGCACCCCGGCCACGATCCCGCCCACAGTTCCGCCCACGATGGCGACCGCGGCGAGCAGCAGCATCCACGGCATTGCTAGCTCCACGACTGCACCACCTGACGTGCCGCAGCCGCACCGGCTGTCGGGTCGATGGCGGGGCCGCGTCGGAACAGCGACGGGTAGTAGTGGCGCTGCAGGGCGTCGACGAGGCTCGGGTGCACCCCGCGGTCGGCGAGGTCGCGCAGGCTCAGCACCGGCGCTTCGAGGCCGCTGTATTCGTTGACGTACCCGCGGGCGAGGCGGCTGAGTTCGAGGTTCGCGTGGCGGGCGTCCAGTGCCCCGGCGCGGTACGCGTGCTCCACGGCGTCGATGCGGGTGAGGTACTCGCCGCGCAGGTGCGCGATCGCCGCGCCGACCACGTCGAACGGTTCGACCTCGCGCGGTTGCGGGCGCGGGCGCTTCGGCGCCGTGAGCGCGAGCACGATCCATGCCAACACCACCACGAGTGCGATGATCCCCACGGCCAGCACGATCCAGCCCCAGCCGTACTGCGCCGGCGGATACAGCTCACCCGACATGCGACCTCCGCTCGAGCATCGCCAACAGTCCGGCGACGGCGTCATCGCGACCGCCGATCTCGGCGTGCGAGACCGCGACGCGGTCGAACAGCTCGCGGCGGCGGGTGTCCTCGGCATCCCGCATCGCCCGGATCTCGGCCAACACCTCACGGTCGCCGTGCAAGAACGCCGGCACCTGCCACGCGCTGTCGACATCGACCCGCGGGCGTGCCGAATCGGTCTTGAGCACCGGGGCGCCGTCGCGGATCGTGACCCACAGCAGGTCGTGCTGCACCCGCAGCCGCCGGATGAGCCGTTCCTCGTCGGCGGTGACGGGGGCCTCGTCGGTGACCACGACCATGATCATGCGACGCGACACCGAGCGCACCACGGCATCGAGCAGTCCCGGCCGGTCGCCGTGATGCTGCGACGTCGCCATGGCGGCATCCACGGCACGCAGTGCGCGCTCCAGGCCGCTCTCGCCCGAGGTGGGCCGCTCACGACGGATGCCGCCGGCATCGCCGTGCACGATGGCGACCTCGTCACCGTGCCGCACTGCGAGCAGCCCCAGTACGCCCGTGATCAGAATCGCGAGGTCGCGCTTCGGGATGTCGTCCTCGGCCAGCGCGCGCATCGACGCGCTGCTGTCGACCGCGAGCAGCACGGTGTGGCGACGCGTCGTGCGCATGCGCTTGACGAACGGCTCGCCGTAGCGTGCGGTCGCCTTCCAGTCGATGTCGCGCACCTCGTCGCCCGGCTGATACTCCCGCAGATCCTCCACGTCGAGGCTCCGCCCGTGATGCAGCGACGCGTACGCGCCGTCGAGCGGATGCATCGAACGGTGCGTCGAGCGGATGAACAGGCGGCTGCGCACCCTGGCGAGGAGGCCGGCCATGATCAGGGCGTCGCGACGGCGCCGAAGATCTCGTCGATCAGCTCTTCGCTGCGAACGCCCTCGGCCTCGGCCTCGTACGTCAGCAGCACGCGGTGGCGAAGCACCGGGTACCGCAGCTCCCGGATGTCTTCGGGCAGCACGTGGTCGCGCCCTGCCAGCAGTGCCAGCGCGCGCGACGCCTGCAGGAACGCGATGCTCGCGCGCGGGCTCGCGCCGTATTTGATGAGCCGGGCGCGGTCTTCGCCGATGTACTGCGCAGCGTTGCGGGTGACGTAGGCGAGGCCCACGATGTAGTTGCGGATCGCGGCGGAGACGTGCACGCGTCGCGCGATGTCTTGCAGGGCCGCGACGTCGTCGACGGTGACCGCACCGGGCACGTGCACATCGGGGTCGAGCACGCCGGTGTCGAGGCGGTCGAGCACCTCGCGCTCCTCCTGCGGGGTCGGATAGTCGACGATCTCTTTGATGAGAAAGCGGTCCATCTGCGCCTCGGGCAACGCGTGCGTGCCCTCTTGGTCGATCGGGTTCTGCGTCGCCATCACCAAGAACGGGCGGGGCACCCGGTGGGCCTCCCCACCGATCGTCGTCTGGCGCTCCTGCATCGCCTCGAGCATCGCCGACTGCGTCTTCGCGCTTGACCGGTTGATCTCATCGAGCAGCACGAAGTTGGCGTGCACGGGTCCGAGCACCGTGCGGAACGACCCGGACGACGCGTCGTACACCTGCGTGCCGATGATGTCGCTCGGCATGAGGTCGGGCGTGCACTGGATGCGGTGGAAACTCGCGCGGACGGTGTCGGCGAGCGTGCTCGCCGCCGTGGTCTTCGCCAAGCCCGGGACGGATTCGAGCAGCACGTGACCGCCGGCGATCAGCGCGATCAGCAGGCTCGTGCGCAGACGGGTCTGCCCGACCACCCGGGAGGAGAACGCGGTGGTGACCGTCGAGATGACCGACGTCGCGCGGGCGAGCTCGTCGGGCGTCAGGTCAGAAGCGGATGCAGTCACTGCGGCCCTTTCGCCGGGGACGGGGCACACGCGGCGTGCAACCCCCAGGGCAAGCGTAACCACTCGTTCGGAGAGGGTAGACATCTACCGGTTCCTGATCTACCGCGGTAGAATCGGCCTATGAGCCTGAATATCAAGAACGAGCAGACGCACGCGCTCGTCCGCGAACTGGCGCAGCTGACCGGCATGAGCCAGACCAGCGCGGTCGAAGACGCAGTCCGCCGCCGACTCGACGAGCTGCGCGGCGGCGGTCAGCCGCGGCGGTTCAGCCCGGCCGAGGAGGCGCGCAAGCTCGCGGCGATCGAGCGGATCGTGGCCGCGTTCCACGCCGAGACGACACCCGAACAGCGCGAGAACATGGTCGACCACGGTTGGCTCTACGACGAGATGGGGCTGCCCAAGTGATCGTCGACACCTCGGCCCTCCTCGCCATCCTTCAGAACGAGGAGTCTGCGGATGCGGCAGTCGCGACGCTCATCGCATCTGCGCCCCGCATTGCTGCGCCCACGCTGGTCGAGGCAAGAGTCGTCGTCGGTGCGCGATACGGCGTGGTCGGGTTGCGTCGACTCGAGGCGCTGCTCCGACAGTTCGAGATCGAGGTCGCCGCCTTCGACGAGCGACATGCCGATGCGGCCGCGCTGTCCTACAGGGAGTTCGGCAAAGGATCCCGGCACCCCGCCCAGCTCAACCTCGGCGACACGTTCAGCTACGCACTGGCATCCGTCGAAGACGAGCCGCTCCTGTACGTCGGCGACGACTTCTCGCGCACCGACATCCGTTCCGCGCTGGAGGAGTACGGCGGCTGAGGGCGCTCGCCGGAACCAGCCCTTCGCCTCACTCCGGCAGCGAAGGATGCCGCTCGATCGTGGGGCGCTGGGGGATGAAGGCGGCGAGCACGAGCGCGATGACCGCAGCGGCGCCGCCGAGCACGAACGACAGGTCGTAGGCGACGTGCGTCGGCACGTTCACGCCGTTCTGCACGGTGGTGAAGGTGGCGAGCACGGCGCCGATGACGGCGGCGGCGGTCGAGGTGCCGAGCGAGCGGAACAGGGCGTTCAGCCCGTTCGAGGCGCCGGTCTCGCTGGGCGGCACCGAGCGCATGATGAGCATGGGCATGGCGGCGTACCCGAAACCGATGCCGACGCCGACGAGCAGGTTGGCGACGAGCACATGCCACACCTCGTCCGACCACAGCAGCGAGAAGCCGTAGGCGACGATGAGGGCGATCGCTCCCATCACGAGCAGTCGACGCGGGCCGACCGTGCGTGCCAGGCGCCCCGAGTACGGCGAGAGCACCATCATCACGAGGCCGGCCGGTGCGATCACGAGGCTCGCGGCGAGCAGGGTGAGTCCCATGCCTGCCGGGGCGGGCAGTTCGAGCAGCTGCGGGTACGACACGTTCGAGCTGAAGAGCGAGAAGCCCATCGCCATCGACGCGATGTTCGTGAGCAGCACGGGGCGCCTGGCCGCGACGCGCAGGTCGAGGAGTGGCTGCGCGATGCGCAATTCGTACCAGCCCCACACGAGCAGCACCGCGAGTCCGCCGAGCCCGCACGCGAGGACGGCGGGGGAGGTCCAGCCCCATTCGTTGCCGCGTGAGACGGCGAGCAGGATGCCGGTGAGTCCCGCCGCGAGGCCCGCGGCGCCCACGTAGTCGAAGCGGCCCGCGGTGCGCAGCACACTCACCGGCACGATCCACAGCACGAGGGCGAACACGACAGCGCCCATGCCGGCCGCCATCCAGAACAGTGCGTGCCAGTCGGCGTACTGCGTGACGAGCGCTGACAGCGGCATCCCGAGTGCACCGCCGACGCCCATCGTCGCGCTGATGAGCGCGATCGCGCTGTCGACGCGGTCGCTGTGCAGCACGTCCCGCAGGATCGAGATGCCGAGGGGCACGACGCCGGTGACGGCGCCTTGCAGTGCGCGGCCGATGATGACCCCGACGATGTCGGTCGACAGCGCGGCGATCACCGAGCCGACGACGAGCACTGCGAGCAGCACGAGCACGATGCGCCGTTTGCCGTACATGTCGCCCAGGCGGCCCGAGATCGGGGTGATGACCGCTGCGGCCAGCAGTGTCGCGGTGACGACCCACGCGGTGTCTTCGCGGCTCGCGTGCAGCAGTTCGGGCAGTTTCGCCTGGATCGGCACGACGAGCGTGAACATGAACGACGACGCGAGCCCGGCGATCGCGAGCACGGCGACGATGGCGCCCTGGGGCGGTACCCGGGTGAGTCTGCTGCGCTCGTCGTCCGGGTGTCCCACTGCCTCAGGCTACCGGCGTGACAACCCCCCGAGGGCCGAGCCGGGCGGCCTCCTGCAGGGCGGCGGTGACGGCGTCGAGCCAGCGGCCGACGTGCACGCGGGCCTCGGAGGTGTCGGGGAAGCGGATGCGAAGGTGCAGCCCGTCGTCGCCGGCGAGGAACCAGATCATGACCCCGTCGGTCTGCGTCGCCGCCGACACCCACTGCACCTCGGTCGCGCCCGGCACCTCGATCGGGATGCGGCGGGCGTCCAACCACGACACGGCGAACATGCCGGGGGTCGCCGGCATCCCTCCCCACGGCGCGAGGATCGGGGCGAGCGGATGCGAGCCGAGCGCGAGCGCACGCTTGACGGCCGCGGCACCGGATGCCGGGTCGTCGGCGTCGCAGTCGATCACCGCGTTCGTGATGAACCATCCGACGCCCTCGTGCCACCGCGGCTCGAACCGACTGTGCACGGGGAAGACGGCGCGCAGCGGGGCATCGGCGACGCGACGGGTCACTTCGGTCAGCAGCGAGACCGCGAGGGCGGCCACACGCACACCCGCGGCGTCGGCGCGCGCACCGAGTCGGGCATAGCCGTCGGCGTCGAGCACGTCGCGCACCACGACGATCTCGTCGCGCGGCGAGGAGAGGTCGCCGAGCGGCAGCGGAAAGACGGGCATGAGTCCGCCGCCGTCGGCCATGATCCGCTCCCACTGCGCCGTGACGTCGGCGGGGGCGGGCGGCGCGGCCTCGAGGAGGCGTGTGTGCTCGGCGAAGGCGGGCGCCTCCGCGAGCGGGCCGCTGTTTTTCAGGGCATCAACGAGATCGCGGGCGAGGATGAGCAGTGACCACATGTCGAGGTGGGAGTGGTCCGACGCGATCACCACCACGGGCGGTTCGTCGCCGGTCTCGAGCAGCGCGACCCGGTGGCTGGGTGCACCGAACGGCCGACATGCGGCATCCAGCACGCCACGCAGCACCGCCCGCGGGTCGTCGGTGATCGCGTGCTCCTGCCACTCGGGATCGCCGGGCGTCGCCTCGTGCAGGGTCAGGCCGTCGGCATCCGCCGAGACGACCGTGCGGAGCGTCCCGTGGCGCGCGACGACGGCCGCCCATGCCCGCCCGATCGCCTCGCGCTCAACCGGGCCCGGCAGGCGGAACGACAGGGCCATCCACGACCCGGCGCGGTCGCCGGCTTCGAGGTGCCGGCGCTGGTCGAACGAGATCGGCAGCGGCCGCCGCGGGTCGGGCGTCAGGGGAATCGTGCACGTCGACAGGCGCCCCGTCGAAGCGCCTTCGGGCAGCGCCAGCTGCAGCACATGTGTCAGTCGCATTGCGCCGTAGTGTAGGGCCACGGGATTTCCACTCTGCGACAGGGAGGCGTCGTGCACACACTCGACCTCGGCACCGCGCAACTCGCCTACGATCTCGCCGGCGAATCCGGCCCGCTCGTCGTGCAGCTGCACGGCCTCACCTCCAGTCGTGAACGCGACGCGCTGCTGGGCCTCGACCTCGGCCGGTCGCTGCGGTCGCACCGCATCCTGCGCTATGACGCGCGGGGTCACGGCGCTTCGACGGGCAGCCCGGGTGCCGCCGACTACGGCTGGGACCACCTCGCTGACGACCTGCTGGCCTTGCTCGACCACGTCGCGCCGGGCGAGAAGGTGCACGGGGTCGGCGCATCGATGGGCGCTGCCACGCTGCTGCACGCCGCGGTGAAGGATGCCGGGCGCTTCGCGACGCTCACCCTCGTCACGCCGCCGACCGCGTGGAAGACCCGTGCCGCGCAGGCCGGGCACTACCTCGAGGGCGCATCGCTCATCGAGGCGAAGGGCATCGCCGCGTTCGAAGAGATCGGCAGCACCGCACCGGTACCGCCGGCCCTCGCCGATGCACCCGCGACCCGGCCCTCCGTGGCCGAAGCGCTGCTGCCCACGGTGCTGCGCGGAGCCGCGGCGACGGACTTTCCCGCGGCCGATGCGGTGCGCGGCATCCGCGTGCCGACGCTCATCCTCGCGTGGGCGCAGGACCCCACCCACCCGCTGCGGACGGCCCGGCGCCTGGGCGAACTGATCGACGACAGCAACGTCGTCGTCGCCCGCACCCCGTACGGCGTGACGGCATGGCCCGGACTATTCGCCGAGCACGTGCTGACGGTCGGTGCCGGCGCACCCGAGACGGGCGCGATCGCGCTGCCCGGCGCGGTGTCGCAGGCCGCCATCCCAGCGCCGGGTTCGGGTGAGATCGAGATCCGCCCACTCGACACGGCAGACCTGTGCGCTGCGGGGGCGGCGGTGCTCGACGCGGTGTGGTCGGATCGCGGTTCGATGCCCGCGAACCTGCTGCGCGCGCTCGAACACTCCGGCAACTATGTCGTCGGACTGTTCGACGGCGACCGCATGATCGGCGCCTCCGCGGCGTTCTTCGCCGGCCCCACAGAGCGGTCGATGCACTCGCACATCACCGGCATCCTGCCCGGCTACCAGGCGAAGGGCCTCGGGCGCGTGCTGAAGCAGCACCAGCGCGAGTGGGCCCTCGCGAGGTCGGTCGGACACATCACCTGGACCTTCGATCCGCTCGTGGCCCGCAACGCGCACTTCAACCTGATCGTGCTCGGCGCGCGTGCCACCGAGTACCTCGTCGACCACTATGGGCCCATGACCGACGGCGTCAACCGCGGCGACGAGACCGACCGGCTGCTCGTGTCGTGGGCGGTTGCCGCCGCACGCCCGCACACCCCCGCCGAAAGCGACATCGTCGACACCGTGCCGCTGCCGCGCGACATCGAAGCGCTGCGGCGCACCGACCAGGCCGAGGCGGAGGTGTGGCGGCGACGCGTGCGCGAACGGTTCCAGCAGCTGTACGCCGAGGGCCTCGTCGTCGGCGGCTACCGCGACAACGCAGGCTACCTGTTCGTCCGCCGGGCATGATCGGCGCGCGTGAGGGCAGTGCGGCATCCGCGGTGAGCGTGCGCGACGGGGTCTCCATGCCGCCATCCTGACCCGCCGTCGCTAGCCTGGCGGCATGCCGATCACGAGTCCCGCTTCCGCCGTCCGCCTCGAGGGCTTCGAGCTGCTCGTGCTGCACCTGCCGCTCGTCTCACCATTCACGACCTCGTTCGGCACCGAGACGGTGCGAGAGGTCATCGTCGTGCGGGCGCGCACGGCCGACGGCGACGGGTGGGGCGAGATCGTGACACAGCAGGCCCCCCTTTACTCCAGCGAATACACGCAGGGCGCGTGGGACGTCGCGCAGCGCTTCCTCGCGCCGGCGCTGCTCGACCGCGGCACGGTCGCCCCGCATGAGGTCGCGGGCGTGCTCGAACCGTTCGTCGGCCACCGCATGGTCAAGGCAGGTCTCGAGCTGGCGGTTCTCGACGCCGCGCTCCGCGCCGACGGCATCTCACTGGCGACCCACCTCGGCGCGACGACCGACCGCATTCCGAGCGGGGTGTCGGTCGGCATCCAGCGCGATCCTGCGGCACTCGTCGACGCCGTCGCCGGCTACCTGGATGCCGGGTACGTGCGGATCAAGATCAAGATCAAGCCCGGTCGTGACGTCGACGACACCGCGGCGGTGCGGGCCGCGTTCGGCGAGATTCCGCTGCAGGTGGATGCGAACTCGGCGTACACACTCGCCGACGCCGACACGCTCGCCGAACTCGACCGGTTCGACCTGCTGCTGATCGAGCAGCCGTTGCAGGAGGATGACATCGTCGACCACGCGACGCTCGCGAAGCGCCTGCAGACGCCGGTATGCCTCGACGAGTCGATCGTCTCGCGCAAGGCCGCGGCCGACGCCCTCGCACTCGGGTCGGCGTCGATCATCAACATCAAGGCCGGCCGGGTCGGCGGATACCTCGAGGCCGTCGCGATCCATGACCTCTGTCGTGATGCAGGGGTGCCGGTGTGGTGCGGCGGCATGCTCGAGACCGGCATCGGCCGGGCCGCGAACGCCGCGCTCGCCGCCCTGCCCGGCTTCACACTGCCCGGTGACGTCTCGGCATCGGACCGCTTCTACACGCGAGACATCGTCACCGAGCCCGTCGTGCTCGAGGACGGCCACGTCCGGGTGCCGACCGCACCGGGCCTTGGCGTCGAAATCGATTCCGACGCGTTGGAGGGGTTCACGGTCGAGGCCGTCACGGTGTGATTTCGCCCTGAAATCAAGGGTTTCAGCCTCATCGGGCAGACACGCCGTCGGTGCGTGTTGCATCTCGCTCCATGTCGAGCGTATGATCGCGCTCGGAAGCGAACGGAATCGTTTCCGGAACCCGAATGCAAGGCCGAACAGCGATGTCGTGCCTGCACGTGTCCTCGATCCAATGAAGGAAGGCCCCAGGACCATGAACAAGCGCAGGATGGCGACCGTCGTCGCCGCCGGCATCACCGTGACCGCGCTCGCCGGCGCACTGACCGCATGCGGCACCACCGAGGGTGGCACGGGCGACGCTGACGGCAAGGTCTACTACCTCAACTTCAAGCCGGAGCAGGCGGAGGACTGGGTGGCGCTCGCCGAGCAGTACACCGATGAGACCGGTGTCGAGGTCGAGGTGCAGACGGCAGCTGCCGGCACCTACGAGACGACGCTGAAGTCGGAGATGGCCAAGAGCAACGCCCCCACCCTGTTCCAGGTGAACGGCCCCGTGGGGCTCGCCAACTGGAAAGACTATGCGGCCGACCTGACTGAGACCGCCATCTACGAGCACCTCAACGACCAGTCGGTCGCGCTCACGGGTGACGACGACGCCGTGCTGGCGATCCCGTACGTGCAAGAGACCTACGGCCTGATCTACAACAAGAAGATCGTCAACGACTACATCGCCCTGCCGGGCGCGGCAGTGTCGTCGATCGAAGAGATCACGAACTTCGACACGCTCAAGGCCGTCGTCGAAGGCATCCAGGAGAACAAGGACGAGCTCGGCATCGACGGCGCGTTCACCTCTGCTGGGTTCGACCCGTCTTCGGACTGGCGCTTCAAGACGCACCTCGCGAACCTGCCCCTGTACTACCAGTTCCAGGCTAATGGCGTGACCGGGCAGCCCGAGACGATCACCGACGAGTACCTCGACGGCTACCAGCGCATCTTCGACCTGTACATCGACAACTCCACCACCGAGCGCACGCTGCTCTCAAGCAAGACCGGTGAAGACGCCAATGCCGAGTTCGCGCTCGGAAAGGCCGCGTTCTACCAGAACGGCACGTGGGCGTACAACGACATCAAGGGCCAGGCCGTCGCCGACGAAGATCTCGGCATGCTGCCGATCTACATCGGCGCCGAAGGTGAAGAGAACCAGGGTCTGACCACCGGTTCGGAGAACTACTGGGTCATCAACAACGAGGCTTCGGACGCGGACCAGCAGGCGACGCAGGAGTTCCTCGAGTGGGTCATCTCGTCGGACGAGGGCCGTGACAGCCTCGCCAACACCATGGGATTCGTGACGCCCTTCGACACGTTCGCCGACTACCTGCCTTCGAACCCGTTCATCCAGGCTGACGCGGAGTACACCGCGGCAGGCAAGACCGCGGTCACGTGGAACTTCACCGTCATGCCTTCGGAGGAGTGGAAGAACGGCGTCGGCCAGGCGCTGCTGCAGTACGCACAGGAGACCGGTGACTGGAGCGGCGTCGAGACCGCCTTCGTCGACGGCTGGGCCAGCGAGTACGCGCTGACGCACTGATCCAATCGGTGTGCCGTGGGGACGTGACGTCCCCACGGCACACCGCTGTCGAGGAGCATCCACATGAAGAAGTCACTCCGCCGCTGGGGCTGGCTGTTCACCGGTCCGACGGTGGCGGCCTTCATCATCGGATTCATCGTTCCCTTCGCGCTCGGCGTGTACCTGTCGTTCACGGAGTTCCGTACGGTCACGCGAAGCGAGTGGGTCGGCCTCGACAACTACGTCGCGCTGTTCTCCGATGCGACGTTCCTGCATTCGCTCTGGTACACCGCAGCGTTCGCGATCGTCACGACGATCATCATCAACGTCGCCGCGTTCGCGATCGCGTACCTGCTGGTCAAGACGTTCCGCGGGCGAAACCTGTTCCGCTCCGTGTTCTTCATGCCGAACCTGATCGGCGGCATCGTCCTCGGCTACATCTGGCTGCTGCTCCTGAACGGTGTGTTGGGGATGTGGGCGCGCTCGATCACCTATGACGCCTCATACGGGTTCTGGGGCATGGTCATCCTCATGTGCTGGCAGCAGATCGGCTACATGATGGTCATCTACATCGCCGGGCTGCAGTCGATCCCGTCCGAGTTGATCGAGGCTGCCGAGATGGACGGCGCTTCGCGCGCCCGCAGTCTGCGCAGCGTGATCATCCCGCTGGTCATGCCGTCGATCACGGTGTGCACGTTCTTGACCATCACCAATGGCTTCAAGATGTTCGATCAGAACCTTGCGCTCACGAACGGTGCGCCGGCTCGTGAGTCCGAGTTGCTTGCGCTGAACATCTTCAACACGTTCTACGGTCGCGCCGGCTTCGAGGGTGTCGGGCAGGCGAAGGCCGTGATCTTCTTGATCATCGTCGCGATCATCGCGCTCGTGCAGAACCGCTACGCGCGCTCGAAGGAGTCGATCTCGTGAACGACAACCCGCGTCGCCCCTGGCTGTGGACGACCGTCTTCACGGTCATCGCGCTCGCCTACCTGTATCCGATCGTTCTCGTTGTCATCAACTCCTTCAAGAACAAGGTCTACATCGCGTCGGAGCCGTTCGCGTTCCCGACGGCGGAGTCGTTCGTGGGGTGGGAGAACTACGTCCGCGGTATCGAGCTGACCGACTTCATCGCGTCGTTCATGTGGTCGCTCGTGATCACGGTGGGAGCTGCCGCGCTCATCCTCGCCGGAACGTCGATGACGGCGTGGTGGATCGTTCGAGCCGACAACCGCTACGCGAAGACGCTCTACACGACGTTCCTGTTCAACCTCGTCGTGCCGTTCCAGATGGTGATGTTCACCCTGTCGTGGCTCGCCGATTACCTCGGTCTCAGCAACCCCTTCGGACTGTGGATCATCTACCTCGGGTTCGGGGCGGGGCTGGCCGTGTTCATCTTCACGGGCTTCGTGAAGGGCATTCCGTACGAGATCGAAGAAGCGGCGACAATCGATGGATGCGGCCCGGTCCGCACCTTCTTCCTCGTTGTGCTGCCGATCATGAAGCCGGCGGTGATCACGGTCGCGATCCTCGAGGTCATGTGGCTGTGGAACGACTACCTGCTGCCGTATCTCACCCTTGATCTGAAGGATTTCAAGACCATTCCCATCGCGGTCCAGTACCTCAAGGGCGGCTACGGGTCGGTCGACATGGGAGCTATGATGGGCGTGCTCGTGCTCGCCATGGTTCCGGTCATCGCTTTCTACCTGGTGAGCCAGAAGCACATCATCAAGGGCGTCGTTGCCGGCGCGGTCAAGGGATAGCTTCGCGTTCGGCGGCAGTATCCCCATCCGCGGGCAAGGAGGCTCGTTCGGTGTCCGAGATCACCATCAAGGAACTCGCTCGCATCTGCGGGGTGGCCGTGTCGACGGTCTCTCGCGCGATGAACGACCGCTCCGATGTGAACCCTGCGACGCGTGCGCGGATCGTTGCTGCGGCGCAGGCGCATGGGTATGTGCCGAACAGCATGGCTCGACGGTTGAAGATCGGTTCCAGCGACACGATCGCGGTGTTCATCCAGGGTGAGTTCGGTCAGATGCTCATGGAGATCTTCGAGCGTCTCGAAGTCGAGCTGGGCAAGCGCGGTTTCGACACCACGATCGCGCACATCTCCGAACAGCAGCACGATCATGCGTCGGCCGTCGAGCGGGTCGTGCGCGGTGGACGGTTTGCGGGTGTCGTGTTCCTGGGTCGCTACGGCAGCGCTGACCGCGAGGCCTCAGCGCAGCTCAGCCGAAGGCTGGCCGAGATCGATGTTCCGATGGTCTTCTGCACGACGTCTGACTATTCCGGTGTCGAGGTGCAGCGATCGTGGGTGTCTGTCGATGACGCGTCGGGGGCGCGCGACCTGACGGCGCATCTCATCGCGCGCGGTCATCGAAGGATCGGCTTCATCGGCGCGGGTCGTGAACGTGATCACGAACACGCATGGGCGTTGCGTCTTTCGGGCTATGGGGCTGCCCTTCGTGATGCCGAGATCGAGAGCGATGATTCGCTCATCGTCGAGTCGGTGATCGAGTCGCAGGTGTACACGATGCGCAATGGCTATGAGTCGTTGCGACGTTGGCTTCGTCGTGACCCTGATTCGGCACGGGGCGTGACCGCGTTCGTGGCGGCGTGTGACGCGGTGGCGATCGGTGCCGCACGGGCGCTCGACGAGGCGGGGTTGTCGGTGCCGGGCGATGTGTCGCTCGTCGGTTTCGATGGGCTGGATGTCGCAGAGTATTCGCGGCCGCGGCTGACAACGCTCGAGCAGCCGATTGAGGCGATCGCCCAGACCACGGCGCGACTCCTGGTCGAGACGATCAGATCGCCGCGCCGACACGTCGAGCAGGTGTGGATTCGTGGGCGGTTGATCGAGCGCGAGTCAGTTCGAACGATCGATGACGACGTTCAGGCGACGCTGTCCGCTTCGGTCGGCAGCAGCGGTGAGATCGCACGCTCCAAGAGCGGTGACGCCGCGAACACTACGAGCGCGTAGCCGAGGAGCAGCAGAAACGCGACCGCCTGCGGCAGATAGATCCAGGTGGCGACGATCACCGCGGCGACCACGACCTGAATGAGGGCGACGCCTGCGGTGTAGGGGAGGCGCCCGATGGCGATGATGGCTGCATTGCGCAGTGTGCCTGCGACGGAGTTCTCGAAGCGAGCCTGCAGCACCCACACGTACGGAAAGACGAGGGCGTAGACAATCGTGAGCAGAACCTTCAGCACGACGAGTTCTTCTGCGCGAACGAACAGCCAGGTTGAAAGGATCGCTGCGCCGACCAGCCCGACGATGAGCCAGAGGGCTGTCGCCTGCTTGAAGTTCGTGCGGAACGACGTCCAGAACAGGCGGGCGGCGCCGGAGTCGTCGTCTTGAAGGCGTCGAGCCGTGTCGTACGCGGCGGTGAGTCCCGCGCCGAAGGTCACGATCGGAATGGCCGAAAGCACGAGCAGGACGTTGACGACGATGATGTCGCCCAGCGTCTCGGCTGCCCGCCACAGTGGCGCAGCACGATCGAACAGGCGCGAGAACACGTCTCAAGGCTACGCGGCTCCGGCGCTGGTCAACGCCGGAGCCGCGGAACGAGGGTCGATCAGGCCTGCGCGCCGTCGCCGGCGGCGAACTCCTGGCCGATCTCGACGGCACGCGCCACCGACGCGTCGGCGACGGGCTCCTCCGCGGATGCCGAGGCAGTCGCGGCGCGACGCGACGCGCGGGTGGGTGCGGGCTCGTCCTGCAGGCCCTGCGCCATGCCGCGGCCGGTCGCCTGGCCCTGGATGATCTGGCGCAGGTCGATGCCGGTGGCGGCCTCGACGGCGTCGAAGGTGGCGCGCATGCCGGATGCCGACTCCGACGCGATGTGGGATGACGCACCCTCGCCGCCGAGCACCGTGATCGACCCGACCTTGTCGAAGCCGCGGGCGAACTCGGTCATCATCGGCACGAGCGCTTCGAGGGCGCGCTGGGCGAGGAGGGCCTGCTGGTTGCGCGAGAGCGCGTCGGCTTCGGCCTCGATCGCCGTCGCACGGGCTTCACCTTCGACGCGCACGGCGTCGGCGTCGGCCTGGGCGCGAAGGCGCGTGGCCTCTGCTTCCTGTGCCGCGATCTGTGCGCGCGCCTCGGCCGCCTTCACCTGGGCGTAGGCCTCGGCGTCGGCGGCGCGCTGGCGCTGGTACAGGTCGGCGTCGGCGACCTTCTTGATGTCGGCGTCGAGTCGGGCCTGCTTGTTCTCGGCCTGCTGCAGCAGCACCGCCTGCTCGCGCTCTGCGCGGGCCAGGGCTTCGGCCTGCTCGGCCTCGGCGCGGGCGCGGCCGACCTCGGCGGAGGCGGCTGCGGTGTTCTTGTCGTACGCGGTCTGCTCGATGAGGGTCGCCTCGTCGGTCGCGATCTGGCGGGCCTTGACCTCGCGGGCCGCGTTGATGCGGGCGACGTCGGCCTCACGGCGCACACGCTCGACCTCGCTGGCGCCCAGCGCGTCGATGTAGCCGTTCTTGTCGGTCACACCCTGGATCTGGAACGAGTCGAGGATGAGGCCCTGCGAGAGCAGGTCGCTCTTGATGCCTTCGGCGATCTGGTCCGACAGCTTCTGCCGGTCGTTCATGAGCTGCTCGACCGTCAGGGTCGCGACGACACCACGCAGGGCGCCTTCGAGCTGTTCGGTGGTGAACTGCTCGATCGCGCCGTCCTGCGAGAGGAATCGCTCCGCGGCGCGGCGCACGAGCTCGGGCTCGGAGCCGATCTTCACGAGGGCGACACCGCTGACGTTGACCGTGACACCGGTCGAGGACTGCGCGGTCGGCTCCATCTTGATCTGACGTGCGCGCAGCGAGATCATCTCGGCGCGCTGCGTGAGCGGGTTGACGAGTGCGCCGCCGCCGGTGATGACCGAGATGCGAGACGATTCGCCGCTCGCGTTCTTCTGGCTCTTACCGACGATCACGAGTGCCTGGTCGGCCTTGGCGACCTTGTACCAGGCGCGCACGACGATGAGCGCGATGACGAGAACGATGACCAGCGCCACGACGCCGACGCCGATGAGCACGAACAATCCGCCGGCAGTGAGGATATCCACTCCGAACCTGCTTTCCCCTGAGTTGTGGATGACCCTTCGACCGTATCGTGCGGTGACACCGGCCGATGCGCGTCCGAGTTCGAAGCGCACCCTGCAGGCGGTCGCTCAATCCGGCGCCCGACAGCGGCACGACTAGACTGGACGGATGCCGGGGTCTCCGGCATCCGCGCCATCGCGCACCGCACGAAAACGACCATTTGGAGCCACCTGTGGCCGAGCAGTCTCGCCTCGACAAAGTCATCGCCCTCGCCCGTCACCGCGGGTTCGTGTTCCAGGCCGGTGAGATCTACGGCGGATCGCGGTCGGCGTGGGACTACGGCCCCCTCGGCACTGAGCTGAAGGAGAACATCCGCCGCCAGTGGTGGCAGACGTTCGTCCGCGGACGCGGCGACATGGTGGGGCTGGACTCGTCGGTGATCCTGCCCAAGCGCGTGTGGGAGGCGTCGGGCCACGTCGCGACGTTCAGCGACCCGCTCGTGGAGTGCCTGCAGTGTCACAAGCGGTTCCGCGAAGACACGCTCATCGAGGACTTCGAGGCGCGCAAGGGCCGAAAGGCCGAGAACGGTCTCGGCGACGTGCCGTGCCCGAACTGCGGCACGAAGGGCCAGTACACCGAGCCGAAGGCGTTCTCGGGCCTCGTGAAGACCTACCTCGGCGTCGTCGACGACGAGTCGGGCCTGCACTTCCTGCGCCCCGAGACCGCGCAGGGCATCTTCGTGAACTTCTCGAACGTGCTCACCGCGAGCCGCAAGAAGCCGCCGTTCGGCATCGGGCAGGTCGGCAAGGCGTTCCGCAACGAGATCACCCCAGGCAACTTCATCTTCCGCACGCGCGAGTTCGAGCAGATGGAGATCGAGTTCTTCACGCCGCCGGCAGAGGCCGGCGAGTGGTTCGAGCACTGGGTGCAGGCGTGCTGGGACTGGTTCATCGAGCTCGGCATCGACCCCGAGAACATGCGCCAGTTCGACGTGCCCGAAGACGAGCGTGCGCACTACTCAGCGGGCACGATCGACGTTGAGTACCGCTTCGGCTTCCCTGGCAAGGAGTGGGGCGAGCTCATGGGCATCGCCAACCGCACAGACTTCGACCTGTCGAGCCACATCGAGGCCTCGGGCCAGAAGCTCACGTACTTCGACCAGGCATCCGGCGAGACGTACGTGCCGTACGTCATCGAGCCCTCGTTCGGCCTCACCCGGTCCATGATGGCGTTCCTCGTGGATGCCTATCGAGAGGAAGAGGTGCCCAACGCCAAGGGCGGCACCGACACCCGCACCGTGCTGAGTCTCGACCCACGCCTGGCGCCGGTGAAGGTCGCGGTGCTGCCGCTGTCGCGCAACGAGCGCCTGTCGCCGCTTGCGCGTGAGACCGCCGACCGCCTGCGCGGCCGCGGCTGGAACGTCGACTTCGACGACGCCGGCGCGATCGGCCGCCGTTACCGCCGTCAGGACGAGATCGGTACGCCGTTCTGCGTCACGGTCGACTTCGACTCGCTCGACGACAACGCCGTCACCATCCGCGACCGCGACGCGATGGCCCAGGAGCGCGTCGGCCTCGACGCGCTCGAGACCTACCTCGCCGAGCGCCTGCGCGGCGCCTGAGCGTCGCGCGACCGGCGCGACCGTCTCGAGCGGGCGCCGGTCGCGTTCAACATTCAGGCTCCGCGGCATCCGTTCGGGGACCGTCCCGCGGGATTCCGGGCGGGCGCGGCGCGCCGCGCAGCGCGCAGACTGAATATTGAACGGCGCCGTCCGCGACGGGAGTCCTGGACGGCGCCGTCAGTCGGTGACGGTGATCTTCGCGTAGTCGTTGCCGCCGCCGAGCGTGAAGTCGTACGCCTTCTGCACGATCGTGCGCAGCACGTCGTGGTCGACGAGTTCGACGTCTTTGATGTAGACGCAGCCGACGCTCGCGGTGTGCGGGCCGAGCCGGGCGAGTTCGGCCGGGTGCTCGCCGGTGCCGTCGAGCACGTAGAGGGTGGATGCCGCCTTCCTCGGCGCGAACGCGATGAGCGGCATGTCGCCCTCATTGCCCGTCGGGTAGCGGTAGTGGCAGCTGCCGAAGCCGATGATCGTGCCCCACAGTTCGGGCTCGCGACCGCTCACGTCTCGCATGAGTGCGATGAGCGTCTCGGCATCCCGCCTGCGCTTCGCTGGGGTCACTCCGGCGACGAATGCGGCGACGCTGCCTCCGGTGGGTTCCATGGTTCAGCCCTTCGCAGCTTTTGCAGCGGCTTTCGCGGCCTTCTTGTACTCCCGCACCTTCGTCAGCGACTCGGGCGAGACGATGTCGGCCACCGAACGGAACGAGCCTTCGTCGCCGTACAAGCCGGCGGCCTCGCGCCAGCCCGCGCCGGTGTACCCGTACTGTTTGCCGAGCAGCGCGAGGAAAATCTTCGCCTTCTGCTCGCCGAAGCCGGGCAGCGCCTTCAATCGCTTCAGCACGGTGGCGCCGTCGGGGTCGCCCTGCGTCCAGATGGCGGATGCGTCGCCGCCCCAGTCGTCTGCGATCGCGGTGCACAGCGCCTGCGTGCGCGCGGCCATCGATCCGGGAAAGCGGTGGACGGCGGGCGTCTGCGAGAACGCGGCCGCGAACTGCTCCGGGTCGTACCCGCCGATCGCGGCCGCATCGAGCGTGCCGATGCGGTCGGCGATCTTCAAGGGACCTGCGAACGCGGTCTCCATCGCCACCTGCTGGTCGAGCAGCATACCGATCAGCAGCGCCAGCGGGTCGTCGGTGAGCAGCTGGTCGGCGGCCGGGTCGTCGGTGATGCGCAGCGTCATAGCACCAGTGTTCCACTTCGCCCCCGTGTATAACGTCGCACATCCGCGCCGGATCGGGCCGCGCACGCCGATTCCGCGCCGCAGTGGCGCGGATCGGCGACGTTGTGCACGGGTCATCGACAGGTGCCGGGTGAAAGGATGAAGGCATGTCCGACGCGCCCGACCTCGTCCGCCACGCCCGAGAGACCCGCATCGCGGTGATCGGCGGCGGCATCGCGGGGCTCGTCGCCGCGTACGAATGCGCGAAGGTCGGCGTCTCGGTGACGCTGTTCGAGGCGTCCGACCGGCTCGGCGGCACGATCGACGCTGCTGAGTTCGACGGCATCCGCGTCGACGCCGGCGCCGACCGTTGGGCGGCATCGTCCGAAGTGATGCGCGAACTCGTCGACCACCTCAGCCTCGCGGGCGAGGTCGTTGCACCATTGCCGGGTGGGCGGTGGATCGCGGGCCTGCCCTCGACGCCGAATGCCGCGCCGCTGCCGAGTGACAGCGTGCTCGGCATCCCCGCGAACCCGTGGGGCGACGACGCCCGACGCTTCATCGGCTGGTCGGGTGCATGGCGCGCCTACCTCGACCGGCTGCGTCCGCCGCTCACGATCGGGCACGCGCAGGCGCTCGGCGAGTTGGTGCGCGGTCGCATGGGAGCGAAGATCGTCGACCGCATGGTCGCGCCCCTGTCGCTGGGCGTGTTCGGCGTGCACCCCGACGACATCGACGTGCAGGACGCGGCGCCGGGCCTGAGCTCAGCCCTCACCCGCACCGGATCCCTCGCCGGCGCCGTCGGCGAGCTCGGGTCGCAGACACCCGACCCGGCCGTGCTGTCGCTGCGCGGCGGGCTCGTGACACTCGTCGACGCGCTCGCCGCGGCCCTCGACGACCTCGCCGCCGACGTCCGGCTCGGCGCGCCCGTCACGGCGCTGCACGCCGACGGCGACCGGTGGCGACTCGAGGTCGGTGGCGAGACGGCCGAGACGGCCGAGGCGGATGCCGTGATCGTCGCCGCCGACGGACCGTCGGCCCGGTCGCTGCTGCACGGCATCGTCACCCTGCCCGCATCGCACCATGGCGATGAGCTCGACGTCACGACGCTGCTCGTCGACGCACCCGCTCTCGACGATGCGCCGCGCGGCCACGAGGTGCACGCGTTCGACGGCTCGGCATCGGTCGTGCACGCCACGGCGGTGTGGGAGTGGCTCGCCGGCGCGCTGCCCGCGGGACACCACGTGCTGCGCGTCACCCTGCCCGCTCAGCGCGCCGGCGGCGACCGGACCGAGCGGGCTCGGGCCGCGGCGGCGGCGCTGCTCGGTGTCGAAGAACTGCGCGTCGTCAGCGCCGCCTCCGCACGCCGATACCGCGCCGCGCCTGCGGCAGTCCGCGGCCACGCGCAGACCGTCGATACGGTCCGGGCGGCCCTCGAACCCCACCCGACCCTCGCGGTCGTCGGCGCCTGGATCGCCGGCAGCGGGCTCGCGCGCACTGTTGCCGCCGGCATCCGCACGGCCGACTCGGTACGCAGCCGCGCGCTGTGGAGCGACTCGGGAGCGGTGTGACCCCTCGATGTCAACCCCGGATGCCGGAATCGGAATATGCGGCTACCCTGGACGGACAGCGACACCGACAACGAGCGTGAGGAGACCCCATGAAGGGGAAGATTGGCATCGTCGTCGGACTCGCCGCGGGCTATGTGCTCGGCGCGCGGGCCGGCCGTGAGCGCTACGAGCAGATCAAGACCGGCTTCTTGAAGGTCTGGAACACCGACCCCGTGCAGCACCAGGTCGACAAGGTCAAGGACCTCGGCAAGTCGGCCGCGCTCGCGCTGCCGAGCGCTGTCTGGGACGGCGCCGTCAAGGTCACCAAGGCGGCAGCGAAGAAGGGCGCGACGCCCGGGCAGAAGCTCGACGCGGCGATCAAGGCCGGCAAAGAATCGGCCGACGACGTCGCCGAGGCTGCCGACAAGACCGCCGACGGCGTGAAGAAGGCCGTCGACGACGCGAAGAAGAAGTGACATGAGCACGCCTCGCGGCTTCCGCGATCGCAACGACGACAGCCTGTTCACGCTGCTCGGCGAAGTGCCCGAGCTGGTGCGCAACCTCGTCGTCGCAGAGATCGACTCGGCCAAGAAGTGGGCCAAGAGCGCCGGCAAGGACGTCGGCATGGGCGGCGTCTGGTTCATCGTCGCGCTGTTCTTCTTGTTCTGGTTCATCCCGGCCGCCGGTGCGTTCACCATCATCGGGCTGTCGTCGTGGATGCCGGCCTGGCTCGCCTCGCTCATCGTCGCGGGCATCGGGCTGCTGCTCGCGGTGATCTTCGCGCTGCTGGGCGTCGCCCGCATCCGACACCTCTCCCGTTCCGAGAACCCGGCGAAGGCGCTCAGCACCGACGCCGCCATCGTGAAGGACGTCGCCGATGAGTTCTGAGCTTCCCGTTCCCCGCACCGCCGTGCCCGTCGGCATCACCGACCCGGTCGAGAAGGCCCGCGCCGAATTGAAGGCGGCGCTGTTCGCGATCGAAGAGAAGGCGAACGTGCCCAAGCGGGTCGCGGTCGCTGCCGATCAGGGCATCACGAGTGCGCGGCGCTTCAGCCGCGAGAGCCCCGCGATCGCAGCGGCTGCCGTCGTGGGCGTTGCCGTCGCGGTGGGCGCAGCCGTCTGGGGCATCGTCCGGCTCTACACGCGCTGATCCGCTGCCCCCGCCGCCGCCGGCACCGCCGCCCGGGGGTATGCTCGTCTGCAAGCAGCGGCAAAGACGCAGACGCTGCCGATGACGTTTCTCGCACCTCGTCGCCCCGGTGACGAGTGGGGAGGGCGTGCATCGGTTGCTCGAACGCCGGGCGACCGATGATGCAGCATCACGAGAGTCGACCCATGAACACAAAGCCCCTCGCTTCGGACCAGAAGGCCAAGCCCCTCAAAGGCTGGCGCGTCCTGGTGCCCCGCGGCGGCCCCTGGGGTGACGGTGTGGCGGCGACCCTGCGTGCGCAGGGAGCGACGCCCGTCATCGCACCGCTCATCAACTTCGCACCGTCTCGTGATCAGGCGACGCTCGAGCAGTCGCTCGCCGACCTCGCCGCAGGCGCCTTCGACTGGCTGACCGTCACCAGCGCGACCACTGTCGACGTGCTCTACGCCTACCGGGCCGTGATCCCCGCATCCACGCAGATCGCCGCCGTCGGTGAGACCACGGCCGCCGCGCTCACCGCCGTCGGATACCGCGTCGATCTGGTGCCCGAAGACGACAACTCCGCCGCGGGCATGGCTGCGCAGCTCATCGCGCTCGAGTCCGAGCCCCGCCGCATCCTCACGCTGCGCAGCGAGATCGCCAAGCCCGTGCTCACCCGAAAACTCAGCGAGGCCGGGCACGATGTGCGCAGCGTCGTCGCCTACCGCACCGTCGGCGTGCCCGCGACCGAGCGCATCGCCGAAGACGTCCGCTCAGGTCGCATCAACGCGATCCTCGTCACGAGCGGCTCGGTCGCCGAACAGGTCCACGCGCAGTTCCCCGAGATTCCCACCGAGACCGTCATCGCGGCGATCGGCCCGCGTACCGCGAAAGACGCCCGCAAGGCGGGCCTGGGCATCAAGGTCATTGCCCGTGAACAGACCGTCGACGGGCTCATCGAAGCGGTCTCGCGCTTCGCGTTGCCCCACGCGAGCGACGAATTCGCGATCTGACACCGGATCGTTGCCGCACGGTGACCGTCTCGTGAGGCCGACGCTGGCAGACTGAGGGCCATGGTCACCTTGCTGCTCGACTCGACCCGACTCGAAGTGCGGCTCTCGGTGACCGAGCGCGCCCTGTCGCTGCACCGAGGCGACGTGCACGTCGAACGCTCCGGCATCCGAAAGGTGCAGCTCGTCGACGATGCGTGGACGTGGCTGCGCGGCGTCGCGAGCCCCGGCACGCACCTGCGGGGCGTGCTCGCGATGGGCACGTGGAAGTCGGCCGCCGGGTCGGACTTCGTGATCGTCCGACGCGGCCGCCCAGCTGTCGTCATCGACATGGCCGAGGATGCGGAGTTCTCGCGTCTCGTGCTGTCGACCCGCCACGGCCTCGCACTCGTGCAAGCCCTGCGGGTCGATGCCGCAGGGGAGCCGACCGATGTGGTCTCGCTCGCGACGGGGGCTGTTCCGGTGCACCGCCCGTCGCCGGCACCGGCACCGGCACCGCGACCCGCGACGGCGTGACCGGGCCTGCCGCGTGACCGGCGTCAGTTGACGTCGCGCCGCCAGCTCACCAGGTGGCCGAGTACGACGAGCACGACGCCGTAGCCGAGCAGCACGAGGCCGCCGATCCACCACTCGAGGGCCGCGACGTCTGTGGTCGCACCGGTGAGGCCGGTGAAGATGCTCGCGCCGACGAGCGCGTCGGAGGCGGCGCCCGGCAGATACTGGGTCGCCTCGGACACGCCGTCGACGAACCCACCGATCATCCGCAGGATCGGTTCCAAGAACTGTGTGAAGGCGATCACGCCCACGACCGCGGCGACCTGGTTGCGCACGAGGGTTCCGATGCCGAAGCCGACGATCACCCAGATGATCATGGCCAGCAGCATCCGCCCGATCATCGCCCACGTCTCGGTTTCGCCCAGCAGCGGGTCGACGCCGAATGCGGCCAGGAGCGCCGCGCCGGGTCCGACGGTGATGACGACGGAGATCACGCCGTACAGCGCCCCCATGACGACACCGGCGAGCAGCTTGCCGCCGAGCGCGATGCCGCGCCGCGGCACGGCGAGGAACGTCGGGGTGAGCGTGAGGTGACGGAACTCGCCCGTCACCAGCAGCGTGCCGATCAGCAGGGGGAAGACATAGCCGATCGCGGTCGCGAGGCTGTAGACCATCGCCGGCAGCATGTCGGCGGGCAGCGGCGGCATGCCGCCGCCGGCCTGGTCCAGCGACCCGTCGACGTTCAACGCGAACACGGCGGCAAGACCCGCCGCGGTCGGCCCGATGTACACGACGAGCACGACCGCGAGAATCCACCACATCGACGTCGTGAACTGCTTCGTCAGCTCAGACCGGGTCGCACGTGCGAGGCTCATGCTCGTCCCCCTTCGTCGTTGTCGTCGAAGTCGGGCGGGATCACGAAGATAGCCTCGGTGATGGCCGGCTCATAGGGCTCGTCGTGCGCGGCACCCGGCGCGGCGGTCCGGGCCGTGGGCGCCGCGGGCTCGAGTTCGGCGGGCGCTGCGGTGCCGGCATCCGCCGTTGCGGCAGGTTCGGATGCCGGGGTCGCCGCGGGCTCGGTGGCGGCGTCGTCGGTGCGCAGCGCGGGTGCGGCCTCCTGATCTCCGCCATCGGCCTCGGCACCGGCATCGGCGTGCACCGACGCGTGCACACGGACGCCGTTGACGAGGTCGAGGAACACCTCCTCCAGCGCCGGACCGCGACGCTGCAGCGTCGACAGCGCGACCCCGGCGGCCGCCGCGACCGCACCGACCGTGGCGGTGTCGGCGCCGTGCACCGTGAGCCCTGAGCGCATCGCATCGTGCGACAGGTCGGCGTCGGTCAGCGCCGTGATCAGGGCCGCGCGGTCGGGCGCGTCGACGACGGTCGCGAATTCGTCGGCATCCGTCAGTTCGTGCAGCGCACCCTGAAAGACGAGGCGGCCACGACTGATGATCAGCAGGGCGTCGACCGACTGCTGGATTTCGGCGAGGATGTGCGACGAGACGAGCACGGTGCGGCCCTCCGACGCCAGCTGCCGCAGGAACCCCCGCATCCATTTGATGCCTTCGGGGTCGAGCCCGTTCGACGGTTCGTCGAGCACGAGCACGCCGGGGTCGCCCAGCAGCGTGTAGGCGAGGCCGAGGCGTTGGCGCATGCCGAGCGAGAAGCCGCCCACCTTGCGCCCGGCGGCATCGGCGAGCCCGACCTGTCCGAGCACCTCGTCGACCCGCGAGCGTGCGATGCCGGCGGCCTGCGCGTACACCGTGAGGTGGTTCGCCGCGGTGCGTCCGGGGTGAAAGCTCGAGGCTTCGAGGGCTGCCCCGACCGACTGCAGCGGAAACCGCAGGTCGGCGTAGCGCTGTCCGCCGATCGTGGCGCTGCCCGATGTTGCGCGCACGAGCCCGAGCAGAATGCGCAGGCTCGTCGTCTTGCCGGCGCCGTTCGGACCGAGGAAGCCGGTCACCACGCCCGGCTGCACCTCGGCGGTGAGCCCGTCGACGGCCGTGATGGCGCCGAATCGCTTGGTGACGTCGGTGAAGCGAAGGACGTGTCCCTCGGGCATTGCGCGGCCTCTCGTCGTCGGGCGGTCCTCACCATCCTGACGGACGAGACCCGTCCGCGCCGCCAGCAACGCCGCAGGGGATAATGACGGAATGAGCAGTGCGCCCCCGTCGTCCCAGGTCATGGTCCGCACCGAGGGGAGCGTCGGCAGGCTCACGCTTGACAGGCCCAAGGCCATCAACGCGCTCGACCTCGGCATGATCCGAGACCTCGCCGCTGCGCTCGATCGCTGGGAGCATGACGCTGACGTGCAGATCGTGCTGCTCGACGGCGCCGGCGACCGGGGACTGTGCGCCGGGGGAGATGTGCGTGGCCTCTACGACCTCATCGTCGATGGGCGGGCAGACCAGACCGGCGAGTTCTTCCGGGCCGAGTACGCACTCAACGCGCGCATCGCCGAGTATCCGAAGCCGGTGGTCGTCTTCGCCGACGGCATCACGATGGGTGGTGGCATCGGCCTGGCCGGGCACGCCGCCGTCCGTGTCGTGACCGAGCGTTCGAAGCTCGCCATGCCCGAGACCCGCATCGGATTCACCCCCGATGTCGGCGGCACCTGGCTGCTCGCACATGCACCGGGCCGCCTGGGGGAGTACCTCGCGCTGACGGGGGCGACGATGGATGCCGCCGATGCGATCGCCACCGGATTCGCCGACCACATGGTGCCGTCGGATCGGCTCGACGACCTGCGCGACGCGCTCGTGACCCGCGCCGACCCGCAGACGCCGACCGAGCTCGTGCTGCTGTTCGACGAGACGCCCGAACCGTCGCGGCTCATCGCGCAGCGTGCGTGGATCGACGACGCGTTCGCCGCCGACTCCGTCGCCGAGATCATCGCCCGGCTCGACGCACGCAGCGAACCCGAGGCGCACGCCGCCGCCCAGACCCTGCGCGAGCTGTCGCCGACGGGTCTTGCCGTGACCCTCGCCGCCGTCCGCGCTGCCCGCGACCTGCCGAACCTGCGCGCCGCGCTCGAGCAGGAGTACGGCCTCGTCATGTGGTTCGCGACGAGCCGGCCCGACCTCGTCGAAGGGATCCGCGCGCAGCTGGTCGACAAGGATCGCAACCCGGCATGGCAGCCGGCATCCGTCGACGACCTGCCCGACGGACTCGGCGCCGAAGCGCTCGCCGCGACGCCCTCGACCCCGCTCTGGAGCTGACGCGTGTTCGACAGTCCCCTGTCGGCGTCGGCCTACGAGGTGCTCACCGTCGCGCCCGACGCCTCCGACGAGGAGCTGCGCCGCGCCTACCGGCTGCGGCTGCGTCAGACCCATCCCGACACCGGCGGTGACGCGGCGCTGTTCGTGCAGGTGCAACGGGCGTGGGAGCTCGTCGGCACGCCCGAGGCCCGTGCCGCCTACGACCGTGGGCACGGGTTCGGCGCATCGTACGAGCCCGACACCCCGCAGTGGCGCCCACCGCACGCGCCGAACGACACCCGCCCGCGCGCCCGCTCGTTCGGTCAGCCCGGCGGCTGGCGTCGCGAGCGGTACCTCACCCTCATGCGCGAGTGGAGCGGTCGCGGCACGACGCTCGAGAACCCCTACGACCCGGCGCTCGTGCGGCGTGCGCCCCGCGAGATTCGGCGGCTGCTGGCAGACGCGATCGCCGAGGAGGCGACGGCACGCATCGTCGGCGAACTCGGCATGGGCTACACGGTCTGGCACGACGTCGCCGTCGACCCCCGAGACCCCGACGCGAAGCTCGATCACATCGTGCTCGGCCCGAGCGGGCTCTACGGGCTGCTGTCAGAAGACGTCGGTGGGCCGATCCGGCTGCGCCGCGGTGAGATCATCGGCGACGGCGTCGACGGCACACCGGTGGCGACCCTCGTCGCACGCACTCGCGCGATGGCGCGCTTCGCCCGTGTGAAGTTCAGCGGTGTCATCGTCGTGGTGCCCGACGACGACATCGCCACGGCGATCGAAGAACTCGGCAAGGTCAAGGGTGTGCCGGTCGCGGTCGTCGCGCAGTCGGCGCTGTCGACCGTGTTGCGCCGCGGCGTCGCCGGCGCCCGCGACATCGGCGGCAACGAACTCTTCGACATCCGCACCCGTCTGCAGCAGGTCGTGCAGTTCGCCTGACCGGGCCTCCCCGCCGCCGCCACCCTCTTGCCGCCCCTGCCGTCCGGGTTGTGCACAACTGCGGGGATGCGGGGCGACACGCCGCCGCATCCGGTCGTCGGCCCGGCGTGTCGGGTGTCAGGCCCGCAGTTGTTCACGGGCTTGGACTATGGACACGGGCGGAGATGGGGTGACAGTGGGGTGGGGTCGGGTGACCCCGCCCGGGGTCACTAGGGTGGGACCATGGACCCCGCGGTGTGGACTTTCATCGTGCTGGGGCTGGCGATCTTCGCGTTCGTCAGCAACCGCGTGCCGCTCGCGGTGATCGCGGTCGGCGTCGTCCTGGCGCTGTGGGCGACGGGCACGCTCACCCTCGCGCAGGCGCTCGCCGGATTCGGCGATCCGACGGTGCTGTTCATCGCGTCCCTGTTCGTCGTGAGCGAGGCGCTGGATGCCACGGGCGTGACGGCCTGGGCGGGTCACCAGGTGATCAGCCGGGCCGGCACCGACCGGCGGCGGCTCACCGCCATCATCGCCCTGCTCGCCGCCGCACTGTCGGCGTTCATCAGCATCAACGGCGCCGTCGCGGCCCTGCTCCCCGTGGTCGTCGTGGTCGCCGTGCGTGCCGGCCTCGTCCCGTCGAAGCTGCTGATCCCGCTCGCCTTCGCCGCGAGCGCGGGGTCGCTGCTCACCCTCACCGGCACGCCCGTGAACATCGTCGTCTCGGATGCCGCCGCCGCGGCCGGCGGTCGCGCCTTCGGGTTCTTCGAGTTCGCCCTCGCCGGCATCCCGCTGGTCGCCCTCACGGTGCTGGTCGTCGTGCTGGGTGGCGACCGGCTGCTGCCGGACCGGGTGCCCGACCGGGTCGCCGACGTCGCGCCCGACCCCCGCGCGCACGCCCGCGCCCTGCGGGAGAGCTACGCGGTGAGCCTCGACACCGGGGTGCTGTTCGGCGCACGCGACGGCGCGGCCGAGGTGCTGGTCGCACCGCGCTCGGCCCTCATCGGCACCACCGTCTGCGCGGGCATGACCACCAGCGACGAGAGCATCGTCATCCTCGCGGTGCGCCGCGGCGCCGAGGCGCCCGACCCGGCGCATCCCGCCCGCGACATCGCCGGTGCCCTCACCCTGCAGGCCGGCGACGCCCTCCTCGTGCAGGGCCCCTGGGAGTCGCTCACCCGCTACACCGCCTCGCCCGACGTGATCGCCGTCACCTCGCCGCAGGCGCTGCAGCGGGCGGTCCCGCTCGGCCGCGGTGCCCGCCGAGCCCTCGTGATCCTCGGCGTCATGGTCGTGCTGCTGGCGACCGGGCTCGTGCCCCCGGCGGTGGCGGGACTGCTCGCCGCCGGTGCGCTGATCGTCACCCGCGTGCTGACGGTGCCGCAGACCTACCGCGCGATCTCGTGGACCACCGTCATCCTCATCGCCGGCATGATGGCACTGTCGGCCGCCTTCACCTCCACGGGAGCCGCGGACCTCGTCGCCGACGGCGTGCTCGCCCTCATCGGCCGCGCGTCGCCGCACCTCGCGCTGCTGGTGCTGTGCGTGCTGACGATGGTGCTCGGGCAGTTCATCTCCAATGTCGCCACCGTGCTGGTGGTCGCCCCCATCGCGGTGGCGATCGCCGCCACGCTGGACGTCAGCATCCAGCCGTTCATGATGGCCCTCACCGTCGCCGGGGCGGCGGCCTTCCTCACCCCGGTCGCCACGCCCGCCAACGTGATGGTCATGCAGCCCGGCGGCTACCGCTTCGGCGACTACTGGCGCCTCGGGGCCCCGCTCACGGTCGGGTTCCTCGCCGTCGCGGTGCTGTACGTGCCGGTGATTTGGCCTTTCTAGCCCCTGGCGCCGCGCGCTCGGGAGGAACTCTGCACTCGGGAGGCTGATCGCCGCCGCCGCGGCCCTCCCGAACGCCGTTCCCCTCCCGAACGCGCGCCGAACCGTGCGCTCGAAGGATGCCGGGAGCCGGCGCTCAACTGCACCCCGGCACTCACCCCAGCCCGAACAGCTCGAGCGGGTGGGTGAGTCGCCACCACCCGTCGGGGTCGGTGATCGTCGCCGTGAGCGCAAGCGGTGCCGTCTGCGCGTTCACCGGACCCTCGAATGACACGGTCCCGGCCGGGTCGCCGTCCTCGCGATCGGCCGCCGCCTCGCCCAGGTCGAGCGCAGGGGTGGATGCCGCAGACGCGCCGTTCCACGCGAGCACCGACACGTCTTCGGTGGTGACGATGTCTGCTGAGTCGCCCCAGAGGGTCGTCACAGAACCGGCGACCGTTCCCGCAGGAAGGGTGACCGGGGTCTCGGCTTCGGCGACGACCTCATCGAGCAGCCGCTCCGCTTCGTCGAAGCGGGCGTCGTTGCCGATCTGGCCGAGCACGACGGCGTAGACGGTGACGACCGCGTCGGTGGCGTCGATGTCGCGGGCCGCGAGCAGGTTGTAGTCGCCGTACAGGGTGCCGGTCTTGAGCCCCACCGCGCCGTCGTCGAGCAGTTCGTTCGTGTTCTCGACCTCGCCGGCGCCGGGCAGCTCCACCGATTCGGTGGCGACGATCTCGGCGAGTACCGGATTGTCGAGGGCGGCTTCGCCGAGGTCGATGAGCGCGGCAGGTGTCGCAACGTTCTCCTGGCTGATGCCACTCGGGTCGACCACGACGATGTCGTTCAGGCCGTTGGCGTCGAGCCACTCGGTCGCGGCGGCGGAGAACTCGGCATCCGTCGGCCAGGTGTCGGCGGTCAGCAGCTCGGCGTAGTTGCCCGCGGAGCCCATGAGCATGCCCTGCAGCAGCTGGTAGGTCGTGAGGGTGCCGTCGACGGGCACGTCGAGCGCCGACTCGCCGCGCGCAAGGTACTCCCAGTAGCGGTAGCGATCGGCCCACGTGATCTCGCGCTCGGGACCCTGCTCGCCAACCTCGAGCGGCGTCTCGTCGAGCACCATGAGTGCGGTCACGAGCTTCGTGATGCTCGCCATCGGCACGGCCTCGTCATCGGATGCCGCGACCGTCTCCAGCCCGTCGACCCCGACCGCGGCGCTGCCGTTCTCCGGCCAGCTGACGGCGGTCTCGGGTGCCGCCACGGTCGCGATCTCGGCCGCCGTCACGGTGGGCTGCACGTTGTGCAGCGGCCACAGCAGTGCTGCGCCGGTGTACGCGCAGGCCAGCACAAGCACCGTCGCGATCGGCACGAGGAAGAACGTGGGTGGGATCCGTCGTCGCGGCCGACGGGCCAGCAGGTCGGGCGCGCGTCCGCGAGCGGGCACGGTGGGCTGGGCGCCCGACATGATGCGTTCCTCGTCCACCCACGCGAGCGCCGTCGTGCCGGTCGAGGGGTTGCGAGGTGCGCCGTCGGGGTCGCGCGCATCATCCACGCGACAAAACTACCGTGACCGTCGGCGCTATACTCGACGCGACAACCACGGGAGTCCGGTGAGCCGGGCTGAGAGGAAGCGAACCACGCTTCGACCGTCGAACCTGATCCGGGTCATGCCGGCGCAGGGAGGAGTAGATATGCACGCGTCCGCGTCGTCCACCACCGTCCGTTCTGCCACCGCGAATCGCTTCGCGTGGCGCCCCGTCGACATCATCGTCGCGAGCGTCCTGGGTGTCGCGATCGGTCTGGTCTTCTCGGGCTGGAACACCGTCGGGTACGCCTGGTGGGGTGCGATGGATGCACTCACCCCGGGCCTCGGCGGCGTCGCGCTCGGCATCTGGCTGCTCGGCGGCGTCGTGGGCGGGCTCGTGATCCGCAAGCCCGGCGCGGCGCTGTTCGTCGAGCTCGTCGCGGCGACCGTCTCAGCGCTGCTCGGCAACCAGTGGGGCGTCGGCACGATCATGTCGGGCCTGGCGCAGGGGCTCGGCGCCGAACTGGTCTTCCTCGCCTTCTTCTACCGTCGCTTCACGCTGCCGGTCTCGATCCTCGCCGGTGTCGGCGCGGCACTCGGCGCAGTGGTGCTCGAGCTGTTCTACGGAACGACGCCGAACATCCTCAAGACCCTCGAATACAACCTCATCTACCTCGGCGTCGCGGTCGCCTCGGGCATCGTGCTCGCCGGCATCGTCGGCTGGCTGCTGGTTCGGGCGCTGGCGGCGACCGGCGCGCTGAGTCGCTTCGCCGCCGGACGCGAAGCCCGCACCGAGGTCTGAGCGTGCACCGTCCGACACGTGTCACGGCGTCGGGCTGGGGGTGGCGCTACGCCGGCCGGCGCGCCGCGGCCGTGACCGATGTGACCTTCACGATCGAGCCGGGTGAGCGTGTGCTGCTGCTCGGCGCCTCGGGTGCGGGCAAGTCGACGCTGCTCGCCGGTCTCGCAGGCCTGCTCGGCGGCGCCGACGAGGGGGAGACCACCGGCGAGATCCGCCTGGACGGCCAGGCGCCCGATGCCTGCCGCGGGCAGGTGGGCCTCGTGCTGCAAGACCCAGACGCCGGCGTCGTGCTGTCCACGGTCGGCGACGACGTCGCGTTCGGCTGCGAGAACTTGGGCGTCCCGCCGAGCGAGATCCCGAGCCGCGTCGCTGCCGCCCTCGACGCCGTCGGTCTTGACGTACCCCGCGATCGCCCGACGAAGCACCTCTCCGGCGGGCAGAAGCAGCGGCTCGCGATCGCCGGCATCCTCGCGATGCAGCCGGGACTTCTGCTGCTCGACGAGCCGACGGCGAACCTCGATCCGGCCGGTGTCGGCGAAGTCCGGCGCGCGGTCGAACGGGCAGTCGCCGGTCGAGGTGCGACCCTGATCGTGATCGAGCACCGCACCGACGTGTGGGTCGACCTCATGGACCGGGTCATCGTGCTGGATGCCGAGGGCGGACTGCTCGCGGACGGCCCGCCCGCCGAGGTCTTCACCTCGCACGGCGTCGCACTCGCCGCCGCGGGTGTGTGGGTGCCCGGTCGCGCCATCGACCTTCCGGCATTGCCGCGGGGTGGCGGTGGCAGCGATGTGCTCCGGGCGCGCGGGCTCGCCGTCTCGCGCGACGGGCGCAATGCGGTGCAGACTCGCCTCGGCCTGGCGGTGCCGAGCGGGGCCGCCACGGTCATCACCGGCGTGAACGGCAGTGGAAAGTCGACGCTCGCGCTGACGCTCGCCGGGCTGCTGCCGGAGCTTCGCGGCGTCGTCGAGGCCGCGCCGGCGCTCGCCGGTCGCAAGGGTCGTCGCCCGGCGAAGTGGACCTCACGCGAGCTCCTCAGTCGGATCGGCGTGGTCTTCCAAGACCCCGAGCACCAATTCCTGGCCAAGACGGTGCGCGACGAGCTCGCCGTCGGCCCGCGCGCTGCGGGCTTCGACTTGGCGCGGATGGCGATCGTTGACGAGCTGCTCGAGCGCCTGCACCTGGCACCATTGGCGCGCGCGAATCCGTTCACCCTCTCGGGGGGCCAGAAGCGGCGGCTGTCGGTAGGGACGGCGCTCGCGACGGCGCCGCCGGTCCTCGTCCTCGACGAGCCCACCTTCGGGCAGGACCGTCGCGGGTGGATCGAACTCGTGCAGCTGCTGCAGGAGCAGATCGCCGGCGGCGGCACGGTGATCGCCGTCACGCACGACGCCGACGTGGAGAGTCATCTGGGCGGCCACCGCATCGAGCTGTCGCTGCCGCACGCCGGGGAGGTCGCAGCATGAGCGTGCTGCAGCGCACCGAGCCGGCCGTCACCCGCACCGCGTGGCTCGACGGCGTGAACCCCGCCACCAGACTGCTGCTGGCCGTGCTGCTGTCGCTGCCGCTGTTCGCCTCGATCGACGTGGTCAGCGGCATCCTCGCGGTCGTGCTCCAACTGCTGTGCCTGCCGCTGACGGGCCTGCGCCTGTCGACGGTGCTGCGACGACTCCTGCCCGTGCTGCTGGTCGCACCGATCGCCGGGATGAGCGTGCTGCTGTACGGCAAGCCCGGCGGCGAGGTGTACTGGACGTTCGGGCTGGCTACGATCAGCGACGCCTCGATCGCGACTGCGGTGGCCGTCGGCATCCGGGTGCTCGCCCTCGCGGTGCCGACCGTGCTGCTGTTTGGTCGCGTCGACCCGAACGAGCTCGCGGCAGCGTTGGCGCAGATCGTGCGCCTGCCCACGAACTTCGTGTTGGGGGTGCTCGCCGGCACCCGCACGCTCGGGCTGTTCGTCGACGACTGGCGGTCGATGACCCTCGCACGTCGCGCGCGTGGCGTGGGCGATCGCGGCGCGCTGCGCAGGTTTTTCTCGATGGCGTTCGTGCTGCTGGTGTTCGCCGTGCGTCGCGGCACGAAACTGTCGATGGCGATGGAGGCCCGCGGGTTCGGGGCGCCGGGGGAGCGTACCTGGCTTCGCCGGTCACGGCTCACGTCGCGCGACGCCGTCGCCGTCGTCGGCGCGCTCGCGATCGTCGCCGTGGCCCTCGGTACCGCCGTCGCCGTCGGGTTGTTCCGCTTCGTCTGGTCCTGACGCCGCCGTCCCTGGAGCCGCCGTCCCCGGAGCCGCCGTCCCTGGAGTCGCCGTCCCTGGAGCCGCGGTCCCTGAAAAGGGGGACGCGTATCGTCGCTTCGAGCGCGCCGCGACGACAACATGCGTCCCCTTTTCCGCCAGCTCGTGCCGATGCCGCGGCAGCGGATCGTCGTCGTCGAACATCTGCGGGTAGCTCATGTCGCGTTCCAGAGGTCGCGGTAGAAGGAGAGGCGCTCCCGATCGGGCTCGACGCCGTATGCGGCGATGAGCTCGTCCTCCCAGCCGGGGCCGTAGTTCCACTCGGTGCTCATCGACGCGACCGCGATGTCGGCCCAGCGGTCGGCGACGCCCAACGCGCCGAGGTCGACGTGGGCGGACCACCGGCCGTCGTCGCCGACCAGCGTGTTGGGGCAGCACGCATCCCCGTGGCAAACGACGAGGCGGTCGATCGGCGGCGTCTCGTGCCGGCGCACGTCGACACGGATGCCGCGGGCTGCCGCGTTCCGGATGCGACCCGGTACGCCCCAATCGAACGGGCAGTCCGCGACGGGGAGCGCATCGTGCAGCGCCCGCAGCCCTTCGCCGACCGCGCGCACCGCGACGGCGGGCTCGGCGATCCAGCGCGGATCCACCGCAGAGCGTCCGTCGAGGGTCGCTGTCACGAGCCATTCGTGGGTCGCGTCGGCACCAGCATCCAGCACCTGCGGCACCCGTGTGAACCGGCCCGCCCACCGCAGCCGTTCCGCCTCGTCGGCCATCGAGGTCTCGGTGTTGCGGGGTCCGTATTTGATGTGCCGGCCGTCGTCGGCGCGAAAGGTCACGCCGCCGAGCTCGTTGCGCCACACCGGCGTGAGCGCCGCGCCGCCGGCGAGCGCCCGCACCGTCGCCGGGACGTCGAGATCGGCCGCCGGAATGCTCATGCGAGCGCCCGGAACCCATCGTCGGGGGCGGGCTCGTTGTACACGCGTCGCAGCCGGAGATCCATCCCGAACAGTCTGCCGCGCGCGAGCGGCCGCCGGTAGCCTGGACGCGTCCCGGTTCGCGACTGGCACGCAGTGCCGCGTATGGTGGGACGCAGGACCAGTTCGAAGGAGAACGCAATGGACATCGCAGGAGCGTCCGCCCTCGTCACGGGCGGTGCCAGCGGCCTGGGTCTCGCCACCGCGCGACGGCTCGCGGATGCCGGTGCGCACGTCGTGATCGTCGACCTGCCGACCTCGGCCGGCGCCGACATCGCCGCCGAGCTCGGCGGCACGTTCGCGCCCGCAGACGTGACCGACGCTGACCAGGTCGCCGCCGCCGTGCAGGCAGCCACCGCGGCCGGTCCGCTGCGTGTCGTCGTCAACTGCGCCGGCATCGCCCCGCCCGCAAAGGTGCTCGACCGTGACGGCACCCCGTCGCCGCTCGCCGGGTTCGAGAAGATCATCCGCATCAACCTCATCGGCACCTACAACGTCATCGCACAGGCCTCCGCCGCCATCGCGCAGACCGAGCCGACGGCATCCGGCGACCGCGGTGTCATCATCAACACCGCCTCCGTCGCCGCGTTCGACGGACAGATCGGCCAGCCCGCCTACTCGGCCAGCAAGGGTGGCGTGCACGCCATGACACTGCCGATCGCCCGCGAACTGGCCCGCTACGGCATCCGCGTCTGCACGATCGCCCCCGGCATCATGGAGACCCCCATGCTCGCGGGGCTCCCCGAAGCGGCGCAGGCCTCCCTCGGCGAGCAGGTGCCCTACCCGGCACGCCTCGGCCGCCCCGACGAGTACGCGTCGCTGGCCCTGCACATCATCGACAACGGCTACCTCAACGGCGAGACGATCCGCATGGACGGCGCAATCCGCATGGCCCCGAAGTAAGGAACCCATGAGCGACACGATCCTGCTGCAGCGCGACGGCGCCCTCGCGCGGCTCACCTTCAACCGTCCCGCGTTCCTGAACGCGATGGACTTCGAGATGGGCACCCGCTGGCGCGACCTCGCGCACGAGCTGACCGCCGACCCTTCCGTCGGAGCGATCATCCTGGATGCCGCGGGCCCCGCGTTCTGCGCCGGCGGCGACGTCGTCGCGATGGCCTCGTCGGGTGCCGGTGGCGACGCGATCACCGAGATGGCGCACACGATCCACGACGGCATCCGCACGTTCGTCACCTCCGACAAGCCGATCGTCGCGGCCGTGCAGGGCGCGGTCGCCGGCGGTGGCCTCGGGCTCATGCTCGCCGCCGACTACATCGTCGCCGCGCCGCAGGCGAAGTTCGTCAGCAAGTACGCCAACATCGGCCTCACCCCCGACCTCGGCGTCTCGACCCTGCTGCCCGCCGCAATCGGGGAGCGCCGTGCGCTGCGGATGCTGCTGCAAGACGTCACGATCGACGCCGACACCGCGCTGGACTGGGGGCTCGTCAACGAGGTCTCCGACGACCCCGCCGCGCGCACCGCAGAGGTCGCCGCGTTCTGGCTCGAGAACGCGACCGCCGCATTCGGGCAGGCCAAGCGCCTCGTCCGCACCGGCGCCGAACGCTCCTTCGCCGACAACCTCGCCGACGAGGCGCGCACGATCGGCGCCGCCTTCGGCACCGACGCGTCGAAGGTGCGCGTCGCCGCTTTCGCCGCGGCATCCCGCAAGTCCGCCCGCTGACCCCCTACGTCCAACCTGGAGGCACCATGTCCCTCGCCGGCAAGACCATCCTGATGTCGGGCGGCAGCCGCGGCATCGGCCTCGCGATCGCCCTGCGCGCCGCGCGCGACGGCGCCAACGTCGCGCTGCTCGCCAAGACCGACACCCCGCACCCGAAGCTCGAGGGCACCGTGCAGTCCGCGGCCGAGCAGATCCGCGCGGCCGGTGGTCAGGCGCTGCCGATCGTCGGCGACGTGCGCAACGACGACGACATCACCGAGGCCGTGCTGACGACCCAGGGTGAGTTCGGTGGCATCGACATCGTCGTCAACAACGCCTCCGTCATCGACCTGTCGGGTTCGCTCGACCTCGCCGCGAAGAAGTACGACCTCATGCAGGACGTCAACGTGCGTGGCACGTTCATGCTCTCGCGGGCTGCCGCGCCGATCCTGAAGGATGCCGAGAACCCCCACATCCTCTCCCTCTCGCCGCCGTTGAACCTCTCGCCGAAGTGGCTCGGTGCGCACACCGGCTACACGATGGCGAAGTACGGCATGTCGATGGCGACGCTCGGCATGGCCGCCGAATTCGCGAAGGACGGCATCGCGGCCAACACGCTGTGGCCGGCGACGACCATCGCGACCGCCGCCGTGCAGTTCGCGCTCGGCGGCGACCGGATGATGAAGGTCAGCCGCACGCCCGAGATCTACGCCGACGCCGCCTACCAGGTGCTGCTGCAGCCGGCCGCGTCGTACACCGGCCAGACGCTCATCGTCGAGGACGTGCTGGCGGCCTCCGGCGTCACCGACTTCTCGGGCTACGCCGCGACCCCGGGCACCCCCGACAACGAGCTGTACCCCGACATCTTTTTGGACTGATCACCCGCGCGCGTACTCGCTGATCACGACACCCGACTCGAACGTGCGGGTGCGCTCGTGCGCGAACGGCACGACCCGATAGGGGTGGTGACCGAACAGCGGGATGCCGGTGCCGAACGCCATCGGGTTGCGCTTGATGACGAGTTCGTCGATTTCGTCGATGAGCTGACCGGCGAGATCGCCACCGCCCGCCAGGTAGATGTCGAGGCCGTCCTCCGCCTTCAGTGCCCGCACGGTCGTGAGGGGATCGTCGGTGAGCTCGATCTCGTCGGGCACGTCGCGCGCGGAACGGCTCGCGATCACCTGGCGCAGATGTGCGTAGGGGCTGGGGAAGCCGGCATCCAGGCCCGGCAGATAGGTGTTCCAGCCCATGACGACGGTGTCGAACCGCTGCGGGGTGTCGGGCAGCCCGACCGCCTTTCGGAACTCGCTCGGGATGGCGTCGCCGAACTCCCCGAACAGCACCGTGGCGTGGTCGCCCTCGGCGAGGAACGCGTCGAACTGGTGCCCGGGGCCGGCGATGAAGCCGTCGAGGCTGACGGCGACGTAGTAGACGAGCTTTCGCATGGACTCTCCCATTCACGACAGATGTAGTGGTTCTTGAGAGTACAACATGTGTCGTGGTTATGCCATGGTGGCGGTATGGCGAAGAACGACGACCGGCGTACCGCGCTCGCCGATGCCGGGCTGCGGGTGCTCGCGACCGAGGGTGCTCGCGGGCTCACCCACCGGGCAGTGGATGCCGCGGCCGACGTCCCGAAGGGCACGGCGTCGAACTACTTCGCCTCACGCGATGCGCTGATCGACGCCCTCGTCACGCGTATCGGTGAGCGGCTGACGCCCGATCCCGCCGTGCACGCCGCCCTCGCCGAGCGTTCGCCAGACCGCGCCCTGTTCGCCGACTACACCCGCGACATCGTGCGCCGACTGCTCGCGGCGCCCGACGTCACGCTCGCGCTCATCGAACTGCGGCTCGAAGCAGCCCGCCGCCCCGCCGTCGCCGAGCGACTGGGCGCGTGGTTCCGGGCCGGTTTCGCCGCCGACGTCGCCTTCAATGCCGCGGCCGGGCTGCCCGGCGGGGCCGACGAGATCGCTCTGCTCCACTACGCGATCGACGGTCTCGTGCTCGATGCCCTGACCGTGCGCATCGACCCGGACCGCGACATCGAGGCGGCCGCCGACGCCCTCGTCGAACGACTCCTGCCGCGCTGAAGGCGCCTACTGCACGATCGGCGCCCGGATGACGTACACCGACGCGTCGCCGGTCCACCAGAAGCCGAGCCGTTCGTCGACGGTCATGCCCTCGGGTCGTTCGGCTTCGGGGATGAGCTCATACGGCAGTGTCGCGACGAGGGCGCTCTCACCGCGCAGCACCGCGACGACGCACCGCCCGCGCGCATCGCCGTCGCGTTCGATGACGATGCACTGCTCCGGCTGCAGGGCGCCGTCGGCATCCGCAATCCACACGTTCCAGCCGTACAGCGTCGCGAGGTGTCGGGCGACCCTGATCTCGCCGCTCGTCGGAAATCTCGGCACGAGCGCACCGTCCGCAACGTCGACGTCTTGCCAGCCGTGTTCGACGGGTATGCGCTGCAGCACCTCGCCGCCGGAGTGGGCGAGACTGTAGGCCTCGCGCGTCGTGGTCTCGGTGAGCGTGCCGGATGCCGTGTCGACGAGTCTCAGCACGAAGAACCCGATGGCGACCGCGAGGACGACGGCGACGATCGCAGTCCACACGGCACGGCGACGACGCTTCGGCGAGGACCGCAGCGGAGACGGGGCGGAAGCGGCCTGCGCGTCGACGGATTCGGTGGGCTTGGGCTCGGGCTCCGGTACGGGTGGCGGTTCAGCGAAGACCTCCGGCGGTTCAGTGAAGTCGGCCGCGGGTCGCGCAAGCGTCCGCGCAGCCGCGGCGACGGCTTCGCGCTCCCGGTGGGCCATCTCTTCGAGCGCACGCAGGCGCGCGACATCGGCCGCGGTCAGCGCCGCGTCGTCGGCGTAGGCACGGCGGCGAAGCTCGTCGAGCTCAGCCTGCTCCGCGGCGTGCATGGCGCCACGGTACCGCCCGCGCGCTCAGCCGTCGATGAGGCCGAGGCGCACGAAAGCGTTCCAGACGCCGTCGTCGAGGACGGCCGTCGTGACCATGTCGGCGCGCTCCCGCAGCGCAGGGTCGGCCTGCCCCATCGCGACCGATGTGCCCACGACGTCGAACATCTCGCGGTCGTTCCAGCTGTCGCCGATGCCGATCGTGTCGGCGGCGTCGGCCCCCAGGTGGGTGAGCATCCCGCGAATGCCACTGCCCTTGTCGGTGCCGAGCACACTGATCTCGCCGTTGGAGCCGCCGGGGAGCGGCATGCTTCCGGGGATCACGAGGTAACGGTCGCCGAGGTCGCGCTGGGCGATGTCGAGGCTGTCGGAGGCGGTGCTGATGAAGACGGCTTTCGCGACGGCGTCGAGGTCGGCCTCCTCGACGGGCCGGTACTTCGCGTCGAGCACGGCGACCGCGACGTCGTCGGTGATGCCGAGCTTCTGCATGTCGGCGGCGTGCTGCGCACGGCGATGGGCCAAGAAGTCGGCGGCGAACGCGCGGATGCCCGCGCTGGCGAACACGGCCTCGTGCGTCTGCAAGAAGTAGTGCAGGCCGTGCTGCCCGAAGTAGGCGACCAGATGCTCGGCGGCATCCCTCGGCATGGGTTTCGACACGACGAGGTCGTCGCCGTCGGTCGCGAACGCCCCGCCGTTGGTGATCGCGCCGTCGACGCCGATCGCCCGCACGTCGGGGTGGATGTCGCCGTCGGCGCGCCCCGTGCACAGATACACGCGGTGCCCCGCCGCGCGGGCCGAGCGGATGGCCGCCACGGTCGAAGGCGCGATGACCGAGCCGTGCTCGAGGATCGTCCCGTCGACGTCGATGAACACGATGCGCTGCGCGAATGCCGGTGAACTCACGCATCCATCCTCCCCCGCCGCGGCTGTGCGCTGACCGGCCAAGAGAGGACGCGTGCTGTCGCATCAGGCACGGCGACACGGCAACACGCGTCCCGTATTCGCCGCGCCGCGGCTCGGCATCCGCCCAGCGGTGGGGCTCTACCCTGGATGCATGACCGAATCCACTCCCGTGCGCGCCACCAAGCCGCGCCAGGCGCGCCCCGCCACGGCGCCCGCGGCCTCGAGCGCGCCGCAGGTGCGCCCTCGGACTGAGGGGTGGACGCAGGCGAAGGATGCCGAGGGGCGTCCGCTGCTGCAATTCGCGAGCCCGAAGCGCGGCAAGCCGCCGGTGCACCTGGCCGACCTGACGTCGGAACAGCGCGTCGAGAAGGTGAAGGAGCTCGGGATGCCGGGGTTCCGCGCCAAGCAGCTCGAGAAGCACTGGTTCACGCACTACACCGACGACCCGGCCACGATGACCGACCTGCCCGCCGCCGGTCGTGAGGAGCTCGTTGCGGGCCTGCTGCCGCCGCTGCTCACCGAGGTGCGGCGCCTGGAGACCGACCGCGGCGACACGATCAAGTTCCTGTGGAAGCTGCACGACGGCGCGCTCGTCGAGTCGGTGCTCATGCGCTACACGGGCCGCATCACACTGTGCGTGTCGAGCCAGGCCGGCTGCGGCATGAACTGTCCGTTCTGCGCCACCGGCCAGGCGGGCCTCACCCGCAACATGTCGGCCGCCGAGATCGTCGCGCAGGTCATCGCCGCCAACCGCCTCATCCGCGACGGCGGCTTGAAGGATCCGCGCAAGGTCGGTCACGCCGATGAGCGCGTCACGAACATCGTGTTCATGGGCATGGGTGAGCCGCTCGCGAACTACGCCCGCCTCATGCAGGCCGTCCGCGTCATGGTCGACAAGGACCACGGCATCGGCATGAGCGCGCGCGGCATCACGGTCTCGACGGTGGGTCTCGTGCCGGCGATCCGCAAGCTCGCCGACGAAGAGATCCCGGTGACGTTCGCGCTGTCGCTGCATGCACCCGACGACACGCTGCGCGACGAGCTCATTCCGGTGAACTCGCGCTGGAAGGTCGACGAGGCGCTCGATGCCGCCCGTGCGTACTTCGACAAGACCGGCCGCCGGGTGTCGATCGAGTACGCCCTCATCAAAGACATGAACGACCACGCCTGGCGCGCCGACCTGCTCGCAGACAAGCTCAATGCGCGCGGCCGTGGCTGGGTGCACGTCAACCCGATTCCGCTGAACCCGACACCGGGGTCGATCTGGACGGCCTCCGAGGTCGACGTGCAGAACGAGTTCGTCCGCAGGCTCAACGACGCCGGCATCCCGACGACCCTCCGCGACACCCGCGGCAAAGAGATCGACGGCGCCTGCGGCCAGCTCGTGGCGACCGAAGAGGATGCCGCCGCCGCGACCGCGATGCCTCTTCCCTGAGGCGGCCCCGGGTCGTTCGCCCGCCGGTAGCGTTGAGACATGGTCAACTATCGCTACCTCGGCAACAGCGGCTTCAAGGTCTCGGAGATCACCTACGGCAACTGGGTGACCCACGCGTCGCAGGTCGACGACTCGGCCGCGATCGCGACCGTGCACAAGGCGCTCGACCTCGGCATCACGACCTTCGACACCGCCGACACGTACGCGAACACGGCGGCTGAGGTCGTGCTCGGCAAGGCCCTCGACGGGCAGCCGCGCGAATCGCTCGAGATCTTCACGAAGGTCTACTGGCCGATCGGTCGCAAGGGTCCGAACGACGTGGGACTGAGCCGCAAGCACATCTTCGACGGCATCCACGGGTCGCTCAAGCGGCTGAACGTCGACTACGTCGACCTGTACCAGGCGCACCGCTACGACTACGAGACCCCGATCGAAGAGACGATGCAGGCGTTCGCCGACATCGTGCGACAGGGCAAGGCGCTCTACATCGGTGTGAGCGAGTGGACCGCCGAGCAGCTGCGCGAGGGCCACGCGCTCGCCAAGGAGCTCGGCGTGCAGCTCGTGTCGAACCAGCCCCAGTACTCGGCCCTGTGGCGGGTCATCGAGGGCACCGTCGTGCCCACCTCGCAGGCGCTCGGCATTTCACAGATCGTGTGGTCGCCGATGGCGCAGGGCGTGCTCAGCGGCAAGTACCTGCCCGGTCAGCCCGTGCCTGCGGGCTCGCGCGCGACCGACGACAAGAGCGGCGCGAACTTCATCAAGCGCTTCATGGAAGACGACGTGCTCACGGCCGTGCAGAAGCTCACGCCGATCGCCGCTGAGGCCGGGCTCTCGATGCCGCAGCTCGCGATCGCCTGGGTGCTGCAGAACCCGAACGTCGCTGCCGCGCTCGTCGGCGCCTCGCGCCCCGAGCAGCTCGAAGACAACGTGAAGGCCTCCGGCGTCGTGCTCGACGCCGACACGATGGCCGCGATCGATGCAGCCCTGTCGCCGGTGGCGGTCACCGACCCGCAAGAGACCTACAAGGTCTCGCCGGCGGCGCGTCCCGCCTGAGCCGGTGATGTCATGGGGGTGACGAGCGCCGGCATCCTGCTGTTCCGTCTTGCGGACGGCAACGTCGAGGTGCTCGTCGCCCACATGGGCGGCCCGTTCTGGGCGTCGAAGGATGCCGGGGCGTGGTCGATCCCGAAGGGCGAGCTCGACGCTGACGACGAGGGCGCACTGGATGCCGCCAAGCGAGAGTTCACCGAAGAACTCGGCCTCACGCCGCCCGATGTCGACTACGCCGAGCTCGGCACGTTCGCCTACTCGTCGGGCAAGCGGGTGACGGTCTTCGTCGCCGATGGCGCCGGGTTCACGGTCGACGGGGCCACGTTCGGCGAGTTCGAGATGGAGTGGCCGCCGCGCTCTGGCACGCGACAGTCGTTCCCCGAGGTCGACCGCGTCGAATGGATGCCGCTCGCCGACGCCCGCGAATGCCTCGTCGCCGGCCAACGTCCAGCCCTGGATCGCCTCGCCGAGCACCTCGACGCAGTGACCGGCTGAGGCTCCGCGTCAGCGCTTCTTCGACGGTGCCGCGGAGACGTCGAGCACGGGATGGGTGCCGCCCAGCGACGACCAGGCGCTCTCCTTACCGGCCGCGGCGTGCTCGGAGGCGCGGACGGCGCGCTCGTCGGCCCACTCGTTGAGCACGTGGCCACGGTGACCGCGGACGTGCTCGAGCACGACATCCGGCATCCCCGCCTCGCGGCGGGCGTCGCGCACCTCGATGAGCTGCTCGAGGATCTCGCGGTTCTTCGTGGGGGAGCCGGTCGAGGTCTTCCAGCCGCGGCGACGGTGCCCGTCCATCCACGACTGGTAGGTGTCGATCGCGTACTTCGAGTCGGCCTGCACGATCAGTTCTTCGACGTCGCGGTGGTCGTCGATCGCGTGCAGCAGTCCGAGCAGTTCGCCGATGTTGTTCGTGCCGCTCGGCAGCGAACCCGCCGCCCACTGGCCGTCTTCGCCGACCCAGGCCCAGCCGGCCGGCCCGGGGTTGCCCTTGCAGGCGCCGTCAGTTGCCACGACATAGCGATCCGTCACCCTCCGACGCTACCCGCTCGACGGGCACCATTCATCGCCGTCCCCGTTGTGCGTGTCGGAGGGGAGGGTGAGACTGGGCGCACAACCGGAAGGAGCGCACCATGGCGCACGGAGACATCACCCACATCGACATCCCGGTCAGCGACTTCGGACGCGCGACGGAGTTCTATTCGAGCCTGTTCGGGTGGCAGATCGCCGAGATCCCCGGCTTCGAGGGCTACCCGATGTGGCAGGCCCCAAACAAGATCTCCGGCGGCGGGCTCGCACCCCGCAGCGACGGCTTCACCCACCCGCGCTCGTACGTCGAGGTCGACTCGATCGACGACACCGTCGCGAAGGCCACGGCGGCCGGTGCCGAGGTGCTGATGGAGAAGTCGCCGATCACCGAGACGAGTTGGTGGGCGGTCATCAGCGACCACGACGGCAATCCGATCGGGCTGTACGAGGGGACGACCGACCCCGAGGGCGCCTGACGCGCTTGTATACCAAAGAGGGGTAGCCCCGCACTCGGTCGCACTAGAACGCGCTTTATGTATACAATAGGCGCGTTCGAGGGCGACGAGGAGGTGCGATGATGAGAGCCGGTGACCGCGCCTACACCACCCTCCTCGATGAGATCCAGTCCGGCGCACTCGCACCCGGCACAGTGCTCGGCGAGGTCGAGCAGTCGACCCGCCTCGGTGTCAGCCGCACGCCGCTGCGCGAAGCGCTCGGCCGCCTCGCCGCCGACGGCCTCGTCGCACAGGCATCCCCGCGCGTCACGGTCGTGACCGACATTGACGCAGGCGACATCCGCGAACTGTTCGAGGTGCGCCGGGCCCTCGAAGAGTCCGCCGCGCGCCTGGCCGCCGCCCGCGGGGACGACACGGTGTTCGCCGCGCTCGCCGCGGAGTTCGCAGGGATCGCGCCGGGTGAGGATGCCGACGGCTACTACGCACTCATCGCCCGCTTCGATGCGGCGCTCGACGCCGCCGTCGCGAACGACTACCTCACCCAGGCGCTGCGCAACGTCCGCACCCACCTCGTGCGGGTGCGCCGTCTCGCGCGCGACAACCCCGACCGGCTCGCGGCATCCGTCGGCGAGCACCGCGTCATCGCATCCGCGATCGCCGCCCGCGACGCAGACCTCGCCGCCCACGCCACCCACGTCCATCTGCACAACGCTCTGACGAGCATCCTCGACTCCCTGGAGGCCTCCGCATGACCGTCACCCACCACGTCCGCGTGTACCGCAGCGAAGAAGAGCTCGCCCGTGAGGACCAGCTCGCCTACAAGATCGCCCAGGTCGCCATCGACCCGGTCGCGGTCGACGCCGACGTCGTCGACATGATCATCAACCGCATCATCGACAACGCGTCGGTCGCGGCGGCATCCCTCACCCGCGCACCCGTCAGCGCCGCGCGCTCGCAGGCGCTCGACCACCCCGTCTCCCGTGGAGGTGCCGGTGCGACCGTCTACGGCGTCGACAACGCCGAGACCACCAGCCCCGAATGGGCCGCCTGGGCCAACGGCGTCGCGGTGCGCGAACTCGACTACCACGACACGTTCCTGGCCGCGGAGTACTCCCACCCCGCCGACAACGTGCCGCCGATCCTCGCGGTCGCCCAGCACACCGGTGCCGACGGCGCCGCGCTCGTGCGCGGACTCGCGACCGGCTGGGAGATCCAGATCGACCTCGTGCGTGCCATCTGCCTGCACAAGCACAAGATCGACCATGTCGCCCACCTCGGCCCGTCGGCCGCTGCCGGCATCGGCACACTCCTCGGTCTCGACGTCGACACGATCTACCAGGCCGTCGGTCAGGCCCTGCACACCACGACCGCGACCCGCCAGTCGCGCAAGGGCGAGATCTCCACCTGGAAGGCGCACGCCCCCGCCTTCGCCGGCAAGATGGCCGTCGAAGCCGTCGACCGTGCCATGCGCGGCGAGACCTCGCCGAGCCCCATCTACGAAGGCGAAGACGGCGTCATCGCCTGGATGCTCGACGGCAAGGATGCCTCGTACGACGTGCCGCTGCCGGCGGCGGGGGAGTCCAAGCGCGGCATCCTCGACTCGTACACGAAGGAGCACTCCGCCGAGTACCAGGCGCAGGCGTGGATCGACCTGGCCCGCAAGCTGCACGGTGAGCGGCCCGAGCTGGCAGACCCCGCGAACATCGAGAAGATCGTGCTGCACACCAGCCACCACACCCACTACGTGATCGGCTCGGGCGCGAACGACCCGCAGAAGTACGACCCGACCGCCTCGCGCGAGACGCTCGACCACTCGATCCCGTACATCTTCGCCGTCGCGCTGCAGGACGGCGGCTGGCACCACGTCGACTCGTACACCCCCGAGCGCGCCGGCCGCGAAGACACCGTCGCGCTGTGGCACAAGGTGACCACGGCAGAGGATGCCGAGTGGACGCGCCGCTACCACTCCGAAGACCCGAACGAGAAGGCCTTCGGCGGTCGCGTCGAGATCTCACTGACCGACGGTTCGACGGTCGTCGACGAGATCGCCGTCGCCGACGCCCACCCGCTCGGTGCCCGTCCCTTCGCCCGCGAGGACTACATCCGCAAGTTCCGGCTACTCGCCGATTCCGTGCTCGAGCCGGCCGAGATCGAGCGGTTCCTCGAACTCGTCCAGCGCCTGCCCGAACTGACCGCCGCCGAGGTGCGTGAGCTGAACATCGTCGCGAAGGCGGGTGTGCTGGCATCCGCCCCCGCCCCGAAGGGCCTGTTCTGATGCTGTACAGCCAGACCCCGGCGGCCGAGAAGCGGCGCCTGTTCCGCGAGCGGCTCGCCTCGGGTGAGCTGCTGCGGTTTCCCGGCGCGTTCAACCCGCTGTCGGCGCGGCTCATCGAACGCAAGGGCTTCGAGGGCGTCTACATCTCGGGTGCCGTGCTGTCGGCCGACCTGGGGCTGCCCGACATCGGCCTCACCACCCTCACCGAGGTCGCTGGCCGCGGGCAGCAGATCGCGCGCATGACCGAGCTGCCGGCGATCATCGACGCCGACACCGGGTTCGGCGAGCCGATGAACGTCGCCCGTACGATCCAGACCCTCGAAGACGCGGGCCTTGCCGGCACGCACATCGAGGACCAGGTCAACCCGAAGCGGTGCGGGCACCTCGACGGCAAGGCCGTCGTCGACGAAGACACCGCCGTCAAGCGCATCCGCGCCGCCGTCGACGCCCGCCGCGACCCGAACTTCCTGATCATGGCGCGCACCGACATCCGTGCGGCAGAGGGTATGGATGCCGCAGTCGACCGCGCGAAGGCGCTCGTCGACGCGGGGGCCGACGCCGTCTTTCCCGAGGCGATGCGCACCCTCGAAGAGTTCGAGGCGATGGCATCCGCCCTCGACGTGCCGATCCTGGCGAACATGACCGAGTTCGGCAAGAGCGACCTGTTCTCCACCTCCCAACTGCGCGATGCGGGCGTGAACATCGTCATCTGGCCGGTGTCGATGCTGCGGATCGCGATGGGTGCGACCGGGCGTGCGCTCGATACGCTGACCGAAGAGGGGCACCTGACCTCGCAGCTGGACCAGATGCAGCACCGTGCCGACCTGTACGACCTCATCGACTACGAGGACTACAACCACTTCGACACGAACGTCTTCAACTTCCACATCTCCCGGTGACGCGAAGGAGCACACCATGACCGACATCAAGAAGGGCCTCGCCGGGGTCATCGCCGACGAGACCGCCATCTCTAAGGTCAACCCCGAGACCAACTCGCTGCTGTACCGCGGCTACCCGGTGCAGGAGCTCGCCGCGACGCAGTCGTTCGAGGCGGTCGCCTACCTGCTGTGGCACGGCGAACTGCCCATGGCCGATCAGCTCGGCGAACTGCGCGCGATCGAACGTGCGAACCGGGCGCTGTCGGAGTCGGTCGTCGCGCTCATCGACGCGCTCCCGGTCGACGCGCACCCGATGGACGAGGCGCGCACGGTTGTGAGTGCCATCGGCGCGACCGAGACCGCCGGCATCCTCAACGTGCTCGATGCTGCAGGCACCCACGCCGAGAATCTCGACCGCAGCATGCGGCTGTTCGCGGTGCTGCCGGCGATCGTCGCGTACGGCCAGCGTCGTCGCCGCGGCGAGGCGATGATCGAGCCGCGCGAAGACCTCGATTACGCCGCGAACTTCCTCTGGATGACCTTCGGCGAAGAGCCCGATCCGGTCGTCGTCGACGCGTTCAACCGCTCGATGATCCTGTACGCCGAGCACTCGTTCAATGCGTCGACGTTCACCGCGCGCGTCATCACGTCGACCCTCAGCGACCTGTACTCCGCGGTCGTCGGTGCGATCGGCGCCCTGAAGGGGCCGCTGCACGGCGGTGCCAACGAGGCCGTGCTGCACATCTTCGACGAGATCGGATCCGCCGAGAACGTCGTGCCCTGGCTCGACGAGGCGCTCGCCGCCAAGCGCAAGATCATGGGCTTCGGCCACCGCGTGTACAAGAAGGGCGACTCGCGCGTGCCGACGATGAAGAAGGCCCTCGACACGCTCGTCGAGCACTACGACCGGCCCGAGGTCGCCGCCCTCTACGACACCCTCGAGTCAGAGTTCGTGCAGCGCAAGGGCATCTACCCGAACCTCGACTACCCCTCGGGTCCGGCGTACAACCTCATCGGGTTCGACACGCTCACCTTCACGCCGCTGTTCATCGCGGCGCGCGTGACCGGCTGGACGGCGCACGTCATGGAGCAGCAGGCATCGAACGCGCTCATCCGCCCGCTGTCGGCCTACAACGGTCCCGACGAGCGTCACATCGACGGCTACGAGCCGGATGCCGCCGATCTTGAGGCGCTCGAGCGCGCCGAAGAGGCGGGCTGAGCCATGCTCCGCACCGCCGTCATCGTCGACGCGGTCCGGACCCCGTCGGGGCGCGGCAAGCCCGGCGGCGCGCTGAGTGAGGTGCACCCGGTCGACCTCGCGGCGTACACGCTGCGGGCCGTCCTCGAGCGCAACGGGCTCGAGTCCGATCAGATCGACGACGTGCTGCTGGGCTGCGTCAGCCAGGTCGGCGAGCAGACGTTCAACATCGCGCGGCAGGCGGTGCTGGCTGCGGGGTTCGACGAGTCGGTTCCCGGTACGACGATCGACCGGCAGTGCGGGTCGAGCCAGCAGGCCGCGCACTTCGCTGCCCAGGGCGTGATCGCGGGGCAGTACGACATCGTCATCGCGGGCGGCGTCGAGTCGATGAGTCGCGTGCCGCTGGGTGTTTCGGCATCCGTCGCGGGGTCGCCCTTCTCGGAGGCGATGCTGGAGCGCTACCCCGAGGGGCTCGTGAATCAGGGAGTCTCGGCCGAGCTGATCGCGCAGCGGTGGGGCTTCGACCGTGAGACCCTCGACGCATTCGCCGCGCAGTCGCACGCCCGCGCTGCGACAGCCCAGGATGCCGGCGCGTTCGCCCGCGAACTCCTGCCGATGGCCGGCGTGGAGGCCGACGAGACCGTCCGCGCGGGCACGACGGCTGAGAAGCTCGCGGGCCTTCCGGCGTCGTTCCGCACCGATGCGATGGCCGCGCGGTTCCCCGATCTCGATTGGCGGATCACGCCCGGCAACTCGTCGCCGCTGACTGACGGCGCATCGGCGGTGCTCATCATGAGCGAGGAGAAGGCGAACGAACTGGGCCTCACCCCGCGGGCTCGATTTCACGCCTTCTCGGTCGTCGGCGATGATCCGCTGCTCATGCTGACGGGGCCGATCCCGGCGACCCGCCGCATCTTGGAGCGCAGCGGCCTGTCGATCGACGATCTCGACGCCTACGAGGTGAACGAGGCGTTCGCGCCGGTGCCGCTCGCGTGGGCGGCGGAGGTCGGCGCCGATCTCGCGAAGCTGAACCCGTGGGGTGGGGCCATCGCGCTCGGTCACGCGCTCGGCTCATCGGGCACGAGGCTCCTCGGCACCCTGTTGTCGTACATGGAGGCGACCGGCGGCCGGTACGGCCTGCAGGCGATGTGCGAGGGCGGCGGCATGGCCAACGCCACGATCATCGAACGTCTCTGACCTCGCCCGCGGGGTCGTTCGCGGCCACGCTCCGGTCGCGCGGTGAGATTTCGCTCATCCATCGTTGCAAGCGGTTGCGCAGTCGGGCTCGAACCCGCTAACGTCTGCGGTACCCCGGGCACATTGCTGTGCCGTCACACATCCCAGGAGCGCTCGTGTCACAGCCGACCCCCGCCCCCTTCCGCCGCGCAGCTGCCGCGGCGGTCTCAGCCACGCTCGTCGTCTCGGGTGGCATCGCCCTCGCGGCGACGCCGGTGGCTGCCGCCGATCACACCTATGCGATCGTCGGCAGCCTGCAGGACGAGCTCGGCTGCTCTGACGACTGGCAGCCCGAGTGCGCCGCGACCGAACTGGTCGAGACGGAGACGGCGGGCGTCTTCGCGGCAGAGTTCGAGGTGCCCGCAGGCACCTACGAGTACAAGGTCGCGCTCGACGACACCTGGGACGTCTCCTACGGCCTCGACGGCGGCGGCGACAACATCCCGCTGACGGTCGCCGGCGACGCGACGCTGCGCTTCGTCTTCGATTCCGCGACGAACCGCGTCGGACTCGAAGCGATCGACCTGGCCGGCGGCTACGAGGACGCCGATGCCGCGCTCCTGGCGGACCCGGTGCGCCAGGCCGGCGACGGCGAGCAGTTCTACTTCGTCATGACCGACCGCTTCGCCAACGGCGACACGTCGAACGACGAGGGCGGCCTCACCGGCGACCGCCTCGCGACCGGCTTCGACCCCACAGACAAGGGCTTCTTCAACGGTGGTGACCTGGCCGGTCTCCGCGAGAACCTCGACTACATCGAAGGTCTCGGCACGACCGCCATCTGGCTGACCCCGAGCTTCAAGAACAAGCCCGTGCAGGGCACCGGAGCCGACGCCAGCGCCGGCTACCACGGCTACTGGGTGACCGACTTCACGCAGATCGACCCGCACCTGGGCACGAACGCCGAACTCGAGGCGCTCATCGCCGACGCCCACGACCGTGGCATCAAGGTCTACTTCGACATCATCACCAACCACACCGCCGACGTCATCTCGTACGAAGAGGGCGAGTACGCCTACATCGACCAGGCGACGTCTCCGTACACCGATGCCGACGGCACCGCGTTCGACCCGAGTGACTACGCAGGCACGGGAGACTTCCCCGCGCTCGACGCCGCGACCTCGTTCCCGTACACGCCCCAGGTCGACGAGAGCGAAGCCGACGTCAAGGTGCCGGCGTGGCTCAACGACGTCACGCTGTACCACAACCGCGGTGACTCGACCTACAGCGGTGAGTCCACCACCTACGGCGACTTCTCGGGCCTCGATGACCTGATGACCGAGCACCCCGACGTCGTCAGCGGGTTCGTCGACGTGTACCAGGACTGGATCGACCTCGGCATCGACGGCTTCCGCATCGACACCGCCAAGCACGTGAACTTCGAGTTCTGGCAGGAGTGGTCCACCGAGGTGCTCGACTACGCGCACGCCGCGGGCAAGCCCGACTTCTTCATGTTCGGCGAGGTCTACGACGCCGACCCGGCGCTGCTGTCGCCGTATGTACGCAAGACCGACATGAGCTCGGTGCTCGACTTCGCGTTCCAGTCGGCGGCGACGAGCTTCGCCAAGGGCGGCAAGTCGACCGTGCTGCAGAACCTGTTCGCAGGCGACGACCGCTACACGACGCCCGACTCGTCGGCGACCGCCCTGCCGACCTTCCTCGGCAACCACGATATGGGCCGCATCGGCTATTACCTGAAGGATGCCGACAACGCCGAGGCGCGCGACCTCCTGGCCCACGAGCTCATGTTCCTCACCCGCGGCCAGCCGGTCGTCTACTACGGCGACGAGCAGGGCTTCACCGGCGTTTCGCCCGGCAACGACAAGAGCGCCCGCCAGACGCTGTTCGCCAGCCAGGTCGAGGAGTACCAGAACCAGACGCTCATTGATGGCGAGACCGTCGGCTCTGTCGACCGGTTCGACACAGACACGGCGATCTACACCCGCATCGCCGAGCTGTCGCAGTTGCGCGAGCAGCATCCCGCGCTCGTTGACGGCGCGCAGATCGAACGCCTCGCGGGCGACGGCGTGTACGCCTTCTCACGGGTCGACCGCGACGAGCAGGTCGAGTACCTCGTCGCGCTCAACAACACCGACAGCGAGCAGACGGTCGACGTCACGACGCTGACGGCCGACGCCTCGTTCAGCCCTGTCTACGGCGGCGGCGCTGCGACCGAGTCCGGTGCGGATGCCATCGCCTCCGTCACCGTGCCCGCACTGGGTGCGGTCGTGCTGCGGGCCGACGCGACCGTCACGGCGCCCGAGACCGCGGCCGAGCTGGCCGTGACCGTGCCCGAGGCAGGTGCCGGGCTCAGCGGTTCGGTGGCCGTCGCCGCGACCGCCGACCAGGCCTGGCGCGAGACCAGCTTCTCTTGGCGCGTCGTCGGCGACGACGAGTGGACGCCGCTGGGCACTGCCGAAGACACCGAGCCGCGCGTCTTCCACGACGTCGACGGCCTGGCCGCCGGAACGCTCATCGAGTACCGAGCCGTGTCGACGGATGCTGCGGGCAACCGCTCTGCCGCCTCGACCTACGCATCGGTCGGCAACCGCGTCGCAGTGGCTGCCGAGGCCGAAGAGCCGGAAGAGCCCGAAGAGGTCACGAACTACGACGCCGTCAGCATTCCCGGCAGCCTCAACTCCGAGATGGGCTGCGCCGGAGACTGGGCGCCCGATTGCGACCAGGCGCAGATGACCCTCGTCGACGGCATCTGGACCCTCACGGTCGACCTGCCCGCGGGCGACTACGAATACAAGGTCGCCACCGAGCGCAGCTGGGACGAGAACTACGGCGCCGGCGGCGTCGCGGGCGGTTCGAACATCGCGCTCAGCCACGAGGGCGGCCCCATCACGTTCTACTTCGACCCGCGCACCAAGCTCGTGCAGTCGACCGCAGACGGCCCCATCGTGACCCTGCCCGGTTCGTTCCAGGCATCGCTCGGCTGTGCCGGCGACTGGGCGCCCGACTGCCTGCGCAGTCTCATGTTCGACGGTGACGGTGACGGCGTCTACGAGTTTTCGACCAGCAGCATCCCGACCGGCTCCTACGAGCTGAAGGTCGCGCACGGACTCAGCTGGACCGAGAACTACGGTCAGGACGGTGCGCGTGACGGCGTGAACATCGCGTTCAGCGCCACCGAGGGCGAGCGTGTCGTGTTCCGCTACACCCTCGAGACCCACGTGCTCGAGATCGAGGTCGCCGACCCGCCGCTGGAGGGTATCGGCGAGTCGCGCGCGCACTGGATCGACGCAGACACCATCGCCTGGCCCGCCGACCTCGGCGAGGGCACGGCGTGGCAGCTGTACGGCTCGCAGGCGGCCGAACTGGCGATCGCCGACGGCGATGTCGCGGGCGGCGAGCCGGTCGAGCTGACCGTCGTCGACGGCGGTCTGAGCGACGAGCAGAAGGAGCGCTTCCCGGCGCTGGCGTCGTACACGGCGCTGCGCGTCGACGGGCTCGACCGTGCCGCCGTCGCGGAACTGCTGCGCGGCCAGCTGATGGTCGCCCAGCGCGCCGACGACGGTTCGCTCACCGCCTTCACGGGCGTGCAGGTGCCGGGGGTGCTCGACGACCTCTACGCCGACGCCGTCGCCGACACCGACCTCGGTGTCACGTTCAAGGGCAACAAGCCCACCTTCCGCCTGTGGGCCCCGACCGCGCAGCAGGCGACCCTGCTCACGTGGGACGCCGGTTCGGAGGGCGACCCGCAGCGCCACGAAGCCGCCTTCGATGCCGCATCGGGTGTGTGGGCTGTCGCGGGCAAGAACGCGCTGAAGGGCGACGAGTACCGCTGGGAGGTCGTCGTATACGCGCCGTCGACCGGTGCGATCGAGACGAACGAGGTCACCGACCCGTACTCGCTGGGTCTCACCGAGAACTCGGTGCGCTCGGTCGCGATCGACCTCGACGACAAGGCGTGGCAGCCGGAGCAGTGGCGCAAGACCGAGTCGCCCGAGGTGGCCCGTCCGGTTGACCGTGCGATCTACGAGCTCAACATCCGCGACTTCTCGATCACCGACGAGACGGTGCCCGAGGAAGAGCGCGGCACGTACCTGGCCTTTACGCGCGACAGCGCCGGAACCGAGCAGCTGCGCGAGCTGGTGGATGCCGGCATCAACACGGTGCACCTGCTTCCCTCGTTCGACATCGCGACGATCGAAGAGAACCGCGCCGCGCAGGCGACCCCCGACTGCGACCTGGCCTCGATGGCGCCCGACAGCGACCAGCAGCAGGCGTGCGTCGAAGCAGTCGTGGATGCCGACGGCTTCAACTGGGGCTACGACCCGTACCACTTCTCGACCCCCGAGGGCTCGTACGCGACCGACCCCGAGGGCGGGGCGCGCGTGGGCGAGTTCCGCTCGATGGTGGGTGCACTGCACGACATGGGCCTCCAGGTCGTGCTCGACCAGGTCTTCAACCACACGGCGCAGTCCGGTCAGGGTGAGAAGTCGGTGCTCGACCAGATCGTGCCCGGCTACTACCACCGCCTCAACGCCGCCGGCGCCGTCGAGACCTCGACGTGCTGCGAGAACGTGGCGACCGAGCACAAGGTGGCTGAGAAGCTCATGGTCGACTCCGTGGTCACGTGGGCACGCGACTACAAGGTCGACGGTTTCCGGTTCGACCTCATGGGGCACCACTCGAAGGAGAACATGCTCGCCGTCCGCGAGGCGCTCGACGAGCTGACGCTCAAGAAGGACGGCGTCGACGGTTCGCAGATCTACCTGTACGGCGAGGGCTGGGACTTCGGCGAGGTCGCCGGCGGCGCTCTGTTCGAGCAGGCGACGCAGGGCAACCTCGGCGGCACCGGCATCGGCACCTTCAGCGACCGGCTGCGCGACGCCGTGCACGGCGGCAGCCCGGTCGACAGCGGGTCGACGTTCGTACAGGGCTTCGGCACCGGCCGCGGCACCGACCCCAACGGCGACCCGATCAACGGCACGGCCGAAGAGGCGCTCGAGGCGCTCGGTCACCAGACCGATCTGGTCAAGCTGGGTCTTGCCGGCAACCTCAGCGGGTTCTCGCTGACCGATCACACCGGCGCCGAGAAGACGGGCGCAGAGCTCGACTACAACGGCCAGTCGGCCGGCTACGCCGATCAGCCTGACGAGGTCATCACCTACGTCGACGCGCACGACAACGAGACGCTGTACGACCTGTCGGTGCTCAAGCTTCCGCGCGAGACCTCGATGGCCGACCGTGTGCGCATGAACACGCTGTCGCTGGCGACCGCGACCCTGTCGCAGACCCCGTCGTTCTGGCACGCGGGCACCGAGCTGCTTCGCTCGAAGTCGCTCGACCGCAACAGCTACAACTCGGGAGACTGGTTCAACCGCATCGACTGGACCGGGCAGGAGTCGACCTTCGGGTCGGGTCTGCCGCGCGAGGCCGACAACGGCGAGAAGTGGTCGATCATGCAGCCGCTGCTGGCCGACCCGGCGCTGAAGCCCGCGGCATCCGACATCGCCACGGCCGAGGCGCAGGCCCTCGACCTGCTGCGCGTGCGCTCCGAGGTGGGGCTGCTGCGTCTGGGATCGGCCGACCTCATCGGTCAGAAGGTGTCGTTCCCGAACAGCGGCACCGACGCCACCCCGGGTGTCATCGTGATGCAGATCGACGACACCGTAGGTGTCGATGTGGATGCCGAACTCGACGGCGCACTCGTGGTCTTCAACGCGTCGCCCGAGGCGACGACGCAGCAGATCGACGCGCTCGCCGGTCGCGAGTTCGCCCTCACCCCGGCGCTCGCCGGTGGCAGCGACGACGTCGTGCGCGAGACCGAGTGGGCGACCGCTTCGGGCACGATCACGGTGCCCGCGCGGACCGTCGCGGTGCTCGTCGAGAAGGATGCCGACGGCTCCAGCGACGGCGGCGATGGTGATGGCGACGGCGACGGCGACGGTTCTGGCGACGGCGACGGCGCGTGGGCGTCGATCGACGTCGGCTCGGGTGTCGTCGAGCAGGGCGGCACGCTTCAGGTGACCGTCTCCGGTCTCACGCCCGGCCAGCAGATCGCGGCGACGCTGTACAGCGACCCGATCGTCGTCACCGGCATCCCCGCCGCAGACGCCGACGGTCGTGTGACGTTCGCGATCGACATCCCCGACGACTTCGAAGTCGGCGATCACACCCTCATCGTGCGCACGGCCGGCGAATCGCCGCTCAGCGCCGCGGTCGAGGTCGTCGAGGCGGGCAGCCTCGCCTCGACGGGTGGCTCGTTCCCGGTCGGCTTCGTCGTCGTCATCGGCGCCGCACTGGTCGCGTTCGGCCTCGTCACGCAGTTCCGCCGCCGACCCCGGGTCGACGCGGCGGCTTGAACCCCTTGCCGGGTCGCGGGTGTGTCGTCCCCGTGGCCCGGCGATGGTTGCGGTGCCTGCGTACGGCGGTGAGACGCTCATCGCCTCAAGCGCGGGCGCATACGCCGCTGCCCACCGAGTTGCGCGACTTCGCCCACAAGCTGTGGGCGGTGCACACCAACGACTACGACTGTGCCGTGCCCGACCTCAAGAACGCGACGGGGCCCGGATGCCGATCGGCATCAGGGCCCCGTGTTCGTGCGTGCGGTCAGGCGGTCTGTCGGCGACGGATCGCCAGCAGCGCACCGGCCACGATGAGCGCGAGCGCTGCGACCGTGACGAACCCGATCGGGAACTCGCCACCGGTCACCGCGAGCTCGCCCTTCGTGCCGTCACCGTCGTCGCCGCCGGCGACCGGTGTGGTCGGCTCGCTGGGCTCGGTCGGCTCAGTCGGCTCGGTCGGCTCAGTCGGCTCAGTGGGCTCGGTGGGCTCGTCGTCGGCGATGGCCGCGCGACCGAGCGGGGCCGGGTCGACGACGTCGTGGGCGGCGAAGTACGCCACCGACGCTGACAGGTCGATCTGCCCCGTGTCGGTGCGGTCCGTGCCGTCGGCGAAGGTGATGAAGTTGTCACCGCCGGCGGCGAGGAACGAGTTCGTCACGACCGTGAAGGTGTCGCCGGCAGCGACCGCCTCGCCCTGGAACGTCATCGAGACGATGCGCTCGCCGGCCGCGGCATCCGGGTCGTACTCGTAGGCAAAGCCGTCGGAGACACCGAGGTGCAGCTTGGGGCGCGAGGACCCCTCGGGCTGCCACTGCTCCTCGAGGATCTGCTGCAGCTGTGCCCCCGTCAGCGTCACCGTGACGAGCGTGTTGGCGAACGGCTGCACGTTCGCGACGTCGCGGTAGGTCACCGTGCCATCCTCGCCGTACAGCAAGTCGGCACGCAGGCCGCCCGGGTTCATCAGCGCGATCTGCGCAGGCGTGCCCGCGTAGTCGTCGTTCGACGTCGCCCACAGGTACATGTCGGCGACGAGGTTGCCGAGCGTCGACTCGACGCCGCGGTCTGCGCCCGCCGGCTCGCCGCCGCGCAGGATGTCGGCGCTCACGGCGCCCACCTCGACGGCACCCTGTTCGTCGGCGACCACCGTGGCGTTCGCGACGATCTCGGCGACGACCGGGTCGGCCTCGAAGGCGGCGACGCCGTCGACGACGAGCGGCACGAGGCTGCCGGCGATCGAGACGAGCTCCTTCGAGTCGGTGTCGACCGTGATGTCGAGCTTGCCGAGCGTCGTGCCGTACTGGTGCGCCTGGATGACGGTGCGTTCGGTCTCGGTGCCGTCCACCGGCACCTGACAGCTGTACGACTGGTGGGTGTGGCCCGACACGATCGCGTCGATGTCGGCCGAGGCGCCGCGGATCAGCTCGCCGTACGCGGTGGCATCGGCGGCGACGGCGGTGCAGTCACCGGTCTCCGACCCCTCGTGGGTGAGGAGGACGATGACGTCGGCGAGGTCCTGCGAGACGAGGTCGTCAGCCACGCGGTTCGCCGCTTCGAGCTGGTCGCCGAACTCGATGTCGGTGATGCCGGCGGGGCTCACCATCGCCGCGGTCTGCTCGGTCACGGTGCCGATGAAGCCGACCCGCACGCCGTCGACCGTCTGCACCGAGTACTCGGGCAGCGCGGGCGTGTCGGTGCCCTTCAGGTACACGTTCGCGCCGAGGCCGAACGCGGTGTCGCCGAACGACGGCAGCACGCGGCCGGTGAGGTCGTCCCAGCCCTGGTCGAACTCGTGGTTTCCGACGGCGCCGAGGTCGAGACCCGCTGCGACGAGCGCGTCGATCGTGGGTTCGTCGTCCTGGATGAACGACGTGAACGTCGACGCGCCGATGGTGTCGCCGGCCGACACGAACAGCGTGTTGGGGTTGTCGGCTTCGAACGCGTCGACGGCGCCGGCGAGCACGGCTGCGCCGGCTTCACCGTTGCCGAGGTTCTGCTCGATGCGACCGTGGAAGTCGTTGATCGTCAGCACCTGGATGTCGGTGGTCGCAGGCGCCAGGCGGTCATCGATCGCGAAGACCGTCGTCGTGCCCGAGACCTCGTTGCCGACGGCCAGCAGGGGCTCGCCGGTGGGGGAGTCGGCTGCCGCGATGAACGCGATCGACTCGGGGCCGAGGTCGCCCGCCGTCGCAAGGTCGCCGCCGTCTTCGACCGACTGCGAGAAGTCGCGGTTGTTGATGTAGGTGACGAACGACGGTGCGGATGCCGAGGTGATGTCGTACACGGCGACACCGCCGACCCGCTCGAAGCCGACGAACGCGTAGGTGCGTCCGCTGAGCTCGCCGATCGTGACCGACTCGGGCTCGGGGCCCTTGTCGTCGCTGCGGCCCTCGAGGTTCGACTCGGAGTGGTTCGAGTTGAAGAACTCAGGCGCGGCCGCCGCGGTGACCTCTTCGAACGACGACCCCGAGTCCCAGACGAGCTCGCCTGCGGTCGTCCAGATCGAGAACGAGCGGCCGCCGAAGGCGTACAGCTCGTTGTAGCAGCCGGCGGTCTCATCGAAGCCGTTCTCGATCGTGACGTTCAGGCGACCGAGGTCGGCGTCGCCGAGCGAGCCTGCGAGCGCACTGTCGGCGCAGACGGGGCCGTAGCCGTCGTCTTCGAGGTCCTTCACCCGCGAGGCCTCGACGTAGTCGCCCCATTCGCGAGCGTCGCCCTCGTTCGCGGTGACGAGGTAGGTGGTGCCGCCGCTCGTGTACGAGTCGATCGCGTCGGGCATGTAGATGCCTTTGAGTCCCTCGTAAGAACGCTGCTCGATCGTGTCGTCGCGGTCGCTCGGGTCGAGGGTCGCGGCGCTGTAGTCCTTGAAGCCGAGCGGGTGGATGCCGGTGACCGACGCCGAGTCGAGGTCGACGACGGCGATCGCGTTCGCCTCCTGCAGCGTCGCGAAAGCGGTGCCGTCCTCGACGGTGATGTACTCGGGCTCGAGGTTGCGGCTGACCGGGTTGCCGTCGCCGACCGTCGGCCCGAACACGCGCACGTCCGCGGGCAGTGCGCCCTCCGCCTCGAAGGCGTGGAAGTCGGCGATGCGCACGGCGTCCTGCGCCGGGGCGGCGACGGTGCCGGGCAAGGTCACGACCGCGATCGAACCCTCGGGGTCGACGCTGAAGTCGTCTGCCGGTTCACCCTCGTTCGCGACGACGGCATACGCGCCGTCGGTCGAGATGGAGACCATGTCGGGCAGCGCGCCGACGGTCACCGTGCCGAGCACCGCGGCATCCGCCGAGGTGGCATTCGCGTCAAAGAAGACGAGGTGGCCGTCCGAGACCTTGTCGGGCGCTTCGAACGCGATGACGCCGAGGCCGTCGTCGCGGATCGCGACCGAGTTCGCGACACCGGTCGACGAGACCGCGAACAATTCGGTGATCGCGGTCGGGTCGGCGTTGTCGAGCACGCTCAGCGACCCGGCCTGCGCGTTGACGACGAACAGGCGGTCGCCGTGGGCCTGCACGATCTCGGCGGCAGACTCGTCGAAGACGCCGGTCTCGTACGAGCCGATGGCGCTGAGGCTCAGGGCGGCCTCGGGCGCGGAGCTGGTGGGCGGGGTCGGGACGACGGCGGCCTGCGCCATGCCAAGCGGCGTGAGCGTCAGGGCACAGGCGACCACGGCGGCCGCGGTGGCGGCCAGGGGGCGGGTGCGGGAATGCATCGATGTCCTCGTCGGATTCGGGGTGCGTCGGGATGGGAAGGCGCGCACGAAGGCACGCCAGTCCTGCCTATTGGGCTCCGATGGCCGCAGGGTGAACGGGGGAGGAATTCTGCGCGCGACAGCCGCGGGAACGCGCACTGCCATTTACTAGGACGTCCATGTAAAATGATCACGATGCCAACGATGGCCCACAAGGCCGGAACAGGATGCCCAAGACGATGACGTCGATCATGACCATCACGACCGAAGAGCGCGAGGCCATCCTCGGCGCCGTGAAGGACTTCGCCGAGAACCGGCTCGCCCCGCACGCGCTCGAGTGGGATGAGCAGCACCACTTTCCCCGCGACGTGCTCGCCGAGGCCGGTGAGCTGGGGCTCGGCGGCATCTACGTCAGTGAAGATGTCGGCGGCAGCGGGCTCTCGCGCAGCGACGCGGTCGCGATCTTCGAGCAGCTCGCGATGGGTGACCCGACGATGGCTGCCTACATGACGATCCACAACATGGTCGCCTGGATGATCGATACCCACGGCGACGACGCCCAGCGTGAGGAGTGGCTGCCGCGACTGGTGACGATGCGCGACCTGGGCGCCTACTGCCTCACTGAGCCCGGTGCCGGCTCCGATGCCGCCGCCATCACCACGTCCGCGATCGCCTCCGGCGACGAGTACGTGTTGACCGGTGTGAAGCAGTTCATCTCGGGCGGCGGCGAGGCGGCCGTCTACGTCGTCATGGCCCGCACCGGCGAGCCCGGCGCCCGCGGCATCACCGCGTTCCTCGTGCCGGGGGATGCCGAGGGGCTCTCGTTCGGCGCAGCCGAGAAAAAGATGGGCTGGAACGCGCAGCCCACCCGCCAGGTGATCCTCGACGAGGTGCGGGTGCCAGCATCCGCGATCCTCGGTGGGCTCGGCGGCGGATTCAAGCTCGCGATGAGCGGCCTCAACGGCGGCCGCATCAACATCGCGGCGTGCTCCCTCGGCGGTGCCCAATGGGCGCTCGACGGGGCTGTGCGCTACGTGCACGAGCGGTTCACGTTCGGTGAGGCGCTCGCCGAGAAGCAGTCGGTCGTGTTCGCGCTCGCCGACATGGCCACTCAGCTGCGCGCCGCCCGTGCGCTCGTGCGCGACGCCGCGCAGGCGCTCGACGAGAAGGCACCGGATGCGGCGATGCAGTGCGCGATGGCCAAGCGATTCGCGACCGACGCCGGGTTCGAGATCGCGAACCAGGCGCTGCAGCTGCACGGCGGCTACGGCTATCTGCACGACTACGGCATCGAGAAGGTCGTCCGCGACCTGCGCGTGCACCAGATCCTCGAGGGCACGAACGAGATCATGCGCGTCATCATCGGCCGTCACCTCCTCGGCTGAGATCTGAGAGGCTGACCCCATGACGCACTACTCCACGATCCTGGTCGACACCCGCGGACGCGTCGGGTGGATCACCCTCAACCGTCCCGAGGCGCTCAACGCGCTGAACTCGACACTGATCTCCGAACTCGCCGACGCCGCGATGGCGTTCGATGCCGACGAGGGCATCGGCTGCATCGTCGTGACCGGTTCGGCGAAGGCCTTCGCCGCGGGCGCCGACATCAAGGAGATGGAGTCGAAGACGCCGCGCGACATGGACCTCGACAGTCCGTTCACCGGCATGGAGGCGTTCAGTCGCGTGCGTACACCCGTCATCGCCGCCGTCGCAGGCTACGCGCTCGGCGGTGGATGCGAGCTTGCCATGGCGTGCGACATCATCCTCGCCGCCGACACCGCGAAGTTCGGGCAGCCCGAGATCAACCTCGGGGTCATCCCTGGCCTGGGCGGCTCGCAGCGCCTGCCGCGCGCGGTCGGCGTCTACAAGGCCGCCGAGCTCGTGCTCACCGGACGCATGATGGATGCCGAAGAAGCCGAGCGGTCCGGCCTCGTCTCGCGCGTCGTCCCCGCCGACGACCTGCTCGACGAGGCGGCCAAGACGGCCGACACGATCGCCGCGAAGTCGCTGCCGGTCGTGTACGCGGCCAAAGAGTCTCTGCGCGCGTCGCTCGAGACGCCGCTGGCTGAGGGGTTGCGGCTCGAGAAGCGCATCTTCACGTCGCTGTTCGCGCTCGACGACCAGAAGGAGGGGATGGCGGCGTTCCGCGAGAAGCGGGCGGCATCGTTCACACACCGCTGACCGGGTTCAGTCCGACTCGGTCACATCTCCGGCGCTTGTGCGCAGTCGTGTGACGATCGCCGCGAGCCGCGACGCGTCGTCGCTGCCGATGCCGACGTCGCGGAATACCTCGCGGTTGAGGGCCGCTGTCGCGTCGGCCGCGAGCGCCCGCCCGGGGTCGGTGAGCACGACCAGCGTCGTGCGGCCGTCGGTCGGGTGCGGTTCGCGGCGCACGTGACCAGCGGCTTCGAGTCGGTCGACCGTGTTAGTGACACTCGTGGGATGCACCTGCAGGCGGCGCGCGGCCGACGACAGCGGCATCCGCCCCTCCCGGCTGAAGCTCAACAGTGTGAGCAGCTCGTACCGGGCGAAGGTGAGGGCGAACGGCTTGAGGGCTTCGTCGACGCGCGCGAGCAGGATCTGGTGGGCCCGCATGACGCTGGTCACCGTGGTCATGCCGTCCGCGGCATCCACCCATCCATGGGCGACCCACTGACGGCGCGCCTCGGCGATCGGATCGAGCGCGATGGGTTTCACGCGAGCCACAAGGCACCTCCTGCCGTCGATGCCAACGCTAGTCGGTTTCCTCCTCCGGGCTGGGGCGCGGACCGTGTCGCTGAATAGACTCGTGCGTGAATGAGGAGGTCTGATGAGGATCGTCGTCCTGGTCAAGGAAGTCCCGGATACCTACGGGGACCGCAAGCTGAATCTCGAGACCGGTCTAGCTGACCGTGGCGCGTCCGATCGCGTCATCGATGAGATCGGCGAACGCGCACTCGAAGTAGCGCTGTCGTACGCAGACGCGCACGAGGGCACCGAGGTGGTCGTCGTGTCGATGGCCCCCGATGCAGCCGCCGGTTCGGTGCGCAAGGGACTCGCGATGGGTGCAGGTTCGGCCGTGCAGGTCGTCGACGACGCCCTCGCCGGTGCCGACCTCGGCGTGACCGCCCGCGTGCTGGCGGCGGCCGTGAAGCACACCGGCTTCGACCTCGTCATCACCGGCAACCTCTCCACCGACGGTTCGGGCGGTGTGCTGCCCGCGATGCTCGCAGAGCACCTGGGTGTGCCGCAGGCCACCGCACTGTCGAGTGTCGAGATCTCTGAGGGGTCGGTCACCGGTACGCGCGCGTCGGATGCCGGCACCGCCACCGTCACGGCCACCCTGCCCGCCGTCATCTCGATCACCGAGGCGCTGCCCGACGCGCGCCTGGCAAGCTTCAAGGGCATCCGCGCCGCCAAGACCAAGCCGTTCGAGACGCTGTCGCTCGCCGACCTCGGCGTCGACGTCGACCCGGCGGTGGCGCCGCAGACGATCATGACCGCCGTCAGCGAGAAGCCCCCGCGCGGCGCGGGCGTGAAGATCACCGACGAGGGCGACGCGGGCGAACAGCTCGCCGCGTTCCTCATCGAGAACCGACTGGCGTGAGGGAGCCGACGATGACCGACTTCGCTGCAGATTCCATCCTCGTCCTGCTGGACGTCACCCCCGCGGGTGAGCTCGCCTCGTCGTCGGCGGGCCTGCTCGGCGCCGCCGCCGGTATCGGCACCCCCGTCGCACTCGTGGTCGCGGGCGACGACCGTCACGCCGCGCTCGCCGAGGCGGCGGCCGGTCTCGGCGCCGCTGCCGTGCTCACCGCCGGGCTCGGCGGGGCAGACACCGCGCTCACCGTGCCGATCGTGGATGCGGTGGCCGCGGCAGCCGACCTCGTCTCACCCGACGCGATCCTCATCTCGAACTCGATCGAGGGCCGCGATGTGGCCGGACGTCTCGCCGCCCGGCGTTCGCTCGCGCTCTCGATCGACGCCGTCGGTGTCGCGCGCGATGACGAGGGCGTGCTCGCGCAGCACTCCGTCTACGGTGGCGCGTACAACACGACCAGCGCCCCCACCTTCGGCACGCCCGTCATCACGGTGCGCCAGGGCGCGGTCGATGCCCGCGCCGAGGCGCAGCCGGTCGCAGCCACCGCGCTCGAGGTCGCGGCATCCGGTGCCGCCGCCGCGACGATCGACGCGTTCGAAGCCGCCACGGTCAGCTCGACCCGCCCCGAACTTCGTGGCGCCGCCAAGGTCGTCTCGGGCGGTCGCGGACTCGGGTCCGAAGACAAGTTCGCCCTCGTCGAGCAGCTCGCCGACACCCTCGGTGCTGCGATCGGCGCTTCGCGTGCCGCCGTCGACGCCGGGTACGTGCCGTATTCGTATCAGGTCGGGCAGACCGGTGTCTCGGTCTCGCCGCAGCTGTACGTCGCGCTCGGCATCTCGGGCGCGATCCAGCACAAGGCGGGCATGCAGACGGCCAAGACGATCGTCGCGATCAACAAGGACGGCGACGCGCCGATCTTCGAGATCGCGGACTTCGGCGTCGTGGGCGATCTGTTCACGGTCGTGCCGCAGCTTATCGCCGCGCTCGAGGCGAAGAAGAAGGCCTGATGGCGACGCTTCGTCGTGGACTGCCCCGCACGCCCGGCGGTGACGCCTGGCCTGCGGCCGGCGAGGTCGCCGCGCCCGACGGTGCGGCCGACGTCGTTGATTCGCGCCCAACTGCTGACCCACCGGCGCCCGACGCGCAGTTGGGCGCGAACGAATCGGCAGCGCCCGCTGCGCCTCCCGCGGCCCTCGATACCGGCGAGGTCGTCGAGCCTGCCGCCGCCGCTGCCTCGGCGTCGCCCGCGGGCGTCGCGCTGCGACGCGGCCTGCCCCGTGCGCGGGGCGGCGAGCCCTGGCCGCCCGCCACGGCATCCGGTACCCCCGCCGTTCGTTCGCGCGAAACTGCTGTCTCCGAGGCGCCGAGAGAGCCGTTCGGCGCGAATGAAGCACCCACGCCCACCGTTGGTTCGCGCCGAACTGCTGCCTCAGAGGTGCAGACGGAACACTTCGGCGCGAACGAAGTCCTGGCAAGCCCTGCCGAAGGCGCCGAGCTGCGTCGGGGGCTACCCCGCACGGCCGGGGGCGACGGGTGGCCGCCGGCCGGCACGGTTGCGGCATCCGCCGTGCCAGCCGCCGCTCCTGCCACTCGCGTCACGGAGCCCGCCACTGAACCTGCTGCCGCGCAGGTGGATGCCGCCCCCGCAGCGCCGGCGCCCGCAGCCGCACCTGTTGCTGCACCGGCGGCGGAGGTCGCGAAGGTCGACGGCCCGCGTGCGCCGCTGACCCTGCCGCGCACCGTGTGGCCGGGGCGTGCGGCATCCGTCCGTCCGCAGCAGACCGAGCCGCAGCGCATCGGCCCGTTCACGAAGCTGCAGTGGGCCGGGGTGACCGTCGTCGGCGGCGCCGTGCTGCTGCTGCTCGCGGGCATGGCGGTCGCGGTCGTGCGGGTGGTGCTGAGCCTCGAGTTCATGCAGGACTTCATCGAGACATACCCGGGCGAGTACCACTTGCCCGAGACCGCACCCGTCGGCATTCCGGCGTGGCTGGGCTGGCAGCACTTCTTCAACGTGTTCCTGATGGTGCTCGTCATCAAGACCGGGCTCACGATCCGCGGAGAGAAGCGTCCGACCGCGTTCTGGGCGCCGAAGAACAACCCGCGCGGCAAGACGAGCCTCACGATCTGGACGCATCAGGCGCTCGACATCCTGTGGCTCGTCAACGGCGTCGTCTTCGTCGTGCTGCTGTTCGTCACGGGGCATTGGATGCGGATCGTGCCGACGAGCTGGGAGGTCTTCCCGAACGCGTTGTCGGCGGCCCTGCAGTACGTGTCGCTGGATTGGCCGACGGAGAACGGCTGGGTCAACTACAACTCGCTGCAGCAGCTCGCGTACTTCACGACCGTGTTCATCGCCGCCCCGCTGGCTGCGATCACCGGCTACCGCATGAGCGGGTTCTGGCCGAAGAACAACAAGCAGCTCAGCAAGGCGTACCCGATCGAGTGGGCCCGCAAGGTGCACTTCCCGGTGATGCTGTACTTCGTGGCGTTCATCATCGTGCACGTCGCGCTCGTGTTCGCCACCGGAGCGCTGCGCAACCTCAACCACATGTACGCGAGCCTCGGCTCGGAGGGCGGCATCCAGTACGCAGAGAACTGGACCGGCTTCTGGATCTTCTTCGCGTCGCTCGTCGTCATCGCCGGCGGCGTCGCGGTCGTGCGCCCCATGCTGGTCGCACCGGTCGCGCGCCTGTTCGGCACTGTCAGCGGGCGCTGACCGCAGCGCCTCGACCCACGAGAACGGCGCCGGACCCCATCGGGATCCGGCGCCGTTTCGTCGTCGCGTGCGGTCAGCGCACGAAGCGCACCTCGGTGAGCGTCTCGCCGAGGAACGGTTCGGTGTGCGTCGCCCCGTCGAGTGCGAAGCCGTTGCGCGTGTAGAAGCGGTGCGCGCGGGGGTTGTCTTCGGCGACCCACAGGTACGCGCCTTCGCCCTCTTCGATCGCCGCGTCGAAGAGGCGCTGGCCGATGCCGGTGCCGTGGAACGCGTCGAGCAGGTAGATGAAGTACAGCTCGCGGAAGCGCGGGGCGTCCTTGTCGCGGGCGGGACCCGAGCCGACGAAGCCGACGATCTCGCCGTCGGCGAGGGCGGCGAACATCTTGAAGTCCTCGCCCTGCACGGCCCAGTGGGTCCACAGTTCTGCGAGGCGCTTCGGCGACACGTTCTCGAGGGCGGCCCTGCTGATCAGGTGGTCGTAGGTCTCGTGCCAGCACGTCGCGTGCACGCGCCCGAGGGCCTCGGCATCCACGTCGCGAACGGGACGGACGACGATGTCGGTCTTGAGTTCGGCTTCCATGCGCCGACTCTACGCTCGGCTCGCCGACGCACGAAATCGAGGGAGGCCGTGACAATCCGGCCACCTCGGACTGTCGGCCTTCGACAAACGATTCCGCGAACAGCATGCGGTGATGGCTAGCATCGGCCCTCATGAACGTGTGGTGGCGGACCCTGCTGACGATCATGCGCGCCAAGGTGATGCTGCGCCGGCGCGGACCGATCGCGCCGCGCAGCGTGGGTCGCATCAAACTGCGGACCCTGCCGACCGACATCGACCTGCTGATGCACATGAACAACGGCCGGTACGCGTCGCTGTTCGACCTCGGCCGGTTCGATTTGCTCATCCGCACGGGCATCTGGGATGCCATGGCCGAGCGCGATTGGTACGCCGTCGTCGCGCACGAGACGGTGACGTTCCGCAAGTCGCTGCAGCTGTGGCAGCGGTTCACGGTCGAGTCCCGCCTTATCGGTCACGACGACAGGGCGGTCTACCAGATGCACCGCGCCGTCGTCGACGGCGAGGTCTACTGCGAGATGATCGTGCGGGCACGGTTCCTGCGCAAGGCCGGCGGTGTCGTCAACACCGAGGAGCTGTTCGAAGCGCTCGGTCGCCCCGACGATCTGCCGCCGCTGCCGGACTGGATCCAGACGTGGGTCGCCGGCGCGAGCCTGCCACCCACGAAGGCATCCGCCCCCAGCACCTGGGACTGACCTGCAGGGTGTTCGGGTGCTGATCGCGCTACGGTAGCCCCGTGCTGACCGTCATCGCCCACACTGCGCGCTTGTGGTTGCGGCATTGGCCAGCGTTGATGGCATGGATGCTCGGCGGCACGATCGCCAATTACCTCATCCTGCAGGGAGCGGCCCAAGTTGGCGCGCGCACGGCGCTCGGCGGGATCCTCCTGCTCCCGCTGGCGGCGCTCGCGCTGCTCGTGGCATACGTCGCCATGCTTCTCGTCCTGCGAGAGGGGATGCCGCGACTCGGCGAGCGCGCGCCGCTTCCCGAGACGGCCAAGGAGCGCCGGATCGCGTTCCTCGACGCCGTGCTGGGCGGCATCCTGCCCTTCGTGCTGTTCTATGCCGCCTGGGGGTTCATCGCGGAGGATGTGTCCGCGTATCTGAATCAGGCCTTTGAGCTGCAGTTCTTCTGGGGCATCGAAGCTGCGGTCAGTGGCGCCGAGTACGACACGGCCGGCACGCGAGATGACCTCGGTTTCAATCCGCTGACGGTCGGTGTGCTGGTGACGGCGTACCTCGCGCGCTGGGTGCTGAAGAAGTTCCAGTCGAAGCTGCCGAAGTGGACCGGAATCATCGCCGTCTACCTCGAGGCGCTCTGGGTGTACCTCGCTGCATACCTCGTCGCCGACGCGCTCGCGTTCGTCAACGAATGGGTGCAGTCGCGCGTCGCGATGGTGTGGCTCGCCGACATCCGCGAGAGCCTTGTCGGCGTGCTCGCGCCGTTGGGGTTCCTGTGGGACGGTATCGAATGGCTGCTGGGGGAGGCCGCTGGGATCATCCTCCTGCCGGTCGCGTGGCTGACGATCGCCGGTGTCATTTACGGCCAGGCGGTGAAAGCGGAGGCGCCGGAACTCTCCGGTCGCGTGCCGAAGCGTCTCCGGGGTCGCTACGCCCGTCTGCCGGAGCTGGTTCGCAAGCGGCTGAGCGACTGGGGTGCGAGCATCACCGCCAAGTTCCGCCCAATCGGTGCCGCGCTGCTCCTGATGTGGCGGGCAGGCCCTGTGCTCATCGGCGGGTACATCCTCGCGGTGACAGTGCTCACAGCGGGCGAGGAGTGGTTCATCGCCATCGTCGCGCGCGTCATCGGACCGTACGAGTACCGGATGCAGTTCATCATCGTGGCGGGCCTCGTCGTGGTCGCATCGGTGCTCGTCGAGCCGGTGCGGATCGCCGTCATCTCAGCTGTCTACGATCGCACGCTCGGGCGGCTGTCGTCGTCAGTCGTCGACCCCGAGCCGGATATCGGTGGCGCCATCGACGCCGGTCGTGAAGACGACGGCCTCGAGTCGATCCGCGTCAGCGGGGACGAAGACCATCGAGACGAGATCGACCGGCGCTCGTGACTCAGTCGGGCAGAGCGACGTCTCGCCCTCGCCCGGCATCCACGTGCCCGACGGCGACGAACGATAGGTCTTGCCGGTGTCGGCATCTCGCAGTGTGGGCGCGACGCAGCTGACCTTGTCCTTGCCGGGGTCCAGGCGCACGGAGATGATCATGAGCGTGCGGCCCGGTGGCACGTCGATCTCGTCGTCCTGATACGGGCGCACGGTCGCGGGGCCGAACTCCCAGTCGCCGTATTCGGTGACTTGTCCAGGCGCGACATCCCGTTCACCGTTGCGGACGGCGCCGACCTCGATCGAAGAGAACGATGCGATCGAGAACGGGATGAGCACCGCGAGCACCATGAGCGCCAGAAGGTTCGTCCGCCACCATCCCCGAGCCATCAGCGCACCCACTCCGTCGCGTCGAGCGTGAGGGTTTCGACACGGTCGACCTCGGCCAAGTCGACGGGGATCTCGATGACCGAGTCGCCGAGAAACAGCGTGTCGACGTCTGACGTGCCGTTGAGGCCGAGGCGCAGCGTGCCGCGCGCATCGGCCGCATCGGCTGGGAGCTCGAATGCGATCCTGCCACGTGTCGCCACGTCGATGAGCGGGAACGCTCCAAGCATCGAATCGCCGCGCTCGCTCGCTGTGAAGGTGCGGTCGCCAAGCTGCAACGCTGCGGCGTTGAAGGTCGCGCCGGGCTCGGACTCGATGGCCCAGACGTCGAGGTCGACGACGAGCCACGTCCCCTCCGCGGACCAGATGTCTGCTTCGACCCGCTCGGCCAGTGCGAGTGCATGGACCTCGATCCCCACGTTGCGGCCTTCGGCAGGTTCACCGACAGTGGCCGAAACTGAGAACGGCTCGCTCGCCAGGTCGGCGCCCTCAGGGGTCTGCCCGGATACGAACCAGGCGGCGACGATCATCGCTAGGCCGACCGCCCAAGCCACCGCTGGCTTCACTGGGCATCACCCGCCCCGGCGTCCTCGAGTTCGATCGTCGCGATCGCGGCTGGCACGGGTTGCCCGCGATACTCGCCCGAGAACAGGATCACACCGGTCTCGACTACAGGGTCGAGCAGCGTCACCTCGAGCGTGTCGCCCTCGGCATAGCGATCCGCGGGCACGGTCCACGTGAAGGCGAGCGGCACCGGCACGTCAGGCTGCAACGTCGGAGATGTCGTGAGGTCATCTTCGCGGACGATGGCAGCCGCCGCTCGCTCATCATCGACCAACCGGATGGTGTTCTTGATGTCGGAGACGATGCCCGTGCCGACGGGACGGTCCCACAGGTTCTCGACACGGGTGAGCAGGACGAGGAGGCGTTCGCCTTCCGCCGGCGTCGCGCCGCTGCCTCTGAGCTCGTCGATGAGCACAGCACGGTCTATTTGAAGTGACAGGTATTCGCTGACGTGCGCCTCGCCTGCGCCCACATCGGCGAGCGCGACCACCTCTTCGGGAGCCGATCCCAGTCCGCCGAATGCTGCGGTCGCCGCCAGAAACAACCCGGTTCCGATCGCCGCGAACCACTTCGTGGGGACGCGATCGCTCGCTTTGCGCAACCTGCTGAACCGCGACGTGCGCGCGGCCTTCGCCGCGGTGGCGGATTCGCCGGACGCCGGCTGTGCGGGGTCGGCGGGCGAGGTCACAGCCGCAGTCTAGGAGGATGCCGCGTTCGCCGGTGCGATCGGCAGACGAAACGGCTCGAGACCACCGTCGCTCGGGACACCCGCCGACGTAGTCTGAAGCCATGCCAGCCTCCTCCTCTGCGGCGCCACAAGCGCCCACGGGCGACCTGGGCCGTCGGGCGATCGAGCTCGCGCGCCGCTGGGTCGACGAATCCGCCGACACCGATGTCGATGCCTCCGCCGAACGCCTCGCGGGCGTGCTGAAAGACCCGAACGGGCTGCCGTTCACGATCGGGTTCGTCGACGGGGTGATGCGCCCCGAGAGCGCGGTGGCCGCGGCATCCCGGTTGCAGCGGGTCGCGCCGCTCGTGCCCGACTTTCTGCCCTGGTATCTGCGCGGTGCGGTGCGCGCCGGTGGTGCGATCGCGCCGGTGCTGCCGGTGCCGACGGTGCCGATCGCGCGGCGGGTGCTTCGCGAGATGGTCGGTCACCTGATCGTCGACGCCCGCCCCGACAAGCTCGGCGAGGCGATCGCCCGCATCCGTGCGTCCGGCGCCCGGCTCAACCTGAACCTGCTGGGTGAGGCGGTGCTGGGCGAGACCGAAGCGAAGCGTCGACTCGACGGCATCCACGACCTCGTCCGCCGCGACGACGTCGACTACGTGTCGGTGAAGGTGTCGGCGATCATCAGCCGCATCACGATGTGGGCGTTCGATCAGGTCGTCGACGACGTCGTCGAGCGGCTGCTGCCGCTGTATCTCAGCGCCGCCGAGGACGGCACCTTCATCAACCTCGATATGGAGGAGTACCGCGACCTCGACCTGACGATCGCGGTGTTCACCCGTCTGCTCGAAGACCCGCGCCTGCAGGGCCTCGAAGCCGGCATCGTGCTGCAGGCCTACCTGCCCGACGCTCTGCCCGCATTGCGCGAACTCACCGCCTGGGCGCAGGGTCGTGTCGCCGCCGGCGGCGCGCGCATCAAGGTGCGGCTCGTGAAGGGCGCGAACCTCGCGATGGAACGCGTGGATGCCGTCATGCACGACTGGCCGCTCGCCACCCACGCCAGCAAGCTCGACACCGACGCGAGCTACATCGCGTGCCTGCGCGAAGCGCTGCAGCCCGAGCACACGGCCGCCGTGCGCGTCGGCGTCGCGGGGCACAACCTGTTCGACGTCGCGTACGCCTGGGAGCTCGCGCGCGATCGCGGCGTCACCGACGACATCGAGTTCGAGATGCTGCTGGGCATGGCTCAGGGCCAGGTGCAGGCGGTCGCCCGCGAGGTCGGCCACGTGCTGCTGTATGTGCCGGTCGTTCGCCCCGACGAGTTCGACGTCGCCATCAGCTACCTCGTGCGCCGGCTGGAGGAGAACGCGTCGAGCGAGAACTTCCTCTCCGCCGCGTTCGACCTCGATGAAGATCCCGCCCTGTTCGACCGCGAGCGCGACCGGTTCATCGCATCGCTCGAGCGCGCCGACGATCCGTCGCTGCCGGTCGGCCCGAACCGCACACAGGACCGCACCGCGACCGCGTTCGCACCCGAGCCGGCCTCGCGTCGTCTCACGCGCGACGCCGATGACGACGCCGCGCTCACGCAGGCCGTGCTGGGCATCGCCCGCTCGCAGGCGGTCGATCCCGAAGAGACGCAGCCGCTCGAACCCGCCGCCGAGCAGCTGCTGTTCGGCGGCCAGCCCTACGTCGAGACCGCCGTGTTCGCGCCACGTGAGCGCGACGCGCACGCCAGCGGCGCACCCGGGTTCCGCAATGCCGCAGACTCCGACCCGGCGTTGCCCGCCAACCGCGACTGGGCCCACGGCATCCTCGCCCGCGTCGAGTCGTCGACAGCGGGGGATGCCACGATCGCAGCGGCCCGCATCGACGACGCCGAGGTGCTCGAAGAACGCATCCGCTGCGTGCGCGAAGCCGCCGACGCGTGGGGTTCGACCCCGGCGACCGACCGCGCCGCCGTGCTGATGGCCGCCGCCCGTGCGCTCGAAGCGCGGCGCGGCGAGCTGATCGAGGTCGCCGCGTCCGAGACGGGCAAGGTGTTCGCCGAGGCCGACGTCGAAGTGTCAGAAGCCGTCGACTTCGCCGCCTACTACGCCGCGACAGCGCGCGAACTCGACCGCGTGAGCGGCGCCGTGTTCGTGCCCGCCCGACTCACGCTCGTGACACCGCCGTGGAACTTTCCGGTCGCGATTCCGGCCGGCGGGGTGCTGGCAGCGCTCGCCGCAGGATCGGGCGTCGTCTTCAAGCCGGCCCCGCAAGCGCGCCGGTGCGCCGCCGTGGTGGCCGAGGCGCTGTGGACCGCGTTGGATGCCGCCGGCGTCTCGCGCGACCTGCTGACCCTCGTCGACATCGACGAGGGCGAGCTCGGGCAGCGTCTCGTCTCGCATCCAGACGTGGACCGCGTCATCCTCACCGGCGCGTGGGACACGGCCGCGCTGTTCCGGTCGTGGCGCACCGACCTGCCGCTGCTTGCCGAGACCAGCGGCAAGAACGCCATGATCATCACCCCGTCGGCCGACCTGGATCTCGCCGCGGCAGACCTCGTGCGCAGCGCCTTCGGACATGCGGGGCAGAAGTGCTCGGCGGCATCCATCGCGATCCTCGTCGGTTCGGTGAGCCGTTCGGAGCGGTTCTCGCGGCAGCTGCTCGATGCGGTCTCGTCGCTGCACGTGGGGCTGCCGACCGATCCGCGCACCGAGATGGGGCCGGTCGTCGAGCCGCCGCGCGGCAAGCTCGAGTGGGCACTCACGACCCTCGACGAGGGCGAACGCTGGCTCATCGAACCCCACCGCGTCGAGACGACGCCCGAGTACGAAGGGCGATTGTGGTCGCCCGGTGTGCGTGTGGGCGTGCAGCCGGGGTCGCGCACGCACCTCGAGGAGTTCTTCGGCCCGATGCTCGGCATCTTGCACGCGCCGAACCTGACCCGTGCGATCGAACTGCAGAACGCCGTCGCGTACGGGCTGACCGCGGGGCTCTACACGCAGAACCCCGACGAGCTGGCGCAATGGCTCGACGAGGTGCAGGCGGGCAACCTGTACGTCAATCGCGGCATCACCGGCGCGATCGTGCAGCGCCAGCCGTTCGGCGGCTGGAAGCGCTCGTCGGTCGGCCCCGGCACGAAGGCCGGGGGCCCGAACTACCTCGTCGGGCTCGGCTCGTGGCGGGCGTCGTCGGGTGCCGCGCCCTCGTCGACCCTGCATCTGCGCGGACTCGACACCCGCATCACGACCGTCATCGAGGCGGCGCAGCCGACCCTCGACTACGCCGCGTTCGACTGGCTGCGCCGCGGCGCCCTGTCGGACGCGCTCGTGTGGGATCGCGAGTTCGGCCAGGTGCGCGACGTCTCGCAGCTCGGGGTCGAGCGCAATCTGTTCCGGTACCGCCCGGTGCCCGTCGCGATCCGCGCGACGAAGGATGCCACGTGGCACGGTCTGCTGCGTGTCGTCGTCGCGGGTGTGCGCGCCGGAGCGCGGTTCACCCTCAGCACGCCGGTAGGGCTGCCGGCAGAGGTGCGGCATGCGCTCGGCGAGCTCGACGTGCCGGTGTTCCTCGAGTCCGACGACGAGTGGCTGCAGCGCATCAGTGGGCGCGCCACGCCTGTCGAGGGCGAGACGGCGGAGCCGCGTGCGACCCGCGTGCGGCTGGTCGGCTCGACCGAGTCGGTCGCCGAGACGCGGGCCCGCATCGCCGAGGCGACCTCGGGCGACCCCGACCTCGCCGTCTACGACAACGAGGTGACCACCGCCGGACGCCTCGAACTGCTGCCGTTCCTGCATGAGCAGTCGATCACGATCACCGCGCACCGCTTCGGCAACCGCGACGACTGGAGTGCCGAGGTCATCTGAACCACTCACCGGTGTAAAGAATACTTGACACGCAGCGAGCAGCGCGCGTACGCTCCGATGTAAAGAATCCTTGACATCGGAGGTGGGGCGTGAACATCGGATACGCCGAACGGATCACGTGGTCGCAGCTCATCGCGAGCCCGATCGCGATCACGGTCTACCTCGTGCTCGTGCTGCCGCAGCTCTCGCGCGGCATCGAGCGCGTCGACTGGGTGGCACCCATGCTGTGGGCGATCGGCGTCGGCATCGTCGTCTCGATCGCGCTCAGCATCGCCTGGGGCATCGTCGCCGGCATGCGTGACGCCGGTGAGCAGCACGTGATGGATCAGCGCGACCGTGAGATCGAGCGCTTCGGCGACCGCGTCGGGCAGGCGTTCCTGGTGCTCGGCGGGCTTGCCGGCCTGGCGCTCGCCATGCTCGACGCCGCGTCGTTCTGGATCGGCAACGCACTGTTCGCGGGCTTCTTCGTCTCGGCCTTCGTCGGCACGATCGCACGATTGGTCGCCTACCGCCGAGGGTTCCAGTGATGGTGCGCCCCACTCGCGTCACGAACATCATCCGTGCCCTTCGTGAGGATGCCGGCATGACCCAAGCCGACCTCGCGGGCCGGATCGGGGTCACCCGGCAAACCCTCATCGCACTCGAGCAGGGCAAGTACTCGCCGACGCTCGAACTCGCCTTCCAGATCTCGCACGCGCTCGGGCGCCCGCTCGACGCCGTCTTTCAGTACCCGGAGGAACCATGACCGACACGATGACCGCCTGGACGCAGGACGCCTACGGCGGCCCAGACGTCGTGCAGCCCCGCGAGGTCCCCGTGCCGACGCCGGGGGCCGGAGAGGTGCGTATCGACATCGCCGCGACGGCATTGAACTCGGCCGACGTGCGCATCATGCGCGGCGAGCCCCTGATCGTGCGCGCAGCCTTCGGCCTCACGCGTCCGAAGACCCCCGTCCCAGGTCGCGATGTCGCAGGTCGCGTCGCGGCACTCGGGCCCGACGTCACCGGCTTCCGGGTCGGTGACCGGGTCGTGGGGGAGTTGCCGGGCGGGGGACTGGCGGCATCCGTCGTCGCGCGCGCCGCGTCGCTCGTCGCGATACCCGACGGCGTCTCCGACGAGACGGCGGCCGCGCTCCCGCTCGCGGGCGGCACGGCCTGGCAAGCGCTCGAGAAGGCGGCGGTCGAACGCGGCGACCGGGTGCTCGTGCTCGGCGCGGGCGGCGGTGTCGGTCTCTATGTCGTGCGGCTCGCGGCGCTGCGCGGCGCGCACGTGCACGCGCTCACCCGGCCCGACGCGATGGATGCCGCGGCAGCACAGGGCGCCGCCGAAACCGGTGACCGCGATCAGAACCTCACGAACTGGCCGCGCGACGCGTGGGATGCGATTATCGTGCTCGGCGGTGACGCGCCACTGCCGGTGCTGCAGCGACTGCTCCGCGACGGCGGCACCATCGTCAGCGTCTCGGGTGGCACCGGTCGCGTGCTCGGACCGCTCGGGCGGATGCTGCACGGCGCGATCCGGTCGAACCGTCGCCGACGCATCCGCGCGCTCGCCGCGACCGCGAAACCCGAGGTCACCGAGCGGCTGCTGCACCTCGCAGCCGACGGGCAGCTCCGACCGCACATCTCGGCGACCTGGCCGCGCTCGCGTGCCGGAGCGGCGCTGCGCGCGATGGATGCCGGCGGCGTCACCGGCAAGCTCGTCGTGACGGCGGAGTGAATCGGGTCTCGATACACCGCGCCTGCGGCGCGGCACTCGACCATTGGGTGGCACGACCACCGGGGCCCGAAGAAAAACATCTTATCTTTCTGGCATCCAGGTGCGGCCTGCCGCCACCATGGGAGGGACGCAGGGGAGCGTCACAAGGAATTCAGGCGGGTCGCCGTTCCAGCACTCTCGACCGCCGAGCCTCACCCGAGAACCCGAGCGACATCGCCGCTGGGGTCGGAGACATTCGGCCCCGGGGCGGGTCGTCTAGTCGCGCGGTGCGTCGGGCACCATGAATTCGTTGACGAGTGCGCGCACGCCCAGTGCGAACAGCGTCCAGGTGCCGTCCGGCGCTTCGTCTTCAGCGGTGAACGTGTAGGTGGGATGCTCGATGCCTTCGAGCGCCCGCACCGCGAACCCTTCTCCCAGCGCCGCCATCGCCTCGGTGAAGTCATCGAGGGTGAGCGGCTCGCGCATTCGAAGGCCGTACGACTTCATGAGCAGGCTGTAGAACTCCGCGTAGGCGGCGGTCGACTCGTAATGTCGCTCGCGGCTGGCCTCGGTGAGTTCGGGCCACGTGTGCGCGGTCGTGCGCAACGCCAGCGCGATGAGGAACGCCTGCGAGTCGAGCGGGTTGTCGCCCGCGGCATCCGCACCCGTCGCGCTGCGCACGTGCGATGCGGCGGCGGCGCGGATGACGTCGTCACCGGGTGCGCCCGATTCGATGAGCTCCTTGACGGCCGCCATGACCGCGTCGGCAGGTGATGCGGCACGCAGTTTGACCATCGCGACGGCGAGGTCGCGCTGGTAGTCGGTCTGGTCGGCCCACAGCCGGTAGGCAGCGCCTGTGGTCAGTCCGGCGCGGCGCAGCACGTCTTGCAGACGGATGTGCTGCACGCCCGCGCTGACCCCGCGTTCGAGCAGCATCTGCATGCCGATGCGGATCAGCAGCTCACGCGTCTGGTCGCCGGTGCGTCGCGTCATGCTCTCAGACTGGCAGAATCGGCCGCTTCACGCCCAGGGCTGGGCACGGATGCCGTGACACAATGGTCGAGGCGTGCCCGGACAGTCGGCTCTTCGGCAGCTCCGCCGGGCCCCTGGACAGCGTCCGCCGTCCGCCCCAGATCAGGAGCGAAATGTCCTCGCAGCAGCCCGTCGCGGGCCTCGACGCACCCGAGCGCGTCGCGCACCGACGCCGGTATCTCATGTGCCGGCCCGAGCACTTCACGGTGCGGTATTCGATCAACCCGTGGATGGAGCCTGCTCGCCCCACCGACACCGCAAAGGCCGTCGCGCAGTGGCAGGAACTGTACGACACCTACCTTCGGCTCGGGCACACGGTCGAGCTGATCGACCCGGTGCCGAGGCTGCCCGACATGGTCTACACCGCCAACGGCGGCTTCGTGATCGACGGTGTCGCGCTCGGCGTGCGGTTCCGCGTCGACGAGCGCCGCGGTGAAGAGCAGCCGTTCATGGAGTGGTTCGCAGACCACGGCTTCGACGTCGTGCGCCCGACAGCGGTGCAGGAGGGCGAAGGCGACTTCCTGCTCGTAGGCGACGCGATCCTCGCCGGCACCGGCTTCCGCTCGTCGACGGGCGGCCACGAAGAGGTCGCCGCCGTGTTCGGCCGCGACGTCATCTCGCTCACCCTCGTCGACCCCCGCTTCTACCACCTCGACACCGCGATCGCCGTGCTCGACCCCGTGCAGGGCGTCGGCGGGGTGGATGCCGCGAACATCGCCTACCTGCCCGCCGCATTCGACGAGGCATCGCAGCGGGTGCTCGCGGAGCGGTTCCCCAACGCGATCCGCGTCTCAGACGCCGACGGGGCCGTGTTCGGGTTGAACGCGGCATCCGACGGGCGTCACGTCTTCATCTCGCCGCGCGCGACCGACTTCGCCGAACAGCTGCGCGCCCGCGGCTACGTTCCCGTGCCGATCGACCTGTCCGAGCTGCTGCTCGGCGGCGGCGGCATCAAGTGCTGCACGCTCGAACTGCGTGATCGTCCGGAAGGAATCCGATGACCGTCCACACCCCGCAGCCCGCGACCGCCGCCATCGGCATCATCGCGTCCGAAGCAGACCATGTCGCACGCAACTATTCGCCGCTGCCGGTCGTCCTCAGCCGCGGCGAGGGCGCATGGGTCACCGACGTCGAGGGCAAGCGGTACCTCGATCTCCTGTCGGCGTACTCCGCCGTGAACTTCGGCCACCGGCATCCCGCGCTCATCGCCGTCGCGAACGAGCAGCTCGGCCGCCTCACCCTCACCAGCCGCGCGTTCCACAACGACAAGCTCGGCGCCTTCGCGACGGCGCTCGCAGGGTTGTGTGGAAAGGACCTCGTGCTGCCGATGAACACGGGCGCCGAGGCCGTCGAGACCGGCATCAAGGTGGCGCGGGCGTGGGCGTACCGGGTCAAGGGCGTCACGGACGGTGCCGCGAACATCATCGTCGCCAACGGCAACTTCCACGGACGCACCACCACCATCGTGGGCTTCAGCGACGACCCCGTCGCCCACGACGACTTCGGACCGTACGGGGCCGGGTTCCGCTCGGTGCCGTTCGGTGACGCGGCGGCGCTGGAAGCCGCGATCGACGACGATACCGCCGCCGTGCTGCTCGAGCCGATCCAGGGCGAGGCCGGTGTCGTCATTCCGCCGGAGGGCTACCTGCGTGCCGTGCGCGAGATCTGCGACCGCCGCGGCGTGCTGATGATCGCCGACGAGATCCAGTCGGGACTCGGCCGTGCAGGCACCACGTTCGCGTGCGATCGCGAGGCCGTCGTGCCCGACGTGTACCTGCTCGGCAAGGCGCTCGGCGGCGGCATCGTGCCGCTGTCGGCAGTCGTCGCCGACGAGGCCGTGCTCGGCGTGCTGCGACCGGGCGAGCACGGCTCGACGTTCGGCGGCAACCCGCTGGCCTGTGCGATCGGCACGCAGGTCGTCGAGATGCTCGCTTCGGGTGAGTTCCAGACGCGCGCGCAGGCACTCGGCGAGCACCTCGAGGCGAAGCTCGAGGGACTCATCGGCTCCGGCGTCACCGCCGTGCGTGTCGCCGGGCTCTGGGCCGGCGTCGACATCGACCCTGCCGTCGGCACGGGGCGCGACGTCGCCGAGAAGCTGCTCGGACGCGGCGTGCTCGTGAAGGACACCCACGGGCAGACGGTGCGCATTGCGCCGCCGCTCGTGATCCGTGCGACCGAGATCGATTGGGCCGTCGAGCAGCTGCGCGTCGTGCTCGCCGGCTGAGCCGCCATGCCCGACCTCGGGGTACTGGGGTGGGCGGCGCTCGCCGTCGCCGCCCTCGTCATCGGGATGTCGAAGACGGCGCTGCCGGGGGCCGGAACTGTTGCGGTCGCGCTGTTCGCCGCGGTGCTGCCCGCCAAGCAGTCCACCGGCACGATTCTGCTGCTGCTGATCCTCGCTGACGTGTTCGCCGTCGTCGCCTACCGGCGGCACGCTGACTTCCGCGCGCTGCTGCGCCTCGCACCGGCGGTGATCGTCGGAATGCTGGCCGGCATCGCGTTCCTGGCGGTCTCCGATGACCACCTCGTGCGCATCGTGATCGCCGGCATCCTGCTGTTGGTCATCGCGATCACCCTGTTGCGTCGACACATGCGACGCGTCGTGGAGGGGGAGGGGTCGCACCGCGTCGCGGCCGGCGTCTACGGCACGCTCGGCGGGTTCACGACGATGGTCGCCAACGCGGCAGGGCCGGTCATGTCGATGTACTTCCTCGCGGCGCGGTTCTCGGTGAAGGAGTTCTTGGGGACGGCCGCCTGGTTCTTCGCGATCGTGAACGTCGCGAAGGTGCCGTTCCTCGTCGGCCTCGGCATGATCACCCCGACCGGGCTGCTGATCGACGCCGTGCTCGCACCGCTCGTCATCGTGTCGGCACTCGCTGGTCGGTGGGTCGCCTCGCGTATCGATCAGACGGTGTTCGAGCGGCTCGTCATTGCGCTCACGGTCGCCGGCGCGATCTATCTGCTCGTCGCCTGACCCGGGATTCCGCGATCCCCTCGAGACCTCCGTCTCTCGGATGGTCATGTCGCAGAACAACTTCACGACCTCGACGGCGGTCGGCCTCTCCCACCGTGGGTGGCAATTCGGTCGCGACCGGCATGGCGACGATCGCGCTGGGGCGTTCGCTGGTGGATGCCGGGCTGTCGACGTCGCGTATTCCTGTCGCGTTGTGAGCGGGGCGGGGCGCGCGGGCTGTCGGTGCGATTGCTGGTTGCGTCGTGGGGCGTGGGCGTGTCACGGTGACGTCATGAGCAGTCGTTGCGAGCAGTGTCGGGCGCGGTTGCGAGACGGTGGGCACCGGACGAGCACGCGGGTGCTGTGCGCGGATTGCTATGCGTCGTTCGCCGGGTTGGCTGCGGGGTACATGGCGGGCGGCACGGTCGAGCAGGCGATCGCGACGGAGGGGTGGTTCAAGCGCCTCAGAAGGGCGGGGGATCGGCGCGAGTCGTGATGCCGGTGGGGCTCGTCCAGACCGGGTCGTCGGTTGCGGGATCTCGTGCGAGCCGCCAGAGGGTTTCGTCTTTGATGCGGTGATGCGATTCGCACAGCGGGTCGAGGTTGTGTCGGTCGGTGGCGCCGCCGTGTTCGACTCGCTGGCGATGGTCGATGTCGCAGTCGTGGGCGGAGCGGCCGCAGCCGGGGAAGATGCAGGTGCCGCGGCGGACGGCGAGCCAGCGGCGCAGGCGCTTGGGGATGCGGCGGCTGCGTCGGTCGACGTCGATCGTGCTGCTGGTGATCGGGTCGGTGAGTACCCGAACCCAGTCCTTTGATCCGGCGGCGAGGCGCCGTGCGGTGTCGAGGTCGATCGGGCCGTATCCGTCGAGTGTTGCGGGCTGGTCGTCGTGGCCGAGCAGGGTGAGCGCGGGGATCGTGATGAACACGGTCGCGTTGATGTTGTCCTCACCACCGGTGAGCAGGTCGGCGAAGATATCGGCGCGCAGTTCGGCCAATGATCGCGTTTCGCCGGGTGCGTGCTGGAGTTCGCGGGCGCGAGTGTCGAGCGCACGTTCGATCGCCTTCACCTGTACGGCGGGCAGGAGCGCTGTCACGCTGCCCATGCCGTCGAGTTCGGGGGCGACCCATACGTCGCGATCTGCGGCGGCGCGCGTGTGCCGGGTTTCGAGGGACTCTGCGTACACGCGCTCGCGGGCCGCGCGGGCGCGGGTCTTGAATCGTGCCGGTGTCAACGTGGTGGCTGCGGCGGACACGGCCGCGTCAAATGCGGTCCAGGTGTGCGGCTCGTCGGCGGGAAGTGAATCGGCGAGGGATGCGGCGGTCGTCGCATTCTGTTCCGAGATGTCGCCGGCGAGGTACCCGCGCCACGTCAGCGGGAGGCGAGTCGACAGGACTGCGGCTCGGTGTGCCCGTGAGCGGATCGTGGTCTCTGAGAGCCGAACGCGTGTGGCGAGGTCGGCGGCCGCTGACCGCACCGCGAACTCGCGTCGCTCCCGTCGGACGGCGCCGATCGTTCGCCCACGCGGGTCGGACCAATCCGGGTCACCGGTCGGGTCGGGTCCCACCCAGGCGTCGGGGGAGTCGGCGGCTTCGTCGAGCACCGTGCGGAACAACTGATCCTGCTCGGCGGCGAGGGCGCGGGAGCGGCGTGCCAGGTTCTCGACATGTCGGTCTGTGCGCTGCGGCTCGTCATCGGGAAGCTCGTCGAGGAGCTCGGGAAACTCTCCCGCGAAGACACGCTCAGCCAGCTCCGCGAAGGACAGCTCGACGACGGCGTCCGGCAGATCCAGCTCTGCGCCACTCGTCGAAATCTTCATACTTTGACACTACGCAGGGGTTCCGACATTGGGATATTCGGACGCATCTGTCGGGTTGATACGAGCCCGCGAGCGAGTGTGCGAGTAACCGAGCTGGAGAAGCGCCTCGATCGAGTCGAGAGTGAACTCGCGATTCGTAACATGTCGCGTGGAAAGCATGTATCGATACAATATCGAGCAGGTTCCTGGGCCATGGAAGGACCCGAGACTCTGTCAACGCCGACAGGAGAACAGGCCGCCGCCTGACCGAACCGACCGCACGACCAGACCGAAAGGCCTCACCCACCCATGATCCGCATCGACGCCGCCACGGCGACGCACCAGATCGACCGTCGCATCTACGGCCAGTTCGCCGAGCACCTCGGCCGCTGCGTGTACGAGGGATTGTGGGTGGGTGAGGACTCACCGATCGCCCATCACAACGGCATCCGCACCGACGTGATCGCGGCGCTCCGCCACATCAAGGTGCCGCTCGTGCGTTGGCCCGGCGGCTGCTTCGCCGACGAATACCACTGGCTGAAGGGTGTCGGCGACGACCGGCAGCCGATGGTGAACACCCACTGGGGCGGAGTCGTCGAACCGAATACGTTCGGCACCCACGAGTACTTCGAACTGCTGAACCAGCTCGATGCCGAGGCGTACATCAACGGCAACGTCGGCAGCGGCACGGTCGCCGAGATGCACGACTGGATCGAATACATGACGCTCGACAGCACGGCGCCGATGGCCGAGCTGCGCAAGCGGCACGGGCGTGAACAGCCGTGGAAGGTGGAGTTCTTCGGCGTCGGCAACGAGAGCTGGGGATGCGGTGGCAACATGCTGCCGCTGCACTACGCCAACCAATACCGGCAGTACCAGACGTACGTGCGCAAGTACGGCGCCGAGCCCATCGCGAAGATCGCGTGCGGGGCCAACTCGGACGACTACGAGTGGACCGACGTGCTCATGGCCCGCGCCGCCGACCACATGGACGGCCTCAGCCTGCACTACTACACGCTGCCCACAGGGGAATGGTCGGTGAAGGGCGCGGCGACCGGCTTCGACGACCACGCCTGGCACGAGACACTGCGCCAGACCCGTCGCATGGACGAGCTCATCACGCGGCACAGCGGCATCATGGACCGCTACGACCCGGCAAAGCGCGTCTCGCTCATCGTCGACGAGTGGGGCACTTGGTACGACGTGGAGGAGGGTACGAACCCGGGCTTCTTGTACCAGCAGAACACGCAGCGCGACGCGCTGGTCGCCGCGATCAACCTCAATATCTTCCACCGCCACGGCGACCGGGTCCGCATGGCCAACATCGCGCAGATGGTCAACGTGCTGCAGGCGATGATCCTCACCGACGGTGCCGCCATGGTCACCACGCCGACCTACCACGTGTTCGACCTGTACACCGATCACCAGGACGCGACCTTCATCCCGACCGCGCGCGGCGCCCTCGGGGCCGACGGCGAACTGACGGTGTCGGGCAAGGACGGCGCGATCACCCTCAGCGCCGCCAACACCTCGCTCACGACCGAGATCGAGGCCGAGTTCGAGTTCACCGAGCCGGTCGACGAGGTGCTGCGAGCGCAGCTGCTCGCCCCGGCCGCGCCCGGCGACCACAACACCTTCGAGACACCGGATGCCGTCGCACTCACCGACCTCACCGTCTCGGTCGATGGGCGCCGCGTCTCGTTCACGCTGCCGCCGCACGCTGTCGCGACCGTCCGGGTGCGCCCGCGTGGGTGAACCCGGCCGGGGCGTGTCACGATAGCGAGGCGTGTCACGATAGCGGGGTGAGGGGAGCGACGCCATGACCACGATGCAGGACGTCGCCCGGCACGCCGGCGTCTCGGTCATGACCGTCTCGAACGTCGTCAACCACCACCCTCACGTACGGGATTCGACGCGCGAGAAGGTGCTCGCCTCGATCGCCGCGCTCGGCTATCACGTCAACGCCGCCGCGCGCAGCCTCCGCCAGGGGCGCACCGGTGTCATCGGCCTCGCCGTGCCCGAGGTCGACCGCCCGTACTTCGGCCTGCTCGCGACCCTGCTCATCGAACGCGCCGCCCGCGACGGGTTCGAACTCGTCATCGAACAGACGGGCGCCCGACGCGACCGCGAACTGGATGCCATCACCCGGTCGCGTCTGCGCAGCTACGACGGCCTCGTGCTGCACGCCGCCGAACTGCACGACGACGACGCGACACTGCTGCGCGGCGACTTTCCGATCGTCGTGCTGGGGGAGCGCGGGTACACGTCGCCGCTCGACCACGTCGAGATGGCCAACGCCAAAGGCGCGGCGCTCGCCAGTGAACATCTGGTCTCGCGCGGCTCGCGCCGCATCGCGATGCTCGGCGGACGCGTCGGCGACCCCGACGACATCGACGTCGCCACCCTGCGCACAGGCGGGTACCGTGAGGCGCTCGCCGCCGCCGGCATCCCCTTCGACGCGGCGCTCGTGCGCGCTGCGGCCTACACCTTCGAAGGCGGGCGGGATGCGGCGGGGCTGCTCATCGACGAGATCGCCGACGTCGACGGCATCCTGTGCGCGACGGACGTCGTCGCGATCGGCGCCATGCGCGCCCTGCGCGAACGTGGCCTGCGCGTGCCCGAAGACGTGCGCGTCATCGGGTTCGACGACGTGCCGCTCGACGCATTCCTCACCCCCTCGCTCAGCTCGATCGCACCCGACCACGAAGCCATGGCCGACGCTGCGATCAGCATGCTCACCGAACGCATCTCGGGCACCAGGGCGCCCGGCGAATACCGCTCCTTCGTCGCCGACGTGCGGCTCATGGCGCGCGAATCCACCGCCTGATCGCCGCTGCGCGCGACGCGCGTCGTAACCGACATTCGTCGGGTGCGCAAGGCCCCGAACGGGAAACACCGTCGCAACACCTGGGCCGTTAGGCTCGTCGCATGGGTGACCTGTTCGACGGATACGGATCCACGGCGGCGCCGCGCAAAACCGCTTCAGGTGTGCCGGCGTTCGACGAGATGTTCAGCACGCCCCCGACTTCGCGCGCGGCCTATCGGGAGCTCTACCAGGCGTTGGCGCAGATGACGCAGGAAGAGCTGCGTGGGCGCACCGATTCGCTCGCCAGCTCGTATCTGGCGCAGGGCGTCACGTTCGACTTCGCCGGCGAAGAGCGGCCCTTCCCGCTCGACGCGGTGCCCCGCATCATCCCGTTCGATGAATGGTCGCAGGTCGAGAAGGGCGTGCAGCAGCGCGTGCGGGCGCTCGAGGCGTTCCTCGACGACGCGTACGGGCACCAGCACTGCGTCCGCGACGGCGTGCTGCCCGCGAAGCTCATCGCGTCGTCGCAGTACTTCTACCGGCAGGCCGCCGGCATCCACTCCGCCAACGGCGTGCGCATCCAGGTGTCGGGCATCGACCTGATCCGCGACGAGCACGGCGAGATGCGCGTGCTCGAAGACAACGTGCGCGTGCCCTCGGGCGTCAGTTACGTCATCTCGAACCGTCGTGTCATGGCGCAGACCCTGCCCGAGCTGTTCGTCTCGATGCACGTGCGACCCGTCGGCGACTACCCGAACAAGCTGCTGCAGGCCCTGCGCGCATCGGCCCCGCCCGGCGTCGACGACCCGAACGTCGTCGTACTCACCCCCGGTGTCTACAACTCGGCGTACTTCGAGCACACGCTGCTCGCGCGCCTCATGGGTGTCGAACTCGTCGAGGGCCGCGACCTGCTGTGCCAGGGCGGCAAGGTGTTCATGCGCACCACCCGCGGCCCCCGCCGGGTCGACGTCATCTACCGCCGCGTCGACGACGACTTCCTCGACCCGCTGCAGTTCCGCGCCGACTCGATGCTCGGCGCCCCCGGCCTCATGCTCGCCGCACGCCTCGGCAACGTCACGATCGCCAACGCGGTCGGCAACGGCGTCGCCGACGACAAGCTCCTCTACACGTACGTGCCAGACCTCATCCGGTACTACCTGGCCGAAGAGCCCATTCTCAAGAACGTCGACACGTGGCGGCTCGAAGAGCCCGACGCGCTCGAAGAGGTGCTCGACCGGCTCGACGAACTCGTCGTCAAGCCCGTCGACGGCTCGGGCGGCAAGGGCCTCGTCGTCGGCCCCGACGCGTCGCGCGGTGAGCTCGACGAACTGCGCAAGAAGCTGCTCGCCGACCCGCGCGGCTGGATCGCGCAGCCGGTCGTCATGCTCTCGACCATCCCGACGCTCGTCGAAGACGGCCTGCAGCCCCGCCACGCCGACCTGCGGCCCTTCGCCGTCAACAACGGCGACGAGGTGTGGGTGCTGCCCGGCGGACTCACCCGCGTCGCCCTCCCCGAAGGCCAGCTCGTCGTCAACTCGTCGCAGGGCGGCGGGTCGAAAGACACCTGGATCGTCGGCGGATCGGCGCCCGGTCGCCCCGAGTACGGACAGCGCCAGCAGCCCGACGTCGCCGGCATCGTCGAAGAGCAGGCCGCCGTCACCGAGGCGATCTCGATCATCTACGACCCGCAAGAGCTGCAGGTGCATTCACCGCAGGACCAGCCGGCCGGCCGCTCCGAACAGGAGCAGCAACAACAGCAGGGCCGTGACGAGGGAGGTGCGTCGACATGCTGAGCCGCATCGCCGAATCGCTGTTCTGGATCGGACGCTACATCGAGCGTTCCGACGGCACCGCCCGCATCCTCGACGTGCACCTGCAGCTGCTGCTCGAAGACCCGTGGATCGACGAAGACACCGCATGCCGCTCGCTCATGGGCGTCATGGGCTCCTTCCCGCCGGCCGACACCGAGCGGGTGACGCGCAGCGCCGTGCTCACCCACCTCGCCGTCGACCGCACGAACCCGTCGAGCATCGCCTACGCCGTGCAGGCCGCCCGCGAGAACGCACGCCGCGCCCGCGAGATCGTCTCCACCGAACTGTGGGAGACCCTCAACACCACCTACTCGCGTATGCCCCGTCGCCTCAACGACGAGAAGGTGCACGAGTTCTTCCAGTGGGTGCGTGAGCGTGCCGCGCTCGCCGTCGGCATCACCGACAACTCCACGAGCCGAGACGAGTCGTGGCAGTTCTTCACGCTCGGTCGCGCGATCGAACGCACCGACATGACGGCGCGGATGCTGGCGACCCGGTCGCTCACCGAGGCATCCGGTCCGTCGTGGACGACCATCCTCCGCTCCTGCGGTGCGTACGAGGCGTACCTGCGCACCTACCGCGGCATGCCGAGCGCGTCGAACGCGGCAGAGTTCCTGCTGCTCGACCGGCTGTTCCCGCGGTCGATCATCCACTCGATCCAGATGGCCGAGCAGTGCATGAGCGCGATCGACCCCGTCGCCGACCGCGTCGGACACTCCAACACCGTGCTGCGTGCGCTCGGCCGCATCCGCAACGACCTCGAGTACCGCCCCATCGGCGAGATCATCGACGACCTGCCCGAGCACATGGACCAAGTGCAGAAGGTGACGCGCGAGGCGAGCGAGGCGATCCGCGGAAGATTCTTCCCCACGCACGCCGAGCCGAGCTGGATCGGAGAGACCTCATGAAGCGCCTGCGCATCGAGCACGCCACCGGCTTCACCTACCCGGGTGATGTCGGTGCGAGCTACAACGAAGCCCGCATGACGCCGAACTCAACCGACAGCCAGTTCGTGCTGAGCGCGCAGCTCGATCTCGAACCGTCGACCGGTGTCAATTACTTCACCGACTACTTCGGCACCCGCGTCGCCTCGTTCGACGTGCTCGCCGCCCACTCCGCGCTCATGATCACGGCGCGATCACTCGTCGAGGTGCGTCCGCGGCCCGTCGAGCACGCCGAGGTCACCTGGGACGAGCTGGCGGAAGACGCCGTCGGCTCGGTCGCGACCGTCGAGATGATGGGCCAGACCGCTCGCACCGCGCCGCACGCAGAGGTCGCCGAGCTCGCCACGCGCATCGCCGCCGAGCACGCGAACCCGTCCGAAGCGGCACTCGCGATCGCCCGCGCAGTGGGCGATGCCGTCGACTACATGCCCGGCGTCACCGGCGTGCACTCGACCGCGGCCGAAGCATGGACCGAACGCAAGGGTGTGTGTCAGGACATCGCGCACATCACGCTCGGCGCACTGCGAGCCGTCGGCATCCCCGCCCGCTACGTGTCGGGCTACCTGCATCCCAACCCGGATGCCGAGGTGGGCGTCGCCGTCACCGGTGAGTCGCACGCGTGGATCGAGTGGTACGACGGTTCGTGGCAGGGCTTCGACCCGACGAACAACGTCGAGATCGGCGACCGCCACGTGCTCGTCGGCCGAGGCCGCGACTACAACGACGTGCCCCCGCTGCGCGGCGTGTACGCCGGCGGCCACAAGGGTGAGCTGCTCGTGAAGGTGACCATCACTCGCGAGGCGTGAGCGGGGCCGGCGTGGGTTCGGAGCCTCTCGCGCGCGACCGATGGCGAACCGCCGCGTGGGTGCTGTTCGCGCTCGCGTGCGCCGCGAACCTGTACGGTCTGTTCGCGCCGTCGCAGCCGGGGCCGGGGCTGCCGGGCGGTCTCGACAAGGTCGCGCATGCGGCGAGCTTCGCGTCGATCATGATCACGGGCATGTTCGCCGGCATCCGGGCGGTGCCGCTCGCCATCGTGCTCACGGTGCACGCGATCGGGTCGGAGCTGCTGCAGGGCTGGCTGCTCGCCGATCGCGCCGCCGACCCGTGGGATGTCGTCGCCGACCTCATCGGGGTGGGGCTGGGCTGGGCCGCGATCTGGCTCTCGGCGCGAGGTGCGGCGCGGCGACGCGCGGGCGGGTAGCCGCGCTGGTCGCGTTCGCAGCGCAGGAGAAATCACCAGGACAGGATGATCCGGCGCGAAACGTCCTGTTGCGGTGATTTCTCCTGTTGCGGTGCGGGATGCCGGGGCGTCAGGCCCGGGGCAGCCCGGCGGCGAGTTCGGCGAACACCTCGGCCGCCGTGTCGAGGCGGGCGAGCGGGGCGGACTGGCCCGACCACAGCGACTGCAGGTCGCCTTCGCCGACACGGTTCGCCTCTGTCCGCAGGGCCCCGACCACCCACGCCTGCGCCGGGAACGGCGCGATCGGGCCGGACTCGACCGTCTCGATGAGGGTGTTGCGGATGCCGCGGGCCAGCCGCCCCGTCGCCGCCCGGGTGAGGACCGTGCCGGCGTCGGTGACGGCATCCAGTGCGGCGCGGTGCGCGGCGCTCGCCGCCGACTCGCGGGTGCGCAGGAACCCGGTGCCGACCTGCACCGCGTCGGCGCCGAGCGCGAACGCGGCGGCGACCCGCGCCGGTCCGCGATGCCGCCCGCCGCGATCACCGGGATGTCGACGGCGTCGACGACCTGCGGCACCAGCGAGAACAGGCCGACGAGCGACCGCTCCGCCGGTTGCAGAAAGCTCACCCGATGCCCGCCGGCCTCGAAGCCGCTCGCGACGACGGCATCCGCCCCGGCCGCCTCGACCTCGCGTGCCTCGGCGACCGTCGTCGCCGCACCGACGACCCGGGTGCCGCGCTCGTGCGCCGCGTCCACCCACGCGCGCGGCGGCATGCCGAACACGAAACTCGTGACCGCAGGGGCGGCCTCGAGCACCGCATCCAGTTGCGCGTCGACGTCGGGCGCCGACGGGATGCCGGAGGGGAGAGGGATGCCGAGCCGTTCGTACAGCGGCGCGACCGTGCGCAGCGGCTCGGTGAGGTCGACCTGGTCGGCGGGGACTTCGTCGCCGGCGGGCACCCAGAGGTTCACGGCGAACGGGCGGTCGGTTGCCGCGCGCAGGGCGGCCACCGTCTCGTGGATGCGCTCGGGGGAGTAGCCGTACAGCCCGAACGACCCGAGCCCGCCCGCCTCGCTCACCGCCGCGGTCAGCGCGACCGACGACATGCCGCCGAACGGGCCGAGGACGATCGGGCGGTCGAGTTCGAAGAGCGTCATGCCTCCAGCATGCCGCGCTGGGAGCTTCCGCGGGGGGGGGGGGGGGGGGCGTCGCGCCCTCAGCGTGCCGCGGCGCCGAACGGGCAGGCGGGTGGTTCCGCCATGCCGAGCCAGTGCGTTCCGGCCGCGTCGACGGCACCACGGAATCCGCCGACGCCGATCGGTTCCCGCAGTTCTTCAGCGAACGCCTGGCCAGACGACTCGGGATCGTCGGGCGCTGCGTGCGGCGGGAACGTGAACCGCCCGCCGAGGATGAGCTCGGGATCGATCGTGCGCCGGTATACGACGCAGATCGACGTGTCGGATTCGACCCATGCCCCTAAGACCTCGACATCGTCTCGGAAGTACCGCAACACGTCGAGAAGCGTCGCATCGAGTACACGTTGCGCGTCGGATCGTCCCATGCCCCGATTCTCGCAGGCCACGCGCCGGTCGTTGAGCGAGCGCAGCGAGACGAAACGTGTCAGCTACGCGGTTCGAAGCGCTGCAGGTCGACCGACGCCCGCACCGCGGCACGCAGGGTCTCGAGCGTCGCGTGCTCGCCGAACCAGCCGTGGGCGCGGGCCTGCACGAGCACATTGCCGAGGGCAGTCGCCTCGACCGGGCCGGCGAGCACCGGCAGACCGGTGCGGTCGGCGGTCGACTGGCACAGCAGCCGGTTCAGCGACCCGCCGCCGACGACGTGGACGACTTCGAGCGTGCGTTCACTGAGGGATGCGGCGGTGGCCACGGCATCCGCGAACGCCGCCGCGATCGACTCGACGATCACCCGGGCGAACCCGGCGCGCGTCTCGGGCACCGGTTTGCCATCCCGCCGCAGCAGCGCGGCGATGCGTGCGGGCATGTCGCCCGGCGCCGACAGCGACTCGTCGTTCGCGTCGAACACGGCAATGTCGCCCTCGACGGCAGCGGCTTCGGCGAGCAGCGCGGGCAGGTCGATCGTCTCGCCGGACTCGGCCTCCCACGCGCGCACCGACTCACTCAGCAGCCACAGTCCCGTGACGTTGTGGAGGAACCGGATGCGGCCGTCCACGCCGCCCTCGTTCGTGAAGTTCGCTTCGCGGGCGGCGTCGGTGACGACCGGCTCGTCGAGCTCGACCCCTACGAGCCCCCACGTGCCGCATGAGATGTACGCGGCGGTCGCGGCATCCGACATCGGCACCGCGACGACCGCCGACGCCGTGTCGTGCGACCCGACCGCGATGACCGGCACCTCGGCGCCGACACCGTCGTGGCCATCGGTCCGGGTCGTGCCGAGCGCGGCGCCGGGGTCGACGAGCGGGGGCAGCAGGTCGGTGCGGATGCCGAGGCGCTGCGCCAGGTCGGCATCCCACGCGCCTGTCGACACGTCGAGCAGGCCGGTCGTCGACGCGTTCGTGCGCTCGGCGGCGACCGCGCCGGTGAGCAGCCAGGCGACGAGATCCGGGATCAGCAACACGCCGTCCGCGGTGTCGAGGCCGCGCTCGACAGCGAGCTGGTACAGCGTGTTGAACGGCAGGAACTGCAGGCCATTGCGGCGATACAGCTCGTCGAACGGCACCTGCGCGTGCACCGCCTCGACCCCTGCCGTGGTGCGCTCGTCGCGGTAGTGGAACGGCTCGCCGCGCAGCTCGCCGCCCTCGATGACGCCGTAGTCGACGGCCCACGAGTCGATGCCGATCGACGCGATGCCCGGCTCACGGCGCAGCGCCTCGCGCAGCCCCGCGACGATGTGCCCGCGGAGCGCCGAGAAGTCCCAGTGCAGCGAGCCGTCGGCATCCGCGACCGGCCCGTTCGGGAACCGCGCCACCTGCTCAAGCTCGAGCACGCCATCGCCGACCCGCCCGATCATGACCCTCCCACTCGTCGCGCCGAGGTCGACGGCCGCGACGACGCCGCCGGTCATGAGGTCGCTCCTCGCCACGTTTCGTCTCGCTGCGCTCGCTCAACGACCGGTTGGGACATCTCGGTCGCCCCGCGAGGAGCGAAGCGACGAGACGAAACGCGCAACGCCGCGACGCTGTTCATCGCAGGAACGCGGCGGCGACACCGGAGTCGACGGGGATGTGCAGTCCCGTGGTGCGGCTCAGCTCGGGGCCGGTCAGCACGAACACGGCGTCGGCGACGTTCTCGGGCACGACCTCGCGCTTGAGGATGGTGCGGTTGGCGTAGAACTGGCCCAAGTCCTCCTCGGCGACCCCGTAGGTCGCGGCGCGGTTGGCGCCCCAGCCCGACGCGAAGATGCCGGAGCCGCGGACGACGCCGTCGGGGTTGATGCCGTTGACGCGGATGCCGAACTCGCCGAGTTCGACGGCCAGCAGCCGCACCTGGTGGGCCTGGTCGGCTTTGGCCGCCGAGTACGCGATGTTGTTGGGGCCGGCGAACACCGAGTTCTTCGACGAGATGTAGATGATGTCGCCGCCGAGCTGCTGGTCGATGAGGATCTTCGCGGCCGCCTTCGACACCAGGAACGAGCCCTTCGCCATCACGTCGTGCTGCAGGTCCCAGTCCTTCTCGGTCGTCTCCAGCAGCGGCTTGCTCAGCGACAGGCCCGCGTTGTTGATCACGAGGTCGACGCCGCCGAAGGCGAGGACCGCGGCATCCAGCGCCGCCTGGATCGCGTCGGCATCTGCGACGTTCGCCGCGACGCCGATCGCGACATCCGTGCCGCCGAGGTCGGCAGCGGCGGCCTGCGCCTTCTCGAGGTCGAGGTCGGCGATGACGACGCACGCGCCCTCTGCCGCCAGGCGCACCGCGATGGCCTTGCCGATGCCCCCGGCGGCGCCGGTGACGAACGCGACGCGGCCCTGGTGGGTCTTCGGCTTCGGCATGCGCTGCAGCTTCGCCTCTTCGAGCGCCCAGTACTCGATGCGGAACTTCTCGGCATCCGAAATGGGCGTGTACGTCGACAGCGCCTCGGCGCCGCGCATCACATTGATCGCGTTGACGTAGAACTCACCCGCGACGCGCGCGGTCTGCTTGTTCGCGCCGTAGCTGAACATGCCGACCCCGGGCACGAGCACGATGAGCGGGTCGGCGCCGCGGATCGCGGGGGACTCGGCGGTCGCGTGGGCGTCGTAGTACGCCTGGTAGTCCTCGCGGTACGCGGCGTGCAGTTCGTGCAGGCGGGCGATCTGGTCCTCCACCGATGCCGTGGCCGGCAGGTCGAGGATGAGCGGCTTCACCTTCGTGCGCAAGAAGTGATCGGGGCAGCTCGTGCCGAGCGCCGCGAGGGCGGGCGCCTGCTCGGATGCCAGGAACTCGAGCACCGCATCGCTGTCGGTGTAGTGGCCCAGCATCGGCTTGTCGGTCGACGCGATCCCGCGGATTGTCGGCGCGAGTGCCGCAGCACGGGCGTGGCGCTCGGCCTCGGGCAGCGCCTCGAAGCCGGCACGCACGCCGCCGAACGGGTCGGCCTTGCCGTGCTCTGCGATGTAGGCCGCGGCCGTGTCGATGATCCACAGCGAGTTGGCCTCCGACTCTTCGCTCGTGTCACCCCACGCGGTGATGCCGTGGCCACCCAGGATGCACCCGATCGCCGCGGGGTTCTGCGCCTTGATCTCGGCGATGTCGAGCCCGAGCTGGAAGCCGGGGCGGCGCCACGGCACCCACACCACCTTGTCGCCGAAGATCTTGGCGGTGAGCTCCTCGCCGTCGGCGGCGGTCGCGATGGCGATGCCCGAGTCGGGGTGCAGGTGGTCGACGTGCGCGGCATCCACCAGTCCGTGCATGGCGGTGTCGATCGACGGGGCGGCGCCTCCCTTGCCGTGCAGGCAGTAGTCGAACGCGGCGACCATCTCGTCCTCACGGTCGACACCCGGGTAGACGTCGACCAGCGCGCGCATGCGGTCGAGGCGCAGCACCGCGAGCCCCTCGGGCTTGAGCGTGCCGAGGTCGCCGCCCGAGCCCTTGACCCACAGCAGCTCGACGGGCTCGCCGGTGACCGGATCGGTCTCGGTGCCCTTGGCCGACGTGTTGCCGCCGGCGTAGTTCGTGTTCTTGGGGTCGGCGCCCAGGCGGTTGCTTCGCGCGATCAGCTCAGCGGCGGTGGGGTTCGTCATGGTGGGTTCCTTCAGGGGGTGGTCTGTGTCGGCTGCTCGCCTGTCACGATCCGTGGATCGAGGGCGACGATTGCGACAGGTGAGCGGCGGGGGTGGGGGTGAGGGTCGTGTCGGCCAGCGTTGCGAGGCGGGCGCGGATGCGCGTGATGGATGCCGCGAACGCGGGAGCTTCGGGACGGTTCAGGTGCCCGTGCTGGGTACCGGGCTCGAGTTCGACCTCGACGTCGACACCTGCTGCGGCCAGCGACGCGGCGAACGCCTCGCCCGAGACGCGCAGCTCGTCGACGTCGCCGTTGATGACGTACGTGCGGGGGAACCCTTCGAGCTCGGCCGTCGAGGCGAGCCCGGGGATGGCGTAGACGTCGGCGCCGACCACCGGTCCGCCGAGGTAGTTCTCGTACATGCCGAGCACCGCCGCCGGGCCGAATCGATCGGCTTCGGGGTCGGCATCCAGCGCCGCGCGCAGGTCGGGCGACGGGGTCGCCTGCACCGCGTGCAACGTCGGGTAGGCGAGGATCACGAGGTCGGGGAGCGTTTCGGTCCCACCGTTGCGAGCACCGTGCAGCAGGCACAGCGCGGCACCGGCGGCGAGGTTACCACCGGCCGACGTGCCGCCCAGGGCGAGCGAGCGGATGCCGAGGTCATCCGCGTTCGCGACCGTCCACTGCCACGCCGCGACGAGGTCGTCGGACGCCGCCGGGTAGTGCACGCCGTCGTGCTGCGGCACGCCTGCAGCCGCCGCCCACGCGGCCGGGGTCGGTGCGAGCCGGTAGTCGACGCTCACGACGGTCGTGCCCGATGCCGCGAGCGCGCGGGCCACGGCATCCGATTCGGCCATGTCGAGGTCGCCGCCGGCGAACCCGCCGCCGTGCGCCCATACGAGCCCCGTGCCGTCCGGTTCGCCCGCCGGGTACACGCGCACGAGCCCGTCGGCCGCGGCATACGGCTGCGCGACGGACGTCATTTCAGGCGCCCCAGCCGGCCTGGGTGCCGCCCACGCGGTCGGCTTCGAGCTGCTGTTGGTGGCCCGATGCCGCGTAGGCGGCCATCGGGTCTTCGGGCAGGCCGCGCGAGGCGCGCCACTCGGCAAGGGCGGGGCGCACGTCGGTGTAGAAGGCATCCATGAACACGGCCTGCGCGCCGAGCACGTCGTTCGCCGACTGCGCGGCGGCGAGGGCGTCACGGTCGACGAGCAGAGCGCGTGCCGTCATCTCCTGCACGTTGAGCACCGAGCGGATCTGGCCCGGGATCTTCGCCTCGATGTTGTGGCACTGGTCGAGCATGAACGCCACGTCGGGGTTGTTCAGTCCGCCGCCGCGGACGACCTCGAACAGGATGCGGAACAGCTGGAACGGGTCGGCGGCGCCCACGATCAAGTCGTCGTCGGCGTAGAAGCGCGAGTTGAAGTCGAACGATCCGAGCTTTCCGAGGCGCAGCAGCTGCATCACGATGAACTCGATGTTCGTGCCGGGGGCGTGGTGCCCGGTGTCGAGGCACACCATCGCGCGGTCGCCGAGGGTCGCCACCTGTGCGTACGAGGTGCCCCAGTCGGGAACGTCGGTGTGGTAGAACGACGGCTCGAAGAACTTGTACTCGAGCACGAGGCGCTGGTCGCCGGTCAGACGCGCGTAGATCTCGCGGAGCGAGTCGTTGAGGCGGTCCTGACGGGCGCGCATGTCGGTCTGGCCCGGGTAGTTCGATCCCTCGGCGAGCCAGATCTTCAGGTCGCGGGAGCCCGTGGCATCCATCACGTCGACGCACTCGAGGTGGTGGTCGATGGCCTTGCGGCGGATGCGGTCGTCTTCGTGCGTGAGGGCGCCGAACTTGTAGTCCTCGTCCTGGAAGGTGTTCGAGTTGATCGTGCCGAGCTTCACGCCGAGGTCTTCGGCGTGACGGCGCAGGTCGTCGTACGAGTCGACCTTGTCCCACGGAATGTGCAGCGCCACCGACGGGGCGAGACCGGTCAGCTCGTGGACCTTCGCGGCATCGGCGATCTTCTCGAACGGGTCGCGCGGGGTGCCCTCGGTCGTCCACACGCGGAAGCGCGTGCCCGAGTTGCCGAAAGCCCAACTGGGCAGCTCGATGCCCTGCCCGGCGAGCTGGTCTTGGATCTGGGGGGAGAGGATGCTCACGATGCGTCGCTTTCAGGGGTGGTGGTCGGGCCGGCGGCGCTGGATGCCGCCAGTTGGTCGTACAGGTTGAAGACTTCGGTGAGGGGGGTGGCGGCCTGGTCGGGGCGGCCTTCGAGGCCGACGAAGAAGCGGGCCATCTCGGCCTCCCAGCGGGCGGCGACGTCGGACGCGGCCAGGTAGCGCTGGGCGGCCTCGTCGTCGTCGGTCTCGTAGTAGCCGATGAGCCGGCCGCCGTCGCCGAGGAACAGCGAGTAGTTGCGACGCCCGGCCGCGGCGATCTCGGCGAGCATCTCGGGCCAGACCGGGGAGTGACGGGCGATGTACTCGTCGAGCAGGTCGGGGTGGATCTGCAGCTGGAAGCAGACGCGGGTGGTCATGTCGCACTCCTTCGTGGGACCGATCGCGGGTTCGAGGGGATCGTTCAAGGGGCCATCTGTTCAACGATTCAATGAATCGTTTCAAACTTTAGACCCTCCGATAGGCTCGCGTCAACAACCAACAAGGGGGACCGATGGCGGTCAGCGTTCGAGACGTCGCACAGGCGGCATCCGTCTCGGTGGGCACGGTCTCGAACGTGCTCAACCACCCCGACAAGGTCGCCCCGGCCACCGTCGAGCGCGTGCAGGCGGCGATCGCCGAACTCGGTTTCGTGCGCAACGACGCCGCCCGTCAACTGCGCGCCGGACGCAGCCGCAGCCTCGGACTGGTCGTGCTCGACGTCGGCAACCCGTTCTTCGCCGAGGTCGCCCGCGGTGCCGAAGAACGCGCGGCCGCGCAGGGCATCTCGGTGCTGCTCGGCAACAGCGACCAGGACGCCGATCGCGAGCAGGCCTACCTCGACCTGTTCCGCGAGCAGCGCGTCAATGGCGTGCTCCTCACGCCCAACCAGCTCGACCCCGACCGCATCCAGCGACTCCGCGCCGCCGGCGTGCCCGTCGTGCTCGTCGACGCCGAAGACGGGCAGACCCCGTCGGTGTCGGTCGACGACGTCGAGGGCGGCTATCTTGCCGTCTCGCACCTGCTCTCCCTCGGGCGGCGGCGCATCGCTTACGTCGCGGGCCCGCTGTCGATCCGGCAGGTCGCCGACCGTCTGGATGGTGCCCGCCGCGCCGTCTCAGAATTCTCAGACGCGACGCTCGAAGTGCTCGAATCGACGGCGCTCGACGTGCTGCAGGGGCGCGAAGCCGGCGAAGCGCTCGCACGACGGGATGCCGCAGACCGACCCGACGGCGTCTTCTGCGCCAACGATCTGCTCGCCGTCGGTGCGCTGCAGGGCCTGTCGATCCTGTCGAGTGTGCGCGTGCCCGACGACATCGCGCTCATCGGTTACGACGACATCGCGTTCGCCGCCGCCACCGTCGTGCCGCTCAGCTCGATCCGCCAGCCCGCGCGCGAGATCGGCTCGACCGCCGTCGAACTGCTCTTCGAGACCCTCGACGCCCCGGATGCTCCCGCCCGGCAGGTGCACTTCCGTCCCGAGCTCGTCGTCCGCGCCAGCACCGCGGGCTGACGCGAGCAGGTCTGGCTAGGACGCCGCGCACGGCTCCCCGGCAACGTGGTCGATCGAGTACTCGGTGATGATGTAACTCTCGCCATCCCAGTCGATGACGAATTGGCCGAGCTGTACGCCGTCGTCGCTCACGGCGGGCACGACCACGAGGCTGGTCGGGGATGCGTTCGCCTCTACCCGGGGCAGCGAGTTCAAGGCGGCTTCGATCGTCAGGATCACATCTTCCGGCGTTGAGCGCTCGTCGGCAGGTCCGGGCGATTCGCGGAGACGCTCGTGTCCGCGAAGCATTCCCTCCAGCACCTCACGCCGTGACGCTTCACCGCCACCAGGTTCCCACGTCATGAACGCGAACGTGCCGCATTCGGCTGCATCGGATGTGCTGCCTGTCGGGGTCGCCGGAGAGGAGGGAGATGCGCAACCCGTCAGAGCGGCGACCACCAGCGTGGCGGCGAGGGTGAGCCGAACTGCTTGTCGATCACCCATCACAGCAGGGTACGACGCCGAGTCGAGCAGGAACAGTCGGGTTCAGTACGATGCGGGCATGACGAACAGTGTGCAGGTGGATGCCGACCTCAAGCCGATCCGGACCCTGCGGAAGCTGACGATCGCCGCCTGGATCATCGAGGGACTGTGCGTGCTCGGGGCCGTCCTCATCATGCTGATGAACGGGCACATCGGGGGTCTGGCCGTCGCGGGAACCTTCCTGCCCGTCGCGTTCATCGTCACAGCGATCAACGAGCACGCGAAGGTGAATGCCGCGATCGCCGGCCGGACGCGAGTGGTGGAGCCGCAGCTCGACGAGCGGTAGGTGGCGCCGCCTGTCGAGCAGGGCGCCCCCTTGCGCGCGCGGTGAACACGTGATTACCGTGGTGAACATGAGTTCACCATGGGGAGGGACGCGGCGACACCGGGCGACCGAGGCCGATCTGACGACGCGGGCGCGCATCCGGCGAGCGGCGATCGCGCGGTTCGGGCGCGACGGGTTCGACGCGAACCTGCGGGCGATCGCGGCGGATGCCGGGGTGACCGCGCCCGCGATCATCAAGATCTTCGGATCCAAGGACGGCCTGCACGCCGCGTGCGACGCGCACGTGTTCGAGATCATCCGCGAGAACAAGAGCGCCGTCGTCGGCGGCGCCAATCCGCCCGGCGCGCTGCTCACACAGATGGCCCGCGCCGCCGAGTACCGGCCCATGATCCTGTACGTGCTGCGCTCGTTCCAGGCCGGCGGCGACACCGCCCGCGCGTTCGTCGACCACATGACCGACGACGCCCTGGCCTATATGGCCGAAGGCGTCGCATCCGGCCTGATCGTCCCCAGTCGCGACGAACGGAACCGCATCCGGTTCCTCGTCGGTGCGACGCTCGGCAACCTGCTGCTCGAAGTGCTCTACGCTCCCGACTCCGACGCCGTCGACAGCGAAGCGTTCTGGGATGCCGCGCTGCAGCGCCTCGGCCTCGCGGGCCTCGAGCTGTACACCGAGGGTCTGCTCACCGACCACTCGATGCTCGACAAGTACCTGCAGTACATCTCCGATCCGCCGATGGATGCCGCCGCCACCGCATCCACCACCGACTGAAGGAGAACACCATGTCCACCGCACCCACCACCCGCCGCGCCGCTCGCACCGGCACCGATGCGCCCGCCATCGAGATCGCAGGGCTCCGCAAACACTTCGGCTCCGTCGTCGCGCTCGACGGCCTCGACCTCGTCGTCGACCGCGGCGAAGTCCACGGCTTCCTCGGCCCGAACGGCGCCGGCAAGTCCACCACGATCCGCATCCTGCTCGGCCTGCTGCGCGCCGACGGCGGCACCGTCCGCATCTTCGGCGACGACCCGTGGACCGACGCCGTGGCGCTGCACCGGCGCCTCGCCTACGTGCCCGGCGACGTCGAACTGTGGCCGAACCTCACCGGCGGCGAGGCGATCGACCTGCTCGGTCGGCTGCGCGGCGGCATCGACCGCGCCCGCCGCGACGAGCTCGTCGACCGGTTCGACCTCGATCCGCGCAAGAAGGGCCGCACCTACTCGAAGGGCAACCGGCAGAAGGTCGCGCTCATCGCCGCGCTCGCCAGCGACGTCGACCTGCTGCTGCTCGACGAGCCGACCGCCGGGCTCGACCCGCTCATGGAGGCCGTGTTCCAGGCCTGCATCCGCGAAGCGGTGGATGCCGGGCGCACCGTGCTGCTGTCGAGCCACATCCTCGCGCAGGTCGAGGTGCTCGCCGACCGCATCTCGATCATCCGGCAGGGCGTCGTGGTCGAAACCGGGAGTCTGCGGGAGATGCGTCACCTCACCCGCACGAGCTTCACGGTGCTCACCGACCGTCCCGCCGACGCGCTGGCGAACCTGCCGGGCGTGCACGACGTGCGCAGCGAGGGCGACCAGGTGCGGTTCGAGGTCGACGGCGAGGCGCTGCCCGCCGTCGTGCGCGACCTCGCAGCGCTCGGCGTCTCAGGCCTGACGGCGACCCCGCCGACCCTCGAGCAGCTGCTGCTGCGCCACTACGGCGATGAGCTCGCCGAGCACCGCGCCAGTGCGGCGTTGGACGGTGCGGCGCTGGACGGTGCGCGATGACCGCCGTCGACACCCGGGTACGGCGGAGCGCTCAGCCCGCGGCATCCCGCCCCGGCGGTGCACTCACCGGCTACGGCAACATGCTGCGGTTCATGCTGCGGCGCGACCGCATCCGGTTCCCGTCGTGGACGCTCGGCCTCACGATGCTGCTGGCGTACTTCTCCACCGTGCTGCCGATCGTCTTTCCCGAGGCCTCCGACCTCGAGGCGTTCGCGGTGCTCAGCAGCAACCCGGCCGCGGCGCTGCTCATGGGTCCCGGCTTCGCGGGCTACGACCTGTCGCTCGGGCTGTTCTTGGCGGGCACCTACGGCCTGTACCTCATGATCGGCGCCGCGATCATGAGCATCCTCACGATCGCCCGTCACACCCGCGTCGAAGAGCAGTCGGGCCGCGCCGAACTCGTGCGGGCGAGCGTCGTCGGCCGCCACGCGCCCCTGAGCGCCGCGCTCACCGTCGCCGCACTCATGAACATCGTCATCGCGGTGCTCATGGGGGCGATGCTGGTCGGTCTCGGCTTCGACCCGGCAGGGTCGTTCGCGCTCGGCGCCGCCGTGGGCGCTGCGGGGCTCGCGTTCGCCGGCATCACCGCGGCCTGCGTGCAGCTCACGGCGTTCTCGCGCACCGCATCGAGCATCGCGGGTGTGGTGCTCGGCGCTGCATTCGTCGTCCGCGGGCTCGGCGACATGGCGCAGGCGCAAGACACCGACGCCGCATGGCTGTCGTGGCTGAGCCCGCTCGGCTGGTCGCAGAAGGTCGTGCCGTTCGGCGCGGACGACTGGATGCCGCTGCTGCTGTCGATCGCGTGCTTCGTCGTGTTCGCGGTCATCGGCTTCGCGCTCGCGGACCGCCGGGACCTGGCCGCCGGGCTCGTGCCGCCGCGCCGCGGGTCGCCGCATGCAGCTGCCTGGTTGGCATCTTCGTTTGCGCTCGCGTTCCGGTTGCAGCGCGCCGCGATCATCGGGTGGACGGCATCCATGCTCGCGATGGGGCTCGTGTACGGGTCGTTCACGCAGGCGATGATCGACGGGTTCTCCGACGCGCCACCAGCCGTGCTCGCGCTGTTCGGCGGCGAGGACGACATGCTCACCGGCTACCTCGGCATGATGGGGCTGCTGATCGGCATGATCACGGCGATCTTCGCGATCCTGTCGGTGCAAGGTCTGCGCTCGGAGGAGGACGACGGCCGCAGCGAACCCGTGCTCGCCGCGGCCGTGTCGCGGCCGGGGTGGCTCGGATCGTGGCTCGGCGTCGCAGCCCTCGGCATCGTCGTCCTGCTGCTGGCGGGCGGCTTTGGTGAGGCGCTCGGCGTGGTGCTGTCGACCGGCAGCGGCGACCTGTTCTGGCAGGTGGTGTGGGGGCACACGGTGCACGCGCCCGCGGCGTGGGTGGTGCTCGCCGTCGCAGGTCTGCTCTACGGCGCCGCGCCGCGCTGGCTCGGGCTCGCGTGGATCCTGTTCGGGTTCTCGTTCTTCATGGGCTTCTTCGGGCAGATGCTCGACGTGCCCGAGTGGGTCGAGAACCTGTCGCCGTTCGCGCACATCGGCCGGTACCCCGGAGGGGAGGTGTCGGCTGTCGCGATCGTCGTGCTCACCGGCATCGCCGCGGTCATCGCCGCCCTCGCCCTCGTCGCGTACCGGCGCCGCGACCTGCGCGGCGGGGCCTGAGTCAGCGCGTGGCGCGGGGAGTGTCCGGCAGCCGGATCGGCGTGGTCTGCGCGATCTGGTCGCTGAACTCTTCGGGTGCCGCCACCGCGATCGGCCGCGTCTCGTCGAGCGAGAGGCGGAACCGGCGCGACTGGTGGCGGTGCAGCCGCCCCGACACGATGAGCCACGTGAGGCCGACCGCGAAGGCCAGGAACGCCGAGCCCGCGCCGAGCAGGATCGCCGCGCGCGGCCCGAAGGCATCCGCGACCCAGCCGACGATCGGTGCGCCGATCGGCGTGCCGCCCAGCAGGATCGCCATGTACAGCGCGAGCACGCGACCGCGCAGCGGCGGGTCGGTCGTCGTCTGCACGTAGCCGTTGGCGGTCGTGAGCGTTGTGACCACCGCGAAGCCCGTGAACATGAGCGTGAGCGCGTACAGCCAGTAGCTCGGCATGAACGCCGAGACGAGGGCCGCGGCGCCGAACATGCCGGTGCCCACGATCACCATGCGGATGCGGGCGCGATCGCGGCGGGCGGCCATCAGGGCGCCGGCGAGCGAACCGACCGCGAGGATCGAGCTCAGCAGGCCGTAGCCGTCGGCCTCCTGGCCGAACTCCAGCGCCATCGTCGAGGCGAAGATCGGAAAGTTCATGCCGAAGGCGCCGAGGAGGAACACCATGACGAAGGTCACGACGAGGTCGGAGCGGCCGGCGACGTAGCGGAAGCCGTCGGCCAGGCGTGATGCGCCCGTTGCCTTCGCGCGGGGGATGAGCTCGTCGGTGCGGATGAGCCCGAGCGCCACGATCATCGCGAGGAAGGTGATCGCGTTCAGCAGGAACACCCAACCCGTGCCGACCGCGACGATCACGAGGCCCGCGACGGCGGGGCCGATCATGCGGGCGCCGTTGAACGACGCGGCGTTGAGCGCGACGGCGTTCGACGCGAAGTCACGCGCGACGAGGTCGCTGACGAAGGCCTGCCGGGCCGGATTGTCGAACGCGGCGATCACGCCGAGTACGAGCGCGAACGTGTACATGAGCGGCAGCGTCATGACGCCCGCGAGCAGCAGCACCCCGATCGCGGCGCCCAGCAGCAGCAGCGCCGACTGGGTCACCATGAGCAGCTTGCGTCGTTCGAAACGGTCGGCGACCCAGCCCGTGACGCCGACGAGCAGCAGCGGCGGCGCGAACTGCAGCGCCATCGTGATGCCCATCGCGCCCGCGTCGTTGTCGGTCAGCTCGGTCAGCACCACCCAGCTGAGCGCGGTCGCCTGCATCCAGGCACCGACGTTGGAGACGAGCGCGCCGATGAACCAGACGCGGTAGTTGAACGACGCGAACGAGCGGAACATGTTCTTCATCGGGCGGCCACCCCCGTCATGATCTCGGCGGCGGATGCCAAGGTCGCCCGCTGCTCGTCGGTGAGTTCTGCCAGCGCGTGTTCGAGCCAGGAGTCCCGGCGGCGCACCGTTTCTTCGACGACGTCGCGGCCGGCATCCGTGAGGTCGATGTTGACCTTGCGGCGGTCGTCTTCGTCGGGGGTGCGAGAGAGGTAGCCGCTCTCTTCGAGGCAGTTGACCGTGCGGTTCATCGACGGCGCGGAGACGCGCTCCCGATCGGCGAGTTCGCCCAGGGTGTGGGGGCCGTGGATCTTGAGCGCGGCGAGCACGGCGAACTGGCCGTCGCTCATCGTGTCGACCGCGCGCTGCGAGCGCAGGCGGCGGGCCAGGCGGAAGGTGGCCATGCGCAGGTCGGCGGCAGCGCGCGCGTCGTCGGTGGGGGAGAGCGGTGTTGCGGGGGAGGATGCGGCGGTCTTCATGCGAATACTTAGCATAGCTCATTAGTCATGCTAAAGAAAGCGGCGGCCTTAGACTCAGCGCATGCCCTCGACCCCCGACAGCGCAGTCACCGCCGGCGAGCACAGCTACATCGACGCCCACGGCATCGAGATCGTCTACGACGTCTACCCCGCGCAGGGCACCCCGCGCGGCGCGGTGCAGCTGCTGCACGGCGTCGGCGAGCACGCCGGCCGCTACGCCGCCCTCGGCGAGGCCCTCAGCGCCGCCGGATTCCACGTCTACGCCGACGACCACCGCGGCCACGGCCGCACCGGCATGGGACAGCACGACGACGACGCCACCCGACTCGGACGACTCGGGCCCGGCGGCATCCCCGCCACCCTCGAGGCCTGCTGGCAGTTCACGCGGCTCATCAGGCAGCAGCATCCAGACCTTCCGCTCGTGCTCATCGGGCACTCGTGGGGATCCTTCCTGTCGCAGATGCTGCTCAACGACCACCCCGACGCCTACGACGCCGTCGTGCTCTCCGGCTCTGCGCTGCGCTGGCCCGGGTCTCTCAACGCAGGCGACCTCAACGCCCGTTGGAAGGCACCCGACGCCATGGGCACCGAATGGCTGGCGAGCGACCTCGAGGTCGGGCGCGCGTTCCTCGACGACCCGCTCACGACCTCGACCCCGCTGCTGCAGCTGTTCGGGCCGATCGACGCCGCGCGCCTCTACGGCCGCCCGCGCAAAGACCTCGGCCGCGACGTGCCGGTGCTGCTCATGGTCGGCCGCGACGACTCCGTCGGCGGACCCCGCAGCGTACACAAGCTCGCCGCCGCCTACCGCGACCGCTCGCGGCTGACCGATGTGACCACGTACGTCTACCCCGACATCCGCCACGAGATCTTCAACGACGTCTCGCAGGCCGAAGTGCGGGCAGACCTGCTCGCGTGGCTCGATGCCCGCATCCCCTCACGCCCCTGAAGCCTAGGCTGGAACCATGCACGGTGAGTACAAGGTTCCGGGCGGAAAGCTCGTCGTTGTCGACCTCGAAGAACGCGACGGCAAGATCGCCGAATTCCACCTCGCGGGTGACTTCTTTCTCGAGCCCGACGACGCCCTCCTCGACATCGACGCCGCCGTCAACGGGATGCCGGTGACCTCCGACGTCGCCGCGATCGCCGCAGCCGTCCGCGGCGCGCTGCCCGAAGGCGCACAACTGCTCGGCTTCACGCCCGAGTCGGTCGGCACCGCCGTGCGCCGCGCACTCGTCACCGCCCCCGGCTGGAGCGACTTCGAGTGGGAGGTGCTGCACGAGAAGGCCGTCTCGCCGCGCATGAACCTCGCGCTCGACGAAGTGCTCACCACCCGCGTCGGCGACGGCCGCCGCAAGCCGACACTGCGCATCTGGGAATGGGACGAGTCCGCCGTCGTCATCGGCTCGTTCCAGTCGTATCGCAACGAGGTCGACCCCGACGGTGCCGCCCGGCATGGCTTCGACGTCGTGCGCCGCATTTCGGGCGGCGGCGCCATGCTCATGGCCGCCGGCTCGATCGTCACCTACTCGCTCTACGTGCCGGGCTCACTGGTCGCCGGCATGACCTTCGCGGACTCGTACGCGTTCCTCGATGACTGGGTGCTGCAGGCGCTGCGCTCGCTCGGCATCGACGCCGTCTACCAGCCGCTCAACGACATCGCCTCCGCCCACGGCAAGATCGGCGGCGCCGCACAGAAGCGGCTCGCGAACGGCGGCATCCTGCATCACGCCACCCTCAGCTACGACATGGACGGTCAGGTCATGACCGAGGTGCTGCGCATCGGCCGCGAGAAGCTCAGCGACAAGGGCACCACCTCTGCCGCAAAGCGGGTCGACCCACTGCGCAGTCAGACGGGCCTGCCCCGCGAGCAGATCATCGAACGGTTCATCGAGACCTTCTCGACCCTCTACGGCGCTGAACCCGGCACCATCAGCGACGACGAGTACGCCGAGGCCCAGGCCCTCGTCGACGCGAAGTTCTCCACCGACGCGTGGCTGCACCGGGTTCCGTGACCGGGCAGGTTTCGCCCGTCCCGCCCGCGCCGGCGAGTGTTGAGATCCACCAGGGCGACAACCTCGAGATCGCCCGCACGCTGCCCGCCGGCTGCGCGACCCTCGTCTACCTCGACCCGCCGTTCAACACCGGTCGCCCGCAGGGTCGTGCCATCGAGTCCGCCGTCCGAACTCCTGAGTTTCTGTCACGGGAGGCGTCCGAAGCGGCGGTTTCGGGTGGTCCGGTGCAAGAACTCAGGAGTTCGGCACCGTCGGATCGGGCGCGCCCCGTGAAGGGCGGGTTCCGCGGCACGGCGTACGCCCGCACGCGCGGTGCGCTGCGCACCTACGACGACCGGTTCGACGACTACTGGGACTTCCTCGAGCCGCGGCTGCGCGAGGCGTGGCGGCTGCTCGCCGACGACGGCACGCTGTACCTGCACCTCGACTACCGAGAGGCGCACTACGCGAAGGTGATGCTGGATGCCGTGTTCGGCCGCGACTGCTTTCTCAACGAACTGATCTGGGCGTACGACTACGGCGCCAAATCACGCAGCCGCTGGCCCACGAAGCACGACACGATCCTCGTGTACGTGAAAGATCCCAAGGGGTATTGGTTCGACAGCGACGCCGTCGACCGCGAGCCGTACATGGCGCCCGGTCTCGTGACGCCCGAGAAGGCGGCGCGCGGCAAGCTGCCGACCGACGTGTGGTGGCACACGATCGTGCCGACCTCGGGGCGCGAGAAGACCGGCTACCCGACCCAGAAACCCGAGGGCATCCTGCGGCGCATCGTGCAGGCATCCTCGCGCCCGGGTGACCTCGTCGTCGATCTGTTCGCCGGCAGCGGCACCACCGGCGCGGTGGCCTCGGCGCTCGGGCGTCGCAGCATCCTCGTCGACCACAGCTCCGAGGCGATCGCGGTCATGCGGCAGCGGATGCCGCACGCGACGCCGGCGTGACTGCGCGCGCCGCATCGCGCCGATCCGCGACGCGGCGGGCGAGCAGGTTGTAGACCGTCAGCACCGGCCGGAACGGCCCGAGTTCGAGCGGGCGGAAGTCGGCCGTCGGCGCGAGCCGCGCCCACAGGTGCGGTTCCGACGCCCGCAAGTACCCGCGTGCGCGGCGCGCGTGGTGGGTGTCGGAGGCGATGCGGATGCTGCGGGCGTCGCGCAGCCACGGCATTGACAGCGCGAGGTTCTCGCGCGTGGTCGTGGCGCGGGTCTCGCGGGCGATGCGGTCGGGGGTGAGTCCCAGCCGTTCACCGTACGCGGCCATGACGACCGCCTCGGGAATCTCGCCGCGCACGGCGCCCCCGGTGAAGACGTAGAGCGGATCGGCCGGTGCCGAGCGGCGGGCGATGCGGGTGCGCCACCGCTGCAGCAGCCCCGCCCGGCCGTCGCGGCGCGACGGGTACCCGAGCACGAGCACGACGTCGTCGCCGGGCCCGTCCACCCGCTGCGCCGGATAGTCGGCGCGCGCCGTGCACCACGCATCCACCTCCGCCCACACGACGACCGCCGCAACCAGCCCCGCCAGCACGCGAAACTTCACAAATGTCACGGTTTCGCGCCCAGAACGTGACATTCGTGACGTCTCGCGGCGACCGCTCACGAGCGCAGGAAGGCGAGGAGTGCTTCGTTGACCTCGGCGGCGTGGGTCCACAGCAGGCCGTGCGGGGCGCCTTCGATCTCGACGTAGACGGCGTCGGGGAGGAGGTCTTTGAACTTTCGCGCCGTCTTGTCGATCGGCAGGATGTTGTCGGCCGTGCCGTGCACGATGAGCGCCGGCACGGTGATCTCGGGGATGTCGGCGCGGAAGTCGGTCGGCCAGGTGAGCGGCGCCGCTGCGATCGCGATGTTGCCGGCGTGGTTCGCGACGGCGACGCTCGCGTCGACCGCCTCCTGCGAGATGCGCTCGCCGAGCAGGTCGTCGAGGTTGTAGAAGTCGCGGAAGAAGCCCGTCAAGAACGCGTAGCGGTCATCGCGGACGGCGGCGGCGGTGCCGTCGAAGAAGGCCTGGTCGCCCGCGCCGTCAGGGTTGTCGTCGGTGATGAGCAGGAACGGCTCGAGCGAGCCGAGGAACGCGGCCTTCGCGATGCGCGCCGAGCCGTACCGGGAGAGGTAGCGGGCGATCTCGCCGGTGCCCATCGAGAAGCCGACGAGCACCGCGTCGGTCACATCGAGCTCTTCGAGCAGTGCGTGCAGGTCGGCTGCGAACGTGTCGTAGTCGTACCCCGACCCGGCCTTCGTCGAGGCCCCGAACCCGCGGCGGTCGTACGCGATGACGCGATAGCCGGCATCCAGCAGGGCCGCCTGCTGCTTGCCCCACGACTCGCCGTTCAGCGGGAACCCGTGGATGAGCACGACCGGCTGCCCCGATCCCTGATCGGTGTAGAAGAGGTCGATGTCGACCGAGTTCTCGGTCGCGACGGTCACGTATGCCACGGGATGCTCCTTTCGGGCGCACGGCCGGTTTGCCGGTGCCGCACTCGACGTTACGGCGACGGCGCGGCCGCTTCCAGGACTTGACAGTGCCGTCATCGGATGTTCACGCCGGCACGCGGCGCAAACGGAGCTCCGCCGGCGCTCTCAGTCGCGGCCGGCGCCCGCCGACGGGGCGACGGTGAACAGGTGCGGGGCGGAGTAACCGGCCTCGTCGAACGCGTTCTCGACGGCGACCGAGACCTCGGTCACGGCGTCGCGCTCGACGAGCGCGATCGCCGCGCCGCCGAACCCGCCGCCGGTCATGCGGGCGCCGATCGCACCCGCGGCGCGCGCAGTCTCAACGGCGAGGTCGAGTTCGGGCACCGAGATCTCGAAGTCGTCGCGCATCGAGGTGTGCGAGGCATCCAGCAGGCCGCCGATCGCCCGCGGGCCTTGCTCGCGCAGCGTGCGCACGGCATCGAGCACGCGCTGGTTCTCGGTGACGACGTGCTTGACGCGGCGGAAGGTGACGTCGTCCATCAGCTCGGCGGCGCGCGCCAGGTCATCGACCGAGAGATCGCGCAGCGCGGGCACGCCCATGAGCTCGGCGCCCCGCTCGCACGCGGCACGGCGCTCGCCGTAGCCGCCGGTGGCGTGCGAGTGCTTGACGCGCGTGTCCATGACCAGCAGCTCGAGTCCCGCGGCGGCGAAGCCGAGGTCTGTGACGACGGCATCCAACGATCGGCAGTCGAGGAAGATGCCGGCATCCGCACGGCCGAGCATCGACGCCATCTGGTCCATGATTCCGGTCGGGGCGCCCACGGCCTCGTTCTCGGCGCGGCGCCCGGCCTGCGCGAGCGCGACGCGGTCGAGCTCAAGCCCCCACGTGTCGTTCAGCGCCGACGCGGTCGCGCCCTCGATCGCCGCCGACGACGACAGCCCCGCGCCCACCGGCACGTCGGAGGCGAACGCGAGGTCGACGCCCGTGACGGATGCCGGATCGGTGCCGGTCGCCTGCAGCAGCGCCCACGCGACACCCAGCGGATAGCGGGCCCACTCGACGATCTCGTCGCGGCGGGCCGGGAACAGCGCGTCGAGGTCGGCGAGGGCGACCTCGACCGGCTCGACGTCGAACGTCGAGACGACGCGGATGCGGCCGTCCTCACGTTCGCCGAGCGCGACGTGCGTGCGGTGCGGCGTCGCGAACGGGAACACGAACCCGTCGTTGTAATCGGTGTGCTCGCCGATGAGGTTCACGCGCCCCGGCGCCGACCAGGCGCCCGCGGCTGCGGCACCGGTGAGCGAGACGAACAGATCGGATGCGGCGGATGCTGCACTCACAGCGTGACTCCTTCGATGGCTGCGCGGATCCGCTCAGCGGCGGTCTCGGGCGGAACGTCGCCGATCCAGGCGCCCATGGCCGCCTCGGATCCGGCGAGGAACTTCAGCTTGTCGGCCGCGCGGCGCGGGCTCGTCAGCTGCAGATTCAGACGCACACTGTCGCGGCCGACGTGCACGGGTGCCTGATGCCACGCGGCGATGTACGGCGTGGGGGTGTCGTAGAGGGCATCCACGCCGCGCAGCAGCCGCAGGTAGAGGGGCGCGAGCTCGTCGCGCTCGGCATCCGTCAGCCCCGCGAAATCGGGCACGTGGCGGTGGGGGAGCAGGTGCACCTCGATCGGCCAGCGAGCGGCGAACGGCACGAACGCGGTCCAGTGCTCGCCCTGGAGCACGACACGGGGGCCGTTCTGCTCGAACTCGAGGATGCGCTGGAACAGGTCGGGGCCCGTGCGGTCGACCGAGTCGAGCAGTCGCTGCGTGCGCGGCGTGACGTAGGGGTAGGCGTAGATCTGCCCGTGCGGGTGGTGCAGGGTCACGCCGATCGCCTCGCCGCGGTTCTCGAACGGAAACACCTGCTCGATCCCGGGCAGTGCCGACAGCGCCGCGGTGCGGTCGGCCCACGCCTCGATGACGGTGCGGGCACGCGTGACCGACTGGGTGCCGAAGGAGCCGGCGTGCTCGGGTGAGAAGCACACGACCTCGCAGCGGCCGACGCTCGTGCGGGTGCGTCCGAGGCCGAGGTGCGCGAGGTCGTCGAGGCCGCGCGGCGCGTCGCTCGCGGCGGGGTGGATGCCGTCGGCTTCGGCGAGGGCCGGGCCGAACGACGGCGACTTGTTCTCGAAGACCGCGACGTCGTACAGCGACGGGATCTCGGACGGGTTCGTCGGGGTCTGCGGGGCGAGCGGGTCGAGCTCGGCAGGCGGCAGGAACGCGCGGTTCTGCCGCGCCGCGGCGACCGAGACCCAGTCGCCGGTGAGCACGTCCTGCCGCATCGTCGCGGTGGCGGGGCGGGGGTCGAGCGTGCGGGCATCGACGCCGCGCTCGGCACCGAGCGTCGTGTTCGGGTCGTCGAAGTAGATGAGCTCGCGGCCGTCGGCCAGCCGCGTGGGGCGCTTGACGACGCCGGCGCCGAGGGTGACGGCCGTTGGGGCTGCGGCATCCGTCGCGGGCGTCGCTTCGGGTGCGTTCTCCGGAATGTTCACGTCAACACGGTACTCGCAGACCGTGTTATCGTCAACACGTACGGATTCTCAGGAGTTCGGAGCCGCGCCGACCGACGCGGTGGACGCTCAGGGAGGTGCGGGATGCAGAAGCGCGTGTCGATGGCGGACGTCGCCGCCGCCGCCGGGGTGTCGGGCCAGACCGTCAGCCGCGTCGTCAACGAATCGCCCCGCGTCGACCCCGAGACCCGGCGTCGCGTCGAGCAGGCCATGACCGACCTCGGCTACCGGCCGCACCGCGCTGCCCGGGCCCTGCGCACCGGCCGCACCCAGGCCATCGGCCTCGTCGTGTCGACGCTGGCATCCGTCGGCAATTCGCGCATGCTGCAGGCGATCGCCGATGCCGCCGCGACCCGCGGCTACACCCTGACCGTCGTCACGTCCGCGGCCGGGGACGACATCGCCGACGCGTTCGAACGGCTGCATGACCAGGGCGTCGACGGCGCGATCGTGCTGAACGAGGCCACCGCCCGTGCCCGCGGTGCGTCGGTGCCGGCGGGGCTCGCGGTCGTCGTCGTCGATTCGCCTGCCGACTCGCGGTTCTCGGTCGTGCAGACCGACCACGCCGGCGGGGCCCGTGCCGCCACGGCGCACCTGCTCGAACTCGGACACCCGACCGTGCACCACCTCGCCGGTCCGGCCGGATCGTTCGCCGCCGATGAGCGCGCGCGCGGCTGGCGCGAGGCGCTGCACGCGGCCGGTGCCCCCGAACCCGAGGTGCTTCGGGGCGAGTGGACCGCGGCATCCGGTTACGCCGCCGCAGCGGGCCTCGACCCGGCCGCGACCGCCCTGTTCTCGGCCAACGACCAGATGGCGCTCGGTGCGCTGCGGGCCCTCGCCGACGCCGGCCGCGACGTGCCGGGTGCGGTCAGTGTCGTCGGGTTCGACGACGTCGCGGATGCCGCCGACTACCGCCCGCCGCTGACCACCGTCCGCCAGGACTTCGACGCACTCGGCGCCGCTGCCGTCACCGCCCTCGTCGCCGCCATCGACGGCGAGGGGAGCAGCGTCGAGACGTTGCCGGCGACCCTCGTCGTGCGCGCGAGCACCGCCCGGCGCTGAGCGTCGCCGTTCACGGAGCCCGGCGGTTCGTCGTGCCCGCCATGCACGGTGCACCGCCGTTCGCGGAGCGTCGCCGTTCGCGGAGCGTCGCCGTTCGATATTCAGTCTTTGCGGCCACGTCGGCGCTGCCGCCCCGCGGAATCTCGCGGCGCGTGACGGGTGGCACGGGCTACGGGACTGAATGTTGAACCGGCTCCGCGCGAACCGTGGCCGCAAATGGCCGAAGGCGGCGAGCCCGAGTACTGAACGGGGACGGGCCGTCAGAGGGCGGCGCGGCGGGCCTCCCAGCCGGTGCGGACCATCTCGTCGACGGTGTAGCGGTTCTGCCAGTCGAGGTCGCGGGCGGCGAGTTCGCCGGTGGCGACGATGCGGTCGGGGTCGCCGGGACGGCGCGGCCCGATCTCGGGGGTGAAGTCGATGCCGGTGACCCGGGCCATGGCGTCCATGATCTGCTTCACCGACAGGCCGTTCTGCGACCCGAGGTTGTACGCGGCCTCGACGGGCTCGCCGCCGGCGAGGCGCTGGGCGGCCACGACGTGGGCGGCCGCGATGTCGCCGACGTGCACGTAGTCGCGCACATTGGTGCCGTCGGGGGTGTCGTAGTCGTCGCCGTTGATGCGCGGCGTCTCGCCCGCGATGAGCTTTTCGAACACGATCGGAAAGAGGTTGTGCGGGCTCGTGTCGTAGACGGCCTTGTCGGACGAGCCGACGACATTGAAGTACCGCAGCGACGTGTGCCGCAGGGGCGCGTCGGATGCCGAGGTCGCGACGGCCTGGTCGCGGATGAGCCATTCGCCGATGAGCTTCGACTCGCCGTACGGGGAGGCGGGGCGCTTGGGCAGGTCTTCGGTCACGAGCGGGACGTCGGGCGTGCCGTAGACGGCCGCGCTGGAGGAGAACACGAGGTTCGTGACACCGGCATCCGCCATCGACTGCAGCACGATACGCGTGGCGTCGACGTTCTGCTCGTAGGTGTGGAGGGGGCGCTGCACCGAGACGCCGGCGTACTTGAACCCGGCGACGTGGATGACGCCGGTCACGCCGTGGTCGCGAAGCGTCGAGGTGACCAGGTCGCGGTCGAGGATCGTCCCCTGCACGAACGGCACGCCCTCCGGCACGAACGCCGCGTGGCCGCTGGAGAGGTCGTCGATGACGACGGGGCTCATGCCCGCATCTCGCAGTGCGCGGACGATGTGTGCGCCGATGTATCCGGCGCCTCCCGTGACGAGCCAGCTCATGTCGTTCCTTCGTTCGCGATCGCGCGGTGTGTTGACGTAAACATGCTATCAGTTCGATGCGAACCGGCGGCAACACACTCCCACCTCCCACCACTCAACAGGGGAACCGCGCCGAGGCGCAAACGGCGCTCGTCATCTTCGCGACCGCGTCGAGCCACGTCAGCGTTCCGACGACCGGTACACGACCGACGGCCAGTACACGACAGAAGCCCGCCGGAAGCAGGAGCTTCCGACGGGCTTCGTCTCGGGAATCGTCAGCGCACGGTGACCGTGACCGGCTTCGAGCTGGTCTCGCCCGCGGCGTTGGCGAACACGGCGACGTACTCGTACGTGCCTGCCGCGCGGCCGGTGACCGCGGTCTTGGCCTGCTGCGCGCTCGGTGAGGCGGCGACGAGCTGCTGCTCGTCGATCAGCGTGCTGTTCTCGTAGAGGCGGTACGAGGTGGCGTTCGTGCCCCACCACAGGTTCGACGTCAGGGTGTAGGCCCCGTCCCGGTCCCAATTGTCGTGCGAGAGCACGGGGGTGGCCGGTGCGGCATCCTTCACCTTCACCGTCACGGAGGTCGTCTTGGTGACGCCCACTGCGTTGATGAGCTCGCCCGTGTAGACGTACGTGCCGTTGGAGCGGCCCGCGACGTCGACGGTCTTGACCTGCGCGTTGGGTGAGTTCGCATCGAGCAGCTGCGTCGAGATCAGCTCACCGTTCTCGTACAGGCGGAACACCGAACCGTTGACACCCCACCAGAGGTTCATCGACACCGTGAACGAGCCGTCGGGCAGACCGTCGTGGCCGCTGTCGGTCGACAGGGTGCCGCGGGCGGGTGCCTTCGTCGCCCCCTCGTCCTCGAACACCGTCAGCTGTGCGGAGGCCTGGGCCACGACACCGTCGTGGTTGACCGCCGTCACCGAGACGGTGTGGATGCCGGCGACGAGATCGATCTGCTGACCGGGCGCCACCGCCTCACCGTCGAACGCGATGTCGAGGTTTCGCACACCCGACTCCGGGTCTTCCGCCGTCACCGCGACCGTGTAGGTCGCCGAGTCGGGCAGGAGGGTGCCGTCTGCCGGGAGTCCCGAGATGACCGGGGCGGTCGTGTCGCCCTCGCCCGCTGCGCCGGTGACGGCGATGGACGGCAGCGGGGCTGCATCCATGCCTTCGCCGATGAAGAACGACGGGTGCGGAGGCTGGTTGTATCCGGTGTTCTGCCAGGCCACCGCGACGCGGTACTGCATGTCGTGCATGAGCGTCGGGATGCGGTACTCGGTGACGTCGGTCGTCGAGTAGATGCGCAGCTCGGACGAGTCCGCCGAGCGCCACGCGATCTCTTCACGCCAGTCGCCGAACAGGTCGGCCTGCAGGTTGGGTGTGCCCTTCGTGCCGTTGTTCGACCGGGCGCCCTCGTCGGCCAAGATGACCTCTTCGGTCTGGGTCTCCCAGTTCCACTTCGACACCGTCGGCGATCCCCAGTACTCCTCCTGGTTGAAGGAGTGGTCGACGATTTCGCGCAGCGGGTCGCCGTCGAACCAGGCGAGGAAGTTCGCCGCCGGGATGACGTCGCCGATGCGCTCACCGGACGCCGACATGAGGGAGCCCTCGCGGGAGTTCCAGGCGGCGTCGCCACCAACGGCCCAGCCCTCGGCGCCCTCGTAGCGCGGGTCGATGTCGCCTGCGGCGGCACGACCCGTGTCGACGGTCGCGGGGATCTCCCACAGGATCTCGCCGGTGCGGGCGTCGCGGAACGTGGCGCCGCGGTTGCCCGAAGCCGACATGTTCTCGTGGGCCGAGAAGATCTCCAGACCGGGGCGCGACGGGTCGAGGTCCGACACGTGCTGCGCGTCGCCGTGGCCGAGGCCCGTGGCGTAGAGCAGCTCGCCGTCGTCGTCGATCGTCGCCGATCCGAAGATCACCTCGTCCTTGCTGTCGCCGTCGACGTCGGCCACCGACATCGAGTGGTAGCCCTCGCCGTACAGGCCGGCGGCATCCGCTTCGTTCGAGTCGATCACCCAACGGCTGCTCAGCTCGGAACCGTCGAAGTCGTATGCGGCGACGACAGCGCGCGTGTAGTAGCCGCGGCTGAAGATCGCGCTCGGGTGCTCACCGTCGAGGTAGGCGACCGACGCGAGGAACCGGTCGACACGGTTGCCGTAGGTGTCACCCCACGCGCCCACATCGCCGCGCGGCGGGATGTAGTCGACCGTGTCGATCGCGGCACCCGACTGCCCGTCGAAGACCGTCAGGAACTCCGGTCCCTGCAGCACGTAGCCCGAGCTGTTGCGGTGGTCGGCGCTGGCGTTGCCGATGGGCTGCCCGACACCGTCGATCGTGCCGTCGGCGGTGCGGGTGATGAGCTCTGCCCGCCCGTCACCGTCGAAGTCGTAGACCATCAGGTCGCTGTAGTGGGCGCCGGCACGGATGTTGACACCCAGGTCGATGCGCCACAGCTTCGTGCCGTCGAGGCGGTAGGCGTCGACGTAGACGTTGCCCGTGTAGCCGGCCTGCGAGTTGTCCTTCGCGTTCGACGGGTACCACTTGACGATCAGTTCGTACTGCCCGTCACCGTCGACATCGCCCACGGAGGTGTCGTTGGCCGAGTACGAATACGGCTGGCCGTCCTTCGTGTAGGCGTCGGCCGGCTTGTCGAGCGGCACCGACAGGTAGGCGGCGGTCCGCACCCCGAACGGGTCGGTCTCGGTCGTCTCGACGTCTCCCAGCACCTTCGTGACGAAGTACTCGCTGTTCTCGGTGCCGTCGGCGTCGAGCAGGTTCGTCGAGTCGGTGATCGGCTCGTCGGTGATGCGCTCGCCGTCACGGTAGACATGGAAGGCCACGGATGCCGGGTCGGTGCCGAGCAGTCGCCAGGTCACCAGCACACCGTCGTCGGTCTGCACGGCAGACGGGGCGCGATCGAGGTACTCGGCCTGCCGCTGCAGCACCGTGACCGCCTCGGTCGCGAGCTGGTCGGATGCCGGGCCCGTGCCGCCGGCGTTGACGGCGACGACCGAGTAGAAATACGGGATCGTCGTCAGCACGCCGGTGTCGGTGTAGCGGCCCGTCGGCGCGATGCCCACCAGCTCGCCCTGCTCACCTGCCACCTCGGAGCGGAACACCAAGAAGTACTCCGCGCCCAGGGGGCTTGCCCACGAGATCTCGACCTCGCGCGCCTCGATGCGTTCGACCGTCAGGTCTTGCGCCGCGGTGGGCTCGTCGACGTCGGGGTCGACGAGCGACACCTCGACCGTCTCGGACGGCACCGACTCGAGGTCGGTCTGATCGACTGCGGTCACGTGGTAGCTGTAGTCGAGCCCGACGCGCGCGCCGGTGTCGACGTAGGCCGGCTCATCGGTCGTGCCGACCAGCTGCGGTGCCGCGTCGAATGGTGACTGGCGGTACACGTTCCAGGTGAGACCCGACTCGGCATCCCACGCCAACGAGACGGCGGGAGCGGAGGGATCGGCATCCACCGACGTCACCTCGAGTCCGGTCGGGCCGAGGAGGATCGGCGTGACCTCGAGACCGTTGAAGCGGCTGCCTGCGGCATTGCCGTAGGCCTCGACGTTCAACTGCCCGTCGGTGACGAGGAACGGACCGCGCAGGGTCGCGTTGACGCTGCCGCGCCCCGCGTTGCCCGAACCGGCAGCCAGCCCCTCGATGCGGAAGCTGGTCGAGCTGGTGCCGATCCAGTCGCCCGAGTACGTCTTCACCGAGTAGGTGCCGTTGGGCACGTCGAGCGAGAACGTCGACGACGAACCAGGCAGCATGAAGTCGCGCACCAGGTCGTTCGCGGCGCCGTCGGCAGCGCCGCGGTCGCGGCCGGCGTTCGCCGCCAGCGGCACCTCGAACCCGAAGCCGCGCTCGGCGGTGTAGCCCATGTCGGGGGTCACCTCGGTGTACCCGGCCATGAGCGGGTTGCCCGACAGCTGGAAGTCGAACTTGTACAACGCCTGCTTCGTCGTGAAGGTGACGACGCTGCTCGGCTCGGACTCGCCGCGACCGTTGACGGCCGTGACCTGGTAGCGGTACCCGGTGCCCTCGAGCAGTCCCTGCACGATCGAGCTGGTCTGGGTGACCATGCCCACGAGTGTCCACTCCGGCTCGGGGTCGGCGACCGCCTGCCGGTAGATCTTGTAGATGTCGGCCGTCGGCGACGCATCCCACTGCAGTGTCGCGCCACCGTTGCTGATGGCACCCGCCACCAGGTTCTGCGGGGCGACCGGCACCTCGGCGGGCGGCTCGATGTCGGCCACCTCGGCGGCCAGCGGGTCGTCGAGCTCTGCGACGTCCTGCGCGATCAGGCGGGCCATCTGAATGGCGCCGTACTCCTGGAAGTGCGTGTCGTCGACGGTGCCGGCGGGGCGGTTCGGGAACACACCCGGATCGACGTGCAAGAACACGGCCTTGGCCGCCTCCGGCCCGATCTCGTTCAGGTAGGCGCGGCTGGATGCCGACAGGTCGACCAGCAGCACGTCCTCTTCCACGGCGAGCTCGGTCATCTTCGCGACGTACTCGGGGAAGCTCACGTTGAACTGACCCGTCTCGGCGTTGAAGCTGCGGCGGCTCACCGGGGTCACGAGAATCGGGGTCGCGCCGCGCTGACGCGTGCCCTCGACGTAGGTGCGCAGATACTCCTTGTAGTCCTCGGGGCTCGCATACCGGTCATCCACGCCCTGTGTGGCGTCGTTGTGGCCGAACTGGATGAGGTGGTAATCGCCGGGGCGGATCGCGCGCAGGATCTCATCGAGACGCCCCTGCGTGATGAAGTTCTTCGACGAGCGGCCGCCGATCGCGTGGTTGGCGAAGGCGATGTCGTCGGCGAAGAACCGGTCGATCATCTGGCCCCAGCCGGCCTGCGGCGCGTAGGCGATCGGGTCGTAGGTCTGCACCGTCGAGTCGCCCGAGATGTAGGCGGTCGTGATCGCGCCGGCGACGCGGTCGGGCAGACGGGTGATCGTCAGGGCGTTGAGGGCCGCGGCATCCCCACCGACCTGCAGCGTCAGCACCCCGTCGACGAGGGCGATCGGGAACGCCATATCGAGGTATGCGCCGGCGGCCTGCGGGTTGGCGAGCACCTTCGCGATCCCCTCCGCTGTCACGGTCGTCGTGGTGGCGTTCTCGGCGTCGCCCGAGACCAGCTGCACGGCGTAGTCGCCCGCGCCGAGATCGATCTCGAACGTGCCGCCTGCTGCCGCGACGAAGTCGCCGCGCAGGGCGTCGCCGCCGCGGTCGACGTCGGCATCGGTGGCGGTCGGTGCGGTCGAGAATCCGTAGCCCCACGCGTCGTCGAGCGCCGTGGCGCTCGTGACCGGGAGCGCGCCGTCGGCGACGGCACCGGGGCCGAAGTCGAAGGTGACGACATCGCCGTCCGGCAGGGGAGCGGGGGCGACGTAGGCCGCCGCATCCACGGTGGCCGGGTCGGAGGTGCCCGCCTGGTTGCGCGCGGTGACGCGGTAGGTCCACGCGGTCGAGGTGTCGACGGAATCGACGTGGCCGGGAGCGTCGACGACGGCGATCTCGGCGAAGTCGGTGCCGCCTGCGGTCGCGCGCTCGACGAGGTAGTCGGCGGCGTTGGGTACCGCCGACCAGCCGAGGGTCACGTTCGCGGCGCTGACGGTCGCCGCGAGGTCGGCGGGGGATGCCGGGGCGGCGAGCTCGGGGATCTCGCCGCTCGTGACCTCGGCCGACGGGTCGGAGTCGCGGTCGTACGAGCTGACGCCGACGACCCGGTACGCGTAGGAGCCGCCCACCTCGACGGCGCTGTCGCTGTAGGCGGGGTTGGTGAGACCCTCGGCCACGGTCGCGAACGTGCCGGTGGCGCCATCGGTCACGTCGGCGCGCTCGACGCGGTAGGTCGCGGCGCCGTCGGCGGCATCCCACGCGAGGTCCACGGCATCCCACGCGACGCGGGTGACGGCGAGGTTCTCGGGAGCGGTCGGGACGACGGGGGTGACGACGAGGCCGTTGACGTAGGCGCCGAGGCCGCTGCCGGTGAACCCGACGGTGAGCTGCCCGTCGCTGACGGTCGTGCGGAACGTCTCGGTTGTGGTGGCGCCGCGCGCCGTCGTCAGGCGGGTCTGCGCCTCGCCTTCGAGCGTCATCGTGGCGTTCGTGCTCGAGGTGCCCACGAGCGCGTCGCCGATGCTGAGGGTGACGTCGTACTCGCCCTCGGGCACATCGTCGAGCTGGAAGCCCCAGTTCGTGCCGGCGACGAAGTCTTCGGCGAGCGGGTCGGCCGGCGTGCGGTTGCCGGTGCGGTCGCGGTCGAACAGCGACGCGCCGTCGGGAAGGGTGATGCCCCACCCTTCGGTCTCGTCGTACAGCGAGGTGGTGAGCACCTGCTGGTGGTCATCGGCGACGGGGCTCGTCGCCGTGCCGAAGTCGAAGCGCCAGATGCCGTCGGCATCCGGTGCGAGCGCTGCCGACGCGGGGGCGGCGATCAGCAGCGCGCCGACGACGGCGCAGCTGGCGCCGGTCGCGACGATGGTGCGCGCGCGGCGTGGGGAGGGTTGGGTGGGCACGGTTTCTCCTCGGACATCACTGGCGAAGGGCGCGCGAGACCCCTGCAGCAGTGCAGAGGTGTCGTGCGTGTGTGCCGGACGTACGGACTCGCCGCGGCCGAACGGATGGGTGGTCTCCGGTGCAGATGCGGCTGTGGGGACAGCCACATCGGTTCCTACGCCGGAAAGCGCATTCCGTTCGTGTGCCGTCGATCCTGACACGGCTCCGCACCATTGCGCAAGAGGAGATTTGCACGTTTCAGTTTTTGCTTGTGCTCGGCGCGCGCAGCCGATACGGTGGCCCGGAAAAACGTTTTCGGATCCGTCGGCGCCACGTCGCGTCGACGGCGTCGAGAGCGCCCACAGACCCTCGCCGTCGGCGCGTCATACGGACCGCGCCGGCGGCGAGCTCCATGTCCGGGTGGTTCGGGGTTGGGTGCTCGTCGTCGGGGTCGCGGCATCCGGTGTTCGGTCGCGAGCGCTCCGCAGGAGTTTTCGTGACGGATGTGGCGGCCGACCCGTCTTCAGTCACACCCGTCACAGGATCTCCTGCAGACGGTACGGGCGTGCCGGGGTCAGCGCGCGGCGATGATGGCGTTGTCGAGTTCGTCGGCGTCGATGCCGTCGCGCATCGCGCGGGCCGTCAGCAGCACCCAGGCGATGCCGGCGGTCGGGTGCACCCAGAACTCCGTGCCCGCCCAGCCGCCGTGCCCGTACACGTCACGGTCGATGAGGCCGGGGGCGCGGGTGCGCAGGTTCCAGGTGAAGCCCCAGTCCTGGCCGCGCTCGGCCGGGTACGGTTCGAGCCGGGGGATGCCGCCGGTCAACGGACGCAGCATCATCTCCAGCGTCGCGGGCTGGACGATGCCGCCGGTCTTGCCGCCCCCGATCTGCAGCAGTTCCGTACCGAGGCGCAGCAGATCGTCGGCGCGACCGGCGAGCCCGGCGCCGGGGTTGCGCGCCGCGGCGAAGCGTTCCATGTCGACGCCGGCTGCAGCCGCGTCGACGACCGGATGCGCCGACGCGAGATCGAGGTGCAGCCCGTCGGCGCCGAGCTCGTTCGCGATGCCTGCGACCGCGGCATCCCATGTCTGCCCCGTCGCGTGCTCGATGAGCGCACCGATGCCCTCGAACGCGAGCGTCGAATACCTCGACGCGGTGCCGGCGGCGAAGTCGCGCCCGCGGGCGACCAGTTCCTGCGAGAGCGGCACGGTCGGGTCGAGGGGCGGTTCGCTGATGCCGCTCGTGTGGCTCGCGAGATGCCGCAGCCGCACGATGTCGTCGCGCCCTGCCCCGAAGCCCGGCACCGCGTCGGTCAACGGCGTCATCGGGGTGAGCAGGCCGCGCTCGATCGCGCGGGCGGCCGCGAGGCCGACGATCGGCTTCGTGATCGAGAACAGCGGGTACCGGTCGTCGGTGCGCGTCGGCCCGAACGCCTCGAGCAGCGCCGTACCCTCGCTCGTCGCGATGCCGAGCACCGCGTGCGGCAAGCGCCCATCATCGACACGGCGGCGGACCCAACTGACGGCAGCGTCGAAACTCATGCGCCCATCCTTGCGTGCGCTGCCGAGATTGCGCGAACTGAGCCCTTTTGGCGCATTTGGCGACAGTTCGCGCAATCTCGGCAGGCTCGGGTCAGGGCACGCGCAGGGTGCCGTTGCGACGGTGGGGGAGGGATGCCAGGGACTCGTCGCGCAGTGGCGCGGGGAGGAGGTGCGCGGGGGCGTCCTGGAAGGTCACGGGGCGCAGGAACCGGCGGATGGCGGAGGCGCCGACCGACGTGTGCAGCGACGTCGTCGCGGGCCAGGGGCCGCCGTGCTGCTGCGACCAGGTCACCGCGACGCCCGTCGGCCATCCGGCGAACAGCACACGGCCTGCACGCGCCTGCAGCAGTTCGAGCGTCTCGTCGACGGCGTCGCCCTCCTCGGCGTGCAGCGTCGCGGTGAGCGACCCAGGCACGGCAGCCAGTGCAGCGTGCAGGTCGGCGTCGGAGCCGTAGCGCACGAGCAGCGTCACCGGGCCGAACACCTCTTCCAGCAGCACCTCAGGACGGGCGGCAACAGCCTCGGCATCCGTCGTCAGCACGACCGGGCGCGCCCCGTCGTGGGTCTCAGCGCCGTGCGCCGCGACCTGCACCGACGGGTCGCCGAGCAGCGTCTCGATGCCGCCCGGGAACGCGTCGGTGATGCGGTCGGTCAACAGCGGACCGCCGGATGCCGCGGCCACTCGCGTCGCGACGGCATCCTCGAATCCGGCGCCGTCAGGCACGAACACGACACCCGGCTTCGTGCAGAACTGGCCCACGCCGAGGGTGAACGAGCCGACCAGCCCGTCGGCCAGCGCGTCGCCTCGCGCAACGACCGCCGCCGGGGTGATGACCACAGGGTTCACGCTGCCGAGCTCGCCGTAGAACGGGATCGGGTCGGGGCGGCCGCTCGCCAGGTCGAAGAGGGCACGGCCGCCCGAGAGCGACCCGGTGAAGCCCGCTGCCTGCACGACGGGATGCTGCACGAGCGCGTTGCCGGCCTCGCGGCCCTCGACGAGGGCGAGCGATCCGGCAGGCGCCCCAGCATCCGTCAACGCGGCGATCGCGACCTCGGCGGTGCGGCGCGAGAGCTCGGGGTGCCCCGAGTGCGCCTTGACGATCACGGGGTTGCCGGCCGCGAGAGCCGAGGCGGTGTCGCCGCCGCACACCGAGAACGCGAACGGAAAGTTGGATGCCGAGAACACCGCGACCGGGCCGACCCCCACGAGCAGGCGACGCAGCTCGGGGCGCGGCGGCGTGGCGGCCGGGTCGGCGTCATCGACGGTGAGTTCGAGGTACGAGCCCTCTTCGACGACGCTCGCGAACAGGCGCAGCTGCCCCGTCGTGCGGCCGACCTCCCCGGTGAGGCGCGTCGCGCCGAGGCGGGTCTCCCGGTCGGCGATCTCGACGAGTTCGCCGCGGTTCGCATCGAGCGCGTCGGCGATGGCCCGCAGCCACCCCGCACGGGTGGGTGCGTCGCTGGTGCGCCACACGTGCGCCGCGGCGGCGGCATCCGCCACGATGCGGTCGAGCTCAGCGGTCGTCGTGGTCATCTCGGGGTCCTTTCACCGACGCATGGTCGAGTTCGTGGCAGTTGATGTCGCCGCACGGTCCGGCACGCGACAACAAGTGCCACGAACCCGGGGCGGACGAGGGAAGGATGCGAGCATCACGCGAACCTCAGGCCGAGGCCAACGTGCGGGGTCTCGGTCAGGATGCCGTCGGCGATGCGCACCGGGCTCGTATCGCGCAGGGCGCCGAGCGCGCCGAATCCGGCGTCTTCGACGTCTTCGGCGAGCGGTTCGGCGACGTCGCCGGGCAGCACCATCGCGAGTTGCCCCGAGAGCTCGGGCAGCAGGTGCGGATGCAGGGCGGCGCCGTGGGCGACCGCGAGGTCGGCGATCTCGCGCAGCGGGCTGATGCCCCCGACGCGCACGATGTTCGGCTGCACGATCTGCGCCGCGCCCGCCCGCAAGAAGTCGCCGAAGCGGTGCACCGTGTGCACGTTCTCGCCGAGCGCGATCGGCACGCCCGACCCGCTCGCGAGGCGGCGGGCGAGTTCGGTGTGCCCGGCGAGGTCATCGGCGCGCAGCGGCTCTTCGATCCAAGCGAGATCGGATGCCGCGAGCGCCTCGATCGAGGCCGTCGCGCGGTCGAGGCTCCACCGCTGGTTCGCGTCGATCATGAGCGCGCGATCGGGGCCGAGCGTCGCGCGCACCGCCGCCATGCGGTCGACGTCTTCGGTGAGGTCGGGTTTGCCGACCTTGACCTTGACGGCGTCGAAGCCGGCATCCACCCACCGCTGCACCTGCGCGACGAGTTCGTCGATGGAGTAGTGCAGGTTGACGCCGCTGCCGTAGGCGCGCACCGACTCGCGGCGCCTGCCGAGCAGGTCGGAGACGGCCGCCCCGACGGCGCGCGCTTCGGCATCCCACAGGGCGAGGTCGAGCCCCGCGAGCGCGATCGTCGTCACGCCGCCGCCGCCCGCTTCGTGCAGGTGCGCCCACGCGGCCGGCCACAGTGCGGCGGGATCGGCTGCGCGTCCGACCGCGAACGCCGTGATGTCGTTCGCGAGCAGCGCGTGCACCGCCTCAAGCCCGATCTGCGGGGTCCACGAGAACCCCCAGCCCTCGGCTCCGTCGCTGCGCACGACGTGGGTCGCGACGACGCCGATGCTCGTGACGTCGGCCGCCCACGGCCGGGTCAACGGCACCCGCAGTGCGCGGGTGTCGAAGGCGGCGATCGTGGGGGTCGTCACAGCAGGGCGCGTCCAGCGTCGAGGATCGCGGCGAGCCGTTCGGTCTGCTCGGGCGTCGGGTCGACGAGCGGTGCGCGCACAGGGCCGACCGGCAGCCCGCCGAGACGGACGCCCGCCTTCACGAGCGAGACGCCGAAACCGGGGGTCTCGTCGCGCAGGGCCACGAGCGGCGTGTAGAACCGGTCGAGCAGCAGCATGCGGCGTACGTCGTCACCGTCGACGTACGCGCGGTAGAACGCGTTCGCGACCTCGGGCACCATCGCGAAGGCTGCCGACGAATACAGCGGGATGCCGATGCCGCGGTAGGCGCCCTGCGTGAGCTCGGCGGTGAGCAGTCCGTTGAAGAACGCGAAGTCGTCGCGGCCGGTCTCGGCGACGGCCCGCACGATCAGCTGTGCTGTGGCGAGGTCGCCGACACCGTCCTTGACGCCGACGACACGCGGGTTCTCGGCCAGGCGCCGCACCGTCGCGGGCGTGAACTGGGCCGTCGCGCGGTGGTAGACGACGACGGGCAGGTCGGATGCCGCGGCGATCTGCTCGACGTACGCCACCAGTCCGTCCTGCGTGCCGCCGACGAGGTACGGCGGCAGGACGAGGAGCGCGTCGGCCCCGGCATCCGCTGCCGCACGGGCGGCTTCGAGGGCGTGGCCGAGCGGGCCGCCGGTGCCGGCGACGACGGGCACGCGCCCGCCGACGGTCTCGACGGCGGCGCGCACGACGGTCGCGGCCTCGCTCGCCGACAGGGCGTGGAACTCGCCCGTGCCGCACGCGGGGAACACGCCGCCCGGATGGTGCGCGAGGGTGTCGCCGATGTGCGTGCGCAACAGGTCGACGTCGACCCGGCCCTGCGCATCGAAGGGGGTGACGGGGAAGAAGAGGATGCCGTCGAAGTTCATACCGGCGCGTCCGTTCTGTCGGGGGTGGTGGCTGCCGTCGTGGCAGGGTCGATGAGGCTGTCACGCCAGTGGTGCTGCGGCGCCCAGTCGATCATCCGCTTCGCCTTCGCGTTCGAGAACGCGGGCGCGGTGCCGACGAGATCGGCCGCGGCGGCCGCCGTGCCCGGGTGGAAGCGGGGCAGCAGGTCTGCGAGCGGTTCGCGGGCGAGCGCGTCGTCGGCGCCGACGAAGAACGTCTCGCCGTTGGGGATCTCGCCGAGCGCGGCGATGAGCCGGTCGACGAAGCGTGCGACATCGCGAGCGTCGACGTAGTTGAACAGTGCGGGCGCCGACAGCGACGGGTCGTCGAGCCGTTCGTGCACCGTGTGGCCCTGCTGGGTCGGAGCGCCCGCCCACTCCTCGGGGGCGATCACGTAGCAAGGGCGGAACGCCGCGAAGCGGGTGTCGTCGCCGTGCTGGCGGTGCAGCATCCCGATCGTCTGCTCGATGAGCAGTTTCGACAGCGCGTACGCGTTCCAGGGCAGGGCGGGGCTGTCTTCGTCGAGCGGCAGGCGCTCGGGGGTCCACCCGGTCGGGCAGCCGTAGCCGAGCACCGTGGGACTCGATGCGGCGACGATCTTCGGGATGCCGGCGGCGACCGCACCGCCGAGCACACCGACGGCGAGGTTCGCGTTGGTGCGCATGATGACCGGCTCGGGGGCGCTGAAGGGCACCGCGATCGCCGCGAGGTGCACGAGCGCGTCGGCGCGCGAGGCTTCGAGCGCCCGGCGTGCGGCGGTCGCGTCGGTGAGGTCGACGGCGACCTGCTCGATGCCGATCAGCTCGGCGGCATCCGAGACGGCACGGTCGATCGAGACGAGGTCATGGCCGGCCGCGGCGAGCCCCGCGACGAGGCTCCGCCCCAGGCGCCCGGCGCCACCGGTGACGACGATACGGCTCATGCTCGCTCCGCGGCGGGTTCGTTCGCGCCCAGCTGCTGCTCGTCGCCCGGTTCGGCGACACTTCGGCGCGAACGAACCGCGCCGGCGAGCAGACGGATGCCGAGGTCGTCGACGCGCACCGGCAGGCCGGTCTCGAGTGAGCGGTTGCCCGCGATGCCGACGGCGATCGACTGCACACCGTCCGACCAGTCGGCGGGGCGGGCGAGCGGGTCGTCGCCGGGGCCCACGAACACGTCCGACAGCAGCAGTGCGTCGCCGCCGCCGTGACCGCCCGCGAGGTTCTCGATCGGCACCTCGACCGCTTCTTCCCAGTGGCGCTGCACGATGAGCCGCTCGCCCTGGGGGCGCAGGGTGCCGGCAGCTGCGGCATCCGTTGCCGACGGGTCGAGCACAGGGTGCAGGCCTTCGTCGACGAGCACGGCGCCGCGTTCGATCACCTCGAGTTCGGCGCGGCCCTCGGTGCCGTTGACGGCGACGCGGTACCCCTCCCAGGGGGCGTGCGCGTTGAGCGAGTACGACAGCGTCGCGCCCGACGCGTAGTCGACGACGAGTGCGAGGTTGTCTTCGATCGTGATGCCGGGGCCGAACACGTCCTGGTCGCGCACATAGCCGTCGTGCGATTCGGCCGCGAGGTAGAGGGCTTCAAGTCGGGGGTCGTCGCGCAGGTCGAGCTCGAACGGATCGTGCGGCCCGTCGTGCGTGCCGCGCTCGGGGCGCTCGCCGAGGCCGCGGGCGGCGGCGTTCTCGGCGCCGTAGAACCGTAGGCCGCCCGAGGCGTAGACGCGCGTCGGGGTCGATCGCAGCCACCAGTTGACGAGGTCGAAGTGGTGGCTCGACTTGTGCACGAGCAGCCCACCCGAGTTCGCCTTCTCACGGTGCCACCGGCGAAAGTAGTCGGCGCCGTGCTTGGTGTCGAGCATCCACGAGAAGTCGATGCTCGTGACCCGGCCGATGCGGCCGTCCTGGATGATCTGCCGCAGCGCCGAGTTGCGGGGGGAGTAGCGGTAGTTGAACGTCAGCACGACCTTGCGGCCGGTGCGCTCGACGACATCCTCGATCGCGGCGGCGCTCGGCGCGTCGATCGTGAGCGGCTTTTCGACCACGACATCGACGCCGGCTTCGAGCGCGCGGACGATGAGCGGTGCGTGCTGGTCGTCGCGGGCGCAGATGACGACCCGGTCGATGTGCTCGGTGGCGATCATCGCCTCGAGGTCGTCGGGGTGCCAGACGCTGGGCGCTGCGACCCCGGCATCCGTCATGAGCTTCACCGTGCGGTCGGCGCGCACGGGGTTCGGCTCGCAGACCGCGACCAGGCTCGCCCGGTCGGCGTATGTGCCGACGATCGCGTCGACGTACATCTGGGATCGGTGGCCCGCGCCGATCAGTGCGTACCGGGTGGTGTTCATGCGTCCTCGCATCGTGGTTGATCCGTCGCAGCGTGTCACTCGGATCGGTAAACGCTTTCAGGAAACGTTTTCTCAGCGTAACATGCGGCGCGCGTCGCTGCACCTGCGGGTATGGATGTCGAACCTGCGCGTATGGATGTCGCACCTGCGGGCACCGGATTCGGAGAATGGCACCAGATTCGGATGCCAGGGCCAATCGCACCCGAATCTGCGACCAATCTCCGAATCTGCGACGTGCGCGGACCGCGACGACAGCGACCCCGGGCACTACCGGGGCGCGGGCCCCGTGCTGGCACGCACGACGATCTCGGGGGCGAGCTCGACGGCGGGTTCGGCGGTCTCGCCCGCGAGCAGCGCGTGCATCGCCTCCCACGCCTGCACGCCCAGCTCGACGGCGGGCACGGCCGCGGTCGTGAGTGTCGGCTTGGCGTGCCGCGCGAAGGGGATGTCGTCGAGACCCGTCACCGACAGTTCGGCCGGTACCGAGACGCCGCGGTCGGCGATCGCTGACAGCAGGCCGATCGCGACCAGGTCGTTGTAGGCCAGCACCGCAGTCGCACCCGATTCGAGGACGGTGGATGCCGCTTCGCCACCGGCATCCACATCGACGCCGCAGGGCACCACGTCGACGCGCAGCTCTGCGTCGTCGGCGAGCGCCTGCTCGATCGCGGCGAGCCGTGCGGCGTTCGACGAGCTGCCCGGCACGCCCGCGAGGTACGCGAGGTGCCGGTGGCCGAGCCCCCGGAGGTGCTCGATGAGCGCCGCGGTCGCGCCCCGGTAGTCGGCTGCGACGACCGGGACGCCGGTCTGCTGCTCGCGGTTGACGACCACGGTCGGCGAGACGGTGGGCAGGAGTGCAGCGAGGTCATCGCCCGGCATGCGCGGCGCGCACAGGATGACGCCGTCGGTGCGGCGGCGCGTCGTGTCGACGAGCAGGCGCTCCTCGTCGACCTGCTCGGCGGAGTCGGCGATGAGCACGTGATAGCCGTCGATGGCAGCGGCGCGGCTGATGCCGCGAAGGATCGCCTGGAACGTCGGGTTGCCGAGATCGGGCACGACGACCGCGACGGTGTGCGTGCGGCCGAGCACGAGACTGCGGGCGAGGGGGCTGGCCGTGTAACCGAGTTCGGCGGCGCTCGCGCGCACCCGATCGGCGAGGGCTGCGTCGACGGTCGGGTTGTCGTTCATGACGCGCGAGACGGTCGACAGCGACACCGAGGCGTGGCGCGCCACGTCGGTGATCGTCACCCGCGTCTTGCCCATGGCATCCCTTTCCGCCCCCTCATGGTAGATCGCCGCCCCGCCCGCCGCGGCTGTCGAGATTGCGCGAATTGCGCCGAAACGGCGGGAATCGCGACAGTTCGCGCAATCTCGGCGGCTCGGCGGCGATCAGGCGATGAGGCCCGACCCGCGGGCCGGGCGATCGCCGTCGCGGCGTTCGATCGCGCGCAGCGAGCGGGCCACGAACGCGGCGATGCGGCGCGCGCCGACGTCGCGGAAGTGGGTGTCGTCGACCAGGCCATCGGGCCACGCGGCGGTCTCGCCGGGCGCGTAGTGCGACATTAGGGATGCCGATCCCTCGTCGCCGAGGTCTTCGTACAGCCACGTCGTGAAGACGTTGAGATCGATCAGCGGCACGTCGAGTTCGTGTGCGAGGTCGCGGACGGCGTTCGGATAGTCACCGTGTGTCGGTGTGATGCGACCGCCCTTCATCCACCGTCGCTCGCACGACGTGCACAGCACGGCGACGGCGCCCCGGCCGTGCACCTCGTCGACGAACCGGTGGAGGTGCTCGGTGTAGCCGCCGCGCGAGGCGAGATCGGCGTGCTTCTGGTCGTTGTGGCCGAACTGGATGACGACGGTGTCGCCGGGCCCGACCTCGCCGATGAGCTGCTGCCAGGAGCCCGCGGCGACGAACGACGCGGTCGTCGCGCCGCCGAAGGCGAGGTTGCGGGTCGGCACGCCCGAGGCGGCTTCGAGGAAGTGCCCCCACCCCGACATCGGCTCTTCGCCCGGCTTCATCGGGGCGACGGTGGAGTCTCCGGCGAGGTGATAGGTCATAGCATGGAACCATGCCACAGAAAACGCTTACCGGGACGATCCGCGTCGTCGAGGGCCCCCGCCCCGCCCGGTCGGTGATCCGCCTGCTGCTGCGCCGTCCAGGCCGACTCACCGTCGCGATCCTCGCGTTCGCGATGAAGGAGATTCCGCTGTGGTTCCTGCCGGTCGTCACGGCCCAGATCATCGACATCGTCGCGACCGGCGGCGAGGTCTCGACGGTGCTCATCTGGTTCGCCGTCGCGGTCGTGCTGCTGCTGCAGAACTACCCGAACCACATCCTCTACACACGCAACTTCATGACGGTCGTGCGCGACACCGGCGCCGACCTGCGCAACGCCCTCGCCGCCCGCCTGCAGAGCCTCTCGATCGGCTACCACACGCGAGTGAGCTCGTCGATCGTGCAGACCAAGGTCGTGCGCGATGTCGAGAACATCGAGCTCATGCTGCAGCAGGTGACCCACCCCCTGCTGTCGTCGACGATGGTCCTCATCGGTGCGATCAGCATGACCGCCGTCATGGTGCCCGAGTTCCTGCCCGTCTACGCCCTCGCCGTGCCGATCGCGCTCGGCCTGCGCTGGGCGCTCAGCCGTCGGTCGCGGCAACGCAACGAGACGTTCCGCCGCGAGGTCGAAGGCTTCGCTGCGCGCGTCGGCGAGATGGCCTCGCTCATTCCCGTCACCCGGGCGCACGGCCTGGAGCAGACCGCCGTCTCGCGCGTCGCGACCGGCGCCGACGGCGTGCGCCGCGCCGGCCTCAGCCTCGACATGCTCAACGGGCACGTCGCCTCGATCTCGTGGGTCGCGATGCAGATCCTCGGCGTCGGCTGCCTCGTGCTCGCCGCGATCTTCTCGCTCACCGGCATCCTGCCGATCACTCCGGGTGAGGTCGTGCTGCTGTCGACGTACTTCGCGCTGTTGACGTCGGGCCTGACGGCGCTGCTCATGCTGATTCCGGTGGGCGCGCGCGGCCTCGAGTCGATGCGGTCGATCTCGGAGGTGCTGCAAGAGCCGGACCTCGAGCAGAACGAGGGCAAGCGCGAGACGGATGCCGTGGCCGGCACCCTCTCGCTCGAACACGTCTCGCACCGCTACGACGGCGCCGAGACCGATGCCGTCCGCGACATCTCACTCGAAATCGCGCCCGGCGAGACGGTCGCGTTCGTCGGCTCGTCGGGGTCGGGCAAGTCGACCCTGCTCAATCTCGTGCTCGGGTTCGTACGGCCCACCGACGGCCGCATCCTGCTCGATGACGTCGACATGCAGGCCCTCGACCTGCGCACCGTGCGACGGTTCGTGTCGGTCGTGCCGCAGGAGTCGGTGCTGTTCGAGGGCACCATCCGCGAGAACACGGCGTACGGCTTGGATGACGCGACCGACGCGCGCATCGAGCAGGCGCTGCGCGACGCGAATGCGTGGGAGTTCGTGCAGTCGCAGCCCGCCGGGTGGGACACCGTCGTCGGCGAGCGCGGCGCGAGGCTCTCGGGCGGGCAGCGGCAGCGGCTCGCGATCGCCCGCGCGCTCGTGCGCGACCCCCGCATCCTGCTCCTCGACGAAGCCACGAGCGCTCTCGACCCCGAGTCGGAGGAGCTCGTGAAGGATGCCCTCAACCGCCTCATGCAGGGCCGGACGACCCTGGTCGTCGCGCACCGGCTGTCGACCATCCGTCAGGCCGATCGCATCGTCGTGCTCGAGAAGGGTCGCATCGTCGAGATCGGCTCACACGCCGACCTGCTCGCCGCCGGCGGCCGCTACGCCGAGCTGCACCGCACGCAGGCCGGTGCTTGACCTCTCCTTGGGTGCACCCCCCAACTGCTCGCCTGTCACGATCCGGCGTCGAGCGGCCGAGATCGTGACAGGCGAGCAGTCTGCGTGCGCCGTGGACGCGTTGTGCGCACCCGCTCGGCTGTCACGATCACGGGGCGGGACAGCGAGATTGTGACCGGCGAGCGGTGGGCGGTGCGCAGGGGCGCGCGTGTGAACGCGGCGGCTCAGGCGGATGCGGGGCCGGTGGAACCGCGCCAGATGACGCGGTGCAGCGGGGCGTGAAGGAGCCAGACGCGGGATAGCGCTTTCCTGGGTGGGCGCGTAGGCTGGGTGAGACGTTCCATCTCGATGGGGAGAGACATGAGATTCGAAGACGACGGCCACGGCCGGCTGCACCTGCGCGACGGCGACCGTGTGCTCGCCGAGTACGTCTACGCGCCCACCGAGCCGCAGCTCGAATCACCCCGCCCCTACGCGCTGCTCCACACCCGCGGCGGCGCCGAGGTCACCGCCTACCGCCCCGACGACCACGTCTGGCACAAAGGCCTCTCGCTCGCACTGCCCGTCGTCGGCACCCACAACTTTTGGGGCGGGCCGACCTACGTGCACGGTGAGGGATACGTGCAGCAGCCCAACAACGGGGCACAGGTGCACCGCGGATTCGCGGCATCCGACACGCCGATCGGGGATGCCGCGGGCGGCATCGCACGCATCGACGAGGCCCTCGACTGGATCGCCGAAGACGGCGAGCTTGTACTCACCGAACACCGCACGCTGACCGCACGCGAGCTCGACGCCGACACGTGGGCGCTCACCTGGCGCAGCGCCCTGCGCAACGAGACCGACGCAGTGCTCGGCTTCGGCTCGCCCACCTCGAAGGGGCGCGAGAACGCCGGCTACGCGGGCATCTTCTGGCGCGGACCGGTCGCGTTCACCGGCGGCGAGATCCTCGCCGAAGGCGGCGTCGCAGGAGATGCGGCGCGCGGCGAGCCCGGCCCCTGGCTCGCATTCGTCGCCCCCGACCGGTCGGCCGGCGTGCTCGTGCTCGACGCCGGCACCGACCCCAGCCCCTGGTTCGCGCGCAGCGAGGAGTACGCCGGGCTGAACCCCGCACCGTTCTTCTACGACGAGACCCCGCTCGCCCCCGGCGCGACACTCGTGCTCGCGGCGGCGCTCATCGTCGGCACGGCAGAGGTCGCCGCCCTCGCTGCCAGCTCCGGCGCGAACCTGGTCGCAGAGCTCCGCGACCACCCCGAGACCCCCACCACCGAGGACCCCCGATGACCACCACCCTGCGCTGCGCGATCGTCGGAACCGGCGCCGTCGCACACTTCCACGCCCGCGCGGTCGAGGCCCACCCGCACGCCGAACTGGTCGCCGTCACCAACCAGACCCGCAGCAAGGCCGACGACTTCGCGGCGCAGTGGGGCGGCCCGGCCGTCTTCGACACGCTCGACGAACTGCTGGATGCCGAGCACCCCGACGTCGTGCTCATCTGCACCCCGCCCGGGGTTCACCGCGAGCAGACCCTCGCGAGCTTCGCGGCCGGCGCGCACGTCGTCGTCGAAAAGCCCCCGGCACCGTCGCTCGACGAACTCGACGACATGCGCGCCGCCGCCGCTGCCGCCGATCGCGAACTCGCGGTCGTGTTCCAGCAGCGCACCGGCACCGCGGCCGCGCACGCGAAGCAACTCCTGGCGTCGGGCGCGCTCGGGCACCCGCTCATCGCCGTGTGTCAGACACTCTGGTATCGCGACACCGACTACTTCGCGGTGCCGTGGCGCGGCAAGTGGGAGACCGAAGGGGGCGGTACGACGCTCGGCCACGGCATCCACCAGCTCGACCTGCTCGCGTTCCTGCTCGGCGACTGGACCAGCGTGCAGGGGCGCCTGTGGCGCCTGGACCGTGAGACGCAGACCGAAGACGCCTCGACCGCGACGGTGACGTTCGCGGGTGGTGTCGTCGCGCAGGTCGTGACCAGCGCGGTGTCGCCGCGGCAGACCAGCGCCATTCGCATCGACACCCAGAAGGCGACCATCACGGTCGAGCACCTGTACGGGCACGGCCACGAGAACTGGTCGATCACCCCGGCGCCGGGGTTCGAGGACGAGGCCGCCGCGTGGGCGCTGCCCGACGCCGAGGAGCGCAGCGACCACGCGCCGTTGCTGCGCGACGTGTTCGACGCCCTGCTGAGCGGCTCGCCGCTGCCGCCCACCGCCGACGCCCCCGCCCGCTCGTTCGAGATCGTCGCGGCGATCTACGCCTCGGCCGCAGCCGACGGCGCACTGATCACCCCGGCATCCCTCGCCGAGCACCCGACGCACCGCGCCGGCTTCGCGAGCCCCGTGGCCGACCTCCGCGACCGCGACTGACCCCGGCATCCCGTGCGTAACTCCTCAGTTTTGTCGCCCGAGGGCCCGTATCGGCCCGTTTCGGCGCCGTCGGCACCCGTTTTTCAGGAGTTGCGCACGGCACGCGGCACGGGCCGGGTTGCACCACTCCGTGTGCCGAACTCCTCACTTTCTGGCGCACGGGGCCGAATCGGGGCGGAATCAGGCCGACGGAGCACGAAACTCAGGAGTTGCGCACCGGCGGGCGGCGGAAGGCGTACGGCATGCTGACCGAGCTGTACCGCGACCCGGTCTACGACGGGGCGACCGACCCGCTCGTGGTGATCGCGCCCGACGGCTGGTGGATGTTCTACACCCAGCGTCGGGCGACGCACCCCGACCCCGGCCCCGGCGTCGCGTGGGTGCACGGCAGCCGCATCGGCGTCGCGCGCTCGGACGACGGCGTGGCGTGGTCGTACGAGGGCACGCTCGAACCGGATGCCGCGGGTCTGCGGCTCGAGCCGGGTCCACCGCCCGCAGCCACCGATCGCACGCATTGGGCGCCCGAGGTCATCCATGACGGGCACCGCTGGCGCATGTACCTGACCGAGATCGACGGCCTTCCCGACCGTTGGCCCGGCTTCGCGCGCACCATCGTGGAGTACCGCTCCGACGAGCTGCGCGCGTGGACCCGCCGCGGCACCCTGCCGCTCGCGGGCGACCGGGCGATCGACGCCGCCGTCGCCCGCACCCCCGATGGTGCGTGGCGCCTCTGGTACAAGGACGAGGCGGCGGGCAGTTCGACGGCGGTCGCCGTCTCCGACGACCTCGAGACGTGGCGGGCCGGCAGCACCGCGATCGGTGGCCGCGGACACGAGGGTCCCGACGTGTTCGAACTCGGTGGGCGCTGGTGGATGATCGTCGACGAGTGGCGGGGCATGGCCGTGCACACCAGCGACGACGCCGTCACGTGGCGTCGGCAGGGCGACGCGGATGCCGTGATCCTCGGCCCCGGCGATGTGCCCGGCCCGGGGTTCGGGCATCACGGTGCGTCTGTGCGCGAGGGCGACCGACTCTGGTACTACTTCTTCGGACACCCTGCGAAGGCCGCGGTTCCCGATCCCGACCATGAATCGATCGACGATCGGCGCTGCGCCGTCTACCGGGTCGAGCTCGTCGTCGAGGAGGGAATGCTGTGCACGCGCACCGAACCGTGACCCGCACCGCGCTCGAGGTCATGACGGCGATCGAGGTGTCGTCGCGCTCGGGTCGTCGTGAGGCGATCGTCTCGAACCCTGAGCGGCCGACGGCGGTGCCGTTGACGGCGCGCGCCGACTGGACCGGCTCGCGAGGGGAAGCGCCGTGAGCAAGCGCGTCGGCATCCGCGATGTTGCGGAGCGTGCGGGGGTGTCGATCAGCACCGTCTCGAACGCACTGAATCGGCCGCACCTCGTGAGCGTCGACCTGCTCGAGCGGGTGCGCGCGACCGCGGGCGAGCTCGGCTACGTGCCGTTGCAGGCCGCGCGTCAGCTGCGTGCCGGCCGCAGCGGGCTGCTCGGCATGACGGTGATCAACATCGCGAACCCGTTCTTCGGCGAGATGGTGGCCGGTGCCGAAGACGCCGCGTCGTCGTCGGGGCTGCGCGTGCTCGTGGGCAACAGCAGCGACTCGGTCGATCGCGAGCGTGAGCACCTCGAACTCTTCGAGCGGGTGCAGGTCGAGGGGGCGCTCGTGGCCCCGTTCGGCGACGAGACGCCGTGGCTCGATCGGCTGATCGCCCGCCGCATCCCGACCGTGCTGGTCGACCGCGTCGACGAGAGCGGGCGCGTGCCGTACGTCACGTTCGACGATGTCGCGGGCGGGCGGTTGGCGGCCGAGCATCTGCTGTCGACGGGCCGGCGCCGTCTGGCGTTCGTCGGCGCCCGCAACACGGTGCGTCAGGTGCGCGACCGACTGCGCGGTGCGCAGGCGGCGGCGACGGATGCCGGGGTCGGCGCGATCGAGCCCATCTGGACCGAGCGGACCACGTCAGAGGTGGGTGTCGCGCTCGGGCGGTCACTGGCGGCACGACCGCCTCATGAACGGCCCGACGGACTGGTCACCTCGAACGACCACCTCGCGATCGGGGTGCTGCACGGGCTGATCTCGGCGGGGGTGAGCGTACCGGCCGATGTCGCCATCGTCGGGTACGACGACATCGAGTTCGCCGCGATCGCGGCGGTGCCGTTGACCTCGATCCGTCAGCCGTCGCGACAGATGGGGCTGCACGCGGCGAACCTGCTGCTCGAGGCGATCCGCACCGGCGGGGCGGGGGAGCCGAGCGGTCACGTGTACGCACCGGAATTGGTCGTGCGGGGTTCGACGAGCGCAGCATCGGTCGTCGCCGCGGCGGCCCGCTGACGGGGCGGTCGACCGGCGATTCCCCGTCGTCACCAAATCGTTTCAAAAATCGCTTGCGAAACGTTTTAGATGCCGGTAGTTTTATCGGCAAGCGCTTTCCCTGCACAGCGCCGAACCCGCACCACCCGGACACGGACGTCACGAAGCACCAGAACGCCGACGTTCGACAGAGAGGACAAAGATGTTCAGCAAGAAGCGGACTTTCGCCGCAGTCGCACTCGCGACCGGCGCCGCGCTCGCCCTGGCCGGCTGCGCCGGTGACGGCGGCGAGGCAGACCCGACGTTCGACCCTGAAGAAGAGGTCACGCTCGACCTCGCCTTCTGGGGCAACGACGTGCGCGCCGAGCTCTACAACGAGGCGATCGCCGCCTTCAACGAGGAGTACCCCAACATCACGGTCAACGCGACCTTCCTGGGCTTCCCCGAGTTCTGGGAGAAGCGTCAGACCGAGGCCGCCGGCGGCAACCTGCCCGACGTCATGCAGTTCGACTACTCGTACCTGCGTCAGTACTCCGAGAACAACCTCCTGCTCGACCTCGACCCCTACCTGGGCGACATCATCGAGACCGACCCGCTGCCCGAGAACATCCTCAGCATCGGCGTCGTGAACGACACCACCTACGGCATCGCCACCTCCACCAACGCGTGGGGCCTGTTCACCAACACCAAGCTCCTCGCCGACAACGGCCTCGAGGCCTGGGAGGGCGGCTCGTACGAGGACTACACCGCGTGGATGGCCGAGGTCACCGAGGCCGGCGACGGCGAGTTCTGGGGCGGTGCCGACTACACCGGCCGCATCCAGCTGCTCGAGCTGCAGCTGCGCGCCGAGGGCGGCAACCTCTTCAACGAAGACGGCACCCCCGGCTTCGATGAGGCGCGCCTGACCGAGTTCTGGGAGTCGGGTCAGGAGATCCGCGACGGCATCGGCATTCCGCAGCAGACGGTCGAAGAGCTCGCGCCCCTCGGCGGCTTCGACTCGGCCAAGACCGCCAGCGAGATGACCTGGGACAACTTCGGTGCAGGCTATCTCGCCGGTCTCGGCGAGGAGTACACCGAGCTGGGCCTGCAGGCCCCGCCCGTGTTCGAGGAGGGTGCGCAGGACCTGTACCTGAAGCCCTCGATGCTGCACACGATCTCGGCCAACACCGACCACCCCGAGGCTGCCGCCACGCTGGTGAACTTCCTCGTCAACAGCGAGGCATCTGGTGAGATCTTCGGCACCAACCGTGGGCTCCCGGCATCCGAGACGGCTCTCGCGGCCGCCGAGCTCGACCCGCTGAGCCAGCAGGTCAAGGACTACGAGGCATCGATCGCCGACCGCCTCGGTGACGCCCCGCCCGTGCCGATCGTCGGCTATGGCACCCTCGAGGAGAAGTTCCGTGTGCTGGGCACCGAGCTGAACTTCGGCACCAAGACGGTCGACGAGGCCGTGGCCGAGTTCTTCTCCGAGATGGACGTCGTCCTCAACCAGTGACAGGGTCCGGGGTGCGGGTCAGTGATGACCCGTACCCCGGGATCTGCCCTCCGTTCCACCAGTCAGGAGTTCCCGTGAGCACAACCGCCACCCGGGTGATCGTCACCGGAGAGAAGAGCCGGCGACGCGGGCTGCTGCGCCGCCGCCGTCCCGAGCACCTGGATCGTCCGGGTCAGAAGGCGCGGCTGCGTCGTGAGACGCTCACCGGCTACGGGTTCTTGGTGCCGTGGCTGATCGGGTTCTTCGGCCTCACGATTGTGCCGATGGTGTACTCGCTGTACCTGTCGTTCACGTCCTACAACATCTTCAGCCCGCCGAAGTGGATCGGGCTCGACAACTACATCCGGTTGTTCACGAACGACCCGAACTTCATCCAGTCGGCGCAGATCACCCTCGTGTACGTGCTGGTCGGCACCCCGATCACGCTGCTGGCGGCCCTGCTGGTCGCGATGCTGCTGAACTACCGCGACAAGGGTGCCGGGTTCTTCCGCTCCGCGTTCTACGCTCCCTCGCTGATCGGCGGGTCGGTGTCGGTCGCGATCGTCTGGCGCGCCATGTTCTCCAATGACGGCCCCGTCGATTCTTCGCTGAGCTTCTTCGGCATCGACCTGGGCGGCTGGATCGGCAACCCGGCGCTCGTGCTGCCCGCGATGGTCGTCCTCGCGATCTGGCAGTTCGGCGCCACGATGGTCATCTTCCTCGCCGGCCTGAAGCAGATCCCGAAGGAGCTGTACGAGGCGGCCGAGATGGACGGTGCGAATGCGTTCCAGCGGTTCCGCGCCGTGACGATCCCGATGCTGTCGCCGGTCATCTTCTTCAACCTGCTGCTGGGCCTGATCGGCGCGTTCCAGGTGTTCGCGTCGGCCTACATCATCTCCAACGGCTCCGGCGGACCCGCCGGCATGACGAACTTCATCACCCTGTACCTCTACAAGCGAGGCTTCAGCGACGGCCAGATGGGCTACGCCGCTGCGATCGCGTGGGTGCTGCTGGTGGTCGTCGCGATCATCGCCGTCATCCTCTTCCGCACCCAGCGCTCCTGGGTCCACTACTCGGGAGACAACCGATGAGTCTCAACGCCCCCACCTCCGCTTCCGCGACCGAGATCACCTTCGCCGCACAGCAGACCCTCGTGCAGCCCCCGGCCCCGCGCCGCAAGGTCAAGCGCAAGACCTGGCAGACGATCATCTGGCTCGTCGTGCTCATCGCCCTCACCGCAATCGTGCTCTACCCGATGGTGTGGCTGCTGTTCGCGACGTTCAAGCCGAACAGCGAGTTCGGCACGAACCCGGGGCTCATCCCCAACAACCCCACGATCGACAACTACGTCAAGGTCATGGAGGGCATCGCCGGTGTGCCGATGTGGAAGTTCTTCTGGAACTCCCTCGTGCTCGCCGTCGCCGCCGTCGTCGGCACCGTGCTGTCATCGGCCCTGGCCGCGTACGCGTTCGCCCGGGTCCAGTTCAAGGGCCTCGGCATCTTCTTCGCCGCGATGATCGGCACGCTGCTGCTGCCGTTCCACGTCGTGATCATTCCGCAGTACATCATCTTCAACAACCTCGACATGGTCGACACGTTCTGGCCGCTGATCCTGCCGAAGTTCCTCGCCACCGAAGCGTTCTTCGTCTTCCTGCTGGTGCAGTTCATGCGGCAGATGCCGCGCGACATGGACGAGGCCGCGAAGATCGACGGCGCCGGACACGTCCGCATCTTCTGGGCGATCATCCTGCCGCTGATCAAGCCCGCGCTCATCACCTGCGCGATCTTCAGCTTCATCTGGGCGTGGAACGACTTCCTCGGGCCGCTGCTGTACCTCACGAGCCCCGAGAACTACCCGCTGCCGATCGCACTGCGCCTCTACAACGACCAGACGTCGTCGAGCGACTACGGCGCGACCGTCACGGCATCGTTCATCGCGCTGCTGCCCGTGCTGCTGTTCTTCCTCGTGTTCCAGCGCTTCCTCGTCGACGGCGTCGCCACCCAGGGCCTGAAGGGCTGACGTGGCCACCGTGACCTCCGACCACCGCATCCCCACCCTCCGAGAGGAACGCCGAGCGGCACGCGCCGCCCTGCGCGACGACCTGTCGGGTGCCGGCCCCGTGCTCGAAGAGCGCCCGCCGGTGCGGTTTCCGGGGGCCACGGCGAAGTTCCAGCTCTTCGGCGAAGTCATGCTCGTGGGGCTGCTCGTCGCCCTCGTCGCACTGCCGATCGTGACGATCCCCGCGGCCCTCGTCGCCGGCATCCGTCACCTGCGCCGGTTCATCGCGGCCGAGGGGTCATCGATGGCCGACTTCTGGGCCGATGTGCGCGCCGCTCTGTCGGGCGGTCTCGCCGTCGGCGGGGTCTCGCTCGTGATCGCGGCCCTGCTCACCTTCGACATCACCCTCGCCGCGACGGGCATGCTGCCCGGCGGCGCCGCCATCGCCGCCGTCGGGTGGACCGGCCTGGCCGCGCTCGGCGGTGCGCTGCTGCGCGCCGCCGCGTCGTGGACGCCCGAGCGCGGGTGGCGCGGCGCCGTGCGCGATCTTCCCCGAGTGGCCGCAGCCGATCCGGCCGGCGCGATCTACTTCATCGTCGCGGCCGCCTTCGTCGGCGTCGTGACATGGATGCTGGTGCCCCTGCTGGTGCTGGGTCTCGGGTGCGCGGTGTTCGCCGCCGTGGCCGTGCCGCACCGCCGCGGCCGCGCCTGAGCATCCATCGCGATCCACATCCCCACTCGACCCCGAGAAGGAGTTCCGTTGCTGTACGGCGCCGACTACAACCCCGACCAGTGGCCGGAAGAGGTGTGGCCCGAGGACGTGCGTCTCATGCGCGAAGCCGGGGTCACGACGGTGAGCCTCGGCATCTTCGCGTGGTCGCGCATCCAGCCGACCGAAGACTCGTGGGACTTCGCGTGGCTCGACCGGGTGATCGACACGCTGCACGCCGGTGGCATCGGTGTGAACCTCGCCACCGCGACCGCATCGCCGCCGCCGTGGGTGAGCGCCACGTACCCCGACACCTTGCCGGCCGACGAGCACGGTGCGTCGTACTGGCCCGGTAGCAGGCAGCACTTCGCGCCGTCGTCACCCACGTACCGCCGCCTCGCCGGTGAACTGGTGCGTCGCCTCGCCGAGCGCTACGTGTCGCACCCCGGCGTCATCATGTGGCACGTCAACAACGAGTACGGCTGTCACCTGTGGATGGACTACTCCGACAACGCCCGCGACGCCTACCGCCGCTGGCTGCGGGAGCGGTACGAGACGATCGACGCGCTCAACGCCGCGTGGGGCACGAGCTTCTGGTCGCAGCGCTACAGCCGGTTCGACGAGATCTTTCCGCCGCGGCTCGCGCCCTACAGTCACAACCCGTCGTCGATGCTCGACTTCCGCCGGTTCACCTCCGACATGCTGCTCGAGTGCTACCTCATGGAGCGCGAGATCCTGCTCGAGGCCGGTGCGACGCAGCCCATCACGACGAACTTCATGGGGCCGTTCAAGCCCGCCGACTACCGGCGCTGGGCACCGCACATGGACGTCATCGCCGACGACTGCTACCCCGACCCGACGAACCCGAATCGGGTGCGCGATGCCGCCTTCCAGCGCGACCTCGTGCGCTCACTCAAGCCCGAACTGCCCTGGATCCTCATGGAGCAGGCGACGGATGCCGTCAACTGGCGCCCCACGAACCCCGGCAAGGCGCCCGGCGTGCTCGCCGCCGAGACCGCGCAGTCGATCGGTCGCGGCGCCGACGGCATCATGTTCTTCCAGTGGCGCCAGTCGCGCGCCGGCAGCGAGAAGTTCCACTCGGCGATGCTGCCGCACGCCGGCACCGACACCCGCATCTGGCGCGAGGTCACCGACCTCGGCGAGCGGCTCGCAGCCCTCCCCGAACTGCCCGCGCCGGGTCGCGATGCCCGCGTGGCGATCGTGTTCGACTGGGAGAACTGGTGGGCTGTCGAAGAGCGCGACCACCCCGTCGACGTCGAGTATCTGCCGATCGTCGTCGAGTGGTACGGCGCGTTCCACCGCCGCGGCATCGGTGTCGACCTCATCCCCGCCGAACTCGTCGACGCGGGCTACGACCTCGTGGTCGCCCCCGCGCTGTACCTGTTGCGCGACGAGGGCGCCGAGGCACTGAACGCCTTCGTGCGCGGGGGCGGCACACTGCTGGCTGGTCCCTTCACCGATGTCGTCGACGGGCACGACCAGTTCCGTGCGGGCGGGTTCCTGACGCAACTGGGCCCTGCCCTCGGCATCCGCTTCGAAGATTTCGCAGCCCTCGGCCGCTCGTCGGGCGGCGCGATGGGGGTCGGCGCCCTGTCGGTCGCGGTCGCCGGCGGCAAGCAGGAGGACGTGCCGTTCGAGGTCGGCGGCACGACCGCGCACGCGACCCTGTTCGCCGAGGTCGTGCGCCCCGAGGGTGCCGAGGCCGTCGCGACGTTCGGCGCCGGCCGTTCCGTCGGCGCTCCCGCGCTCACCCGCAACGCGCACGGCGAGGGCGAGGCCTGGTACGTCGCGACCATGCCGGATGCCGCGGGCGTCGACGCCATCGCCGGCCTCGTCATCGAGGCGGCCGGTGTCGAGCCGATCATCGCCGAGGTCCCGGCGGGGGTCGAAGTCGCCAGGCGCGGCGGCCTCGTCACCGTCATCAACCACGGCGACGAGCCGGCCGCGGTGACCTTGACCGCCACCGATATCGAGACCGACGAACGTCACGACACGTGGCAGCTCGCACCCCAGCAGGTGCGGTTCCTGCGCACCGACTGAACACCACCGACATCCGCCCTGATCACTGGAAGCGCAGCATGAACGACGCCACCGCCCGCCTCGACCCGCACAACACGATCGCCGACATCGACCGCAGGATCTTCGGCGGGTTCGTCGAGCACCTCGGCCGTCACATCTACGACGGCATCTTCGAGCCCGGACACCCCGCCGCAGACGCCGACGGATTCCGCACCGACGTCATCGATCTCGTCAAGCAGCTCGGCGTCTCGACGATCCGCTACCCGGGTGGCAACTTCGTCTCGGGGTACCGGTGGGAGGACGGCGTCGGCCCGATCGAGCAGCGTCCGCGCCGCCTCGACCTGGCCTGGCACTCGACCGAGACGAACGAGGTCGGGCTGCACGAGTTCCAGGACTGGCTCGACCGTGTCGGCTCCGACCTGATGCTCGCGGTCAACCTCGGCACCCGCGGCACGCAGGAGGCGCTCGACCTGCTCGAGTACGCGAACGCGTCGGCCGAGACGGCGTGGACCGCCCAGCGCGCCGAGAACGGACGCACCGAGCCGTTCGGTGTGCGCATGTGGTGCCTCGGCAACGAGATGGACGGGCCGTGGCAGGTGGGGCACCGAAACGCCGACGACTACGGCAAGCTCGCCTCGCGCACCGCGAAGGCGATGCGCATGCTCGACCCCGGTCTCGAACTGGTCGTGTGCGGATCGTCGGGCAGCGGCATGCCCACGTTCGGGTCGTGGGAGCGGCAGGTGCTCGAGCACACGTTCGACGACGTCGACTTCATCTCGTGCCACTCCTACTACCAGGAGCGGAACGGCGATGCGCAGGAGTTCTTGGCATCCGGTGTCGACATGGCGCGCTTCATCGAGTCGGTCGTCGCGATCGCCGACGCCGTCGCCGCGACGAAGAAGAGCGACAAGCGCATCATGATCTCCTTCGACGAGTGGAACGTCTGGTATCTGCACAACGACGAGGGCGGGCAGAACGACAAGCCCGAAGAGCAGGGCTGGCCCGTCGCTCCGCGACTGCTCGAAGACCAGTACCACGTGCTCGACGCCGTCGTCTTCGGCGACCTGCTCATCACGCTGCTGCAGCACGCCGACCGCGTGCGCTCGGCATCGCTCGCGCAGCTCGTCAACGTCATCGCCCCGATCATGACCGAGCCGGGGGGACCGGCCTGGAAGCAGACCACGTTCTTTCCGTTCTCGATCACCTCGCGCCTCGGTCACGGCAGGTCCGTACGCGTGCCCGTGGATGCCGGCACCTTCACGAGCGAGCGCTTCGGCGAGGTCGCAACCGTCAACGCCGTCGCCACCGTCGACGACGAAGGCGTGTCGCTGTTCGTCGTCAACCGCTCGACGACGGACACCGCCGACCTGCGCGTCGACCTCGCACCGCTCGTGCGCGAACTCGGCCGCGACGTGTCGATCGCCGAGACCCACCTGCTGCACGACGCCGACCGGTACGCCGCCAACACGCTCACCGACCGCGATCGCGTCGGCGTGCGTCCCCTCGACGGTGCGGTGCTGACCGACGACGCGCTGAGCCTGACGCTGCCGGCCGTGTCGTGGGCTGCCGTCCGACTGGTGTGACATGGTGCTGCACCGACCGGCGACGCCGCCGATGGGCTGGAACAGTTGGGACAGCTACGGCACGACGGTGACCGAGGCTGAAGTGCTCGCGAACGCGCGCTTCATGGCCGAACACCTGTTGTCGCACGGCTGGGACACCGTCGTCGTCGACATCGATTGGGCCGACCCGAACGCCCGCGCACACGGGTACAACGACGACGCGACCCTCACGATCGACGCGCACGGCCGGCTGCAACCCGACCCGGTGCGGTTCCCCTCGTCCGCGGGCGGGGCGGGGTTCGGTCCGCTCGCAGCGCAGATCCACGCGATGGGGCTGCGCTTCGGCATCCACATCATGCGGGGCATCCCCAGGGTGGCCGCCGCGGCCGACCTGCCGGTCGAGGGTGCCGACGTCACGGCCGGGCAGGTGGCCGACGCCAGCAACCGGTGCGAATGGAACCCGCACTACGAGGGGCTCACAGCCGCCGGCGCCGCCGCCTACTACCGGTCGATCGTGCGCCTGTACGCCGCGTGGGGCGTCGACTTCATCAAGGCCGATGACCTGCTGTGGCCCTACCAGGCCGCCGACATCGAAGCCCTGTCGGCCGCGATCGACGGCGTCGACCGCGACATCACCCTGTCGCTGTCGCCCGGGCGTCACCTCTCGCTCGCCCATGCCGAGCACCTGCGCGCGCACGCGTCGATGTGGCGCGTGTGCGACGACCTGTGGGACCGGTGGGACGACGTCGCCGACAACTTCGCCCGCCTGGCACGGTGGGCCCCGCACGCCGGAGACGGCGCCTGGCCCGACGGCGACATGCTGCCGCTGGGTCGCATCGGCCTGCGCGCCGAACGCGGCGAGCCGCGCGACGACCAGCTCACGCCCGACGAGCGCCGCACCCTGCTGACGCTGTGGGCCATGGCGCGCTCCCCGCTCATGGTCGGCGGCGACCTGCCCACCTCCGACCCCGCCACGATCGACCTGCTGCAGCGCGACGGGCTGCTCGAGATCGCCCGGTCGGCGACGGCCAGTCGCGAGCTGCTGCGCGAACGCGACCTCGTCGTGTGGAGTGCGGATGACGCCGCCGGTACCCGCTGGGCCGCTGTGTTCAACCTCTCGGACGAGCCGCGCACCGAACCCTTCGACACCCGATCGCTCGGGCTCGGCGCCGCCCCGACGGACATCGTCGAGGTGTGGAGTGCCGCGCCCGTCGCCGTCGAGGCGGTGCACGAGCAGTCCCATGCGGCGCGCTCGGTCGCACCCGGGTCATCTGTCGTGCGGGTGACGCTCGCACCGCACGGCTGCGTGCTGCTGCGCGCGGAGGGGGCATCGTGACCGCGGCGACGCGACGATTCCTGCCGCTCAGCTCGGTGCGGCTGCTCGACGGGCCGGATGCCGCAGCCCAACGCACCGTGCGCGACACACTGCTGCGGCTCGACGTCGACCGGCTGCTCGCGCCGTTCCGCCGTGAGGCGGGGCTGCCGGCATCCGCACCCGGGTACCCGGGGTGGGAGGCGGAAGGGCTCGACGGCCACACGGCAGGGCACGTGCTGTCGGCGCTGAGCGCGCTGGCCGCGCAGGGCGATGATGACGCCCGCGAGGCGGCGACCGCGCTCGTCGACGGCATGCGCGCGTGCCAGCTCGCGATCGGCACCGGGTACCTCGGGGGCGTCCCCGACGGCGTCGCGCTCTGGGACGAGCTCGCGGCCGGCCGCATCGACGCCGGCGCCTTCCACCTCAACGGCCGGTGGGTGCCGCTGTACAACCTGCACAAGACGCTCGCGGGGCTGCTCGATGCGGCGCTGGTCGCACTGCCGCAGGCCGACGTCGCCGTGGAAGCCTTCGGCCAATGGTGGCTGCAGACGCTCGCGGGCATCGACGACGATGCGCTCGCCGGCATCCTGCGAACCGAGTTCGGCGGCGTGCCAGACGCGCTCGCCCGCCTCGCGGTGCACCTGGGCGATCGGCGACTGCTCGAACTCGCCCGGCGCTTCGTGCCCGAGGTGCTCGTCGCACCGCTCGCGGCCGGGCGCGACGAACTCGACGGGCTGCACGCGAACACGCAGATTCCCGTCGTCGTCGGGTTCGCCGCGATCGAACGTGCCGCCGCCGTCGTCGCGCCCGACCTCCTGCCCGACATCTCCGCACGCGAGGGCGCCGCGGCCCGCACCTTCTTCGACGCCGTCGCCTACGCCCGCAGCTCGCCGCTCGGCGGCGACAGCGTGCGCGAGCACTTTCCGGCGCGCGACGACTTCCTCGCGATGTTCACCGCACGTGAAGGGCCAGAGAGCTGCAACACCTTCAACATGGTCAAGCTCGCCGGCGACCTGCACCTGCTCGCGGGTGACGACGCGTACCTGCAGTGGGCTGAGCACGCCCGTGCCAACCACCTGCGCTCGACGCAGCATCCGGATCACGGCGGACTCGTCTACTTCACGAGTCACCGGCCCGGCCACTACCGGGTGTACGCACCCGAGGCCGAGGGCTTCTGGTGCTGCATGGGCTCGGGCTTCGAGGCGCAGGCGAGCCACGCGGCGCACGTCTTCGCCGACGGCGGCGACCGCCTCGAGGTGAACGCGTTCGTGGCCGCAGAGGCGACGTGGGGCGGCGCGACCGTCTCGGTGCGGCCTGCCGCGATCGGGGCCGCTGCCGGGGTCGATGAATGGACGATCGACGCCGATGCCGACGTGCGACTCTCGGTGCTCGTGCCCGACTGGGTCGAGGGTGTCGCGACCGTCACCGCCGCGACGGTGCACGAGGGTGCGCCGGGAACGCGGGTGGCGTTCGAGCTCGCCGCGGGGGAGCGGGCGACGATCTCATTGCCCCGCGCGCTCCGCCTCGTGCCGACCGCCGACGGCAGCGCCTGGGGAAGCGTCGTCGACGGCCCCGATGTGCTCGCGCTCCGCGAACCCGATGATGCGGTCGCCTACCGGGGCGGCGCCGCCCGCATGGGGCACATTGCCGTCGGACCGCTCCGGCCGCTCGCCGCCACACCGATCCTCGCCCCCGACGCCGTGGCGCGCGCCGAGCGCCTCGGCCGCGGTCAGGTGCGGATCGCGACCGATCACGGCGTGATCGCGCTCGAACCGTTCGCCGGCATCCACGACGCGCGCTACACGCTCGTGTGGCCGACCACGGGCGGCGACGTGGAACAGCGCAGGGCTGAGCTGGCTGCGGTGGATGCCGCCTCGCTCGCGCTCGATGCCCGTACGCGCGATGTGGTGCGCTTCGGTGAGCAGCAGCCCGAGAGCGACCACCGCCTGACCGCCACCGACGAGCAGATCGGGGTGGAGGGGCCGGCGCGCTGGCGTCGCACGACCGGCGCGATCGCGCTGACGGTCACCGATTGGAGCGGTTCGGCCGACCGGCTGCTGCTGCGGGCGATCGAGGGTGACGACGAGGCCGTGCGCGTGCGCGTCCGGGATCGCGTCGTACACGAGGCGCCGATCGACCCCGGCGGATCGACGATCGCGATCGGCCCGGCCGACGGCACGGTCGAGTTCGGTGTCGTGCTCGAGGCGGTCAGGGAGCGCACACCGCGACTGGTCGAACTGCGACTGCTCGCGGCCGATTCGGACCGCTGACCGTGCGTGTCGGTCGGTGTGTTTCCCGCCGGTCCTCGGAAAGCGCTTGCAGGTCGCGCGGTCCTGTGGCACACTGATGACATGCGGGAAAGCGTTTACCCGCATCCATTCATCGGGTCGGCCGGCGACGGTGACGTCGCGGCCGCACCCTCAGACGAGAGCAGGATCCCGTGACCGACACGACCCTCGCCCCGGCCGCCGCCGAGGCCGCCCCCGCCGTCCGCGAGATCGGCATCATCATGAACGGCGTCTCCGGACGCATGGGCTACCGCCAGCACCTCGTGCGCTCGATCCTCGCGATCCGCGACCAGGGCGGCATCGAGCTGGCCGACGGCACCAAGGTGACCGTCAAGCCGCTGCTCGTCGGCCGCACCGAGGCAAAGCTCGCCGAGCTGGCCGCCAAGCACGGCATCGAGGACTACACCACCGACCTCGACGCGGCCCTCGCCGACCCCCGCTGGGAGATCTACGCCGACTTCCTCGTCACGAAGGCCCGTGCCACCGCGCTTCGCAAGGCGATCGCCGCCGGCAAGACCATCTACACCGAGAAGCCCACCGCCGAGTCGGTCGAAGAGGCCCTCGAACTCGCGAGTCTCGCCAAGGCCGCCGGCGTCAAGACCGGTGTCGTCCACGACAAGCTGTACCTGCCGGGCCTGCAGAAGCTCAAGCGCCTCATCGACTCGGGCTTCTTCGGCCGCATCCTCTCCGTGCGCGGCGAGTTCGGCTACTGGGTCTTCGAGGGCGACTGGCAGCCCGCCCAGCGCCCCAGCTGGAACTACCGCACCGAAGACGGCGGCGGCATCATCGTCGACATGTTCCCGCACTGGAACTACATCCTCGAGAACCTGTTCGGCGGCGTGAAGTCGGTCTACGCCCAGGCCTCGGTGCACATCGCCGACCGCTGGGACGAGAACGGCGAGCATTACAACGCCACCGCCGAGGATGCCGCGTACGGCACCTTCGAGCTCGAGGGCGACGTCATCGCGCAGATCAACTCCTCGTGGACTGTCCGCGTCAACCGCGACGAGCTCGTCGAGTTCCACGTCGACGGCACGCACGGCTCGGCCGTCGTGGGCCTGTTCGGTGCGAAGATCCAGCACCGCAACGCCACCCCGAAGCCGGTCTGGAACCCCGACCTGGCCGACGACCACGACTACGACGCCGACTGGGCCGAGGTGCCCACCAACGAGGTCTTCATCAACGGCTTCCGTCAGCAGTGGGAAGAGTTCCTCGAGTCGTACGTCACCGGCACCGAATACGAGTACGACCTGCTCGCCGGCGCCCGCGGTGTGCTGCTGGCAGAGGCCGGCCTGCAGTCGGCGCGCGAAGGCCGCAAGGTCGAGCTGCCGTCGCTGAACCTCGACTGATCGGACCAGGCGAATGACCGAGCTCACCCTCCTCGGCGCCGATGGCGCCGTCACCCGCACGCCCCTGGTCGAGACCTCCGGCTACACCAAGCCGGCCGGCCCGCTGCGCAGCCGCGTCGCGTACGCCGCCGCGCACGTCGTGCCCGTCACCTGGGGTGACAACACCCCCGGGCAGCCCGCCCAGGTCGACTGGGACGCCACCCTCGATTTCCGCCGCTCGGTGTACTCGTGGGGACTCGGCGTCGCCGACGCCATGGACACCGCGCAGCGAAACATGGGGCTGGATGCCGCGGCCACGCGCGAGCTGATCGCGCGCAGCGCCGAGGTGGCGCGTGAGGAGGGTGGCTCGGTCGTCGTCGGCGTCAACACCGACCACGTCGACGCCGAGCACATCTCGCTCGACGAGGTCATCGCCGCCTACACCGAGCAGCTGCACTTCACCGAGGAGCAGGGCGCGGGGCCGGTCCTCATGGCATCCCGGCACCTCGCCCGGGTCGCCGAATCGGCCGAGGACTACCGCCGCGTCTACCGTGCGGTGCTGCAGCAGGCCACCACCCCCGTGGTGCTGCACTGGCTCGGCACGGCGTTCGACCCGCAGCTGGCCGGCTACTTCACTTCGACCGGGCTCAGTACAAGCGGCGCAGACGACTGGCCTGCGGCATCCGAGGTGCTGCTGCAGATCATCGAAGAGAACGTCGACAAGATCGCGGGCGTCAAGATGAGCCTGCTGAACGCCGAGTCGGAGGTCGCCGTCCGTGAGCGCCTGCCGGAGCCCGTGCGCATGTTCACCGGCGACGACTTCAACTACGTCGGTCTCATCGGCGGCGCCGATGTGCCGGACGCGCCGCAGCCCGCCCGCGACCCGCAGTCGCCGCGCCAGCACTCCGACGCGCTGCTCGGCGCGTTCGCGGCGCTGACCCCCGTCGCCTCCGCCGCGATCCAGGCATTGGATGCCGGGGATGCCGCGCGCTACCTCGAGATCCTCGCGCCGACCGAGGCCCTCAGCCGTCAGATCTTCGCCGCGCCGACGTTCTACTACAAGACCGGCGTCGCGTTCTTGGCGTGGCTGAACGGCCACCAGATCGCCTTCCAGATGGTCGGCGGCCTGCACTCGGCCCGCAGCCTGCCGCACCTTTCGCGCATCGTCGAACTCGCCAATGCCGCCAAGGCGTTCGAGCAGCCGGAGCTCGCCGCCGAACGCTGGCACGGCATGCTCGCCCTGAACGGAGTCACCGCATGAGCACCGTCGACCCGCGCCTGTCCATCAACCAGGCCACCATCAAGTACGCCGACCTGGCGACCGCGCTTCGGGTGACCGCCGACGCCGGCGTGCAGGCGATCGGCCTGTGGCGCGAGCCCGTGCAGGAGGTCGGCCTCGAGGTCGCGGCGCAGATGTTGAACGACTCCGGACTGCGGTTCACGACGCACTGCCGCTCCGGCTTCTTCACGATGCCCGAGGGGGCGGAGCGCCGCGCGTCGATCGCCGACAACCTCGTCGCGATCGAAGAGGCCGCGGTCCTTGCCGCCGCGGGCGCCGAAGGATCGACCGCGATCCTTGTGCTCGTCGCCGGCGGACTGCCGGCGGGCTCGCGCGACGTGATCGGTGCGCGGGAGCTCGTGAGGGATGCCATCGGCGAACTCGCCCCGCACGCCAAGGCCGCCGGGGTGACCCTCGCGATCGAGCCGCTGCATCCGATGTACGCCTCCGACCGGTGCGTCGTCTCGACGCTCGGCCAGGCCCTCGACATCGCCGCCGACTTCGAGCCCGAGGTCGTCGGCGCGACGGTCGACACGTTCCACATCTGGTGGGACCCTGACGTGCTCGCCTCGATCGAACGCGCCGGGCGCGAGGGACGCATCGCCACGTACCAGGTGTGCGACTGGAAGACCCCGCTGCCCGCCGACGTGCTGCTCAGCCGCCACTACCCGGGCGACGGCATCATCGACTTCGCGTCGCTGACCGCAGCCGTCGAGGCCACCGGCTACGACCGCGACATCGAGGTCGAGATCTTCAACGAGCAGATCTGGGCCACCGACCACCTCGAGGTCGTCCGGCGCACCGCCGCGGGATTCGCGGCATCCGTCTCTCCGCACCTGCGGGTGACCGCGAGCGCGTGAGCATGCGCGCGCTGTCGGGAAACGCTTGCCGGGTCCCGGGGTGATGCCCTGATGGGACATAGAATCGGCTCCGTGACCGACACCGCATCCCGCCCGCGCGGCGGATCCGCCACGCTGCACGACGTCGCGCGCGAAGCCGGTGTCTCACTCGCGACCGCCTCCCGCGTGCTCAACGGCTCGGCCCGCAAGGTCGCCGAGTCGTACCGCGAGCGAGTCGAAGCTGCCGCAGCCACCCTCGGCTACTCGGCGAACCTCTCGGCGCAGGCGACGGCCCGCGGCACCTCGGCGATCATCGCGCTGCTGGTCGCCGACATCGCCGACCCGTTCTTCGGTGAGATCGCGTCGGGTGTCGCGCGCGGCGCCGACGAGGCGAACCTCGTCGTCAACATCGCCATCACCGAGCGCGACGCAGAGCGCGAAGTCACGCTCGTCCGCGCGCTTCGCGGCCAGCGCCCGCGCGGTGTCATCCTCGCCGCGTCGCGCACCTCGACAGTCATGGACGACGCGCTGCGCAAAGAGCTCGACCTGATCGAGCAGTCCGGTGGCCGGGTCGTCGCGCTCGGCTCGGGCGCAGACGGCTTCCGCGAGATCTCGGTCGACAACCACGGCGGCGCGCGTGCGCTCGGCGCGGCGCTCGCCGAGCACGGTTACCGCTCGGCGGTCGCACTCGTCGCGGGCGAGGGTGTCGTCACGAGTGACAACCGTCTCGCAGGTTTCACGGAGGGCTTCACGGATGCCGGTGGTCAGGCGCCCCGCGTCTACCGCGGTGCGTTCACCCGCGACTCGGGCGAAGCGCTCATGAACCAGGCGCTGGCAGACGGCGTCGAGCCCGGCACGGTCGTGTGGGGACTGAGCGACGTCGTCGCGATCGGCGCGATGGCCGCGATCCGTGCCGCCGGACGCGAGCCGGGTGCCGACATCGCGGTCGCGGGCTTCGACGACATCCCCACGGGGCGCGACGTGACGCCCGCGCTCACGACGGTGCGGGTGCCGCTGCGCGACCTCGGCTACCAGGCGCTGCACGCCACGGTCGATGCCGCGTGGGATGCCGACGCGGCGCCGCTGCCGCTCGAGGTGCTGCTGCGCGACAGCACGCCGCCGCGCGGCTGACGCACCCCGTCGCTCATACTCCGGCAGCACCGGCGGCATCCGCGCCGCGTCGGCGCCGGGATCGTTGCATGGTTTGTGTGGGAAAGCGTTTACCCGTACAATGATTGCGACGACCACTCGGGTCGGAACGGGGGTTCGCGCATGCGGGTGGTCATTGCGCTCGACAGCTTCAAAGGATCGATCTCGGCGGCCGGTGCGGCCGAGGCGCTCGCGGCGGGATGGGATGCCGGTGACGAGGTCGTGCTGCGCCCCATGGCCGACGGTGGCGAGGGCACGCTCGACGCGTTCGCCGTCGCCGTGCCCGGCGCGACCCGCATGCCCGTGACGGTGACGGGCCCGCACGGCCGCGCCGTCGAGGCGTCGTGGCTGCTGCTGCCACCGACCGCCGAGGCGCCGCAGGGCACCGGTGTCGTGGAATTGGCATCCACGAGCGGCATCGAGCTGCTCGCCGGCGACCTGCGTCCGTGGGATGCCGACACCACCGGCTTCGGGCAGGCCATCGCCGCAGCGCTCGACCACGGGGTCTCCAAGCTCGTGCTCGGCATCGGATCGAGCGCATCGACCGACGGCGGCATCGGCATGCTGCGCGCGCTCGGTGCCCGCGTCACCCGCTCCGACGGCAGTCCTGTGGCCGCCGGCGCGCGTGGTCTCGTCGACGTCGCCCATGTCGACCTGTCGGGCCTTCGACCGCTGCCGGCCGGCGGCGTCGTCGTGCTCGCCGACGTCACGAACCCCCTCGTCGGGCCGCGCGGCGCTGCCGCCGTCTTCGGTCCGCAGAAGGGGCTCGCGCCGCACAGCATCCACCGCGTCGACCGTGCCCTGGCCGCCTACGCCGCAGCGGTGGGAGCCGCCGCCGACGTGCCCGGCACGGGAGCCGCGGGCGGCACCGGCTTCGCACTGACCCTGTGGGGCGCGCGACTGCTGCCGGGTGCGCCCGAGGTCGCCGCGCTCGTGGGGCTGTCGAGTGCCGTCGCGGGCGCCGACCTCGTCGTCACGGGAGAGGGCTCGTTCGACGGGCAGTCGGCAGCCGGCAAGGTGCCGGCCTTCGTCGGCGCGCTCGCGGCAGACCTCGGCGTGCCGGTCGCGCTCGTCGCCGGACGCATCGCGCCCGACGCCGACGTCTCGGCCTTCGCCGCGACCGCTTCGCTCACCAACCTCGCCGGCACCGCCGAGGCGTCGCAGGCCGAGCCTGCCCGCTGGCTGCGGGATGCCGCAGCATCCCTCGCACCGCGCTGACCGTCGCGCCGCGTGCTGGTGCCGCCGTCTCCGCGTTCAATATTCAGGCTGCGCGGGTCATCGCCACGCTGTGAACCCCGGATTTCCGCGGACGCGGTGCTCGGGTCGAACCCGCGAAGCCTGAATATTGCGCACGCGGCGGGTCGACCCGCGCGCGACGCTGGGCGCTCAGGCCTCGCCGAGGGCGGCGGCCACGACGGCGCGGGCTTCTGCCTGCACCTGCGCGAGGTGCTCCGAGCCCTTGAGCGACTCGGCGTACAGCTTGTAGACGTCTTCGGTGCCGGAGGGGCGCGCGGCGAACCAGGCGTGCTCGGTCTGCACCTTCAGGCCACCGATCGCCGCACCGTTTCCGGGCGCGTGCGAGAGCTTCGCGGTGATCGGCTCTCCCGCGATCTCGGTCGCCGACACCGACTCAGGTGCGAGCTTCGACAGTGCCGACTTCTGGGCGGGGGATGCCGGGGCGTCCACTCGCTGGTAGGCCGACGCGCCGAATTCGGCTTCGAGTTCCGCGTACCGCTGCGACGGGGTCTTGCCCGTCACCGCGAGAATCTCGGCGGCCAGCAGGCACAGCAGAATGCCGTCCTTGTCGGTGGTCCACACGGTGCCGTCGGTGCGCAGGAACGACGCACCGGCCGACTCCTCGCCGCCGAACGCTACCGAGCCGTCGAGCAGGCCCGGCACGAACCACTTGAAGCCGACCGGCACTTCGAGCAGGTCGCGGCCGAGCGACTCGGCGACGCGGTCGATGATCATCGACGACACGAGCGTCTTGCCGATCGCGGCGCTCGCGGGCCAGCCGGGGCGGTTCGCGTAGAGGTAGTCGATCGCGACCGCGAGGTAGTGGTTCGGGTTCATCAGCCCGGCGTCGGGGGTGACGATGCCGTGGCGATCGGCGTCCGCATCGTTGCCGGTGAGGATGTCGTACTCGTCGCGGCGTGCGACCAGCGACGCCATCGCCGACGGCGACGACGGATCCATGCGGATCTTCTCGTCCCAGTCGAGCGTCATGAACTTCCACGTCGGGTCGACGTCTGGGTTCACGACGGTCAGGTCGAGGCCGTGCACCTCGGCGATGAGCGCCCAGTAGTCCACCGAGGCGCCACCGAGCGGGTCGGCGCCGATGCGCACACCCGCCGTGCGGATCGCGTCGACGTCGATGATGTTCGCAAGGTCGCGCACGTACGCATTACGGAAGTCGTACTGCCCCAGCGCATCGATGTCGATGTCGGCGTGACGCGTGCGCTTCACGCCCTCAAGGCCCGCCGCGATGAGCTCGTTGGCCCGGTTCGCGATCCAACCGGTCGCGTCGGTGTCGGCGGGGCCGCCGTGCGGCGGGTTGTACTTGAAGCCGCCGTCGCGGGGCGGGTTGTGCGAGGGGGTGACGACGATGCCGTCGGCCCGACTGGGGTCGTCGGCCGCCAGCGCGCGGTTGTGGGCGAGGATCGCGTGGCTGAGGGCCGGCGTCGGCACCCACGAGTCGCGCGAGTCGACCCGCACGTCGACGCCGTTGGCGACCAGCACCTCGATCGCGGTGCGCTCGGCCGGCAGTGACAGGCCGTGGGTGTCGCGACCGAGGAACAGCGGACCGGTGATGCCCTGCGCCGCGCGGTAGTCGACGATCGCCTGCGTTGTGGCGAGGATGTGGTCTTCGTTGAAGCTCGTCGACAGCGACGAGCCGCGGTGGCCGCTCGTGCCGAACGCGACCCGCTGCTCGGGCACCGCGGCATCCGGTTTGCGGTCGTAGTAGGCGGCGATCAGCTCATCGATGTCGATGAGGTCGGATGCTTCGGCTGGCTGTCCTGCGCGGCTCATGGTTCCAGTGTGCCTCTTCTTCGGGGGTGTTGACGAGTGATGACACAGTCCGAGTCGGTACTGGCATCCGCACTAGGCTGGGGCGGGTGAGCATCGACGCGTCCGTCCGCCGCACCTACAGCTATCTCGGCCCCGCCGGCACGTTCACCGAGGCCGCGCTCAGCCAGGTGCCCGAGGCGCGCGACCAGATCTGGCGCCCCGTGCGAAACGTGGGCGAAGCGCTGTCGGACGTGGTCGAGGGGCGGTCGGATGCCGCCATGATCGCGATCGAGAACTCGGTCGACGGCGGGGTTTCGACGGCGCAGGACGCGTTGGCGACCATGCCGGGCCTGCGCATCGTCGGCGAGTACCTCGTGCCGGTCAACTTCGTGCTCGTCGGTCGCCCCGGTATGCGACTCGAAGACGTGTCGCTGGTCGCGGCGCATCCCGTCGCGTACGGGCAGTGTCTGCGCTGGCTGACCGCCGCGCTCCCTGAGCACGCGCACCTGCCCGCGGCGAGCAACGTCGCCTCCGCGGTCGGCATCGTCGACGGCGTGAGCGATGCGGATGCCGCTGTGGCGCCTCCCGGCATCCTCGAGCACTACGACCTCGAACTGCTCGCCGAGAACATCGGCGACAACCCCAACGCGGTGACGCGGTTCGTGCTCGTCAGCCGCACCGTCGCGCCGCCCGCACCGACCGGGGCCGACAAGACCTCGCTCATCGTCGAGCTGCCCGAGGAGTACCCCGGCGCGCTGCTCGAACTGCTGGAGCAGTTCGCGACGCGCGGCATCAACCTGTCGCTGCTGGCATCGCGCCCGATCGGCGACGAGCTGGGCCGGTACCGGTTCGTGATCGACGCCGACGGGCACGTCGAGGACGAGCGAATGGCCGACGCGCTGCTCGGTCTTCGCCGGTTCAGCCCAAAGGTCATCTACCTCGGGTCGTACCCTCGCGCCGACCGTCAGGTCATCCGCTACCCCGACCGGTACTCCGACGACGTGTTCGTCGAGGCCCGCGACTGGCTGCGGGGCCTCATCTCGGGCGAGCCCGACGCCTGATCTGCGCCCGCGCCGGCTGGCGCCTTGTGGCTCGCCTGCGGTTTCGCCCGCTGCTCGCCTGTGGCTTCGCCCGCTGCTCGCCTGTCACGATCGAGGGTCGACGGGCCGCTTTTGTGACAGGCGAGCGTGGCGCCGGCTGTTCGCCTGTCACGTTCGGTGCACGACGAGTTGTGATTGCGACGGGCGAGCAATGCCGGACGGGGTGGAGCGGCGCGTCAGCCGGCGAGCAGCTCGAGGGTGCGGATGCGGCCGACCGGTGCGTCGAGGGGTTCGGCGTCGTAGGAAGCGGCGACCGGAGCGATCATGACCTCGTCGACGCCGTGCTCGGTCGCGAATGCCGCGAGACGTGCGCGCACGTCGTGGCCCGTGCCGACGAACCAGCGTCGGTGAAGCGCGTCGAGCAGGGGAGCGGCGAGTTGATCGGTCGCCTCGGCGGCCGCGGCCTGCTCGACCGTCTCGAGCGCCGTGAGCGGCCGGTTGCCGCGGAGTCTCGCCATCATGCGGGCCTGCGGCAGCATGCGCTCGACGGCCTCGGCTTCGGTGTCGGCGACGACGGCGTTCGCGGTGAGGAAGGTGCGCGGTGCGTCGAGCGTCGCCGACGGCTGGAACTGGTCGCGATACAACCCGAGCGCCCGATCGAGGCCTTCGCCGCTGAAGTGGTTCGCGAACACGTAGGGCAGGCCGAGCGAGGCGGCGAGCTGGGCCGAGTAGTCGCTCGATCCGAGCAGCCACACCTCGGGCACGCCGGATGCCGCGGGCGTCGCGTGCACGTCGTACGTGCCGCCCGAGGTGAATCGCACGGTGGCGCCCTCGGCCGAGACGAGCGAGGCGATGTCGCGGACGTGGTCGGGGAACCGTTCGACGTCGCTCGTCGTGCCCGACTGGCGCAGCAGTTGCGTGATGACGGGGTCGCTGCCGGGGGCGCGGCCGAGCCCCAAATCGATGCGGCCGGGAGCGATCGCCTCGAGCGCCGCGAACTGCTCGGCGACGACGAGCGGCGAGTGGTTCGGCAGCATGACGCCGCCCGAACCGAGCCGGATGCTGCGGGTGCGGCCGGCCGCGGCGGCCACGAGTACCGGCGGCGTCGTGGAGGCGACGGCGGGCATGTTGTGGTGCTCGGCGAACCAGTAGCGCCGATAGCCGAGCGCGTCGGCACGTTCGGCGAGGGAGAGGGATGCGGTGATCGCCTGCGCGCTGGTCTGTCCGCTGCGGACGGGTACCAGATCGAGGACGGAAAGGGCGGGAGTCACGCTGATCCCAACCCGTGCCCCGGCCGCGGCATTCCTCGCGCCGCGTGCGGTCAGCCCCGCCGCATCGCTTCGTAGGCGGCGAGGGCGGCCTGCCGGGATTCGCGCAGGTCGACGATCGGTTCGGTCTCGAGCCCGTCGGGCGCCCAGCGGGCGATGTAGCGGCCCTGCGGGTCGAACTTCTTCGCCTGCAGCTCGGGGTTGAACACCCTGAAGTATGGCGCGGCGTCGGCGCCGGAGCCCGCGACCCACTGCCAGTTGAACGGGTTGTTGGCGGCATCCGCGTCGACGAGCGTGTCCCAGAACCACTCCTCGCCGTGGTGCCAGTGCACGAGCAGGTTCTTCACGAGGAAGGATGCCGTGACCATCCGCACCCGGTTGTGCATGAAGCCGGTGCGCCACAGCTCCCGCATCCCCGCATCGACGAGTGGGATGCCGGTGCGCCCGCGCTGCCACGCTTCGAGCAGCGTGGGTCGCAGCCGCGGCCAGGGGAACGCGTCGAACTGCGGCCGCAGGTTCTTCGTCGCGAGATCGGGTGCGTGGAACAGGGTGTGCCATGCGAATTCGCGCCACCCGAGTTCGGAGAGGAACCCGTGCAGTGGCGCGCCGGATTCGACGGCGGCGTGCCACACCTGGTGCGGGCTCAGCTCGCCCCAGCGCAGGCGGGGTGACAGGAGCGAGGTGGCCCCGGCATCCGGTTCGTCGCGGGCACGGTCGTAGTGTGCGGCGTCGTCGGCGATGAACTCGCGCAGGCGGTGGCGGGCCGCGGTCTCGCCGGGCGTCCAGGCTTCGCGCAGGCCGCCTGCCCAGTCGGGGTGTCGGGGGAGCAGGCCCCAGTCGTCGAGCGCGTCCGAGTCGACGCGGCGCCTGGGGACGGCGAGTTCGCGGGGTTCGGCGACGGGACCGCGGGGCGCGGCCAGCGCGAGGCAAGCCTTCCAGAACGGCGTGAAGACGGCGTACGGCGTTCCCGCGCCGGTGCGGACGGTCCACGGCTCGAAGAGCAGTGATGCGCTGAACGAGCTCGCTTCGCGGCGATCCTCTCGCAGGGCGGCTTTGATGCCGGTGTCGACGGTCCGCTCGGGTCCGCCGTAGCGGCGGTTCCAGAACACGGCCGATGCGTCGACGTCGGCGGCCACCGACGGCACGACGTCGGCCGCCCGTCCGCGGCGCAGCACGAGCGTCGATCCGCGCTCGGCGATGCGCTCGCCGAGGCGTTCGAGACTGCCGTGCAGCCACCACTTCGCGGCGCCGCCGAGGGGACGGATGCCGGTGGATTCCTCGTCGAGCACGTACAGCACGACGACGGGTTCGTCGCGGTCGGCGGCCGCCCGCAGTGCGGGGTTGTCGGCGAGCCGCAGGTCGTCGCGCAGCCAGACGAGGGTGGTCATGCACCTATCTTGCCGCGCCCCGGGAATCGGGTTCGGGGGATTGCCTCGGCGTCGCGCGTCGGCTATGCGCTCTTGTCGTGCCCCTTCGGCAGCGTCACGATCAGGGCGCCCGCCTCGACGTGCACCCGCATCTGCGTGGCTTCGCCGAACTCGTCGCCGTCGAGCTGCACCGGGTGCAGGCCTTGGGCTGCGACGTCGATGCCATCGCCGCGCGAGTAGCGCACCGAGTTGTCTTTCGTGCGCAGCTTGAGGATTTCGCGGCCCGCACGGAACTTGCGCAACACGCTGTTGTCCCACGCGACGCGCCGCCACACGAGCAGCCATCCGAGTGCGCTCTTGGGCTGGAACAGGGCGATGTCGAGTTGACCGTCAGAGACGGATGCCTCGGGGATGAGTTCGAGCCCCGCCGGCAACGACCCGCAATTGGCGAACAGCACGCTGTGCACGGTGGCGCGGTGCATCTTGTGTCCCGCGAGCTGGTACATGATCTCGAACGGCTTCGCGCCGATGAGCGACTTCGCGGCGCCGTCGACGTACGCGACCCATCCCACGCGCTTCTTGAGGTCGCCGCTCGTGTTGGCGATCATCGCGGCATCGAGGCCCATGCCGCCCATCACGACGAACGCGCGTTCTTCGGTCTCACCGCTCTCGCGCGTCATCCGTGCGATGCCGACGTCGATCTGCTGCGTCGTGCCGTCGAAGGTGGCGCGCACCATCGGCTCGGGCTTTTCGAGCGGTAGGCGCAGGTTGCGTGCGAGCAGGTTGCCGGTGCCGCTGGGGACGATCGTCAGCGGCACGCCGCTGCCGGTCATCGCCTCGCTGACGGCTCGCACGGTGCCGTCGCCACCGGCGACGAGTACGGCAGACGGCTGCTGTTCGAGCGCTTCGCGGGTGACGCCGTCGCCGAGGTCTTCGACCGTCGTCTCGTAGAAGAGGGGTTCGTCCCAGCCGTGCTCGCTCGACAGGTTCGAGACGAGCGCCTTCAGCGAGGGGCCGTCGGCCTTGACCGGATTGAAGACGAGCGCGGCCCGCTGCCGGCTGGGGGAGTCGTCGCTCATGCGTTCACGATAGCCCGCACGCAGCCGAGTCGCGGCCCTGTGGGAGACTTGTCCGGTGATCGACCTGGCACTTCTTCGTGACGACCCTGACCTCGTGAAGCGCTCGCAGGAGGCGCGCGGGTCGTCGCCCGAGACGGTGGATGCCGCGCTCGCCGCCGACCGTGACCGCCGCGCTGCGATCACGACGTTCGAAGAGCTGCGTGCGGCGCAGAACGCGCACGGCAAGAAGGTCGCCGCTGCACCCAAGGACGAGAAGGCTGCGCTGGTCGCCGAGGCGAAGCAGCTCAGCGCCGACGTCAAGGCGGCCCAGCAGGCCGTCACGGTCGCCGAGGAGGCAGCCGATGCCGCTCTCGCGCTGATCGAGAACATCGTCGTCGACGGGGTTCCCGCCGGGGGTGAGGAGAACTTTGTCACCCTGCGCACGCACGGTGAGACGGCGTCGTTCGACTTCGAGCCGCTCGATCACCTCGCGCTCGGCGAGAAGCTGGGCGCCATCGACATGGAGCGAGGCACGAAGGTGTCGGGCAGCCGCTTCTACTTCCTCAAGGGCATCGGCGCGCGCCTCGAGTACGCGCTCATGTCGCTCGCGTTGCAGCGGGCGGTGGATGCCGGGTTCATCCCGATGATCCCGCCGACCCTGGTGCGCCCAGAGGTCATGCGCGGCACGGGATTCCTCGGCCAGCACGCAGATGAGGTCTACCGCCTCGAGGCCGACGACCTGTACCTCGTCGGCACGAGCGAGGTGCCGCTGGCCGGCTACCACATGGACGAGATCCTCGACCTGACCGCGGGCGCCAAGCGCTACGCGGGATGGTCGACGTGCTACCGCCGTGAGGCGGGTTCGTACGGCAAGGACACCCGCGGCATCATCCGCGTGCACCAGTTCAACAAGCTCGAGATGTTCGTCTACACGACTCCCGAGGATGCCGAGGCCGAGCACCTGCGTCTCGTCGAGATGCAGGAGCGCATGCTGCAGGACCTGGGGCTCAGCTACCGCGTCATCGACGTTGCGGCCGGTGACCTCGGATCGTCGGCGGCCCGCAAGTACGACATCGAGGCGTGGGTGCCGACGCAGGGCGCGTACCGGGAGCTCACGAGCACCTCGAACTGCACGACCTATCAGGCGCGTCGCCTCGACATCCGTCACCGTCCTGACGGCGGCAAGACGACGCCGGTCGCGACGCTCAACGGCACGCTCGCCACCACGCGGTGGATCGTCGCGCTGCTCGAGACGCACCAGCGCGCCGACGGTTCGGTCGTCATTCCCGAGGTGCTGCGCCCGTACCTGGGCGGGATCGAGGTCGCGGAGCCCATCGCGTGACGCGTGATCGGCTGCTGATCGCGCTCGACGTCGACGGCACCGTCCTGCTCGAGGACGAATCGCTCAGTCCGGGCGTCGTCGACGCGGTTGCGACCGCGCGTGAAGCGGGCCACGAGGTCCTGCTCGCGACCGGCAGGTCGTGGGAGGGCACGCACGGCGTCCTGCGTCTGCTGCAGGTGTGGCCCGAGTATGCGGTGTGCTCGAACGGCGCGGTCATCATGAAGCGGGTCGAAGGTGAGGGGCCGGCCGCCTACGTGCGCCACTACGTCGAGACGTTCGATCCGACCCAGGTGCTCGAACTGCTGCGCACGCACCTGCCCGACGCGCACTATCTCGTCGAGCTGGCTGACGGTCGGCGTCTCTACACGGAGCACATGGACGACTGGAACCTCAGCGCCGCAATGCAGGTCAGCTTCGAAGAGCTTTCGGCGCAGCCGGTGTGCCGCGTCGTCGTCGTCTCACCAGACGGTACGAGCGACGAGTTTCTCGAACTGGTCTCGCGCGTGGGGCTCAACGAGGTGTCGTACGCGGTCGGATGGTCGGCATGGCTCGACATCGCCCCGCACGGCGTCGACAAGTCGACGGCGCTCGAACGCGTGCGCGGCTGGCTCGATGTCCCGCCCGCGCACGTCATCGTGATGGGCGACGGGCGCAACGACGTCGGCATGTTCCGCTGGGCACGGACGAACGGTGGTCGCGCGATCGCGATGGCGCAAGGCCCCGACGAGGTGCTGGCCGAGGCATCCGAACACACGACGACCGTCTACGACGGCGGCGTGGCCGAAGTGCTGATGCGGCTGTAAATCTGCGGAAGGTGGTTCTGCGGAGGGTGTGGGATTCGAACCCACGGGACATTGCTGCCCACCGGTTTTCAAGACCGGATCCTTCGGCCGCTCGGACAACCCTCCCGACCGGCGAACCGGTCGCGGTCGAGTCTATCCGAGCGCGCGCAGGTGAATTGGATGGCGCGGCCGGCGCGACACCTCCTACGGCCGGGGATGCGGTGCGGGCCCTCACAACCGGTTTTCAGTGACCGATCCCTAAAATGGTGCAGATTGCGGCACAGTTCTGCGAGCCCCCGATCGCAGACGAATCCCTCGCCGCAGCCGGCCGTGCCGGTCACGAAAGGATGCCCAGTGAGCGACACCCCCGAATCGGCGACCCGGTCGCCGCGTCGTGAGCCGGTGGCGCGCCACGGCATCCACCCGAAGCCCAACCCGTTCACGCAGCTGCTCACGGTGCTCGGCGCCGTGCTGGCCGTCGTCGTGCTGAGCGTCACCGCCGTCGGCGGTTTCTACGTCTGGAACGCGGCGCGAACGCTGGACGACAACGGCGTGGCGATCGGCGACGAAGCGTCGCTGCCCCCGTCGATTGGTGAGATCGAGGGCGGGGTGAACATGCTCATCGTCGGCACCGACTCGTGTGAGGGGCAGGATCTCGAGCTCTTTCCCCGGTGTGCGCACGATGACGGCGGTGAGCGCAACGACGTCACGATGCTCGTGCACATCAGTGACGAGCCGCGACGCGTGACCGTCGTCTCGTTCCCCCGCGACATGATCGTGGCGATCCCCGAGTGCACGGGGGAGGACGGCACCACCTACGGTGCGATGAACGCGCAGATGATCAACACGTCGTACATGTACGGCGGGCTGGCGTGCTCGGTCGCGACCGTCGAAGAGCTCACGGGCGTCGACATCCAGTTCGCGGCCGCCATGCGGTGGACCGGCGTCATCAACATGTCGGATGCCATCGGCGGTGTCGACGTGTGCGTCTCGGGTGACATCAAAGACAGTCACACCGGCCTCGACCTCGAGGCGGGTGAGCACACGCTCGTCGGTGCCGAGGCGCTGCAGTTCCTTCGCATCCGGCACGGCATCGGCGACGGCTCGGACCTCGGCCGCATCTCGAACCAGCAGCAGTTCATGAGTTCGATGGTGCGCAAGCTGCAGTCGGGTGGCGTGCTCGCCGACCCGGCGACGCTGCTGCACTTCGCCAACACGGCGATCAACCAGGTCTCGACGCAGCAGATCGTGCTGTCGAATTCGCTCGCCAACCCGACCCGCATGGTGCAGATCGCGATGGCTGTGAAGGACGTCGAGTACAAGGACATCGTCTTCGTGCAGTACCCGACTGAGTACGCTCCGGGCGGCGCGCGTGTGCTGCCCATCACCTATGCGGCCGACGCCCTGTTCGAGGCGCTCGAGCAGAACGTGCCCCTCAACCTCACGGGTGACGTCAGTAGCGGCTACGGTGTCGAGATCGTCGGTGAGGCCGATGGGGCGGGCGGCGACTCCACCGCAACGCCCACGCCGGATGCCACGGGCACCCCGTCGCCCGATGCCACCGCCGACGCGGACGACGAGTCCGTCGACCTGCCGAGCGAGATCAGCGGCCAGACCGCCGCCGACGTCACCTGCACCGTCGCCGGCTGAGCCCCCGTGGTTGCGTGCCGCCACGCAGTGGCTGTGCCTCCGGTGGTTGAGTGCCGCCACGCAGCGGCTGGGCCCCGGCGGTTGAGTGCCGCCACGTAGTGGCGGTGTATCGAAACCACACCAAACCCGGTTCGGATCCACCCGCGGGAACCGTTATGATTGCCGGGTGTGTTCGCCCGTCTCGACGGTCGGATGCCTGGAGACGTCGCATAGTCAGGCCTAGTGCACCACCCTGCTAAGGTGGAGTCCTCGCAAGGGGACCGAGGGTTCAAATCCCTCCGTCTCCGCCACAGAATCCCTGGTCAAGAGCCATTCTTGCGAGATGCTCGGGTGACGCATCGGTCACTATCGGGTTGCTCCACTCGGTTCTACCGAGCCTCCGGATGTCGGAGGCTGATGCCAAGCTTCGTGTCATCACGACTCCGACGCCACCTCCACGGTGACCATGAACTCGCAGCTCGACGCGTCGAGCACCTCGTCGGTGTACGCGGCGCGCACCACCCCGTCGTCGTGCTCGTCGGATCCGCACAGGGCGCGACCGCTCGGGATGCGATCGATGCCGGTGCGTGACCCGTCTGCGAGCACCAGTTCCAGGTCGACGATCGTTCCGTGCACGGGTGTCACGGCGATGTTCTCAAGGTCGTGGTGCGTCTCCGAGAGTCGGCCGTCGGGTTCGGTGACGCACGTCCACTCCACCCGCTGATAGCGCTCGATCTCGGGGCCGCAGCACTCGTGCTCCCACCCACCGACGATGATCTCGAGACGCATGGGTTCAACCTACGGTGCCTGCGGCCGTCATGGATCTCCTCGCCAGCGCCTGACAGGATTCGACTATGACCCGCGCCCACATCTACAGCGCCGTGCGCACACCGTTCGGTCGTGCCGGCGGCGCTCTCGCCGGCACCCGCCCCGACGACTTGGCCGCACTTGTCATGCGCGCCGTCGTTGAGCCTGCCGAGGCGGATGCGACACGGATCGACGACGTCATCTTCGGTGACGCGAACCAGGCGGGCGAAGACAACCGCAATGTCGCGCGGCTCGGTGCCCTGCTCGCGGGATTTCCGACCTCGGTCACCGGCGTGACCGTCAACCGGTTGTGCGCATCGAGCGTCGAAGCCGTGATCCAGGGCTCACGGGCGATCGAATCCGGCGATGCGTCACTCGTGCTCACGGGTGGTGTCGAGTCAATGAGTCGTGCGCCGTTCGTCGTCGAGAAGTCGTCGAAGCCGTTTGCCGCCGTCGGCAATCAGACCATGTGGAACACCGCGATCGGTTGGCGCATGACCAACCGTGCGCTGCCGACGCACTGGACGATCTCCAACGGTGCCGCCGCCGAACAGACGGCCCGCACCTGGGGGATCAGCCGCGAGGAGCAGGACACGTTCGCTGTGCGCTCGCACCGACTCGCAGCAGCCGCATGGGATGCCGGGATCTACGACGTCGAGACCGTCGCGGTGCCCGGGGTGGAGCTCGCGCGCGACGAGGGCATCCGTGACGACACCAGTGCCGAGAAGCTCGCGGGGCTGAAGCCGCTGTTCGCCACCGACGGCACGGGAACCGTGACCGCCGGCAACTCCTCGCCCATCAACGACGGCGCCTCCGCCGTGCTGCTCGGCGCGGAAGGGGCACTCGCTTGTGACCCGCTCGCCGTGATCACCGGCCGCGGTGCACACGGTGTCGACCCGGATGCGTTTCCGACCGCGCCGATCGAGGCAGCCAACAAGGCGCTTGCGCGGGCCGGGCGCACGTGGGCCGACGTCGACGTCGTCGAACTCAACGAGGCCTTCGCCTCACAGTCCCTCGCGTGCATCGCAGGCTGGCCCGATCTCGACCCCGAGAAGGTCAACATCCACGGCGGCGCGCTCGCGATCGGCCACCCGCTCGGCGCGTCCGGCGGTCGCATCGTCGGGCACGCCGCGCACGAGCTCGCCCGCCGCGGCGGCGGGGTCGCGGTGGCCGCGATCTGCATCGGCGTCGGGCAGGGCCTCGCGGTCGTGCTCGAACGCTGAGCGCATTGACACCCGTCGGGGTTGCGCTCTATGGTGATGCCAGAACGTTTTGCCAATACGTTTTGGCAGTGATCGAACCAACATCGAACACCCACCAGAGAACGCCCTGCAGAAACGGGAGAAGAAGTAATGGAGCTTCGCAAGAATCACACGGCGCGAGGTCGCGCGGCCAGACTCGCCGGCGCCATCGCTGTCGTCGGCGCCGCCTCGCTCGCACTCAGTGCGTGCGGCGCGGGGGCGAGCACGCCCACGCAGTCCGGTAGCGACGAGCTGACCGTCGTCGTCGAAGGCGGCGGCCTGGCCGAGCTGCAGCCGATCGCCGACCTGTACAAGGAGGAGACGGGCACCACCGTCACCCTCGTCGAATTGCCGTACGCGGGCCTCTACGACCGTATCTCGGCCGAGCTGCAAGCCGGAACGCCGTCGTTCGACGTCGCAGCGCTCGACGCGATCTGGCTGCCGGCGTTCGCGCCCGGTCTCGCGCCGCTCGACGACCTCTACACGGATGATGTCGAGAGCGACCTGTTCGGTGGGCTGCTGGCCGAGGCGCAGGTCGACGACGCCTACGTGGGCGTGCCGGTCTGGACCAACTCCGAGATCCTCTTCTACCGCACCGACCTGTTCGAAGACGCACAGAACAAGACCGACTTCGAGGCCGAGTACGGGTACGAACTCCTGCCCCCGGCCACGTGGGAGCAGTACCGCGACGCGGCAGAGTTCTTCACCCGCGACACCGACGGCGACGGCGAGGTCGACCTGTACGGCACCGACGTGAAGGGCGCCGTCGAGACCGAGTGGCTCGCGACGGTGTCGCAGGCCGGTGCCGCGAACATGGTGCTGGACGCAGCGTCGGGCGAGGTGACGATCGACGATGCCGAGCATCAGGCTGCGCTCGACTACTACATCAGCCTGCTGCCGTATGCCCCCACCGGCGCCGCGCAGCTCGACTGGGCCGGCGCGCAGAACCTCTTCTACCAGGGCAACCTCGCCATGATGCGGTTCTGGGGCCACGCGTACCGGCAGACGCCCGACGACTCGCCGGTCAGGGACAGCATCGGGGTCGCACCGATGATCGGCGGTCCGGGCGGCGTTGCCGGTGTGCCGGGCGCCTGGTACCTGTCGGTGCCGGCCAGCGGTGCGAATCAGGATGCCGCGAAGGACTTCATCGCCTTCGCCTTTGAGCACAACGAAATGTCGGCTGACACCTCGCTCGGCCTCGTGGCCCGCACGAGCGCGTTCGAGAGCAAGGCGGCGGTCGAGGGGTTCGAGCACTACCCCGCGCTGATGCAGACGCTCGAAGCGTCGCAGAGCCTTCCGCGCCCGGCATCCGAGCACTGGCAGGAGATCGTCGACTCGGTGCTCGTGCCGCTGCTGCAACAGGCCGTCGAGCCGGATGCCGATACGGCGGCACTGCTCAGCGACGCCAAGACCCAGATCGAATCGATCATCCAGTAGTCGCCGTCCACCGGCGCGGAGGAACTCCCGTGACAACCACCCATCCCCCCGTCCGCGGTGGGGCGACCTCGGTCGCCCCACCGGCGGGCACCGGCGGCACGATCCCGCCGAGCCGGCGCAGACCGACGCGACGGCTGAGCGACCGGGGCTTCGCCGCGCTGCTCATGCTGCCGGCGGCGCTGTTCCTGGCGGTGTTCGTCCTGTGGCCGCTCGTGCGCTTCGTCGGTGACAGCTTCTTCGAGATCTCGCCGTTCGCCGGGGCGCCGCGCGAGTTCGTCGGCTTCGACAACTACGTCGCCGCGTTCGCGTCCGAGGCGTTCCAGAACGCATCCGTCCGCACCGTCGTCTACACCGTCATCGTCGTCGCCGCAGAGTTCGCGCTCGGCCTCGCCGTCGCGCTGCTGTTCAGCGCGCTCGGCAAGCGATCGACGATCTTCCGCACGCTGTTCATGTACCCGCTCATGATCGCGCCCGTGGTCGCCGGACTGCTCTGGCGCTTCCTCCTCATCGACAACTTCGGCATCGTCAACGAACTGCTCTTCGACGCGGGCCTCATCGCGAGCCGCGACCAGATCGCGTGGCTCAGCAACCCCGACATCGCACTGTTCTCGGTCGCGATCCCCGACATCTGGCTGACGACGTCGTTCATCACGCTCGTCCTGTTCGCAGGGCTGCAGAACATCCCCGGCGAGGTCATCGAAGCCGCCCGCATCGACGGTGCACGCTACCCGCGGCTCCTCGTGTCGGTCATCATCCCGCTGCTGCGCCCCGTCATCGCGGTCGCGCTCATCGTCCGCGGCATCGACGCGGCGCGCGCGTTCGACATCATCCTCATCCAGACCGACGGCGGCCCACAGGGGAGCACCACCACCCTGAGCCTCCTCATCTACCGGACCATGACCCGCTTCGGCGACCCGGGCCTCGCCAGCGCCCGGCGGCAACCCCGAGAACTCCTACCGCAACGGTCGGACCGGCATCCATGTCGCGAGCGCCAACGATTCGTTCCGCGTGACCGAGATGGGGTTCGTCTACCTCGAGCATGCGGTGGTCATCCACAATGCCGATGCCCTCTCGATCCACGACAACTTCATCGCCGAATGCGGCAACTGCATCGAGCTGCGCGGGTGGGGGCAGGCATCCAAGATCACCGACAACCTGATCGGCGCGGGCTTTCGCGGCGACTCGATCTACGCCGAGCATCACGGCGGACTGCTCATCACCGCCAACAACGTGTTTCCGCGTGGCGCGAGCAGTGTGCGGCTGCGCGGCGTGACCCGGTCGAGCGTCACCGGCAACCGGCTCCACTCGTTCTACCCCGGCATGGTGGTCCTCGAGCACAGCTCGGAGAACCTCATCGCGTCGAACCACTTCCTCCGCGACGAAGAACCGTGGACGCCCTTCCTCGGCGTCGACAACGGACACGACGACGAATACGGTCTGCTCCGCATCGACGGCAGCGGCAACACCGTCGTCGGCAACCACTTCTCCGAACTCGTCGACGCGAGCAGTGTCCGCCCCGCCGGAGCGACGCCGGTGATCATGCGTCTGGTCGCGGGGCGAGGCAACGCCGTCACGACCAACCATGTGGTGGCGATGGACGTCGCGTCGGCCGCGAGCGATTCGTGCTTCGAAGCGCAGGTCGACGCGTTGCTCTCCGATGCTCCCGCGCCCGACCTGCGCGTCACGACGGTGCGCGTCGACGCTGCGTCCAGTGGCAACACGATTCTCGATTCCGGTCGCGAACGCGACGTCGAACTGGATGCCGCGGCCAACGCGTTCCGGCCGACCCCCGACGTGCCCGGGGCGTGAATCGCGGCGAACGGCCCGCGGATGGTACGAAAGAGAGGCAGTGCGATGGTGAGGGAGCAGCGCGTGATACGCAGGCAGGTCGGCATCCGCGACGTCGCAGCGGCCGCCGGTGTCTCGGTCACGACCGTTTCGCACGTCCTCAACGAGACGCCGCACACCCGCACGAGCGACGACACGAAAGAACGCGTCAAGCAGGCCGCCGAGCAGCTCGGCTACAAGGCGAACCGGCTCGCACGCGGGCTGCGCATCAACGCGTCAGGCATGGTCGGCCTGATCACCGAAGAGATCGCGATCACCCCGTACGCGGGTCGGATCATCCAGGGTGCACAGGAAGAGGCGGCCAAGCGCGGGTTCACGCTCGCGATCCTCAACTCCGAGCTCAACCCGGATCCTGAGATCGACCCGAAGCTGTCGCAGGCGCTCGTCGATCGCCAGACAGATGGACTGATCTACGCGACCGTCTACCACGACGAGGTCGTCGTGCCCGCGCAGATGCACGCCGCCCCGGCGGTGCTCATCGGGGCGAGAGACCGCGACGGAGATGTGCCCTCGGTCATGCCCGACGAGCGTGCCGGTGCGGCTGCGGTCATCGACATGCTCGTCGAAGCCGGGCACACACGGATCGCGTTCGCCGCCAGCAGCATCGACGTGCCGGCGACCCGCGGCCGGCTCGTCGGCGTTCGTGAAGCACTCGCGGATGCCGGGCTGCTCGATGAGGCGCTCATCGTCGAACGAGAGGCCGAGGCGGCCGGGGGATACGCAGCCGCGCGGGCGCTGCTCGATCGGCCCGCCGAGGATCGTTCGACAGCCCTCTTCTGCTACAACGACCGCATGGCGATGGGCGTGTACCGGGCCGCAGCCGAGCTCGGGCTGTCGATTCCCGGCGACCTGTCGGTCGTCGGGTTCGACGACCAGGCGCCGATCCCGCACAGCCTGTACCCCGAGCTGACGACCGTCGCGCTGCCGCACTACGAGATGGGCGCGTGGGCCGTCAACACGCTGTCTGCGCTCATCGACGGCAAGGACGAGTACCGGCTGCTCGGCGCCCACGCGACGCTGCTGCCCTGCCCGATCGTCGAGCGCGGCTCGGTCGCGCGCCTGGGGGTCTGAGCGTTCCAGGCGCCTGAGCGCGCCGCGATGCGCCCTCTAATCGTGCAGCAACCGCAGTGCCCGCACGGCCTGATCGTGCCAGCGGCGGGCGGCGTCGAGCACGCCCGTGAAGTACCAGGCGTCGTGGGTGACGCCGCGGTACTCGACGACCGTGGCATCCACTCCGGCTCGGCGCAGTGCCGCGCCGTAGGCGGCGCCGTTGCGTCGCAGCGGGTCGTACTCGGCGGTGAGGATGACCGCCGGCGGCAGGTCTGCGTGCGAGGCGGCGCGCAGCGGTGACGCGAACGGCTGGGTGGGGGACTGGTCGCCGAGGTAGGTGCGGCGCACCGAGCGCAGCTCTCGTAGCGCGATGATCGCGGGGATGCCCATGGCCCACGTGGGGCGCAGGTCGACATGCCAGGGTGTGAGGTCGACGACGGGCACCTCGAGCAGCTGCAGGCGGAGTGGGTGCCCGGTGCGGTCGCGGTTCATGAGGGTGACGGCGGCGGCGATCGCACCGCCAGCCGACGTGCCCTGCACGCCGATGCGGCTCGCGTCGACGCCGAGGGATGCGGCATTCGCGACGAGCCACTCCAGGGCCGCATGCCCCTGTTCGACCTGCGTCGGGTAGCGGTGCTCGGGGGCGAGCGCGTAGCGGACGGCGACGACGATGACCCCGGCATCCACCGCGCGGCGTCGGTATGCGGCATCGGTCGTCGGATAGTCGACGCCGCCGATGCGGAACGCGCCGCCGAAGAACGCGAGCACCGCCGGGGCGGGGCCCTCTTCGACGGGATGCGGCCGGTAGATGCGCACGCCGACGTCGGGGAACCCGTCGACCGCGACGGTGTGCTCTTCGGTGGTCACCTCGGGGCCGGGCGTCCCGACCGTCGCGAGCTCGGTGCGATCCCACGCGAGCGCCGCGCGGCGGTGGCGTTCGCGGGGTGTGAGCGGCTTGCGGGTCTTCGCCGTCGGCTTGACCCCGGTACTGGCGACGGGTGGCGGCGGTGCGCTGCCCGTCCAACGGCGCAGCGGCAGCAGCATCCGCTGCCACGCCTGCCCGATGAGGTAATGCCGGTGCACGCGCAAGCGCTCGGCGAAGTACGGGTCGAGGGGCATGGCGGCTGGCTCCTTGCAGGGTCGATTCAGGCTACCCGCCGTCTCTCCGATGGCGTCTTGTATCGATCTGCGACACCTGCGCGTCATCGCCGACCGGGTCGACCTGTACCGTCCGGTGCAGGACTCAGGCGGGTAGGAAGTTCTCGCGCGCGAGCGGCGCGACCTCGAGCGTCTCGGCGTCTGCGCGGGTGACCCACCGCAACTCCTCGATCTCGGCCTGCGCGACGGGCACCTGTGAACCGATCTCGACCGCGAACACGTCGGCCACGACAAGGTGGCCGGGCTCGTTCGCGGCGGCGTTCGTGAACGAGCCGAGCGGGCGCAACTGCGCCGGATCGACGTGCAGGCCGAGCTCCTCCGCGAGCTCCCGGATGAGCGTCTCACCCGGCGACTCGCCGGGCTCGGGCTTGCCGCCCGGCTGCATGAACGCCGTCGTGCCGCCCTTGCGCACGAGCAGCAGGCGCCCGGCCGCATCGACGATGACAGCGGCCGAGACGTGGATGCGGCGCTGCCCATCGCCCTGAGAGGAGGTCACCCCGGCACGCTAACAGGCATCGCTCACCACCGCCGACGTAGAATCGCGTGTGCCCCCCGAGACCTCCGTTCCCTCCGACCTGCCCGCAAGCGGCATCGATCCCGCGGATCTGGAGACCACCCTGCGGGTGCTGGCGACGCTCCACGACGTCGATCAGACCCACCCCGACTTCGTCAGCGTGCGCCGCGCGACGGCCGCGATGTTCAAGGCGACCAAGCGTGTGCGCCGCCGCGAGATCCGCGAGGCGATCGCCGCAGCCGACCGTGCCGTCGTCGCCGCGACCGCCACCGGCGCCCCCGACCGCATCGACGACGAGACCCGCGGCATCCCCATCAGCACCTCGACGACGACGCCGACGGCGGGCACGCTCATCAAGGCCCGCCCCTGCTACATCTGCAAGCAGCCGTACACGCTCGTCGACGCGTTCTACCACCAGCTGTGCCCCGAGTGCGCCGCGATGAGCCACGCCAAGCGCGACGCCCGCACCGACCTCACCGGCAAACGGGCGCTGCTGACCGGTGGTCGCGCGAAGATCGGTATGTACATCGCGCTGCGGCTGCTGCGCGACGGTGCGCACACGACGATCACGACGCGCTTCCCGCGCGACGCCGTGCGCCGATTCTCGAGCCTGCCCGACTCGGCCGACTGGATCGACCGGCTCAAGATCGTCGGCATCGACCTGCGCGACCCGGCGCAGGTGATCGGACTGGCCGACGAGGTCGCCGCCGCCGGCCCCCTCGACATCCTCATCAACAACGCGACGCAGACCGTGCGGCGCTCGCCGGGGGCGTACCAGCCGCTCGTGGATGCCGAACTCGCCCCGCTCCCGCAGGGGGCCGTGCCCGAGCTGGTCACGTTCGGGCACACCAACGACCAGCATCCGCAGGCCCTCGAGCGGTCGGTGACCGCGCACCCGATTCTCGCCGCTGCCGCCTCGCGCGCGGACGAGCTCACCGAGCAGGCGATGGCCGCAGGGTCCAGTTCGCTCGAACGCCTGCACGCCGGCACCGCGATCGACGCGGGCGGGCTCATCCCCGACCTCGACCACACGAACTCGTGGGTGCAGCGCGTCGACGAGGTCGACCCGCTCGAGATGCTCGAAGTGCAGCTCGCGAACACGACCGCACCGTTCCTGCTCATCTCGCGCCTGCGCGCCTCGATGGCAGCGAGCCCCGCCCGACGCACCTACATCGTCAACGTCAGCGCGATGGAGGGCGTCTTCAACCGCGGCTACAAGGGCCCCGGACACCCGCACACGAACATGGCCAAAGCCGCCGTCAACATGCTCACCCGCACGAGCGCGCGCGAGATGTTCGAGACCGACGGCATTCTCATGACGAGCGTCGACACCGGCTGGATCACCGACGAGCGCCCGCACCCCACGAAGGTGCGCCTCGCCGAAGAGGGCTTCCACGCACCGCTCGACCTCGTCGACGGTGCCGCCCGCGTCTACGACCCGATCGTGCGCGGCGAAGCGGGGGAGGACCTGTTCGGCGTCTTCCTCAAGGACTACGCACCCGGAAAGTGGTGACCTCGTGGTGAGGCTGCCCGCTCCCGGTCGCCGGGTCGTCGTGCGCTACCTGCTGCCGACCGGGCAGGCGACCGATGCCCTCGGCGAACTGCTCAGCGCTGATGCCGAAACGGTTGTCGTCGACGGCAAGCGCGGCGTCGAGCGCATCGCCGTGGCCGACATCATCGCGGCGAAAGCAGTGCCGCCGCCGCCGGCACCCCGGCAGCGTCGCGCGGACTGACCCGCGCGGAGGCCGTTGCGTCGGAGTGGGCGACGGCTATGGGCGCCCGGCATCCACCGCCGCGACGGCGTCTCGGACGGCTCGATCCGCCGTTGACGAGCAGCCCGTGCGCGCCGCGAGGCCCGCCACACGCACCGCCGATCCGTGCCGCCGCGGTTGCAGCCTCGCACCGTGCGGGTCGGGTGTCAGCCAGCCACTGCGGCCGGCTGTCAGCGCCGTCGGCAGCGACCCCAGAAAGCCGCGTCCTGCGGCGAGGAAGCGGCAGCGAAGGTCCGCTCCGTCATGCCGGAAGCCTACGTGATCGATCTGTTTACCCCGGGGGAAGCACGACCGTCCACGAAATCGCCTTGCTCGAAGCGATGCCGGCGTTCGCAGTGGCCGTCCCCGACGGCCCCGCCGAGGCGGCCACGCTGTCCGCGAGCGCGCTGGTGATCATGCCGCTCCCAGACCCGTTGCTGCTCGTGCGGAGCGCGACGCCACCGCTCACTGTCCAGGAGTGGGCGGCGTTGACCTTGTCGCTCCATTGCCGCACCACGATCGAACCCGGTGTCGCGACGGTCACGGTCGGGGCAGTGTGTGTCGAGGTGCTGGTGGACTCGGCCGTCGATGCATAGGCCGACGGGGCCCCCGTATCCGAATATGCGCCCAGCGACAGCGCTACCTTCGCCTGTCCACCCAACGTGACCCTGATCGTGCTGCCCGCCGTCGCCGCGTCAGCGACCCTCGTGAACAGCGTGCTCCGCAGGTCGGATCCATCCAGCACCGTGCTCACCTGCTCCCACCCCGCCGGGGTCGTCGCGGAGGTTGCGCTGTTCGTCGACACGAACAGGAGCAGCCTGTCGCCGGCCTCCACGGCGCCCGGCGCAACGACCCCGGGCGCCGAAGAGTTGGCGTACGAGGATGCTGCCGCGCGGAACGCGGCCTCGGTCGCGGGCGCCGGCGCGACCGTGACCGAGCGCGTGTCGGTGTCAGTGCGCCCGTCATCGTCGGTCACCGTCAGGGTCACGTCATACGACCCCTCGGCCGCATATGTGTGTCCGGGCGCGACGCCGGTCTCGGTCGTGCCGTCACCGAAGTCCCACGCGAACTCGACGATGCTGCCGTCGGCATCACTCGAAGCGGCCCCGCTGAGCGGACACGAAAGGAACGTGCACGTCCCGGTGATCCGGGCCACCGGATCCACCTCGGTGGGCGGTGTGCCCTCGCGCTGCAGGATCACGGAATACTCCGCGCCGCCGCCGCCCGCTTTGATCGCATCCTCGACACCCGACACCGCGACCGCGCTCGTTCGGCGTGTCGTCGTACCGTCGCCGAGCTGTCCGTTGGCGTTGTCGCCCCACGACCGTGCGCCGCCGTCCGCCAGCGTGACCACACCGGAGTCGCGGGACGACCCCAAGGACACTGCGCCCGCGACATTGAGGACCTGCACCGGACGGGTGCGCTGCGTCGTGGTGCCGTCGCCGAGATTGCCCCGGTAGTTGCGACCCCATGAGGCCACGGTGCCGGACGTGCGCAACGCGAAGCTGTGATGGGCGCCCGCCGCGACGTCGACGACACCCGAGTCGATCACGCGGACCGGCGTCGTGCGATCCGTCGTGCTGCCGTTGCCGATCTGGCCGTAATCGTTCGACCCCCACGCCCACACAGACCCGTCGGAGCGAACAGCGAGCCCGTGATCGCGGCCACCCGCGATCCGCACGACATCCGTGAGCGCTGACACCTGCACCGGCGTGAGGCGTCGAGTCGTCGTTCCGTCGCCGAGTTGGCCCTCGTCATTGCGCCCCCACGCCATGACCTCGCCGTTGTCGCGAATCGCGTACGACATGTTGCGACCGCCCGCGATGGCCACCGCATCCGTCATACCGACGACCTGCACCGGCGAGCGGCGCATCGTGGTGGTCCCGTCGCCGAGTTGGCCGTCCGCGTTCAGGCCCCACTGCCATACGGTTCCGTCGGATCGGAGCGCCATCGAGAAGTTGTGCCCGGTTTCGACCGCGATGACGTCGCTCAGCCCCGGTACCTGCACCGGGAGGGAGCGGTTTCCGGTGGTGCCGATGCCGAGCTGCCCCTGGACATTGCTTCCCCACGTCCACACGGTGCCGTCGGCTCGGAGCACGATGACGTGCTCGCGTCCGCCGTGCACGTCGACCACATCGGTCAGCTCGACGACGGCTGCCGGCGTCGGACGGGCATCCGTCGTGCCATCTCCCAACTCGCCGAACGAGTTGTTGCCGAACGTGTACGGCGTACTCGGCGGCTCGAGCGCCGCGGCCGGCGGCGTCGTCGCGAGCAGCCCCGCAACGACCAGAACTGCGCCGATCAAACCTGCCGACGCGCGCGTATACACGGAACGACCCATGTCGAACTCCCCAGATCCAGACCATCCCCACCTGGAAGGTACCGCGAAGCACACGCCGGGGGAAGGGGCGCACCGCCCCAACCACGAGTGTCCAAGACCCGCGGATCCGGGGAGTGGCGGAACCGCGTGTCTTGGACACTCGAGATGGTGGGCCGTCAGAGGGTGGCGGCGAAGGGGTCGAAGTCGTCGGGCAGCAGGGGGATGGGCGCGACGGTGCTTTCGACGGTGACGGTCGTGCCGGTCGCGGCGGACCGTTCGGCAGACAGCAGCGTGTCGAGCACGTGGTAGCCGAGTTCGCCGGATGCCACGTGCGGACGCCCCGCGGCGAGCGCACGCACCATGTCGAGTGCACCCATGCCGCGGCCGACGGTGAGGTCGGCGTGCGGAATCTCTACCCACTCCTGTTCGGTCTTCATGCCGTCGCGCAGCACACCGAGCGGGGCGACGACCGCGATGCGGCCGGCGAACTGGTTCGGGTCGGGAATGACGATCGTGCCCTCGGTGCCGTGGATCTCGACGACGCCGTGACGCTCGAGCGCAGAGTCGAAGCTCAGCAGGCTCTGCGACTGCCCGCCGCCCTCGAACGCGGCGATCACCTGCATCGTCGACGGCACCTCGACGGGGAAGGTCGCCCCCGCGTTCGGACCGGTGTGGATGACGCGCTCCTCGCGCGCCTTGGAACCCACCGCGGCGACGGTCGCGACCGGACCGAACACACTGACCAGCGCCGAGAAGTAGTACGGACCCATGTCGAGCAGCGGGCCCGCACCCTTCGCGAACAAGAAGCCGGGGTTCGGATGCCACAGATCCGGCCCCTGCGTCTGGAACGCCGTCTGGGCGAACAGCGGCCGGCCGATCCGACCCGACTCGATCACCCGGCGCGCTGCCTGGAAGCCCGGGCCGAGCAGCGTGTCAGGGGCAGACCCGACCCGAAGGCCCGCGGCATCCGCCTCGCGCAGCAGTTCGGCGGCGCCCTCGAGGTCGAGGCCGAGCGGCTTCTCGGTCCACACGTGCTTGCCCGCGGCGATCGCGGCGCGCGAGACCTCGACGTGCACTGCCGGGATCGTGAGGTTGATGACGAGGTCGACGCCCGGGTGCGCGAGCACGTCGTCACCGGTGCCGGATGCCGGCACGCAGTGCTTGGCGGCCTGTGCGGCGGCGCGCTCGGTGTCGATGTCGCCGACGATCAGCACCTCGGTGTCGGGGAACGCGCCCAGGTTCTCGAGGTACGTGTCGCTGATGACGCCTGCGCCGATGAGGCCGATGCCGACCGCGCTCATCGGACGAACCCACCGTCACGCAGAAACGCGAGGCTCGCGGCGATGTCGTCGAAGACGTCACCGGGCGCGTTGTCGTACTCGATGACCGCGTACTGCACGGCGCTCGCCGCCTGCAGCGCAGCAGCCAGCGGCACGTCGCCACCGCCGGGTCGCCGCTGGTCGAGGCTCGCCGACCCGAACTCGCCGGCATCCGGGCCGAACGGGTTCACGGCGGGGGCGATGCCGTCCTTGACGTGCACCGCGACGAGGCGGTCACCGAGCGCGGCGGTGAGGGCCGCGGCATCCTGCCCGCCGACGAGCGCCCAGTACAGGTCGAGCTCGATCTGCACGCGCGGGTCGGTGAGCGAGACGAACCGCTCGAACGCGGTCTGTCCGTCGAAGCTCTTCACGAACTCCTGCGCGTGGTTGTGGTAGCCCACGGCGAGCCCGAACCCTGCTGCCGTCTCGACGAGGGCGTTGAGGCGCTCGGCGATGTCGGCGACGCCGTCGGCGGTGAACCAGCGCTCGGGCGCGACGAACGGGTCGATGACGGTCGTGAGGCCGACCTTCGCGGCGGCCTCGAAAACGACCTCGGGTGCCGGGGTCGGGATGGAGCCGTCGGGCGTCCACAGCTCGTCCGACAGCAGCGGTGCGTGCCCGGTGGGGGAGGCGAGTCCGGCGCCGTCGAGCGCCGTGCGGATCTCGCCGGGGCGGCGCACGAAATCGAAAGCCTCGACGTTGCGCAGACCCATCGCGGCGAGCTTGTCGAGCGACCCGCTCATGTCGGCCGAGAACTCCTCGGCCAGGGTGTACAGCTGAACTGATGCTTCGGGCAGGGCCACGTCGCCGTTCCTTCCATGCGTCCTTGCGGTGAAAACCTCCAAGTGGAGGTATTTGCTGAAGTCACTGTAGCAAGCGGATGCCGCCGCTGTCACGCACGGTGTTCCCGTCGATCCCACGCCGTGAGTTCCCGATTCCGTCGCGGAAAGCGGCGGGGAAGGTCAGCGGGCGGGGCGAAGGATGTGGGCAAGCACGCCGAGCGAGGCCTCAAGGTCGACCGCATCGTCGAGCAGCCACTGCGTCTGCAGGCCGTCGGATGCCGCGATCACGAGCGCCGCGACCTGCTCGGCATCGACGTCGTCACGGATGAGCCCCGCGCGCTGGTTGTCGCGCACCTGCTCGGCGATCGAACTGCGCAGGCGGTCGAAGCGCGCCGTGATGAACTCGGTCGCCGCGGGACGGTCGTTCTCGAGCGCCCCGGCGACGAGTGACGTGTACAGCTGCACCATGCCGGGGATCTCGCGGTTCTGCTGCGCCGACACCCGCATCCCCTCGATGGGCGTCTCGATCGGCTCCGCAGCCTCGACCTCGTCGAACTGTCGCTCCGATTCGCGATAGACCGCCACGAGCAGCTCTTCGAGTGACCCGAAGTAATGCGTGAGCGCGGCGTGGGTCACGCCGACCTCGCGTGCGATCGCCCGCAGGCTCGTGCGCTCCGAGCCGCGACGGGCGAACACCTCGATCGCGCGGTCGAGGATCTCTTGCCGTCGCGCGATGCCCTTCGCGTACGAACCGCGTGCGGTGGGGGAGTCGGTCGGCATAGGCGCAGTATAGGCAGGCGGTCGTTCGGGAGCGCTCCGCGAAATCGGAGAAACATTTGACAGCGGCCACTCCCCGCCGAGGCGGTGCTGCGCGTAGAGGGGTGAGCTGGGGCGCGGTGGCGCCGCGGCCTGTGCCTCCAGTGCCGTGTCGCAGATTCGGAGCACGTCACCGGATTCGGATCAAACCGGCATCCACATCCGAATCTGCGGCCGATCTCCGAATCTGGTGACGCGGGCCGAGCGTGGTCAGGCCTCGGCGCGCGAGAACTCGGACGCCCGGGCCACCTGCTCGGGGGTCGGCGTGACGCCCGTGTAGCGCGCGAACTGGCGAGCGGCCTGCAACGCGATGACCTCGGCGCCCGTGATCACCGCCCGGTCGGCGGCGCGCGCGGCGCGGATGAGCGGCGTCTCGGAGGGGAACGCGACGACATCGAACACGGTCGTCGCGGCCTCGATGTGGGCGGGAGTGAACGACAGCGTCTCGGCATCGGCGCCCCGCATGCCGAGCGGCGTCACATTGACGAGCACGCTGTGCCCCGGCGCCGGATCGGCGGTGACCGATCGGTAGTCGTAGGTCGCCGCGATCGCATCGCCGGCATCCGCGTTGCGGGCGACGATCGTGACGTCGTCGAACCCGGCGCCGCGGAACGCCGCGACGACGGCCTTGGCCATGCCGCCCGAGCCGCGCACGAGGACGGATGCCGCGGGGTCGAGCCGGTGCTCGGCGAGCAGCTCTGCGACCGCTTCGTAGTCGGTGTTCGACGCGGTCAGCACGCCGTTGTCGTTGACGATCGTGTTCACCGACTCGATCGCGGCCGCCGACGGTTCGACGATGTCGACCAGCGGGATCACCGCCTCTTTGAACGGCATCGACACCGAGCAGCCGCGGATGCCGAGGCCGCGCACGCCGGCGATCGCCGCGTCGAGGTCATCGGTCGTGAACGCTTTGTAGACGAAGTTCAGGCCGAGCTCGTCATAGAGGAAATTGTGGAACCGCGTGCCGATGTTCGACGGCCTCGCCGCCAACGAGATGCAGAGGGTCATGTCTTTGTTGAGAATCGGCATACCCACATCCTCCCGCACGGGTCGCCGCGCGCTGTCAAGCCCCCTGCTCGCGCTGCGGAGCGGCGCTAGGTTCGCGGCATGGGCAAGTTCATCTACGAGGGGTCGATCAAGGTCGACTTCGACGACCGCGTGCTCGCGCATCTGCAGGTGGTCATGCTCGACAAGCTGCGACGCGGCGAGCCGTTTCCGTTCAGTTGGAAAGACGATCGCAGCATCGGCAACGGGCGCACGACAGTGTGGGTGCACCCGCACGCGTCGCTCGTGTTCAAGTTCTACGGTTCTCGGCCGCCATCGATGAACCGCGCCTGGGTGGATGCCATGAGCCAAGCGGCGAATTCTGCCCGCGGCCTGTGGATTCTGCCCGAGGCGACCGAGGACTCGGCAACGGAGGAGACGGCACGATGAAGCGGATCGACATCGAGTACGGCGGGCGGCTGTACAGCATCGGCGGGCGGGAACTGGTCGATGTGCTGAAGGAGGTCGAAGACGGCGTCGCCTCGGGCGGGGCGACGTGGATGAAGGTGAACGACGGCGAGGGTGAGCGCCGCGACGCGCTGCTGCTGATCACCCCCGGTGTGCCGTTCGCCGTCATCCCCGTCCCGGCGCCCGAAGAGGGCGACGACGAGGATTCCGTGCCACCTGGGCTCGCCTGAAGGCGGGCCGCCCAGACGCTCACGGGGAAGTCAACCCCTACCGGATGTCGCAGGGATGAGTAAGACTCTTATCCGGGGGTGAGTGCATGAACGGTGTACTCGGTGCGCAGACCACTTCTGCGCGGAACAGTCTCGTCATCGAGGCGCTCGGGCAGGACGACGCGTGGCGACTGTGCGACGGGCGGGTCGGCCCGCGCGACGCCGAACACGTCATTGGCTACGCCGAGCGCACGGCCGGCGGCTTCGACGTCGTGTGGTTGTGCGGCGCGGAACACCGCGGCCGCTACGACGTGTGGGAGTCGGTGATCGCGGCAGCCGAATGGCATCTGTCATCGCGCGGCACCTCTGGCGCCACCCGGCCCATCCCGATCGCGTCGAAGGCGCCGCGCCGCGCCTGACGGGCGCTCGGCCGGCAACGCGCGGCGCCTGACGGGCGCCCGGCCTGACGCACGAGAACGGCGCCCCACCCGAGGGTGGAGCGCCGTCACGACGGGTCAGTTGTTGAAGGCGTCCTTGACCTTCTCGCCGGCCTGCTTCAGGTCGGCTTTGGCCTGATCTGCCTTGCCTTCGGCTTCGAGGTTCTCGTTGCCGGTGACCTTGCCGGCGGCTTCCTTCGACTTGCCGCCGAGGTCCTCCGCCGTGTTCTTGATCTTGTCGTCGAGGCCCATGGCATCCGTCCTTTCGTCTGAGACCGCCCGGTGTGGCGGTGGCTTTCCACGCTAGGCACGTCCGGCCGGTGAGCCGAGGGGGTTGACCGGGGCCGGGTCGTCGGTTACGCGAGTACCGCGACGACGTCCCCGGGCCGCGCGTCGCAGATTCGGAGATTGTCGTCGGAATCGGATGCCGCGGGCCCTCGCATCCGAATCTGCGGTCATTCTCCGAATCTGCGACCGTAGGCTGGAGGTATGGCTGCCGGGGCGACGATCCACACGTTCGATGTGCAGTTGGCGAACGTGGATCGCGGCGTTTATGAAGACCTGACGCTGCGGGTCGCGCGGCATCCGTCCGAGACCGACCAGTTCATGTTGACGCGGCTGCTGGCGTACTGCCTCGAATACACCGAGGGCATCGCGTTCAGTGAAGGCATCTCGGCGACCGACGAGCCCGCCGTCTTCGTGCGTGACCTCACCGGCCGCCTCACCGCCTGGATCGAGGTGGGCGCGCCGGATGCCGAGAAGCTGCACCTCGGCAGTCGCCAGGCCGAGCGCACCGTGGTGTACACGCACCGCGACCCCGCCAAGGTCGCCGCGCGGTGGGAGGGTGCTCGCATCCACCGTGGCGAAGCCATTTTGCTGTACAGCTTCGACCCCGGCTTCATCGACAGCGCCGTCGGCTCGCTCGAACGCCGCAACACCCTGACGGTCTCGGTCACTGAACGCCAGCTCTACCTCGTCCTCAACGGCGTGACGACGTCATCTGCCGTGCACGAGCAGCCCGCGGCCTGACGCCGAGTCGCTGGGATTCGATGATGTGCGCGGGAGCGCCCGTGCATTACGCTGTGATCGCATCCAGCGGTCGACCGGGTTCGGGGTGGGGTCTGATCTCTCATCGGTGACGCTGACTCGTGCGGCGCGCGACCCGGCATCCGGGTGGCGGGCCGGGCAGATCAGCCCACCGAACGAGAGAGGCACCGTCATGCCCAACCCCCGAAAACTCACGACCATGTTCAGCGCCGCGATGGTCGCAGTCGCGCTGACCATCACCCCGGCGCTCGGCGCATCGGCCGCGACGAACCCCCCGTACGTCACGAAGACCGAGTTCGGACAACTGAAGTTCGGCATGACGCGTAGTGCGGTCGCGAGTCTTTTCGGCACATCCGGCCGCACCTACGCCGAGAACGAGGACTACATTCTGAAGGAGTACCGGATCGCGTACGGCAAACGTTCGTACAGCGTAGACCTCACCTTCTGGGTGGATGACCGCGGTGTCTACCGCATGGTGGACTACAGCGCGATCTGGACCTACAAGCCCAACCGCACGCAGGACCCGGCAACGAAGACCGAGTACAGCAAGATCAAACTCGGCCACTCCCTCGCTCAGGTGCGAGCGACGATCGGGTCAGCGGGCACGATCTGGTTCGACAATCACGCCGACCTCGAGTCGCAGGAGGACTTGCATATCAAGTCCTTCCTCTGGCCGGTCTCGTACAACAGCTACGGCGAGGTGCAGATCACCTTCGAACGCAACGCCTCAGGAACGTACGTCGTGACCGACAAATGGGCGTTCTGGAGCTGACCGGAGGGTCCGAGACGCCCGCGGCCTGACCGTTCGCACCGTCACCGGATTCGGAGATTGTCGCCGGATTCGGGGCGGATCAGGCTCCCGGGTCCGAATCCACGACCTTCGTCCGAATCTGCGACACCTCGGGCCGCACGAACAGCGCGACCGCAACGGCAGCGCCCACCGCGGCGCCCACGAGCTGTGCGGCGATGAACGGCAGGACGGATGCCGGGGCGATGCCGGCGAACGTGTCGGTGAACGCGCGGCCGATCGTGATCGCAGGGTTCGCAAAGCTCGTCGACGACGTGAACCAGTAGGCGGCGCCGATGTAGGCGCCGACCGCCGGCGCGACCCATGTCGAGCGCCCGGCCCGCACGAGGCCGAAGATCACGAGCACGAGGCCGGCGGTAGCGACGACCTCGGCGAGCAGCGTCGTGCCGGACGCGCGCTCGGTCGTGCTCCAGGCGACGGCCGGCAGGCCGAACATGGCGTTCGCGAGCATCGCGCCGGCGATGCACCCGGCGATCTGCGCGCCGATGAACGTCATCACCCGTGCGGGCTTCGGGGGCCCGCCCCGCACCGCGAGTGCCGCATCCACGAGCGTCACCGCAGGATTGAAGTGTGCGCCGCTCACCGGCTGGAACACCGCGATGAGGACTGCGAGTCCCAGGGTCGTCGCGAGCGAGTTCTGCAGCAGCTGCAGCCCGACGTCGCCGGGGGAGAGGGATGCCGCTGCGATGCCGGATCCGACGACGATGGCCGACAGCAGCAGTGCGCCGGTGAACTCGGCGCCGGCCGCACGGGCGAGACCGGTCACGTCGTGACGAACAGGCCGGACAGGCGCTCGAGCGCGCCGGGCACGATCGCGTAGTACGCCCAGGTGCCGCGCTTGCTGCGGGTGAGGAACCCGGCCTCCGTGAGGATCTTGAGGTGGTGCGACACGGTCGGCTGGCTGAGGCCCACCGGGTCGGTCAGATCGCACACGCACGCTTCGCCGTTCTGGGTCGCGGCGACGATCGACAGCAGCCGAAGGCGCGTCGGATCGGCGAGCGCCTTGAGGGTGTGGGCGAGCTGCTCGGCATCCGCTGCCGTGAGCGTCTCCCGCACGAGCGGCGTGCAACAGGCGACTGTCGAGATGTCGGTGACGTCGAGCGTGGTCATGCATCGATGATAGTCGATATTGACAAACTTCGATACAAGGTGGAAGCTCGCTTGCATTGACGATCTTCGATATAGAGGAAGTTGGCATGACGCTTCTCGATCTCACCCCCACGCGACCGCACGTGGCGACCATCTCCCACCCGGTGGTGATCATCGGCGCCGGACCGGTCGGGCTCGCCGCGGCCGCGCACCTCGCGACACGCGAGATTCCCTTCGAACTGTTCGAGGCAGGCGACATCGCTGATGCCGTCGACCGGTGGGGGCACACACGACTGTTCTCACCGTGGCGCTATCTTGTGGATCCGGTGGCGGTCGAACTGCTGGAGACGACGTCGTGGGCGATGCCTCCGGCAGATATCGCCCCCATCGGCACCGAGTTGCGCGAGGCGTACCTGCGCCCGCTCGCCGAGCTCCCACAGCTTGCCACTCACCTCCACACCGGCGCTCGCGTGACGGGGGTATCGCGACAGGGGATGGATCGCACGCGAACCCGCGGCCGCGCTGCCGCACCGTTCGTCCTCAGAGTTCAGCGGGGAGATCGCGAAGAAACGGTGCTCGCGAGCGCCGTCATCGACGCGTCGGGCACGTTCGACCAGCCGAGTCCGCTTGCATCCGACGGACTGCCGTTGCGCGGTGCCGATGACATCGGCGATGCGCTCGTCGGGCCGCTCCCCGATGTGCTCGGTAGTGATCGGCACCGCTTCGAAGGACGGCGCGTCAGCGTGGTCGGCGCTGGACACTCCGCCGCGAACACACTGTTGGCACTCGTCGCGCTCGCCGACGAAGCGCCCGCGACCCGGATCGCGTGGGTCATCCGCACCGCCGACGCCGTGCGGGTGTCGAGTTCGAGCGACGATGAGCTTCCCGACCGCGCCGCGCTCGGGCGACGCCTCGATGCGCATATCGCCGCCGGCAGGATCGACGTGGTCGACCGGTTCGAGACGGATGCGGTGCGACGTGTCGACGGCGGGATTGAGCTCATCGGACGAAGCGGGCCGGTGTCCTCGGTGCACGCCACCGATGTGGTTGTCGCGTCGACCGGCTTCCGACCCGACCTGGGCATGCTGCGCGAGCTCCGTCTCGACTTCGACGAGATCGTCGAGGCGCCGCGTCGACTCGCGCCGCTGATCGACCCCAATGTGCACAGTTGCGGCACCGTCGAACCGCACGGTTTCCGAGAGCTCGCACATCCCGAGGAGCACTTCTTCGTCGTGGGAATGAAGTCGTATGGGCGAGCTCCGACCTTCCTCCTCGCGACCGGTTACGAGCAGGTGAGGTCGGTGGTTGCGGCGATCGCAGGCGACCTCGAGGCCGCCTCGCACGTGCAGCTCGAACTGCCCGCGACCGGTGTGTGCTCGACGGGTGGGGTGGGCGAGGGGTGTTGCGGGTGAGTGTCACGACGAGGTCGATGGATGCGGGGGATTGGCCGGCCGTCGAGCAGATCTTCGCACAGGGGATTGAGGACGGAGAGGCGACGTTCGAGTCGTCGACACCCGAATGGGAGGCGTTCGATGCGGCGCGCCGATCCGACCTCAGGCTCGTCGCGGTCGATGCCGACGGCGCGGTCGTCGGCTGGGTTGCGGCATCCCCCGTCTCATCGAGGGCGGCGTACCGCGGCATCATTGAGCATTCGGTCTACGTCGCGCGCGGCGCGCGGGGCCGAGGGATCGGTGGCATATTGCTCGCTGCATTCATCGATGCCGCTGAGGCTTCGGGGGTGTGGACGATCCAGTCGTCGATCTTCCCCGAGAACGCGGGAAGTGCTGCGTTGCACGAGCGAGCGGGCTTTCGTGTCGTGGGCCGGCGAGAGCGTATCGGCAGGTCGGAGCGCGGCGTGCACGCCGGGCGGTGGCGCGACACGCTGCTCATCGAGCGACGCAGCCGGACCAACGGGGTTGATGGTCAATAGACTGTGATCTATGCGTCAAGCGCAGGATCTTTCGGTGCTCGCCGATCCCAGGCGCGCCGGCATCCTGCGGATGATCCGCGACGCTCCGGATGGCCGGGTGCTCGTCGGTGATGTCGCCGAGCGCCTCGGACTTCGGCAGCCGACCGTCAGTCATCACATGCGCGTTCTGCTCGACGACGGGATCGTGACGCGGACGCCGGACGGGCGGCGTGCCTGGTATGCACTGGCACCAGCGCATGCGGCGCGGGTCAGTGCCCTGCTCGAACCCGGTGATGAGCCGCTTGCGCCGAGCCGTGACCGTGCCGTTGCAGACCTCGCGAGACGCTACGCCGGTGTGTACGGTGCTGAGACCGTCGCCGAACAGTTCGCCGACAGCATCGAACAACTGCGTGGCCTCGGGCTGGACGACGCGACGTTGCTCGCGCGGGCTGCAGCGTTCACGGTCGGGCGGCTCGATATCGCGGCCGACAGTGCGAAGCCCGAGGTGCTGACCGTGCTGTTCGTGTGCGTGCAGAACGCCGGGCGTTCGCAGCTGGCGGCTGCGATCTTGCGGCGGCTCGCCGGTGATCGGTTGGTTGTGGCGACGGCAGGGTCGAACCCAGCGTCCGAAGTGCGTCCGGTTGTCTTGCAGGCGCTGACCGAAATCGGTATCGCGGCCGAGGGGGAGTTTCCCAAGCCGCTCACCGATGACGTCGTGCGGGGCGCCGATGTCATCGTCACGATGGGATGCGGCGATGCGTGCCCGGTCTATCCGGGGCGACGCTACCTCGACTGGGAGGTCGACGACCCCGCAGGGCTGCCGCTGCCACAGGTGCGCGCGATCCGCGACGACATCGATCGTCGGGTGCAGGCGTTGGTCGACGAGCTGGTCGGGTGAGCGTTCACCGCTCGTTCATCGACAAATAGATAGATCTGCATCTATGCTTTTGGAAACACCAGAAGGGATGCCCCGATGTCTCACACCCCCACCGTCCTCTTCGTCTGCGTGCACAACGCGGGCCGATCGCAGATGGCCGCAGGGTTCCTGCGCGAACTCGGCGGCGATCGCGTCGAGGTGCTGTCGGCGGGCTCGGCACCGAAGGATGAGATTAACCCCGTCGCGGTCGCCGCGATGGCTGAGGAGGGCATCGACATCGCCGGTGAGCAGCCGAAGGTGCTCACGGTCGACACGGTGCGCGAGTCCGACGTCGTCATCACCATGGGATGCGGTGACGCGTGCCCGATCTTCCCCGGCAAACGCTACGAGGACTGGCAGCTCGACGACCCCGCAGGACAGGGCATCGAGGCGGTGCGGCCGATCCGCGACGAGATCCGCGCCCGCGTCGAGGGCCTGCTGGCAGAACTCGTCAATGGGCGGGCGGCATCATGAGCGGGAGTGATGGGCAAGGGTCGCTCCTCGCGCCCGAGCAGTTGCTGCATCGCGCGGCCGAGCGTCTCGCCGACGCCTTCGACGGATCGATCTCGGCCGAGACCGTCGAACGCGTCGTGTTCGAGTCGTATACGGCGCTCGGACGCACGGCGACGGTCCGCACCCACCTGCCGAGTCTCACCGAGCGGTTCGCCAAGGACCGGCTGACCGCGCTTGCGCAGTCGCGCGGGCTGAGCGCGAAGCCGGTGCCCGAGGTGCTGTACATCTGCGTGCACAACGCCGGCCGCTCACAGATGGCGGCGGCACTCACCGAGCACCTCGCGCGCGGGCGAGTCCATGTGCGATCGGCGGGTTCGCAGCCGTCGGGCACCGGCATCCTGCCTGCAGTCGTCACCGCGCTCGCCGAGATCGGCATCGACGTGACAGAGCAGTACCCCAAGCCGCTCACGGACGACGTCGTGCGAGCGGCGGATGCCGTCGTCACCATGGGGTGCGGCGACGCGTGCCCGGTCTACCCGGGCAAGCGGTACCTCGACTGGCAGATCCCCGACCCCTCCGAGCTGGATTTGGGCGGGGTGCGCCGGATCCGCGACGAGATCCGCGCCCGCGTCGAGACGCTCCTGGCAGAACTCATCGGCTGACATCGCCCCAAGGTCGTCGGTCGGGACTACCGTGACGTCATGACCGACGCGTTCACCCCGGCCCAGCGCCTCACGCTGACGGTCGCGGTGCTGGCGTCGTTCGTGTCGTTCCTCGACGGCACGATCGTCAACGTCGCACTCCCCGCGATCAGCACCGAGCTCGGCGGCGGGCTCACGACGCAGCAATGGGTCGTGGATGCCTATCTGATCACGCTCGGCGCCCTCATCCTCGTCGCGGGTTCGGCCAGCGACGCGTTCGGCCGACTGCTGGTGATGCGCATCGGGCTGGTCGGATTCGGGGTCGCCTCGGTCGCGATCGCGCTCGCTCCCGACCCGGTGTTCCTCATCGTCGCGCGCGCCGTGCAGGGCGCGGCCGCCGCCTTCTTGGTGCCGAGTTCGCTCGCCCTCATCACCTCCACCTTCCGCGATGCGGCGCAGTCGCGCGCGATCGGCATCTGGACGGCCATGACCACCGCCGCGATGCTCGTCGGCCCCCTGCTGGGTGGCGCACTCATCGACCTCGCATCGTGGCGGTGGGCCTTCCTCATCAACGTGGTCCCGATCGCCGGGACGCTCGCGCTCATCCCGCGCACCGGACTGCGCGACGTGCGCACACCGGATGCCGCGGTCGACGTGCTCGGCGCCGTGGTGTGCACGCTCGGGCTCGGCGCGACGGTCTTCGCGCTCATCGAACAGCCGAACCTTGGGTGGGCGCACCCGGCGGTGTGGGGGTCGCTCCTCGGCGGTATCGCATTGCTCGCCGTCTTCCTCGCTCGACAGCGCCGCGTGCGGGCGCCGATGCTGCCGCTGTCGCTGTTCCGGGTGCGCAACTTCTCGGCGGGCAACCTGGCCACACTGTTCATCTACGCCGCACTGTCACTTGTGATGCTCGTGCTCACGGTCTATCTGCAGCAGACCCAGGGGTTCTCGGCGACCCTCGCCGGGCTCGCGAGCCTGCCCGCGACGGTCCTCGTCGCGATGCTGAGCTCACGCGCCGGCGCGCTGGCTGGCCGTTACGGGCCGCGGGTGTTCATGACGGCCGGGCCGCTCATCATGGCCGGGGGACTGCTGTTGCTGCTGACCGTCGGCGAACCGTTCTCGTATTGGTGGCAGGTGCTGCCCGGCATGCTCGTGTTCGGCGTCGGACTCGCCGCGACCGTCTCGCCCCTCACCTCCACGATCCTCGGTGCGATCGGGCCGGAGCGGGCCGGCACCGCCTCGGCCGTGAACAACGCGATCTCGCGCATCGCCGGCCTGCTGGCCGTCGCGGCGCTGGCGTTCATCGTCGGCGGCGCGCTCGATCTCGAAGGCCTGCACCGGGCCGTCATCGCGTGTGTGCTCCTGCTCGTCGCCGGTGGCGTGACGTCGTGGTTCGGCATCCGGATGCCCGTCACTTCACCTGGCGCTTGACGCGGCTTCGCCCTCGTTCGCCTGTCGCGTTGTGCGCCATGCGGGCGCCGAAGCGACCAGACGCGCCAGGCGAACTGAATGCAGGGCGCGTGCGCGCGCCGAAACGACAACACGCGCCAGGCGAACGGCGCGCGCAGATGCAGGACGCGTGTGGCCGCCTCGACACGCGCGACGCGACCACACGCGTCCTGCAGAGACCGATGCCGGGGTCAGCGCACCTCGAAGCCCGCGACGAGCAGTGCCTCTTCGCGCGAGGACGGGCCGACGAGCATCTCGAACGCGCCGGGTTCGACGATGCGGTCACCGGCGGTATCCACGATCGTGCACGCGGCGACCGGCACCTCGAACGTCACCGTCTCGGCGGTGCCGGGCGCGACCTCGTCCCGACGTCGCGGTCTGACGCCGCGCGTTCGCTGGGCGCGTGTGGTCGCTTCGGCGCGGTTTACAGGACGCATCTTGTCGCCTCGGGCGTGCTGAGCCGACAAAACGCGCCCTGTAAACGAGGGGATTGGGGCCCGTCGCGCCTCGTCGGGCATACCCCCAGGGGGTACCATGGCGGCATGGAGACGACGCAGCGCACGCGGGCCGGGTGGGCCGTCGCGCTGCTGCTGGCCGTTGCCGTCATCGCGGGCCTGCTGGGCATGCACGTGCTTTCGCCGCCTGGTGGGCACGATGCCCACGGAGCGACCACCGTGGCCGCGCCAGCCCATCACGCCGCTGACCCCGCCATCGAGGATGCGGTGGGGGCGCCCATGGGCGCCGACGCGGCGGCCGTGCTGTGCCTGTTGGCGCTCCTGGCGCTCGTCGCGTTGGGTGCACGTCGCGTCGCACGACTGCGGGTGCGGATGCCGGTGCGCAGACCCGCGGCATCCACGCGACCGGCGGGCGTGATCGGTGCCCCTGCGCCGGATCTCGCGCTGCTCTGCATCAGTCGTACGTGAGGCCGTGCCGCGCAGCGGCCTTTCGACGCGTCCCGTTCCGGGCGCGTTCCTTCGCGCGCCCGCGAAACGTCGGCGCGCCACGACGACACCACGAAAGCAGAACCCATGAAGATGAAGACCCAGATCCGTGCCGCACTGGCGGCGACCATTCCCCTCGTGCTCGCCATGACCCTGGCGGGCTGCTCGGATGCGTCGACCACGCCGGCCGACCCGTCGGCGACCGGCGAAGCGCAGAGCCCCGGCATGGCCGACATCATGTTCACCACGATGATGATCCCGCACCACGAGCAGGCCATCGAGATGAGCGACGTCGTGCTCGACAAGGACGGCATCGACCCGCGCGTGGCCGACTTGGCGGAGCGTATCAAGGCGGCCCAAGGCCCCGAGATCGACATGCTCCGCGGGTGGCTCGACGCGTGGGGCGTCGACGAGGCCGGCGACATGTCGGGTATGGGGCACGGCGACGGAATGATGTCGGATGCCGACATGACCGCGCTCGCGGATGCCCCAGCCGACGAGGCGTCGCGACTGTTCCTGGAGCAGATGATCGTGCACCACGAAGGTGCCGTCGAGATGGCCGAAGTGCAGGTCGCCGAAGGACAGGATGCCGGCGCCATCGCGCTCGCCCAGGCGGTGATAGACGCGCAGACCGCGGAGATCGCCGAGATGCGGGAGTTGCTCGAAGACCTGTGATCCGGCGCTGGGGGTGGGGGTGCACGGGTGCTCCCACCCTTGGCCGGGAATACCCCCGGGGGGTATTCTGGTTGTTGCGGAGAGACGACATCGGAAGGATTGCACCATGAGCGCTCACGACCACCACGGCACCCACACGCCGGCCGAGCCCGCATCCCCGAACGCGCACGCGTCGCAGGATCACTCTGCGCACGACCACGCCGGTCACTCCGGTCACGCCGGTCACGCCGGTCACGCCGCTCACGACCACGCCAGTAGCCACGCGGCGCACGCCGGGCACGACCACGCTGGGCACGAGAGCCACGGAGGTCACGAGAGCCACGGAGGTCACGACATGGCGGGCGGCCACGGCGGCCACGGCGGGCACGGGGGCCACGCAGGACACGGCGACCACGTCGGCCAGTTCCGGCGCCTCTTCTGGATCAACCTCCTCCTCGCCGTCCCGGTCGTCGCGTTCTCGGGCATGTTCGGCATGCTGCTGGGCTACCAGATTCCGGCGTGGGCGACGTTCGTGTCTCCCGTCATCGGCACCGTCATGTACGTGTGGGGCGGGCGCCCGTTCCTCACCGGCGCCGTGTCCGAACTGCGCTCCCGCAAGCCCGGCATGATGCTGCTGATCGCCCTCGCGATCACCGTCGCGTTCTTCGCGTCGTGGGGAGCGAGCCTCGGCATCCTGCACCACGAACTCGAGTTCTGGTGGGAGCTGGCGCTGCTGATCGTCATCATGCTGCTCGGCCACTGGATCGAGATGCGCTCGCTCGCGCAGACCACCTCGGCGCTCGACTCGCTCGCGGCCCTCCTGCCCGATGAGGCCGAGCGGGTCGAGGGCGACACCATCGTCACGGTCTCGCCCACCGACCTGCGGGTCGGGGACGTCGTCGTCGTCCGCCCCGGCGGCAGTGTGCCCGCCGACGGTCGTGTCGTCGACGGTGCCGCCGATATGGACGAGTCGATGGTCACCGGCGAATCCCGCCCGGTCGCCCGCACCGTGGGGGACACGGTGACGGCCGGCACCGTGGCGACCGACTCCGGCATCCGCGTCGAGGTCACCGCGATCGGCGATGACACGGCGCTCGCAGGGATCTCGCGCCTCGTCGCCGACGCGCAGGCGTCGTCGTCGCGCGCCCAACGCCTCGCCGACCGCGCCGCCGGGTGGCTGTTCTGGTTCGCACTCGGCGCCGCCGTGATCACCGCGGTCCTGTGGTCGGTGCTGGGCGATCCGGATGCCGCCGTCGTCCGCACCGTCACGGTGCTCGTGATCGCCTGCCCCCACGCGCTGGGCCTCGCGATCCCGCTCGTCGTCTCCATCGCGACCGAGCGCGCGGCGCGCGGCGGCGTGCTCGTGAAGGACCGCCTGGCCCTCGAGAGCATGCGCACCGTCGACACCGTGCTGTTCGACAAGACCGGCACCCTCACCAAGGGTGAGCCGACGGTCACCGGGGTCGACGCCGATGGCGATGAAGACCGGATGCTGGCGCTCGCCGCATCCGCAGAGGCCGACAGCGAGCACCCGCTGGCCCGCGCCATCGTGCGCGCCGCGACCGAGCGCGGCCTCGATCTGCCGCGGGCGACAGGGTTCACGTCGTCGCCCGCGGTCGGCGTGACCGCGACCGTCGACGGCGCCGAGATCCGGGTCGGCGGCCCGAAGATGATCGAAGAGATCGGGGCGTCCGAGCGCGCGATCGCCGACACGTGGCGTGCGGACGGGGCGATCATCCTGCACGTCGCCCGCGACGGGGTCGTGATCGGTGCCCTGGCCCTCGCCGACGAGATCCGGCCCGAGTCGCGTGAGGCGATCGAGGCGCTGCACCGCGTCGGGGTGCAGGTCGTGATGATCACCGGTGATGCCGAGGCCGTCGCGCGCGCGGTCGGCACCGAACTCGGCATCGACCGGGTCTTCGCCGGGGTGCGCCCGGAGGACAAGGCCGCGAAGGTCGCCGAGCTGCAGCGCGAAGGCCGCAAGGTCGCGATGGTGGGTGACGGCGTCAACGACGCACCCGCGCTCGCGCAGGCCGACGTCGGCATCGCGATCGGCGCCGGCACCGATGTCGCGATCGGCTCGGCCGGTGTCATCCTCGCCGGGGACGACCCGCGCGCGGTCCTGTCGATCATCGAACTTTCGAAGGCGAGCTACCGCAAGATGCAGCAGAACCTGTGGTGGGCGGCGGGGTACAACCTCATCTCGGTGCCGCTGGCCGCCGGCATCCTCGCCCCCATCGGGTTCGTCATGCCGATGTCGATCGGCGCCATGCTGATGTCGCTGTCGACCGTCGTCGTCGCTGTCAACGCCCAGTTGCTGCGCCGCCTCGACCTCGCCCCCGCCGCCGTGGTCGGCCGCATCCTGCGGGGCTGACCGCCCCGCCCCGTTCAACATTCAGTCTCCGCGACGCCCGCCCCGCGCCGCACCCGCGGAATTCCGCGGGCCGGGGTGCGGCACGTCGCGCAGAGCCTGAATGTTGCACGCCATCGCGCGCCTCGGGGTCTTGTGCCCCGGCGCGGGCGGCCTTACCCTGGCGGCACGCACCACCGGACGACCCGACGACCGGACGACCCGACGTGAGCGACATGGGGACGCACGCACGCAGAGCGACATCGACCACGGCGCGCGCACTCCGCGCGCTGGTCGTGGTCGTGTTCGCGCTCGCCGTGGTCGTGGCGCCCGCGTGGACAGCCTCCGCTGCGACCACGCAGCCGGTCACGTGCGACGACCTGGTCGACCAGCAGCTGCGCGCCGAGCTCGCCGAGGCGCAGTACACCTTCTTCGACACGTCCGGCGCCGACACCGGCGGTGTGGAAAACCACCCCGACGCCGAGGACTGGACGGCCTGGGGACACCTCGGCGAAGGCGGCGGACTGACGTGCTGGTGGTTCCAGATGGACGGCTCCGAGGCCGCAGCCATCGGCTACGCCCTGCTCGACGACGAGACGGACCTCGTCACCCGCCTGACGGATGCCGGCTACGCACCGTCGCAGACACCCGACGGCGCCGTGTTCTCGCGCTACGAACCGCTCGACCTGACCCAACCCGAAGTGTCGTATCCGGCGCAGGAGGTGCTGATCGGCGAGGGTGTCGTCATGGCCGGACGGGGGTTCGCGCCCGAGCTGCTCGCGCAGATCCGCGCGAGAATCCTCCCGCTGCTCGACATTCCCGAACCGTCGACGCCGACACCGCTGCCGACCGAGGAGCCCGTCACCGAACCGGTCGCCATCGAACTCGCCGAGGAGGAGCCGGTCGTCGCCGAACCGATCGCGGGCGGGCGGCTCGCAGAGGGTCCCGGGGCGCCGTCGACCTATGACGGGCTCAGGACCGGCGCGCAGCTCGATCTGCGTCCGGTGGTGCTGGCGTGCACGGTCGCGCTCGTGCTGGTGTTCGCGGCAATCCTCGCCTTTCCGGGCAAGCTGCTCGAGTCGGCTGTGCAGGAGCACTACGACCGGGTCTCACGGCTGTGGGCACCGGCATCCCGACTGATCGGACGTATCGGACGCGGCCTGCATCGGGGTGGCCAGTCGCTGCCGATCTGGATGCCGGTTGCCTTCGGTCTCGTGGCGGCGGCCGTGATCGCGGGCTTCGTGGATCCGTCGTTCGGCTTCAACGCCGGATCGGTGCGGATGGTCGCGTCGAGCCTGGTCTCGTTCATCGTCGAAGGCGTCGTCGCGGCGCTTGTGGTCGGCGCTGTCGCCGTGCGGTGGGGCGTCGCCGAGCGGCCTCGCGTGCGACTGCTCGGCGGTGCGCTGGTCCTGCTGGTCGTGACGGTCGTGCTCTCCAGGGTGACTGGGTTCGTGCCGGGCGTCGTGTTCGGCGTGCTGCTCGGCGCGGTGCTGCCGGCGACCGTTTCGCAACGGGACACGCTGCGCCTCGCCCTCGTCGAGGTCGGGTACGTCGCGACGCTCGCGATCGTCGCGTTCGCCGGCTACTCGGCGCTCGCCGAACCGCTCGGCGAGACCGGCGGCGTGCTCGACACCTTCGCCGTCGAAGCCCTCGCCGCCACGGCGGTGGTGGGGTTCTCTGCGCTGCCGGTCATGCTGCTGCCGTTCGCCGGGATGCCGGGAGGTGTGCTGTTCGCGCGCAGCCGCTGGTGGTGGCTGGCGACGTGGACGGCTGCAACGATCGCGTTCATGATCGTGCTGCTGCCGTTCCCGGCGAGCTGGGAAGAGACGAGCACGCCGTTCTGGCTGTGGATCTCACTGTTCGCGGTGTACGCCGCGGTGGCGGTCGGCGTGTGGTGGTGGCTCACGGCGACGGCGACGGCGAAGACGGTGGCGGCGAAGCAGGAGTCGAAGCGGCCGTCGCGCTGAAACGTGGGAGACCCGTGCCGGTTCGTCGGATCGCTGTGGCTGGTGTCATCCGGTGAGGAGCCGGCGACGGTCGCGGGTGCCGTGCGGGAAGTGCTCGCCCTGCTGCGCGCGATCGACACTCTCGAGAAGCCTGAATGTTGAACCGGAACCCGGGTCAGACCTCGATGCCGACGGTGGCCGTGCAGCGTGCGAGCTCGTCGTCGGTGAGGCTGAGATCGGCGGCTCGTGCCGAGTCGCTGATGGATGCCGCGCGTCGCGCGCCCGGGATCGGCACGACGTGGGGGCTCAGCGACAGCTCCCAGGCCAGCACGACCTGCTGCGGGCTGACACCGTGCGCGTCGCCGATCTCGCGGAATACGCCGAAGCGTTCGCCGACCGACCGCCCGCCGCCACCGGTGCCGCCGAGCGGGCTCCACGGCAGGAAAGCGATGCCGTGGTCGTGGCAGTAGCGCAGTTCGCCGTAGCTGCCGGGGTGGCGGGGCGAGAACTCGTTCTGCACGCTCACCAGGCCGCCCTCGCCGAGCACCTCCTGGGCGATCGCGATCTCCTCGACGCTCGCGTTGGAGATGCCGATCTCGCGCACGTGGCCTTCGTCTCGGAGCGTCCGCAGGTTCTCGATGATGTGTCCGTAGACCATCCAGCGGTCGGGGCGGTGGTACTGGTAGAGGTCGATGACGTCGACGCCGAGATTGCGCTTCGATGCCTCGACGGCACGGCGCAGATAGTCGAGCGAACCGTCGCGGCCGAAGTCCTTGTGCTCGTCGCGTGTGATGCCGCCCTTGGTCGCCACGAGGACCTTCGAGGTGTCGCCGTGCCACGATGCGAGTGCGTCGCGGACGATCTGCTCGTTGTGGCCCATCGTGTCCCACGAGGGCGCGTAGATGTCGGCGGTATCGATGAAGGTCAAGCCGGCGTCGAGGGCGGCGTGCACCGTCGCAATCGCGTCGTCGCGGTCGGGCAGCACGCCGTCGCCATTCATCGAAACGGGCATCGCGCCCAGTCCGATCGCCGAGACGCTGAAGGGGCCGATTGTTCTGGTCTGCATGCGATTCCTCCGGTGTGTCAGCGGGTCGTCACCCAGCCGGCCAGTGCGGCGATGAGCGCGCGGTGGCCGGGGGACTCGTATGAGCGTACGTCGTGGCCGAGGACGTCGACCGCGACCCGCGCGGCCCCGTACTCGCGCACCCACGCGGTGGGCTCGGCTGCGGGCGCGTCGTCGGCCCCGTCGTGCCGGGCCACGATGTGCCGCCTCCCGATCTGCTGCAAACGGCAGTAGCGCTCGTCGAAGAGTTCGAAGTCGTCGATGGGCGTGCCGTCCGGCAGTGCGCCGCCGCGGATCGTCGTCACCCCGGCATCCGGATGCATCGACAGCGACGGCACCCACATGGCGCCGACCGCCGCGGCCCAGTCGGGGTAGTCGCGCAGGGTTGCCGTCGCGCAGTGGAACGCGAGGATGCCGATGCCGCGGTCGATCGCGGCGGCGAACCCGTCGAGCGAGCCCTGCGCCACCTGCACCGGCTCGGCGTCGCGCCACGGGTCGCCGGCGTTGACGACGATCAGGTCGACGCCGTCGAGTCGGGTCATCGCGCCGTCGATGTCGTCGTCGATGCGCACCGTGAAGCCGGCGTCTTCGAGCACGTCCGCGATCAGGGGACTCGTGTCGGGGAACGGATGCCACGGGTCCGCGTAGCGGCCTGCACCACTCGCGATGACGGCGGTGGGCTGCGGCGTCGTCGACATGCCCCCAGCCTACCGGGGAGAGCGCTTACCGGGGTCGGCTCAATTGTGGGGGAAGTCGATCTCGATGCTCGCGAACCGTGTGCCGTCGACGAGATTGATCTCGACGTCGGCACCCTTCAGCGCACCGGCCTCGAGGCCGAGGCGGCTCTCGAGCTGCGCCGTGCTGAGCGCCGCGAGGTTCGCGATCTCAGACGCCGGTGCGAGGAACTTCATGTCCTGTCCTGGTGCCTTCTCGCCGTAGGCGTCGGGCTTTCCCTGACCGATCGCGTCTTCGTAGAGCTCTTCGATGAACTGCTGGGGCACCTTCTTCGGTGCGCCCTTGATCTCATCGAGGATGTCGCCGGGAACGGCGCGGATCTCTTTCGCGATGGATGCGCCGAGGTCGCGGGCGGCGTCGTAGTCGGGATCGGCGTGCTTGCCGGTGCGCCCGATCTGTTCGCGCCCCTTCGTGACGTCGGTGAGGATGTCGTATTTCTTCGCGTGCGACGTCGGCTTGTCGGCCCGGTGCTTGGGCTTCGCATCCTTGGCGTTCTTGCGGTCGAGCTCTCGGATGGCATCCGCGTCGGCGCGGTGCTTGCCGCCGCGTGCGCGGAAGGCGCCCGAGAACCCCTTCTTGAATTCGTGCCCCGCGCTGTCCATCGTGTCGATGATGTCGCGGATGACCTTCTTCATCGTCATGGAGTCACTCCCCGGAGATCTGCAGGTTGGCCAAGTCGGCGATGAGGCGTTCGGTCAGCTCTTCGACGTCGTCGGCGTGGGCGTCCATGTCTTCGGCGGCCTGATCGAGCGCCATGAGGTCGGCGTAGAACTCGTCGGCATCGCCGATGTTGTCTTCGACCACCGGCGCGTCGAGCATCGCCTGCACGAGACCCGGCACCTTCTCGGCGAGCGGCTCGACCGCCAGCGGCAGCACCTCGTTGATGACCTTCTCGAGGGTCGCCTCCATCATGAACGAGAACATCTTCTTGCGCGCGAGGATGAGCAGCGCCGCACCGCCCGCGCCGAAGGGACCGGCGGCCAGCAGCGGGACGAGTTGGATGAGGGTCAGCGTGACCTCGGCGATCACCTTGATCTTGAGCGCCAGCACGATGTCGGCGGCGATGTCCATGCCCTGGGATGCCGGGCCCAGCAGGTCGATGAGCTGCTGCACGTTCTCGGACCGGTTGCGGTTCCATGCCTCGACGTGAGCCGGGCCCAATTGGCCGCGCATGGCGTTCGCGATGTCGCCGTTGATCTTGCGGTCGGCGGTCTGCACGAGTGTCTCGAGGTCGTCGCGATAGGTGCGGACGTAGTCGGCGCCCTTGCGCACCTCATCTTCATCGATGTCGGGCCACTCCAAGCCGAGCTTGTCCATCACCCACACGAGATCGTTCGGCAGCATCATGCCCATGTCGACCACCTCCGCCGACGACGCTATCGGCGGGCATGCCGCCACGGCGATGGGGAGAACACCCCACCCGTGGTCAGCGGGGCTGGTCTCCGGGCACGAAGTACCGTGCGGGGGAGAGCCCGGTGCGAACGATCGCATCGTCACCGGCGTCGAGGAACTGATCCATCGTCGCGACGCTCAGCGTGCCCGACGGATCGGCGATCATGACGTTGTCGACCACCGGCAGCAGCGTTGCGGTGCCCTTCGGCCACGCCGCGAAGGTGAGCGTGACGCCGTCTTCGCGCACGTGGATCTTCGGGTCGGCGATGTGCACGTCGGGTCGGGCGAGGGCGACAGACTGCGCCTCGTAGGCGCGAACGCTGAACAGGCGAAGCGCGCGCTGGATGCGCAGGTCGAGCGCGGGAAAGCGCTCGTGCCACGCGAACGGGGCCCACGCGCCGTCGGTCAGCACGATCGGGTGGGCGCTGACGAGGGGCCCACCGGCTTCGAAGAGCTGATCGATGAGGTCGAGCACCGTGGCTACGCCCGCTTCGTCGTCGGATCCGACGACGACGACCTGCTCACGCGAGAGGGCGAACACGACGGGGTCGCCCTCCAGTGCCGGCCACTGCACGTTCGCGGGCGTCAGCAGCACCGCCGCTGCCTGCGTCTCGTCGGTGACGGTCGCGAGACCGTCACGCGTCTCGAAGGTCGTCTGCTGGGGAAGCGCTGCTGCGACGGTGTCGTCGAACGGAGCGGCTGCCTGCGCCGCGTCGCCCTGCGTGATCGCGCCGCCGGTCGAACGGTCGAGACCGACGAACAGTTCGCCGCCGACGTAGACCACCCGCGGGTGTGCGTCTCCCGGTGCGGTGAGCGACAGCACGCCGAGCTCGCTCGCGCCGTAGATGCGCGGGGTGATGTCGATCTCGACGTCTCCGAAAACAGCGGTCATCGTCTGGTGCCTTCCTGTGGCGATCGGTTCAAGCGTATCCGGCGGGATCGGTGCCGATGTCAGAGATCGACCACCGCAGATCATCGGCGGCGGGGGCGGCCGCGCCGCCGATGCCCGCCCACGCGGGCGGCACGACCTGCAGTGACAGTGAGAGGTCGCCGTCGGCGGCGTCTCCGGTCGTCACCAGCACGAGCGCATGACGTCCACCGAACGCCCAGTACTCGGCGGCGGTGGCGCCCGCACCGCGCAATGCGTGCGCGTACACGGCGGCCGCGTCCGTGCCCGTCGCCGCGAGGTCGAGACCGATCGCCTGCCCCTCACGGTGCTCGCAGGCATCGCGGACGTCGTCGTGCAGCGCCGTGATGCGCCGCCGTTCCTCGCGCGGGTCCCGTCCGCTCGAGGGCGGTGCCTGCACTGCGAGCGGGATGATCTGTGCGGCGCCGCGTTCGATGACGGGCACCGCGGTGACCGGTGATCCGGCGGCGACCAGCAGATCGACGGCATCCATGATGTCGCGCGATCCGCCCGCGATCCGCCACCCGCCGTCGGTCGGCACCTCGCCACTCGCATACGCTTCGACGGCCGCGAGGGCGGCGTCGATCGCATCGAGGCCGAAGCGCTCCGACTCGCCTGGCGCCGAGGGGGCCACGACGCCGTCCCACTCCCCGAACGGCGGGAGCGCCGTGCGAACGTGGGCGAGATCGACCGCGCCCTCGACGACCGTGTCATGCTCGATCGGCGACGAGAGGACGGAACGGACGATGCCGTCGGCCCCGATCTCATGCGTCACCGAGAACACCTGACTGAACGGCACTCGCCGGCCGGGGTCGCCGTCCGGGTAGAAGAGATCGATCAGGCGACGGCACAGCAGCCCGTCACCGTCGCGCTCCCACGTTGCATCGCGCAGCGGCGTGCCGGTCGGCGCATAGAAGGTGACCGAGAAGCGGTGGTGATCCGGCGCGACGAGCAGGAACCACGCCGGCGGCTCGCCCTCGGGCACGACGTGCAGGCTGTTGCCGGCCGCATAGCGCTGCTGCGCTTCGGTGACCTCGAGGTGCGGGGGTGTGCCCACCGCCACGAGCCGCGCGATGTCGAACTTGTTGGGGTACCGCACGCCCGCCGCGCCGGGTGACTGACTACTTGACATAGAAGTGCGTGAAGGTGCCGCCCGAGCCGTCCGAGACGTTGAAGACCGCCTCGGGGATGCCCTCCGGCAGGTAGCCGCCGGGGATCCACTGCGCGTTCGCGCCGCCCTCGGTGCCGCGCGGCATGCGGATGTTGCCGTTCATGAGCTGCTCAGGGTCGAAGTCGGCGCGGATGATGTCGACCGCGTTGCCATCGGCATCCACAAAGAAGTTCTCGCCGAGCCCGAGCATCGTGCCGAGCTTCTTCGGGTCGCCGTCGGCCTTCTTGATGATGTCGTCGATCTCAGACGTCGGGAACACGAAGGTCGTGCCGTTGTTGCCGGGACCGTACTTGTCGAGGCTGTCGGCACGATAGAACCGGGTCGCGCCATCGTCGAACCGGGCGATGTGCTGCTGGATGTAGTCGTTGTCGAGGTATTCGGCCGGGTAGGGGCGGTTCTGCTTGCCGCCCGCGACGACGCGGTCGGGGGTGTGCCAGCTGTCCTTCTTCCAGCCGTCGCGCAGTTCCTGCGGCACACCGGTGTTGTCGAGATCGGTGACTTCGCTGTCGTTGCGCTTCTGCTTCTTGCCGTGCTTGCGGAACATGTCGGCGAGCTGGCGCACGTGCACGGGCATGTCGTCGAGCGAATTCTTGAGCGGGCGGATGATCGCCTCGCCGATGTCTTTGCCCACGTCAGTTCTCCGGGTTCGGTCGTGTCTGGTCTGCTGCTTCGACCACGTCGGCCCATGTCCACGCGAGATCCACGTCGACCGCGGGTCGCTTGCGCGTGTCCGTGACCCAGGCCAGCGGAACCACCTGCACAGCCGTCGCGGACTTCGGTGCAGGGATCCCTTCACCGTAGACGACGAGTACGACAGCCGCATCGCCGAACGTCCAGCGGTCCGCGCGTCGCGCACCGGAACGTCGCAGCGCGATCGCATACGGGTCGGTCGTGTCCGCATCGAGGCCGATCGAGATCGGCGCGCCATGTCGGTACTGGCAGGCACCCGAGACCTCGGTCCACAGCTCGGTGGCACGTCGGCGCAGGGAGTCGACCTGCTTCGCATCGCTGCCGGCATCCACCGGCTCCCACGACAGCGGCACGATCGTCGCCTGCCCGCGGTGCAGCGTGACGACCTCGGGCAGCAGCCACGCGCCGTCGGTGCTGCCGGCGTCGATCGCCTCGACGATGCTCGCGCCGCTCGTCACGAGATGGTCGCCGCGGTACGTGACGACGGCGCCCGTGCCGACCGACTGCGGGTCGTACGGCGACACGTCAGCTGTTGCCATTGTTCGTCAGCGTCAGGCCCTGGCCGGTGCCCGGCCACAGTCCGTGGTTGTAATCGGTGCCGCCGTTGTCGAGATTGCCGTACCCTGTGGCCGACTCGGGCACGTCGATGACGGCCTCGGGGATGCCTGTGGGCAGATAGCCGCCGGGAATCCACTTCGGATTCGCCCCGCCCTCGTTGCCGGAAGGCATGCGCAGCCCGGACAGCTCGTCGGGTGTGAAGTTGCGGATCTCGACGGGCAGCGGGTTGCCGTCGGAATCGAGGTAGAAGTCGGCATCCATGCCGAGTCGCAGCGCGAGCTGCTGGGCGTCGCCGCCGGTCTCGTCGAGGATGGTCTGCAGTTCGTCGGTCGGGAAGACGAACGTCGTGTGGTCGGCTTGTCCCGGTCCCCACTGGTGCAGAGATCCCGACACGTAGATGCGGCTCGCACCGTTCTCGAACCGCGCCAGGTGCTGATCGATGTAGGACTGGTCGAGATACTCCGACGGATCGGGCCGGGTACCGTGACGATCGCCCACGACGCTGTTCGGGGTGTCGCCGTCGCGTCGCCACCCGTCGCGCAGCGGCTGGGGCACCTCGGTGTTGTCGAGATCGGTGATCTCGCTGTCGTTGTCCTTCTGCTTCTTGCCGTGCTTGCGGAACATCTCGGCGAGCTGGCGCACGTGCACCGGCATGTCGTCGAGCGAATTCTTGAGGGGGCGGATGATCGCCTCGCCGATGTCCTTCCCCACGTCAGTCTCCCGAGATGTTGAGGCTCGACAGGTCCGCCATGAGGCGCTCCGTCAGCGTCTCGACGTCGGCGGCGTGCTGCTCCATCTCGCCCTCCGCAGCCTCGAGCGCCTGCAGGTCTGCATAGAACTCGTCGGGGTCACCCGCGACGGCCTCGACGATCGGCGAGTCGAGCGCGGCCATAATGACGGTCGGCAGCTCTTCGGCGAGCGGCTCGATGACCATCGGAAGGATCTGGTTCAACAGCTGCTCGATGACGATGTCGACGGCAGCGCTGAGGAGCTTCTTCTTGATGATCAGCATCGGGCCGGCACCCGCCGCGGTGATCGGGTTGGTGAGCATGCCCACCAGTGTGATCATCGTCGTGGTGACGTCGGCGATGACCTTGATCTTGAGCCCGAACACCACGTCCGCGGCGATCTCCATGCCGGTCGGTGCGGGGCCGAGCAGATCGAGCAGCTTCTGCAGGTTCTGCGAGCGGTTCTGGTTCCACGCACCCACGTACGCGGGCCCTGCCTGGCCCCGCATGGCGGCGGCCAGGTCGCCGTTGACCTTGTTGTCCATCGCCTGGATCTTCGACTCGAGGTCGTCACGGAACACCCGGACCATGCCGGCGCCACGGCGCAGCTCGTCCTCATCGACATCCGGCCAGTCGAAACCGAGCTTCTCCATCACCCAGATGAGCTCGTTCGGCAACATCATTCCCACGCGCAAACCTCCGATGATGACGATAACCGCTGGCGCGAATCCGCTGCGATGGGGAGAACACCCCATGCCCCGATCACGGGACCGCCGCCCATTGCGCCGCCCCGTACGTCCACGGCGCGACCGACCCGCTTCTCGGCGCGATGCCGGTCACGTCGCGGTCGATGACACTCACCCGAGGGTTGACGGCCAGCGGACGAACGACCGCGGCGCGCACGATCGTGGCCTCGATCTGCGCGAGCACTTCGCGGGCCTGATAGACATCGCTCGTGTGCGCGTACTGTGCGATCAGCTCGTCGCGCTCGGGATCGGATTGGCGGGCGATCGATGTCTCCGACCCGCTGCCCCATTGCGCCGCGATGTCGGCAGGGGTGCGCGGCACCGCGATGCGGGTGATCACGGCATCCCACCCGCGCGCCTTCAGCGAGGCGCCGAAGTCGTCGGTGCTGCAGTCCGTGACGTCCCAACCGCCCTCGCGGGCGCCCTCACGGAGCGCTGCGAAGGCGCCGGTCGCGAATTCGCTGCGGCGGTCGTACAGCACGCACACGCGTGTGCCGTCGGACGCACCCGCGTCCTGCCGGTCGACGGCCGGGTCGTCGGCCGGCGAGCCCAGTTGCTCCGTGAAGCCGGAGTCCTCGTTCACGATGTCGTACGCGCGCGCACCGGGGGCTGAGACCACAGACGTCGATGCGGCGTACGCCGACGCCCACTGGCCGCCGCCGCGCTCGACCATCGCGCCGGCGGGGATCGCGCGGATGAACGCCGCACGCACCTGGGGCCGCGCGAACGTTCCCGTCGGCTTGAGGACGACCGCCCACGTCGTGCCGTCATGCGAGGTGTCGACGATGAAGTCGGTGCGTTCGAGGTCGCGCACGGCGGTACGTGTGGATGCCACCGGACTCACGCGCGCGAGATCGAGGGTGTCGCCGAGCGCTGCGACGGCATCGTCACCGGGCGGCACGAGCGAGACGCGCGCGATCTGTGGCGATACGAGCCCGCGGTACGCTCCGTTCGGCACGAGCTCGACGGACTGCCCGTCGCCGGACTCGGTGGCCTCGTCGATCGAGAACGGGCCGCTCGACAGTCGCAGCGCTGCCGGGATGTCGGCGCCTTCGACGATCTCGAAGCCGGTGTGCCAGACGTCGGTGATCGAGGCCAGCGCCGTCTTGTCACCCGACTGCACCGCCTCGATGACCGCCTGCTTGGCCTCCATGGGGTCGTCGATGCCGAACGCCTTCTGGCCCACGATGTGGGCGGGCACCGGCACCGTGACCGCCTGCTGCCACAGCACGCTCGGCTCGGAGAATGCGATGTCGACGGAGCGCGCGAACTCGTCAACGCCGACGAGCGACTGCTCCGTCGACGTCGATGTCGCGTCGGTCGCTTCGGGCTCGAGGGCGAACGCGCCGGCGGCACCGGCCCAGCCGAGCACCAGATCGGCGGCGTCGAGCGGGATGCCGTCGGACCACGACGGCTCGGCGAGGTCGAAGCGGACCGTGAACGGGTCGTCGGCGACGATCTCGACGGTGCCGAAGCCCTCGTCGGGGACGAACTCGCCGTCGATGACGTCGCCGAAGTCGCCGCGGATCATCTCGGCGACGTCGAGGTTGCCTGCGGTCGGCGAAGCTGCGGCGTTCACCGACGTGAACGTCCCGGTCCAGCCGACCGTCACCTGCGTGCCCGGAACGACCGACTCCGGCACGCTTGGACCGCACGCGACCAGTGTTGCGGCCAGCAGCACGACGACCGGCGCCGCGGCGCGGCGATACCCGGTCACCACGTCGGCGTCACAGGTAGTCGGCGGGGGTTTCGCCCTCGGCCTCGGCCTCGGCCATTTCGCGGAAGGGCTCGCTCTCTTCGCTTTCGAGCCACGCGCGCGCGTGCTCGAGCAGCACGGCGGGCGACTCCTCCGCTTCGGCGGCCGTCGCGAACGGGCCGAGCGTGTCCTCAGACGGACGCTCGTCCGCGCGCAGCACGGACTGGGTGGTCAGGTTGTACCAATAGCTCTGCGACCCGCTCATCAGCTCGACGCTCCGTTCATGTCCCCGATTGTATGTGGCGCGGGAATCCTCCCCGCAAAAGGAGAGAGGCCGCGGCGGCGGTCTTTCGACCGGCGCCACGACCTCCCTTGCTGCAGCGCGACGGATCAGCCGCCGGCGAGCTCCGAGTCCTTGTCGCGGATCTGGTCCGCCATGCGGTCGAGCGCCTGCGCCATGTCGTTGACGGCCTCAGCGGCGTCGTCGAGCGACGTGGTCAGCTCCGAGTACGCGGTGGAGTAGGCTTCCGACGCGTTCTCGGTCTTGAAGCCGTCCTGCACGAGGTCGTCGATGACGCCCTGCAGTTCCTTCAGGGTGTCGGTGACGGTGCTGCGACCGTCGCGCAGGCGCGATGCCGCGCTTTCCATCTCGCTGTATGTTGCTCCGAAATCGTGGGCCATGAGAACCGCCTCCTAAGCGTTCGTTCTGATCAGGCCGCTTCGGCCTCTTGCGTCGAGAGTATCCAAACTTCCCAATTCATCGAATGGGGAGATGTACCCATCCCTAGGACGTCGCCGCCTCATCGGCCACGAAGGGCATCTGCATCGTGATGGCACGCCCGGCCTGTACGAAGATGCCTCGACCGACGGGGAAGTCTGCACGCTTGATGCGACCGAACGGCGTCTTGAAGATCGACTCGCCGTCGTACGTGTCGGGTTTGAGCACGATGCCCTGCCGGCCCGTCTTCCACTCGCCCAGCACGCCGATGCTGCCGCTGGCGCGTGTGATCTCGGCCTCGCCGATCAGCAGGTGATCGCTGTTGTTCATCGCCTGCAGCAGTGCGCGCATCGGCCGGTCGGCGGGGCCGTCGGCCAGGTGCGGCATGTCTTCGATCACGATCATGATGCGGCCTTCGGTCGTGTCGCTCGTCACGAGCTCGGCCAGCTCCGCAGCCAAGTCCTTCTCGTCCTCGGGGCGGGTGGCGCTGGCCACCCACGGACGGAAATCCTTGAGCTCGGCGCGGCGACTGCCGAAGTGATACATGCGCACCTTCGGATCGAACCGTTCCACGGCCACGACGAGCGCCTTCAGCGCGTTGGTCTTGCCCGACGCGGGCGGGCCCGAGATGACGAACGAGCCGATCGGTTCGAAGCCGTGCGGCGCGAGCGTGTCGTCTGCGACGCCGAAGACCGGGAACTCGCCAACGGTGCGCGGCATCTCTTCGACCGGAACCATCGTCGGCAGCGCGCCGATCTCGGGCAGATCCCGCACGCCCTCTGCGCGCAGCCGTTCGCCGAGCACGCCCAGCGCCTTCGTCTGCTCGACGACGTTCGTGGTGCCGCCCAGCACGGCGATCTGCGCCTCGTGGCCGTCGATGACGGCCCGGCCCGGCTCGGACTGCTCGTCGAGCACGTCGCGGGGCACGCCCAGCAGCATGTACTGGCTCGCGTCACCCATGCGCAGCACGATGCGGCGGGGGATGTTCGATGCGACGGCGCTCGGCACCGCGTTGCCGCGGTCGGCCGTGATGACCGTGTGCAGCCCCAGCGTGCGGCCTTCGCCGAGCATCCGCATGAAGATGCGGTAGAACGGGCCGCGGCCCGGTGCCATCTCCCAGTCCTTCTTGAACTCGGGATAGTTGTCGATCAGCACCAGGATGCGGGGCATGTTCGGGTCGGCGATGTCGCGGTACTCCTGCACCGACGCGGCGCTCGCGGCCGAGAACGCGGCGGCGCGCCGATCCATCTCGCCGTCGAGGGTGCGAAGCAGGCGCTGGATGCGCTCGGCATCCGAACTGTCGACGACTGACCCGACGTGCGGCAGTGCGGCGAGCGGGCCGAGGGCACCCGAGGCGAAGTCGAGGCAGTACACCTGTACGCGGCCGAGGTCTGGGCGCATGCCGGCAGAGGTCGCGATCGTCTTCAGCAGCGTCGACTTGCCCGAGCCCGACGTGCCGTACACGACGAGCGAACCGTCGCGGTCGGGCGAGAACACGCCGGCCTGCTGCAGCTGCTTCTCGGGAACGTCCATCATGGCGATCGGGATGCGGGTGTCGCCCTCGTGCGGCAGCGCGTTGAGATCGACCAGCGGAGAGAGATCGTCGAGCCACGGGCGGCGCGGAGCGGGCAACGCCGCCGTCTCGCTCGCGCGGATCAGCGTGCGCACGATGCGCTTCTGGTCGTTCGGGCCGAGATCCTCCTCGTGCGAGTCCGACTCCGCGGGCCGGTCGGGCTCCCATTCGCTGACCGCACCGAAGCGCAGTTCGCCGACGCGCACCTCGGCGGTGCCCGACTCGTCGTCGGTGGTCCAACCGCCCGCATACGCGGACTGGAACGGCACGAGGCGGCCGGGGCCCGTCTTCGCGATCGCGCGGCCGGGGAGGGTCGCCGGGAACGAGGCGGCGATGTCGTCGTCGACGACGTCGCGCGAGTCGGACTCGTCGGCCATGCGCAGCGCGATGCGCAGGTTCGTGTTGGCGCGCAGGTTGTCTTTGATGACACCGGCGGGCCGCTGCGTCGCCATGATCAGATGGATGCCGAGCGAGCGACCGCGCTGGGCGATGTCGACGACGCCGTCGACGAACTCGGGCATCTCCGAGGCGAGCGCCGCGAACTCGTCGATGACGAGCACGAGCGCGGGCGGTGTCTCGGGATCTTGGCGCTTCTCGAGTTCGAGCAGGTCCTTCGCCTTCTTGCGGTTGAGCAGGTGCTCGCGGTGGTGCAGCTCGGCGCGCAGGCTCGTGAGCGCGCGGCGCACGAGATGCGGGCTGAGGTCGGTGACCAGCCCCACGCAGTGCGGCAGCTCGACACAGTCGGCGAACGCCGACCCGCCTTTGTAGTCGACGAACAGGAACGTCACGCGGTCGGGGCTGTGCGCGGCGGCCATACCCAGCACCCACGCCTGCAGGAACTCCGACTTGCCCGCGCCGGTGGTGCCGCCGACGAGGGCGTGCGGGCCGTGCGTGCGCAGGTCGAGGGTCATCGCGTCGCTCGCGCCCTGGCCGATGATCGCGCGCAGCGTCCCCGACTTCTTCAGACGCGGACGCGGATTGGGGGAGCGGTCGACGATCGTGTTGTTCTGCCGCCAGCGTTCGATGACCACCTGCGGGTCCTCGGCGATCGCGGGGTCGACGAGCTGCAGGAACATCACCGAACTGGGGATGTCGGACGAGTCGTGCACGACGGTGCTCGCGTCGACAACCGGCGCCAGACGGCGTGCCAGCATCTGCATGTAGGCGTTCGAGACGCCCTCCACGCGCACGTGCTCGAAGTTCTCGCCCGCGCGGACGAGACCCACAGTGGCGTCGTTCAGCCCCGTCGTGACGTCGATGTAACTGCGACAGGCGGCCGGCAGTGACTCGACGGTGGGCGCGACGAACACCGCGTGCACGCCGTAGTCCGCCCCGCGCTCGAGCACGTCGGTGAGGCGGCCGCGATCGACGGGTGCGTCGCCGCTGACGAAGACGAGCACCGAGACCGGCGGCGTCTTGAGGTGCTCACCGGCCGCTCGCGAGACGTCGGTGCCGTACAGCTGCGGGTTCCAGTCCTCCTTGAATGGACCGCGAGGGTCGCCGGCGGGGGCGTTGCCCGCGGCCTGCTTCACGTACTCTTCGAGCGAACTGAGCAGGGCTGCCGCCGTCGGGGCGGAGTCGGCCAGCGGTGCGTGACGGAACGGGCTGCGCTCGCTGGAGGTGTGCGGCATCCACTTGAGCCAGTCGAGCTCGGGTGTCCACGACGAATCGGCGAACGCGACCGCGACGACGTCGTTGGGGGCGTGGAGGCCGAACAGCTGCACCGCGATCCCGCGCATCGCATCGGCGACCGGTCCCTGGGGGCCTGCGATGCCGATGGAGCCCGCGTCGGCCATCGTGTCGAAGATCGGCACGTCGTCGACGTACTTGTAGCGTTCACGCAACCGCTCGACGCGGTCGATGAACTCGGGCAGGCCTTCGGGGGTCTCGGTGTCATCGATCGAATTGCGCGCCGGCAGCCGGCAGCTGCCGAGCCGCAGACCGAGGAAGTTCCAGTGCTCGGGGCGTCTCGTCCACAGCAGCGGGCCGAGTCGGAGGGCATGGTCGAAGACCTCGGCGACCGGGGGCGCCTCGGCGTTGCGGACGGCCTCTTCTTCGGGCTTGCCGCGGAAGAAGTCTTCTTCGAGCTGCTCGTACTGCCGCTCGAACAGCAGGAACTCATGGTTCTGGCTCTTCTTGCTCTGCGCGCTCTGGTTGATGATGTTGCCGAACATCATCAGCGGCGTCATCACGATCATGAGCAGCGCGCGAGGGTTGCCGTTCATGAGATACAGCGCGACACCCATCAGAATGGGCGCGATCAGAATCGGCCACGGGAACATCTTGCCGATCTTCTCGGTGGGCAGCCGCGGCGGCTTGAACGTCGTGCCCGGGTAGCGCACCTCGACGCGGGGGCTGCGGTTGAACAGCAGCCCGCCGCCGCGCTCGATGACCGGTTCGTCGGCCGTCGACCCGTCGAACGACCGCGCCAGGCGCAGCACCAGGGTCGTGCCGCCGATGACGAACGGCTCGCCCTCTTCGACGCGCACACGCTGGATCGCCACACCGTCGACGAGCACGCCGTTCGCGGAGTTGAGGTCGACGACCTCGATGTGCGCGCCCACTTCGAGTCGCGCGTGGCGCTTCGAGACCATCGGGTCGGCGAGGACGACATCGTTGCCGCTCTCACGGCCGAGGATCACGTGGCCGGCGGCGATGGGAAACTCCTGCCCGGCAAGGGTTCCGGCGATCGCGTGCAGGGTGCCGACGACGCGGCGCTGGTCGGAACGCGAGAACTCCGGCCCGTAGTTGACGATCGACGCGGCGAAGCCCGATCCGATGGGTGCTTCGCCGATCGGCACGTCGGGCTGCAGGGGCACGAGGCGCTCGCCCGACGGCGGCGCGACGGCGAGGGTGACGACGTCGCCGTCTGCGACCGGCGTCGACCTGCTCGGGTCAGCCTCGGCGACGTGCCGGGCGACATCGCCCGTGGTCGCGGTCGAATCCGTCGTGATGACGATGTCGACGGGGTCTTCTGCGGGGCGGTGGAGGGTCAGCTTCAGCCTCATGCGTGCGACTCGGTCCCGTTCATCAGTTCAGCGGTCAACGTGTTTCTTCCACTTCTCGGCTGTGGCGCACCGGTCACACCCGCACGACGTCGGCCGTGCGGTCGCCGATGCGGATGATGTCGCCCTCGATCGTGGCCACCGCGGCGCCGGCCTCGACGGTGTGCTCGACGCCCTCGCGCACGAGCGCGGAGCCGTTCGTCGAGCGGCAGTCGGTGATTTCGAGGCCGCCGGCGATCGGGCGCACCAGCAGGTGGGTCTTCGACAGCGAGCGGCTCTCATCGGGGAGTGGAACGGCGCGCGCACCGGGGTGCCCGCTGGCATCCGGGTTGCGTCCGAGCAGGACCGGGCCGGAGATGAGGATGCTCTCGCCCGTGTCGAGTCGCAGTCCGAACCGCGCCGCGGGCTGCTGCGCGGAGGGCTTCGCGGCGGCGGGCTGTGGTGCCGCGGGGGTGGGTGCGGGTGCCGGTGCGGCGGCGGGCGCCGGCGTCTGCACTGCCGGTGTTTGCGGGGAAGGGGCGGATGCGGTCGGCTGGGGCCCCGGAGCTGCGGCCGGGAGGGTGGCCGGCGGCGTCCACGCGGGCGGCGCGGGCTGTACCGGCGTGCCGTCGACTGCCGGTGCGGCGCTTGCGTCGGGGGCACGGTAGCCGCCCAGCACCGGCTTGCCTGCTTCGGCGGGCGCGGCTTCGGTGCGCGGCGCCGACTGCGAGAGGCCGATTGACGGACGCTCGCGGGACTCGTGCGGGCGGGCGACGCCGAGCACCCCCGCGCTGACCCGCGATCCGGGGCGATACTCGGGCTGCGCGCCGGGGTCGAGCGGCGTGGCGAGCGAGGGCAGTGCGGAGCGCTCCATCGTGGGCTCGGCTTTGACGACCTTGCGGGCCACCCGCATCCGCTTCTCGTCGTACGGATGCAGGCCCTGGCGCACATCGACGAGCCAGACGCCGGTCGCCTTGTCGTGCCAGCCTCGGCCACGCCCGCTCGGATCGAAGGTGGGGGAGAGGATGAAGAGTGCTGGACCGATCGCCGGAACGAGGCCCGAGCCGACGATGATCAAGAACCGCAGCAGCACCGGCCCGGCTCCGGGCCGCTCGAGGGTGCGCACGTTCACCGAGCGGATGCCGGAGATCGCCTTGCCGATCGTCACACCCTTGCGGCCGTGCAGCACGAGCTGCACGATCGAGAACGCCAGCGTGAGGAGCACCGTGACGCCGGCCATGACGGCGGCGAGTACGAAACTCGGATGGTTGACGAAGCCGTAGGTCGAGACCGAGCCGGTCATGAGCTTGGCGAGAAGCGGCATCGCACCGATCCACAGGGGCAGCTGCAGCAGCAGGAACACGGCGTAGTCGCAGGCCACGGCAAGGGCGCGGCGGCCGAACGGGGCATTGAGCAGACCGAGGGCCGCTGCGTACGCGGGGTCCGGGCGTCCCTCTGCGTCGAGTCCCTCGATCGTCCGCTTCTTCTCGTCGATCTCCCAGATCATGCCGTGTGCTGTCTCCCTCCGCGCCCGTCACGCCGACAGCGGCTCCGGTCAACTGTACGGGGTCGGGACGCACCCCTGGCAATGGGGCGAACTGCCCGTTTTCACGGTGTGTCGAATGCACACGACGACGGCCGACGGGAGCCCCCACCCGTCGGCCGTCGTCGTGTTCGTGCGTGTCTACAGGCGCGTCCAGGCCTCCGTGAGGACGCTGCGGAGGATCTGCTCGATCTCGTCGAACTCGCTCGGCCCGATCGTGAGCGGCGGTGCGAGCTGGATGACGGGGTCGCCGCGGTCGTCGGCGCGGCAGTACAGTCCCGCGTCGAACAGCGCCTTGGAGAGGAATCCGCGCAGCAGGCGCTCCGACTCGTCGTCGTCGAAGGTCTCCTTCGTGGCCTTGTCCTTGACGAGTTCGATGCCGAAGAAGTAGCCGTCGCCGCGCACGTCGCCGACGATCGGCAGGTCGGTGAGGCGCTCGAGGGCCGCGCGGAACAACGGTGAGTTCTCACGCACCCGTTCGTTGAGCCCCTCCTCCTCGAAGATGTCGAGGTTCTCCATCGCGACCGCCGTCGAGACGGGGTGCCCGCCGAAGGTGTAGCCGTGATAGAACGCGCGGTCGCCGTGGGCGAACGGCTCGTAGATCTTGTCGCTGACGACCGTGCCGCCCAGCGGTGCGTAGCCGCTCGTGACGGCCTTCGCGAACGTGATCATGTCGGGCTGGTAGCCGTACGCGTCGCACGCGAAGGTGTGGCCGATGCGGCCGAAGGCGCAGATGACCTCGTCCGAGACGAGGAGGACGTCGTACTTGTCGCAGATCTCTCGCACGCGCTGGAAGTACCCGGGCGGGGGAGGGAAGCATCCACCCGAGTTCTGCACCGGCTCGAGGAACACTGCCGCGACCGTCTCTGGCCCCTCGAACTGGATCATCTCTTCGATGCGGTCGGCCGCCCACACTCCGAACTGCTCGAGGCTGTCGGACGGCGCGCCCATCTCGGCGGCGCGGTAGAAATTCGTGTTCGGCACGCGGAACCCGCCCGGGGTGACCGGTTCGAACATCGCCTTCATCGCAGGGATGCCGGTGATCGCGAGCGCCCCTTGCGGGGTGCCGTGGTAGGCGACCGAGCGCGAGATGACCTTGTGCTTGGTGGGCTGACCCTGCAGCTTCCAGTAGTACTTCGCGAGCTTGAACGCCGTCTCGACGGCCTCACCGCCGCCGGTGGAGAAGAACACCTTGTTGAGGTCGCCGGGCGCCGCGTCGGCGATGCGGTCGGCGAGCTGGATGGCCGGCGGATGCGCGTACGACCAGATCGGGAAGAATGCGAGCTCTTCGGCCTGCTTGGCCGCCGCCTGAGCCAGCCGCTTGCGGCCGTGGCCAGCCGCGACGACGAACAGGCCGGCGAGGCCGTCGATGTACTTCTTGCCCTTGTCGTCCCAGATGTGGTGGCCCTCGCCCTTGACGATGATCGGCACGCCCGGCCCGTCGGTCATGACGGACTGGCGTGCGAAATGCATCCAGAGGTGGTCGCGGGCCTTTTCCTGCAGGTCTGCGGAGTCGTATTCGGTCATGGGGTCCCCCAGTTGTAGAGCTGACGGTGGAGCTTGAGGTACACGAAGGTCTCGGTCTCGCGCACGTTCGGGTGCGCGCGGATGCTGTCGTTGAGGATGCCGATGAGGTCGTCGTCGCTCTCGCACACGACCTCGACGAGCACGTCGAACGAGCCGGCAGTGGCGACGACGTACGAGACGCCCGGGAGCTTCGCGAGGTCTTCCGCCGCCACCCGGATGTCGCCGATGACCTTAACGCCGATCATCGCCTGGCGTGCGAAGCCGAGCTGCAGCGGGTCGGTGACGGCGACGATCTGCATGACGCCGGCATCCGTCAGCTTCTGCACGCGCTGTCGCGTCGCGGCCTCGCTCAGCCCGACCGCTTTGCCGATGTCGGCGTACGAGCGGCGGCCGTCTTCTTGCAGCTGCTCGATGATGGCCTTCGAGGTCTCATCCAGTGGTGTCGCGGTGGTTTTCGGCATCGTTATCGTCCTGCCGCAACGGTATCAGTCGCGGTTCATGCCGTCCACGGTGCTTTTCGTCAGCCGGTCGCTCGGCGGCCCCGGCATCCCGGCATGCACCGGATTCGGATCGTGCACGCAGATTCGGGCCACACGGCCGGGTCCGATCCGAATCCGGCGTCATTGTCCGAATCCGGTGCACCGTGCGGACGGCGGATGGTGGCGTCCGCGGGCGCCCGGAACTCAGGCCATGGTGTCGAGGATGCCGGTGAGGTCTTCGAACGTGGTGCGCGGGTTGAGGATCGCGAAGCGGGCGTTCGTGCGGCCGGCGTGGCTCGACGGGGTGACGAAGGCGTGCTGGTCGTCCAGGAGTTTCGACGACCAGGCGTTGTAGTCGGCCTTCTCCCACCCGCGACGCTCGAAGACGACGACGCCGAGCTGCGGGCGGCGAACGAGTTCCAGTTCGGGACGCGTCTCGATCTCGTCGGCGATGCGGCGGGCGAGCTCGATCGACGACGTGATCGCGTCGCGGTAGACGCCGGCGCCGTACGTGGCGAGCGAGAACCACAGCGGCAGGCCGCGGGCGCGCCGGGTGAGGTGCGCGGCGAAATCCGACGGGCTCCAGTCGCTCGTCTCGGTGAGCGTGTCGAGATACTCGGCGTGCTGCGTGTGCGCGCGGCGGCCGAGTTCGGGGTCGCGGTAGATGAGCGCGCACGCGTCGAACGGTGCGAACAGCCACTTGTGCGGGTCGACGATGAGCGAGTCGGCGTGCTCGACGCCCGCGAAGAACGAACGCGCCGCCGGCGACAGCATCCCGGCCAGCCCGTAGGCGCCGTCGACGTGCAGCCAGACACCCTTCTCGCGGGTCACCGAAGAGATGGATGCCAGGTCGTCCACGATCCCGAAATTCGTCGACCCGGCGGTCGCGACGACCGCGAACACGCTGTCGCCGTGCTCGTCGAGCGCTGCACGCACCGCGTCGCCGCGCAGCACGCCACCGGCATCCGGCGCGACCGGCACGACCTCGATGTCCATGACCCGCGCGGCCGACTTGATCGACGAGTGCGCCTCGGCCGAGCACACGACCCGCCAGCGGTCGGGGCGGATGCCGCGGTCACGCGCCGTCTCCCGCGCAGCCACGAGCGCCGACAGGTTGCCGAGTGTGCCGCCCTGCACAAAGACGCCGCCCGCACCGGCCGGCAGTCCGAACTCGGCTGACAGCCATCGCAGCACCTCGTTCTCGGCGTGTACCGCCCCCGCCCCCTCGAGCCAGGACCCGCCGTACAGTGCGCTCGCCGAGACGACCAGGTCGAACGCGGCCGCCGCTTTCGACGGCGCGCTCGGGATGAACGACAGATACCGGGGGTCGTCGATCGTGAGGCACGCGGGCGCCAGCACGTGCTCGAACACGCCCATCGCCTTGCGCGCGCCGATGCCCGCCTCGCTGATCGTCGTGCCGGCGAGCCGGGCGAGTTCGACCGGCGGCAGCGGCTTGTCGAGCGGGTTGTCGTCGGTGAGCAGCCGGTTGCGCGAATAATCGAGCACCAGGTCGACGATCTGACGGGTCTCGTCGGTCACGTCGTGCATGCGCGCGGGCTGCGGGCGCTGGGTCATCGGGTCTCCTTGGGTCACGTCCATTGTGTGGTGCGGGGGGCGTTTCGTCTCGCTTCGCTCGCTCAACGACCGGGGCTTCGCTCGCGAGGCGACCGGCAACGGTTCTGGTCGTTGAGCGAGGAGCGACGCGACGAGACGAAACGCAGACGAGATGGAACGCACACGAAGCGGGTCAGCCGAGTGGCGGAGTTCGCGGCGGGGTGGTGCGGCGGGGACGGAGGGCCTCGAAGGCGGCGGCCAGGCGCAACAGGGCGGTGTCGTCGTAGGCGCGGCCGGCGAAGGTGAGCCCGACCGGCATCCGGATGTCGGCCATCGTGCCCATCGGCACCGTCACGGTCGGGATGCCGAGGTGTCGGATCGCCAGGTTGCCGTTGGCGACCCAGGTGCCGTTGCGCCAGCCGAGGTCGGCGGAGGCTTCGTTCACGTCCATGTCGGCAGGGCCGACGTCGGCGACGGCGGGGAAGACGACGGCATCCAGGCCGAGGCCGTCCATCCACTCCTCCAGGTCGACGCGGCGGGTCTGCTCCAGGCCGCGCAGGCCGTCGGCGAGCTCGGGCATGTCGTCGAGCGCGGCATCCGGATGCCGTCGCACCCACGCCGGGTAGTCGGCGATGTCGTCGTCGAATCCCGTGTAGCGGTCGGGGAGGGCGCCGGGTGGATGCGGGAAGATCGTCGCACCATCGACGTCTGCGAGCGTGCGCAGCGCGGGGTCGCCGTTGGCGGCGAGGAAGTCCTCCCACCCCCACGCCGACAGGTCGACGATCTCGCGGTGCAGGTACTCGGGGCTGACGAACCCGCGGGTCGCGATCGTCGGCGCGCCGGCGCGGTCGCCCTCGTAGTTGCTGATCACCGGAAAGTCGACCTCGACCACTTCGGCGCCTGCGGCTTCGAGGTCGGCGCGGGCCGCCCGCCACAGGTCGACGACGGATGCCCGGGTCTCGATGCGCTCGCCCGTCGGGCCGCCGATGCCGGTGCCCGTGCCGGCATCCGCGTCGTCATTGAGGTACATGCGGGGGATGCCGATGCGTGTGCCGGCGAGCGTCGCGCCCTCGGCCACGGTCGGGTATGACGCCGGTCGAATCGCGGATGCCGCGGGAATCTCGACCCACGGCTGCACACGCCAGAAGTCTCCGCGGGTCTCGGCGTCGTCCGCGACGATCACGTCGAGCACCTCGAGCAGGTCCGCCATCGTGCGGGTGTGCGGCACGACGACATCCATCGTCGGCACGAGCGGCCAATTGCCGCGCACGGAGATGACTCCGCGCGACGGCGTGTAGGCGCAGAGTGCGTTGTTCGAGGCGGGGCCGCGGCCGGACGACCACGTCTCCTCGCCGAGTCCGAACGCCGCGAAGCTCGCCGCCGTCGCGGTGCCCGAGCCGTTGGACGATCCCGAGCCGAACGGTGCCGTGAGGAACTCGGCGTTGTACGGGCTCTCGGCGCGGCCGTAGACGCCGCGCTGCATGCCGCCGTTGGCCATCGGTGGCATGTTGGTGAGGCCGAGGCAGATCGCACCGGCATCCCGCAGCCGTTCAATCGTGAACGCGTCGCGCTGCGCGACGAGGTCGGCGAACGCGGGGGAGCCTGCCGCGGCGGTCAGTCCGCGGACGAGGTAGCTGTCCTTCGCGGTGTAGGGGATGCCGTCGAGCGGCCCCCGCACCTGCCCGCGCGCCCGGCGCTCATCGGATGCGGCCGCTTCTGCTCTGGCATCCGGATTGCGCACGACGACCGCGTTCAGCGCGGTGTCGGTGCCGAGGTCGTCGTATGCGTCGATGCGCGCGAGATACGCGTCGACGAGCTCGACCGCCGTCGTCGTGCCCGCTTCCAGCGCCGCCCGCAACTCGGCGATGGACGCCTCAGTCACCTCGATCATCGCCCTGACTCCCTACCCGCCACCTGCTCACCTGTCACGATCCCCGGCGCGCAACGCCGTTTCGTGACAGGTGAGCGGCCGGCGGTCGTGCTCGCCTGTCGCAATCGTCGGGCGGTGACCCTCGTTCGTGACAGGTGAGCGGTGGGCGGGGTTGACCGGGGCGCGGGGGCGCGGGCGATCACGACGCCACCGCCGGCTGCTGCTGGGTGATGCAGTGGATGCCGCCGCCGCGGGCGAACAGGCCCCTCGCGTCGACGGTGACGACCTCGCGGCCGGGGTAGGCATCGGCGAGGATGCTGCGGGCGGTCGCGTCGGCCTGCTCCTCACCGAACCCGCATGCGATGACGCCGCCGTTGACGACGAGGTGGTTGACGTAGCTCCAGTCCACGGGCCCGTGGGCGTCGGTGAGGGTCGCGGGGGCGGGCAAGTCGATGATCTCGAAGGTGCGGCCCGCGGCATCCGTCTGCCCGGCGAGCTCTGCCCGCAGCTGTGCGGAGACGGCGTGGTCGGGGTGGTCGGCATCCCGCTGGTCGTGCAGCAGCAGACGCCCGGGTGAGGGGATCGTCGCGACGATGTCGACATGCCCGTTCGTGCCGAAGTCGTCGTAATCGCGGGTGAGTCCGCGGCTGAGCCAGACCGCGCGGGTCGTGCCGAGCGTGCGCGCCATCTCTGCCTCGACGCGCGCCCGGTCGACGAACCGATTGCGCCGTGGGTCGAGCTGCACGGTCTCGGTCAGCAGCACCGTGCCCTCGCCGTCGACGTGGATGCCGCCGCCCTCGTTCACGAGCACCGACGAGACGACCTCGGCGCCGACCTCGGCCGCGATGAGCCGCGCGTGGGCCGCCGAGTCCTGCCACTGCGCCCAGTCGGGCGCGCCCCAGCCGTTGAAGATCCAATCGACGCCGCCGAGCGCGCCCGGCCGTTCGTCGTCGACGACGAAGGTGGGGCCGTGGTCGCGCATCCAGAACTCGTCGACGGGCGCTTCGAGCAGCGTGATCTCGCCCGGCAGCATCCGCCGCGCGCGATCGAGCTCGCTCGGATCGACGACCATCGACACCGGCTCGAACCGGGCGACGACGGCGGCGACCGCTGCCCAGGTCGCATAGCCCTCTTCGCGCTCGGCGTCGGTCTCGCCGAGAGTGAACCCCTCGCGCGGGAACGCCATCCAGGTGCGCTCGTGCGGGTCGGTTTCGCTCGGCATCCGCCAGCCCATGGCGTTCTCCCTCGGTCTGCGATAGGTTATTGATCACGCGATCAATACGAGGAGCGTACCGACCAGATGAGCGACACGTCAACCACCCGCCGCGTGCGCAAGAGCCCCGAGCAGCGCCGCACCGAGGTCTCGGCCGCCGCGATCGAACTCGCCCTCGAGTCGGGACTCGACGCCGTCACGCTGCGCGCTGTCGCCGCGCGAGTGGGCGTCGCACCGGGGCTCGTCGCCCACTACATCCCCAGCATGGACGTGCTCGTCGCCGAGACCTTCGGCGAGATCGTCGCAGGAGAGTTGCGCGGTGTCGTCGGTCTTCTCGAGGGTGTGGATGCCGCGCCGCAACGTCTCGGCATGCTCATCGACACGGTGCTCGACGGGTCGCGCCGCGACGTCACGCTCGTGTGGGTGCAGGGGTGGGCGCTCGGTTCGCGCAACGACGCCCTTGCTGCGAGGGTGCGAGGCGAGATGGATGCCTGGCAGCAGATGATCGCGGCCGAGATCGAGCGCGGCAAGCAGGCCGGAGCATTCGGCGAGGTCGACGCCGACGCGATCGCCTGGCACCTGCTCGCGATGATCGACGGCCTTGGCGCCCACGGTCTCGTGCGCTGGCGCGAACACCCCGAGCGCGCCGACCTCACCCGGCGAGTGCTTGCCGGGCTGCTGGGCGTCGCGCCCGAGGCGCTCGCCTAGGTGAACGCGGGTCGAAGCTCGTCGCTCACCGTGTCGATGTTCTCGGGAGTCACCTTCCAGCGCGTGGCATCCGCATCTTCATAGGTGATCTCGAACTGTCCGGAGTCACGATTGAACTGCACAAGCAGCTTGAGCGGCAGCTTCTGATCCGGCGTGTACTTGTCTGCCAGGTACGCCTGTACTGCAGGCAGGATGCCGGAGGGGCGGGAGGCGACGGCCGAAACCGCACCGTCGGGCGAGTAGGTGTAGCCGAACGTGTTGCCCACACGGCCGTCGCGCAACTCCACGACGATCGACAGCGTGCGCCAGCCCTCTGCCGCTCCGCGCATGTGCTCGATCAGCGCTCGGACAAGGTCAGTCGTCGGATCGCTGGGCCGCGACGTCACTCTTCGTCGGGTGTGGGGTTGAAGAACGGATCCCACTGTCCGAAGGCGGGCACCGCGAACCAGTTCACCGACACGTCGACGTCGTTGTACTCCCGCTCCTCGGTCGACGCGGGCTCGCCGGGACCGCGCTTGGTGGTGCGGACTTCTTTGCCGTACCCCTGCGGCGTGAACTCCATGCGCACGTTGCCCAGAGACTCGAATCGATCCAAAAAGCGATCAGCCTCGGGATAGACGTACCAGACGATCTGGTTCAAGAAGAGTCGAGGTGCGCCTTCGCCCGCGTCGGCATCATCGCCGGTCGCGTACGCGCCCCACGAGTACGACGCAGCCACGCTGCCGTTCCGGTCGAGCGTGTGCAGCACCACCCCGTTCGCCTGAGGGCACATTTGGAGGTACGCAGACGGAGCTTCGTCGTCGACAGTTCGGACGATTCCGAACCAGTCGTCACGTCGTGAAACCGGAAGCGCATACCGCTGCATCGCCTCCTCCGGCGACAACTCTTCGGTGAACAGCCCCCAGCGCTTCGCGGGATGCTCCGGCCCAGCACCGACCTTGTCCGTGTAGATGTATCGCTCAGTCATGACACTCTCAGTTGTACACGTTGCCGAGGACGTCTCGGATCACGACCCGGGGATCCTTGCTGTTCGCATGATCGATGATCGTCTGCGACACAGGCGAGTTCTGGACGGGCACCTCGAGGATCGGGGTGCCGTCGAGCACCTCGGTGTCGTTGATCTTCGTACCGGGGGCGTACTTGTTCAGCACTTCGTTGATGTAGTTGATCGCGGTCTCCGGGCGAACATCGTCAAGCTGCGTGTTCTTGCGCGAGACGATCGCCTCGCCCGGGTCGTACGAGTCCACTCGTTTGCCGTTCGCGAGGGTGACCTCGTTCTGCGGGTACCGGTGGTGGTTCTGGTAGTTGAACTGGTCGCCCTCGGCCATGCGCCTGCGCCAGAACGGCAGGTCGGTATCGGCGAGGCGATCGTTGAGCCAATCCGGATTGCGGCTCGGGTCGATCGGCGGATTGCGGCTCGGGTCGATCGGCGGGTTCTGGCCGGGGTTGTTCGGCGTGTTGGGGGCGTTCGGTGTGTTCGGGGCGTCGTTGAACTCATCGAGACTGTGCACACCCTGGCGCGAGGTCACGACATGGTTGTCGATCTTCTTGGCGACCCCGTCCGGGAGCCGCACGTTCATGTCGTCGGCGCTCTTGCGAATCGCTTCCAGTCCATCCTTGAGGATGCGTCCGGCGGTCGTCATCAGGCGTCCCCTCCGAAGTCGAGGGCGGCGACGTCGGCGACGAACGTCGACGTCAGGGTTTGGATGTCTGCACCGTGGATGCCCAGCGAGGCTTGGGCGTCGTCGAGCGCTTGCAGATCCGCGTAGAACTCGTCGGTGTCGCCGACGGTGTTCTCGACGACCGGTGCATCCAAGATCGCGTCGAGCACGGCAGGAAGCTGCTCGGCCATCGGTTCGATGACCATCGGGGCGATCTGGATGATCAGCTGTTCGACGACGATGTCGACGGCGGCGTTGAGCAGCTTCTTCTTGATGAGCAACATCGGACCCGCGCCTGCCGCCGTGAACGGGTTGGTCAGCATCGCGACAAGCGTGATCAGGGTGCTCGTGACGTCGGCGATGACCTTGATCTTCAGGCCGAAGATGACATCCGCACCGACATCCATCGCCGTCGAGGCCGGGGGCATGATGTCGATCAGTTTCTGCAGGTTGGTCGACCGGTTCGCGTTCCAAGCGGCGACGGTCGCGGGGCCGGTCTTGCCGCGCATCGCGTTCGCGAGATCGTTGTTGACGACCCGGTCGACCGCCTGGATGACGCTCTCGAGGTCGTTGCCGTAGTTGCGCACGAGCACGGCCGCCTTGCGGACTTCGTCCTCGTCGATGTCGGGCCACTCGAACCCGAGCTTCTCCATCACCCAGATGAGCTCGTTCGGCAACATCATTCCCATGGCGCGACCCCCCTTTGGATCGACCGTAGATGCATGTCGGCGGAATGAACATGGGGAGTGCTCCCCATGCCCTGCAGCGCGACCGAAGGCTCCGTTCCGCGCATGAGAACTGCAAGCTATTGTCATGATATGAGCACGCTGCAGGTGAGGAACCTTCCCGACGAGCTGCACGCCAGGCTCGGCGAGCGAGCGCAACGGCTGGGCATGTCGATGTCCGAGTACGTGACGCGTGTGCTGCGCGACGACCTCGCGCGCCCGCTCGTGGAGGACTGGGCGGCATCCGCCCGGGCTGCCGGTCAGGGGCGTCCGATCGACGTCGTCGGTGCGCTCGATGGCGTGCGAGTCGAGTACGACCCGAACGCATGAGCAGGCGGGTCGTCGATGCGAGTGCGTTCCTCGACGCGGTGTTGCCGACGGATCGGCAGGACGCGGCCCTCCGCGCACTTTCGGGGCATGAGCTCTGGGCGCCCGCGATCCTCGATCTGGAGGTGACGTCGGCGCTCTGGCGTCTCGCGCGGACGTCGGCGATCTCGCTCGAAGAAGCGGAGCGGGGGCTCGCCCGGCTCCACGATGCGCCGATCCGACGCGTGGACCATGTGGGGCTGGCGGGGGCGGCATGGCGGTCGCGGGAGGCGATCCGGATCAGTGACGGCTTCTATGTCGCAGCGGCGCACGCGCTCGCCGCTGACCTGCTCACCTCTGACGCGCGACTCTCGCGCGCTCCGAGTCTCGGAGTCACCGTCACACTCCTGCGCTGACGTTTCGTCTCGCTGCGCTCGCTCAACGACCGAGAGCGGCGTGCTCCGGTCGTCGAGCGAGGAGCGCAGCAACGAGACGAAACGCTGCGCCGGTCAGCGGCCGGCGACGACGTTCGCGGCGTGCGCGATCCACGAGGTGCGCTCGCCGCCGCGGGCCTCGATGCGGTCGGCGATACCGTAGGCGGTGTAGAGCCCGTGGGTCGCGAGCCAGCGCAGCGGCTCCACCTCCCAGCGGCGGGCGCGGTGTCCGACCCACGGCAGGCGCACGAGGTCGGTGTCGCGGCGCAGCACGAGGTCGGCAAGCGTGCGGCCGGCGAGGTTCGTTGTCGCGACCCCGGTGCCGACGTAGCCGCCGGCCGAGCCCAGGCCGGATGCCGGGTCGAACCGCACCGACGGTGACCAGTCGCGGGGCACACCGAGCACCCCCGACCACGCGTGCGCGATCGGCACGTCGGCCGCTGCGGGAAAGAAGTCGCGCAGGAGCGCCGTGAGCGAGGCGATCGTGCGCTGCTGCGTGCGGCCGTCGGTGTCGACCCGTGACCCGTACCGGTATGGCACACCCCGTCCGCCGAACGCGATGCGGTCGTCGGCTGTGCGCTGTGCATACATGTAGACGTGCGCAGCGTCGCCGAGGGTCGCGGCATCCGCCCAGCCGACGGCCTGCCAGAAGGATGCCGGCAGCGGGTCGGTGACGATCATCGACGAGTTCATGGGCAGCCACGTGCGGTGCTCGCCGGCGAGATCGGCGGTGAAGCCCTCGGTCGCGCGGATGACGGCATCCGCCCGCACCGTGCCGCGATCGGTCACCGCGCGACCCGGCTCGATCGCGTCGACCCGGGTGTCTTCGTAGATCGTCACGCCGAGGCCTTCGACGGTCTCGGCGAGCCCCCGCACGAGCTTGGCGGGGTGGATGCGGGCCCCGTGCGGGTGCCACGCCCCGCCCAGCGCCCCGGCGATCTGCAGCCGCTCGCCGAGCCCTGCGGCATCCCACAGTTCGACGTCGGTGTGCGGCCAGGTCTGCTCGGCGCGGGCGTCGGCCCGCGTGCGCGCCCACTGGGCGGCGTTGCGGGCGACGACGAGCTCACCGCCCTTGCGGATATCGGCGTCGATGCCCTCGGCATCCGCCACCCGGATCACCTCGTCGACGGTGTCGTTCATCGCGACCTGCTGCGCGATCGCGGCATCCCGCCCGTGCGTCTTGACGTACTGACCGCGGCCGCCGGTGACCGAGTTCACGAGCCAGCCGCCGTTGCGGCCCGACGCGCCGAACCCGGCGAAGCGCTGTTCGACCACCGCGATGCGGAGGTCGGGCTGCAGCGTCTTCAGGTAATACGCCGTCCACAGCCCGGTGTAGCCGGCGCCGACGATGCAGACGTCGACGTCGAGGTCACCCGGCAGTGGCGCCCTGGCCGGTGCGACCCCGACCTGCCGCCACCAGAACGAGACCTCGCCGTTGCGCGTCACGCGAGGCTCGACATGACGTGCTTGATGCGCGTGTAGTCCTCGAAGCCGTAGACCGAGAGGTCTTTGCCGTAGCCCGAGTGCTTGAACCCGCCGTGCGGCATGTCGGAGACGAACGGGATGTGCGCGTTGATCCACACGCACCCGAAGTCGAGGTCGCGGCTGAAGCGCATCGCGCGGCCGTGGTCGCGGGTCCAGATCGAGGATGCCAGGGCGTACGGTACGCCGTTGGCGAGCGCGAGGGCCTCTTCGTCGGTGTCGAACGGCTGCACCGTCAGCACCGGGCCGAAGACCTCCTGCTGGACGACCTCATCGTCCTGGTTCACGCCGGTGACGATCGTCGGTGCGAAGAAGAAGCCGCGGTCGCCGACGCGGGCGCCGCCGGTCGCGACGGTCGCGTGCGCGGGCAGTCGGTCGATGAATCCCTGCACCCGGGCCAGTTGGTCGGCGTTGTTGACGGGCCCGAAGAAGACGCCATCCTCGTGCGGTGCTCCCGTCTTCGCGTGCGCCTCGGTGTGCGCGACGAGGCGGCTGACGAGCTCGTCGTGCACTGAGCGGTGCACGAGCACGCGGGTCGCGGCGGTGCAGTCCTGCCCGGCGTTGAAGTACGCGGCCTCCACGATGCCGGGGACGACGGCGTCGAGGTCGGCGTCGTCGAACACGATCGCCGGCGCCTTGCCGCCGAGTTCGAGGTGCACCCGCTTGAGCTGCTTCGACGCGGCCTCGGCGACCGCCATGCCGGCGCGTACCGACCCGGTGATCGCGACGAGCTGAGGGGTCGGGTGCTCGATCAGCAGCTGGCCGGTCGAGCGGTCACCGAGGACGACGTTGAAGACACCGGGCGGGAGGATGTGCGAGGCGAGCTCGGCCAGACGCACCGTCGTCTGCGGGGTCGTCTCGCTCGGCTTCAGCACGATCGTGTTGCCCGCCGCGAGGGCGGGAGCGATCTTCCAGATCGCCATGTTCAGCGGATAGTTCCACGGCGTCACCTGCGCGACGACGCCGATCGGCTCGCGCCGCACGAACGACGTGAACCCCTCGGCGTACTCCGCGGCGGCCCGCCCGTCGAGGTCACGGGCGGCACCCGCGAAGAACCGCAGCTGGTCGACCGACTGGTCGATCTCGTCGGCGACGAGGCTCGCCCGCGGCTTGCCGGTGTCCTGCGATTCGAGGTCAGCGAATTCCTCCGCCGCGTCTTCCAGGGCGTCGGCGAGGCGGAACAGCATGAGCTGCCGCTGCGCCGGCGTCGTCTCGCGCCACGCGGGGAAGGCTCGCTCGGCCGCGGCGAACGCGGCATCCACCTCGTCGGCGGTGGAGATCGGCGCCCGCCCGTACACTTCCTCGGTGACCGGGTCGATGAGGTCCATCAGCTCGCCCGACGACGGCGACAGCGCCCCGTCGATGACGTTGTGCAGGGTGGTCATGTCGTCCTCCTCGGTGAGAGCGGATGCGGACGTGGGTCCGTCTCGTGTCTACAGGGCGGCGTCGGCCTCGTCGAGCACCCGGTCGATGATGTCAAGCCCGCGCACCAGGTCGTCCTCGCTGATCACGAGCGGCGGTGCGACGTGCACGCGGTTGAAGTGCGTGAACGGCCACAGCCCCGCCTTCTTGCACGCGGCGGCGACGGCGGCGACCGGGGCGGCATCGGCGCCGGCGGCGTTGAACGGCACGAGCGGCTCACGCGTCTGCTGGTCGCGCACGAGCTCGATCGCCCAGAACAGTCCGCGCCCGCGCACCTCACCGACCGACGGGTGACGCTGCGCCAGCTCACGCAGGCGCGGGCCGACGACCCGCTCGCCGAGGTCGCGCACACGCTCCAGGATGCCGTCGCGACGGAATACCTCGAACGTCGCCACGCCCGCGGCGCACGCGAGCGGGTGGCCCGAATAGGTGAGGCCGCCGGGGAAGGAGACGGTGTCGAAGTGGCTCGCCACGGCATCCGAGATGACGACGCCGCCCAGCGGCACGTACCCCGAGTTCACGCCCTTCGCGAAGGTGATGAGGTCGGGCACGACGTCGAACGCGTCGATCGCGAACCATTCCCCGATGCGGCCGAAACCGACCATGACCTCGTCGGCGATGTAGAGGATGCCGTACTTGTCGCACAGGGCGCGCACACCCGGCAGGTAGCCGGGCGGCGGGATGAGGACGCCGTTGGTGCCGACGACGGTCTCGAGGATGATCGCGCCGATCGTCGACGCGCCCTCCAGGATGATCGTCTGCTCGAGGTGCTCCAGCGCGCGAGCCGTCTCCTCCTCAGGGCTCGAGGCGTGGAACGGCGAGCGGTACGGGTAGGGGCCGAAGAAGTGCGCGACCGAACCGTCGCCGGGCTCGTTCGGCCAGCGGCGGGGGTCACCGGTCAGCGTGATCGCCGTGGAGGTGTTGCCGTGGTAGCTGCGGTACATCGACAGCACCTTGCGCTTGCCGGTGACCAGCCGTGCCATGCGCACCGCGTTCTCGTTCGCGTCGGCGCCACCGTTCGTGAAGAACACCTTTGAGAACCCGTCGGGCGCCACCTCGGAGATCAGTCGGGCAAGCTCGCCGCGCACGTCATTCGCCATCGACGGCTGGATCGTCGCCAGCCGCCCCGCCTGCTCCTGGATCGCCGCGACGAGATCGGGATGCTGGTGCCCGAGGTTCAGGTTCACCAGTTGCGACGAGAAGTCGAGGTAGGTGTTTCCGGCGTAGTCCCAGAACATCGCGCCGTCACCGCCCGCGACCGGCAACGGATCGATGAGGGCCTGTGCGCTCCACGAGTGGAAGACGTGCCCGCGGTCATCGGCGCGCACGCGCGCGTCGGCGTCGAGGTCGACGGTGGGGGAGACGGTGGTCATGGTGTCCTTCTTCCGGTGGTGCGAAACCGTCAGTGGTTGCTGGGGAAGCCGAGGCTGATCTGGCTCTCGGACGGTTCGGGCCAGCGAGTGGTGACGACCTTGCTGCGGGTGTAGAAGTGGATCGATTCGGGGCCGTAGATGTGCGAGTCGCCGAACAGCGAGTTCTTCCAGCCGCCGAACGAGAACGCACCGACCGGCACCGGGATCGGCACATTGATGCCGACCATGCCGACCTCGATGTCGAACTCGAACTGGCGGGCCGTGCCGCCGTCACGGGTGAAGACGGCCGTGCCGTTGGCGAACGGCGAGTCGTTGACGAGCGCGACGGCCTCGTCGTAGTCGGCGACGCGGGCGACCGACAGCACCGGACCGAAGATCTCGTCGTCGTACACCTTCATGCCGGGCTTCACGTGGTCGACGAGCGAGACGCCGATGAAGAAGCCGTCTCCGTCGAAGGACTGCGTCGTGCCGTCGACGACGACCGTCGCACCCTCGGCGGCGGCGCCGGTGACGTACGAGGCCACCTTGTCGCGGTGCTCGCCGGTGATGAGCGGACCCATCTCGCTCGCGGCATCCGTGCCGGCGCCGATCGTGAGGCCGGCGATGCGCTCGGCGACCTTCGAGACGAGGGCGTCGGCGGTCTCATCGCCGACCGCGACCAGCACAGAGACGGCCATGCAGCGCTCGCCGGCGGAGCCGTAGGCAGCCGAGACGGCGGCGTCGGCGGCGGCGTCGAGGTCGGCGTCGGGCATGACGACCATGTGGTTCTTCGCGCCTCCGAGGGCCTGCACGCGCTTGCCGTGGTCGGCTGCGCGCGTGTAGATCGACTTCGCGATCGGGGTGGAGCCGACGAAGCTCACGGCCCGCACGGTGGGGGAGTCGAGGATCGCGTCGACGGCGACCTTGTCGCCCTGCACCACGTTGAGCACACCCGCGGGCAGGCCTGCCTCTTCGTAGAGCTGCGCGAGGAACAGGGCCGCCGACGGGTCCTTCTCGCTGGGCTTGAGCACGACGGTGTTGCCGCACGCGATGGCGGATGCCGTCATCCACAGCGGCACCATCACCGGGAAGTTGAACGGGGTGATGCAGCCGACGACGCCGACGGGCTGCTTGACGGAGTGCACGTCGACGCCGCGCGAGACCTGCTCGGCGCGCTCACCCTTCAGCAGGTGCACGAGGCCGGCGGCGAACTCGACGTTCTCGATGCCGCGGCTGATCTCGCCCTTCGCGTCGGAGAGCACCTTGCCGTGCTCACTCGTGATGATGGCGGCGAGGTCGTCGGCGCGCTCCACGAGCAGCTGGCGCAGTCGGAAGAACACGTCGGCACGCTTGATCAGGCTCGTCGCGCGCCACGCCGGGAGGGCTGCTGCGGCGGCGGCGATGGCGGCATCCGTCTCGTCCTTCGACGCGAACGCGACCTCGTGCTGCACGACGCCGGTCGCGGGGTCGTACACCTTGCCGGTGCGCTCGGCCGAACCGGACTCGGCGCCCGCGATGTGGTGGCGAATGAGGGCCATGGATGCTCCTGTGGGGGTCTTCGGGGCGACTGCGAGGGCCCGATCCGGACAGATCGACCGGCGCTCGCTAGGCTGTTCGCGTCCCAGTGTGTCAGAGCAGAAGTGGGTGGCCGAGTGGCTGAACGTCGCGAAGAACCGTCGATCCATACGGATCGTCCGGGTACGCACGAGAGTTCGCCGACGGTGCGCGAGATCATCGGTCTCGATGCCGTCGTGGCGGGGCATCCGCAACTGCTCGCGGGCGAGTCCGGGCTCGATGCGCGCGTGCGCTGGGTGCACGTCTCCGACAGCGCCGGGGTCGCCCGTCTGCTCGACGGCGGCGAGTTGCTGTTGTCGACAGGATCGGGCTGGCCCGAGCAGCCCGACGAGTTGCGCGCGTTCGTCGACGGGCTCGTCACGGCGGGCCTCGCCTGCCTCGTTGTCGAACTCGGCACCCACTACCGCTACATGCCGGCGGTGCTCATCGACGCGGCGCGCGCCGGCGGACTGCCGCTGGTCGCGCTGCACCGCGAAGTGAAGTTCGTGACCATCACCGAGGCGGTGCACCGTCGCATCATCGCCGAGCAGACGGCAGCCCTGCGTGCCCGCGACGACGTGCGCGCCCGGTTCACGGCGCTGGCGCTGCGCGGCTCACCGGCCGACTTCATCGTGCACCAGCTCGCCCAGACGCTCGGCGCTGCCGTCGTGCTCGAGAACCTCGCCCACGAAGTCGTCGTCGCCGATGTCGCCCCGAGCGTTGAAGAAGAGGTCCTCACCCGGTGGGAGGTGCGATCGCGCATCGCCCATCGTGACGGCGCCGCATCTGCCGAGGACTGGCTCATCGTGCCGGTCGAGGCACGCGGCATCCGGTGGGGGTACCTGGTCGCGTTGCCGGGCCCGCCACACCCTGCCGGTCGTGCCGGTGTGCTCGAACAGGGCGCGATCGCGCTCGCTCTGGGCAGACTCACCGACACCGACGGCGACGAATGGGCGCTGATCGGCAGGCGCCGACTGCTCGACGAGCTGCTCGCCGGCCGGTGGTCGACGGCCGGCGGCGCCACCGCGCGCGTCGAGGCGGCAGGCATGCCCGTCGACAGTGCCCAGCTCTACGGGCTCGTCGCCTCGGGAGTCGATGTGCGTCCCGAGACGGCGGATGTCGCGGCGGCCGAGCTCGGTGGCCGTGCGCTCACGGCAGGCGGCCCGAACACGGCGATCCTGCTCTCCCTGCCGGCACGCGTCCCCTTCGACGATGCGACGGCGCGCCGCTTCGCATCGGCGCTCACCCCCGTCGCCGATCGGCTCGTGCTCTCGATCGGCGCCGCCGGCGTCGGGCTCGAAGCGGGTCTGCGTTCCGTGCAGGAGGCCGCAGATCTTGCCCGTGCGGTGCGCCCCGTGGCAGCTCGCGGACCGCACATCCGGCGGGTCGACGAACGGCCGCTCGCGCGGCTCGTCTCAGCGTTGCGCGACGACCACCGCGTCCTGCAGCACGGCGAACGGATGCTCGCACCGCTCATCGAGTACGACATGACCCGCCACGGCGACCTGCTCGATGTGCTGGGGGCAATGCTCTCCCACCCGGGCAACCGCACGGCGGCGGCATCCGCCTCACATCTGTCGCGTTCGGTGTTCTACCAGCGCATCGCACTCATCCAAGAGCTGTTGGATGCCGACCTCGACGACGGCGAAGTGCAGGCGGCCCTCCACCTCGCCCTGCTCGTGCGGCGCAGCTCTGCCCGGTGAGGCGCCTCGCCTCGTCCGCGAACCCACACAGTTTTCGCCAACCCACATACTTTGCGCGCAGAGAACGTGTGGGTTCGTCGAAAGTCTGTGGGTTCGCGGGTCAGGGGCCGCTGACGGCGGAGAGTTTGTCGGGGTTGCGGGTCGCCCAGATGCGCTCGATCAGGCCGTCGCGCACGGCGACCTGGTAGATGCCGTCACCGTCGGATGCCGACAGCACCAGCAGCGCCGTCCGCCGGTTGACGTCGACCGCGTTGATCGCATCGACCTGCCACTTCGTGAGCGCCCCTAGCAGGAACCGCAGTACATTGTCGGCCCCGACGATCGGGCGTCGCGACGCGCGCGCCCGCCCGCCGCTGTCGGCGATGAACTCCACCGTCGGCGACAGCAGTGCGAGCGCCGCCTCCACGTCGCCGCGCTGCACGGCGTCGGCGAACGCGAGCGATGTGCGAGTGTGCGAGGCGGTATCGGCATCGTCGGGCGGGTCGTCCTTCAGGCGCGACCGCGCGCGGGAGACGAGCTTTCGCACCGCCTCGGGCGAGCGTTCGAGCGTGTCAGCCACGTCGGCCGTCGACACGTCGAACACGTCGCGCAGGATGAACGCGGCGCGCTCGAGCGGGGAGAGCCGTTCGAGCATGACGAGCATCGCGAACGACACCGAGTCGGCGATCTCCGCCGCCTCATCGGGCAGTCGCGCGCTGGAGACCGGTTCGGGCAGCCAGTCGCCGATGTAGTCCTCACGCCTGCGTGCCAGGGTGCGGATGCGGTTGAGGGCGCGGTGGGTCACCGCCTTCGCGAGGTAGGCGGCCGGATTGTCGACGGATGCGGCACCCACCTCGTTCCACGCGATCCAGGTCTCCTGCACGACGTCTTCGGCGTCGGCGAAACTGCCGAGCAGCCGGTACGCGATGCCGAGCAGCCGCGGCCGTTCGTCGTCGAACGTCGTCATCGCGCTCCGCTTCGTGCCGGCAGCGCGCATTGAGCCTTGAAGCCTTGGCTGGTGAGTCCCAGTGCGCTGTTGAACCGGGATCGCTGGTTCTCCACAGCAACCATCATGGCCAATTCCACCAGCGCAGGCTCGCCGAGTTCTTCGCGCAGGTGCGCCACGAGCCCGTCGGGCACGTCCTGCACCTCGCCGCTGACGAGCTCGGCGAACTCGAGCACCCGCCGCTGCGTCGGGGTGAACACGTCGCTCTCGCGCCACCGGGGGACGGCTTCGAGGAGTTCGACCGGCATCCCTTCAGCGTGCGCCGACCAGTAGCCGAAGTCGGTGCACCACGAGCATCCGATGCGATGGGCGCTGCCCATGACGGCGAGCACCTTCAGCTGCGGGTCGAGCGCGCGCCAGCCGCGCAGGCCCAACTCGAAGAATCCGTACGACCACATGACGCGGCCGTTGTGCGCCACCGCCGCCACAGGGTCGAGCTCAGCCTTGTTGACGCGGCGCGAGACCCATCTGAACAGCCGGTTCGACAGCGATGGTCGTGGGGTGAGCGAAATGCGGGCCATGGTTCCTCCTCGATCGGGGTTCACCAGGAAGACACCGCCCGCGCCCGGAGTGTGACATCCGGTCCGAGAAACCAATTCCGCGCCGAGAAGCCGCTGCTGGCGTAGTTTCTCGGGCAAGAGTGGTTTCTCAGGTCGGTGTCAGACCAGATACACCTTGCGAAGGGTTTCGCGGACGGTCCACACCGTCTTCATGCCGGCTTCGAGCGAGACGACGGCGCCGGGGGCGAGCTCGATCGTGGGGAGCTTCGGGTCGACGAACTCGACCGTGGCGGAGCCTGCGACGACGACGAACACCTCCTCGATCTCGGTGTCGCGCATGGCGCCGGGGGTCATCTCCCACACGCCGATGCCGAGGTCTTCTTCGAGGTCGACCGAACCGGTCGCGGGGGTGCCGGCGACGACCTGCGCGGCTGTGACGGGCTCGAGGGGCACCTCGACGGTGAGGGCGGAGACGACGCGGCCGGGATCGAGTTCGGTCATGAGTCGAATCCTAGGCCGAGGGCGTCGAGGGTCTTCAGCAGCAGGTTGCGGCGACCGCCGTTGTGGTCGGCGCGGTCGAGCGACCACCGTGTCGCGTTGATACCGATCGCCGCGGCCGGCTCTGGTGGGAATGGCAGCGGGCGCTTTCGCACCATCTCGAGCTCGGTCCGCTCGTTCTTCGTGCCCGCCAGCAGGTCGAGCATGACGTTGCCGGCGAAGCGGGTCGACCCGACGCCGAGGCCTGTGAATCCGGCGGCGTAGGCGACGCGGCCACCGCGGGCCGTGCCGAAGAACGCCGTGAACTGGGTGGACGTGTCGATCGCCCCGGCCCACTGGTGCGAGAAGCGCAGGCCCTCCAACTGCGGGAAGGTCGTGAAGAAATGACTCGCGAGCTTGCGCCACACGTCGGGGCGGTGCTCGTACGCCGGGTCGACGCGGCGCCCATAGTGGTAGAGCGCGTCGTACCCGCCGAACAGGATGCGGTTGTCGCGGCTGAGCCGGTAGTAGTGGAACTGGTTGGCCATGTCGCCGATGCCCTGCCTGTCCGCCCAGCCGATCGAGGCGAGCTGGTCGCCCGTGAGCGGCTCGGTCATGAGCGCGTAGTCGTACACCGGCACCGTCATGAGGCGGTTGCGCTTGAGCAGCGACGGAAACACGTTCGTGGCGAGCACGGCCTGCTCGGCATCCACCCGTCCCGACGCCGTCATGAGCGAGACGCGCCCGCCGCGGGTCTCCATGGCCGCGACGCGCGACCGCTCGAAGATCTCGACGCCGCGCTCCTCGGCCACGCGGGCGAGCTCGGCTGCCATGCGGGCCGGATGCACGAGCCCGCAGGTGCGCTGCTCCCACATCGCGGCGAGGTAGGTCGGCGAGGCGACGGATGCCTGCACCGCAGCCTCATCGAGGTAGACGACGTGCGGGTCGTCGGCGGCCTCGGCACGCCACTCGTCGAGCCACTCCAACTGGTGCGGTTCGATCGCCGGCGCGAGCTGCCCGGTGCGCTCGAAGTGGAAATCCATGCCGAACTGCGCCTCCGACGCCTCGATCTCGTCGAGGTTCTCGAGCCCCAGGCGGTGCAGCGTCGGCATTTCGCCCGGCCAGCGGTTCTGCCCGTTCTCGTCGCCGTGGGTGAGGCTCGATTCGCAGAATCCGCCGTTGCGGCCCGAGGCCGCCCATCCGACGCGGTTCGCCTCCAGCAGTACAATGCGCCTGCCGGGGTCGCGCTCCTTGGCGAGCAGTGCGGTCCACAGGCCGGTGTACCCGCCGCCGACGATGACGAGGTCGGCGCTGGTCGTACCGCGCAGCGACGGCCGGTCGGGTCGGAGGTCGGCGGGCAGGTCGTCGATCCAGAACGCGCCCTCACGGGTGTTCGTGAACGACTCGTCGATGACGGATGCCGAGGGCACACGTCTCTCGAAGACGGTGGTTCCCACGGGTATCACTTCCTTCTGTTGGGTGTCGGCGTCGGCGGGTACTCCGCAGTTTGACGCCTTCTCCGCAGGATTCTCGTCGGATTCTGCGGAGTTCGCGACAGTGTGCGGAGTTCGAGGGTGGATGCGGACGGTTCGGCGCGTCGCGGTCAGGCGTCGTCGGCGGCGTAGACGCGCTCGCCTTCGACGAAGGTCTGCAGCACGCGGGTCGCGCCGATCTCGTCGGCGGGGCCGGCGAACGGGTCGCGGTCCAGCAGGGCGAGGTCGGCGTACTTGCCGACCTCGATCGTGCCGGTCGACTCGTCGAGGTGGTTCACCCACGCAGAGCCGGCGGTGTAGGCGGTGAGGGAGGTCGCCAGGTCGATCGCCTGCTCGGGCAGGAACGGCTCGTAGTCGCCCTCCTCGTGACCGGGCGCGGCCTGTCGGTTGACGGCGGTGTGGATCGCGGCCATCGGATCGGGCGAGCTCACCGACCAGTCGCTTCCGGCCGCGAGCACCGCGCCCGAGCGCAGCAGGTCGCCGAACGGGTACTGCCAGGCATCCCGCGGCGACCCGAGGAACGGCAACGTGAGTTCGACCATCTGCGGCTCGAGCGTCGCCCACAGCGACTGCATGTTCGCAGCGACCCCCAGCGTGCGGAAGCGCGGGATGTCCTCGGGATGCACCACCTGGATGTGCGCGATGTGGTGGCGATTGTCGCCGCGCCCGTTGCGGGCGATCGCGTGCTCGACGGCGTCGAGGCACTCGCGCACGGCGCGGTCGCCGATCGCGTGGAAGTGCACCTGAAAGCCTTCGGCATCCAGCAGCGGCACCGCCTCGTTCAGGATCTCGGGCGGCACGAACGAGATGCCGCTGTTGTCGGTGGGGTGGCCGTGCCCGTCGCAGTAGGGCTCGAGCATGGATGCCGTGAAGTTCTCGGCCACGCCGTCCTGCATGACCTTGATCGAGGTCGCCGCGAACCGTCCGCCGCGGTAGCGGTCGCGACGCTCCAGAAGCGACGGGATCTGCTCCAGCCCCTGCGTGCGGTCCCACCAGATCGCGCCGACGACGCGGGCGGTGAGCGTGCCGTCGGCGGCTGCCTTCAGGTAGGCGGGGCCGGGGTCGCCGGCATCCCCGTATGCGCCGACGATCGCGTCCTGCCAGGCCGTGATGCCGAAGGAGTGCAGGTAGCGCTGCCCGACGAGGAGCGCTTCGGTGAGGCGCTCCAGTGGTTCTTCGGGCAGCAGGCGGTTCACGAGCGACATCGCACCCTCGTGCAGGGTGCCGCTCGGCGTGCCGTCGGCGTCGCGCTCGATGCGTCCGTCGGCCGGATCGGGGGTGTCGCGGTCGATGCCCGCCAGCCGCAGGGCGGCCGAGTTCACCCAGGCACCGTGTCCGTCGCGGTTCGGAAAGAATGCCGGACGGTCGCCGGTGACGGCATCCAACGCGGATGCCGTGGGCGTGCCGCCCGGGAATGCCGACATCTGCCAGCCACCCCCGAGGATCCACTCGTCATCGGGGTGCGAGGCGGCGTACGCGCCGATCGCCTCGAGGTATTCGGGCGCTGTCGAAAGCTCAGCCAGGTCGCACCGGAGCATATCGAGACCGCCCCACACCGGGTGCACGTGCGCGTCCTGGAAGCCGGGCACCAGCATCCGCCCGGCCAGGTCGACGACCTCTGTGCGCGGCCCGATGAGCTCACGCACCTCATCGCCGCCCACCGCGACGATCCGTCCACCGCTGACCGCCACCGCCGACGCCCGCGACCGCACCGTGTCGGCCGTGAACACCGCCCCGCCCGTGAACACCAGCTCCGCGTGCGTCACGATCAGCCGCCGGTCATGGTGCGGGCGATCTGCGTCGCCGAGTCGCCGGCGCGGCGCAGCACGAGTGCGACGATCGCGAGCGCCACGAGCGTCAGCAGCAGCATGACGGTCGACACCGCGGCGATCTCGGGGCGCAGGCCCGAGCGCACGGCGCTCAGCACGTACACCGGCCACGGGGTCGTGCCTGAGACCTGCACGAACGCGGCGATGATCGTGTTGTCGAGGCTCAGCGTGAACGCCAGCAAGAAGCCGGCCAGCACGGCGGGCATCGCCAGCGGCAGCGTCACCTTGAAGAACGTCTTCAGCGGGCGGGCGTAGAGGTCGGCGGATGCCTCTTCGAGGTTCGCCTCCTGCCCGACCAGGCGTGCCCGCACGATGTACGACACGACGGCCGTCGCGAACAGCGACGAACCGATCGACAGGCGCACGATGCCGTCGTTGAACGCGGTGATGCCCATGTCTTGACCGAGGAAGACGTACCAGGGGAGCAGCGAGACGGCGTCGACGATCTCGGGTGTGACCGACACGAGCAGTAGCAGGACGAGGAACCAGCCCACCCATTTGCCGGGGAAGCGTGCCATCGCGATACCGGCGAGCGTGCCCAGCACGGTGGCGATGATCGCCGAGATGACGGCGACGATGAGCGAGATGCGCACCGCGTTCTGCACGGCCGGCTTATTGAGGATCGTCGCGAACGCGTCGAGCCCGAAGCCGTCGAACGACACGAGGAGCCTGCCGGTGTTGAACGAATACACGACGATGACGATGATCGGCGCGAACAGGAACAGCATCACGAGGACGCCCCACACGTTCAGCGCGACGTCCGACCACGAACGGCCCGACGTGCGGCGCACCTTCGTGGTCGAGCGCTCGCGGGCGATCGCCTCGGTGACGGTCTGCGTCATGCGGAGGCCTCCTGTCCGAGCACGAGCCGCTGCCGGGCGCGGAACGGCAGACTCACCAGCCACAGGATGAGCGCGGCGACGCCGATGGTCAGCGCGATCACGAGCATGAGGATGACGGCCATCGCCGATCCGAGCGCCCAGTTCTGCGCCGTCTGGAACTGGCTGGCGACGAGCTGGCCGATCATGTTGCCGCGCGCGCCGCCGAGCACGGTGGCGGTGATGTAGTCACCCATGAGCGGAATGAACACCAGCAGCACGCCGGCGATGATGCCGGGTCGCGAGAGCGGCAGCGTCACGCGCATCAGGGTCGACAGCCGCCCGGCGCCGAGGTCCTTCGACGCTTCGCGGACGGCGGGGCCGACCCGGTCGAACGCGACGAACAGCGGCAGGATCATGAGCGGCAGGTAGTTGTAGACGACACCGATCAGCACAGCCTCGCGGGTGTACAGCAGGTCGAGCGGGCCGTTCGCGAGCCCGATCGACTGCAGCAGCGTCGAAAGCCACCCCTCGGGCGCGATGATCACCTGCCAGCCGATGGTGCGTACCAGGAAGTTCGTCCAGAACGGCACGAGCACGAGCGCGATCAGCAGTCCGCGACGTTCGGGACGCACCTTGAACGCCATCCAGTACGCGACCGGCGCGCCGATCGCGAAGCACAGGATGGTGCCCAGCACGCCCACCCACAGCGTGTTCAGGAACACGCTGAAGAAGGTGGGCGTGAGCGCTTCGGCGTACCGGTCGAACGACAGCACATCGGTGGCGTGCGTGCCGAAGATGCCCGGCTTGTAGCCGAAGCTGAAGTACACCACCATCCCGACCGGGACGATGAAGAAGATGACGAGCCACACCCACGCCGGAACGGCGAGAGCGGCTCCGAAGGAGCGTCTACGCACCCGCAGCGGCCTTCATCTCGTTCCAGATCGCCACACGCGTGGTCTGCGAGTCGTTGAGTTCCTGCTCGTGCATCGCGGCGAGCTGCTCGTCGCTGAAGAAGATCAGCTCGGGCAGGTCGAGCCCGTTCGCCTCTGCTTCGCCTTCCATGTCGGCGCCGCCGACGTTGTAGCCGATGTAGTCGAGGTTGAGGTAGAGGTTCTCGGGCGTCATGGAGTGGTTGATGAACGCGTGCGCGGCCTCGGGGTGCGGAGCGCCCTCCGCGATGGCCCAGTTGTCCATCCACAGTTCGGTCACGGGGCCGGGCAGCACCCACTGCCAGCGCTCGGGCTCGCTCGATTCGAGTAGGCCGAGTCGGGCGTCTCCGTTCCACGCCTGCATGAGCACCTGGGTGCCCTGCGGGATCGCGTTCGTGCCGGGGTAGGAGTCGAACGCCGAGATGTGCGGGGCGATCTCCTCGACGAGGAACTTGCGGCAGGCCTCGAGCTCGTCGGCATCCTCGGTGTTCCAGTCCATGTCGTTGGCCCAGAAGTAGGCGCCGATGATCCCGGCCGGGTCGTCCGACATCGACGTCTTGCCGCTGGCCTCGTTCTTGGCGGCGTCGAAGAAGTCGCCCCACGTCGCCAGTTCGCGGGTGATGATGTTCTTGTCGTAGACGAATCCGGTCGTGCCCCACGCCTTGCACACCGAGTAGTCGTTGTTCGGGTCCCAGGCGCGCCCGAGTGCGGTGGGGTCCATGTTCTCGAGGTTCGGGAGCAGGTCCTTGTTGAACTTCATCAGCAGGCCGTTCTCGATCATCTGCGGAATGAAAACGCCGGTGGGCACGACGATGTCGTAGCCCGACGTGCCCTTGGCCGCGATGAGCTTCGCGATCAGCTCTTCGTTCGAGCTGTATGAGTCGAGGGTGACCTTCGGGCCGAGCTCGGAGGTGAACGACGAGACGACGTCGGGGGAGTCGTAGTCGCCCCACGTGTACACCGACAGGGCGTTCTCGAGTGCGCCTCCCGTCGCCCCGGCGGACGGGGCGGTCTGACCGCCGCCGGTGGAGCAGGCGGCGAGCAGTGCGGTACCGCCGGCGACCGCCGCGAGGCTCAGGAGCCTGCGACGCGAGAGTTCTTTCGCGATGATCGGCACCGAAGCGGAGGGCGCGATGATGCGGATGGGGGTACGGGACTCGGACATGCGGTGCCTCCTGGTCGGGTTCGGGATCACGCGGTGGGTGGTGCGACGTAGCCGCCGGCTTCGGCGGCGGTGTCGGCGGGGAACAGCAGGACGTGCTCGGGCGCCCAGCGGCACACGACGCGGTCGCCGACCGACAGCCCGAGCGCTTCGGGTGTGGGGCGGCGCGCGATGATGCTCTGCGCCTCGCCGGCGGGGCCGGTGAGTTGTACGAGGTACTGCATCGTCTCGCCGAGGTGCGAGATGCCGATCAGTTCGCCGACGGGGGTGTTGACGTCGGTGGTGGCGTCGGATGCCGCGCGCTCCACGCGCACGTTCTCGGGGCGGACCGCTGCTTCGGCGTTGCCCGCGGCGGCCAGCGGCGCGTTCGCCTTGACGACGACGTGGGGCGATTCGACCGCCGAGCCACCCGCGGCGAGCGGGCCGCGGAAGAAGTTCTGCTGGCCGACGAAGGCGGCGACGTATGCGGATGCCGGGCGCGCGTAGACCGTGTCGGCATCGGCGAGCTGTTCGATGCGGCCGCTGCGCATGATCGCGATCCGGTCGCTCATCGAGAGCGCTTCGCCCTGATCGTGCGTGACGAACACGAAGGTGATCCCGAGTCGCGCCTGCAGCAGCTTCAGCTCGAGCTGCATCTCTTCGCGCAGCTGCCGGTCGAGTGCGCCGAGCGGCTCGTCGAGCAGCAGCACCGAGGGGCGGTTGACGAGGGCTCGGGCGAGCGCGACGCGCTGCTGCTGACCGCCCGAGAGCTGCGTGGGCTTGCGGTCGGCGAAACGGCGCATCTGCACCATGTCGAGGGCTGCGGTGACCCGCTCCCGCACCTCCGACTTCGGTGTGCGGCGCTGCTGCAGCCCGTACGCGACGTTCTCGGCGATGGACATGTGCGGAAACAGCGCGTACGCCTGGAAGACGGTGTTCACGTCGCGCTTGAACGGCTGCGTGCCGAGCACGCTGGTGCCCGAGATGCGGATGTCACCGGCATCCGGGTGCTCGAAGCCGGCGATCATGCGCAGGGTCGTGGTCTTGCCGCAGCCGGACGGCCCGAGCAGCGAGAGGAACTCACCCGCTTCGATCTCGAGGGAGAGGTCGTCGACGGCCGTCTGGTCGCCGTAGCGCTTGGTCACGCCGGTGAGGACCACCGTGCCCGTGCTGTCTGGGCCGGACGGCCGTTCGATCGTCGTTTCGGGTGCCGACGTCACGCGTACTCCGCTTCTGCTTCACCATGTCGCCTTGGGGTGATGCGTGTCGGCCATTCAATACGTCCGGGTCGGGGTGCGCAATGGTCACGTGGGTTCACCGGACGGAGTCTCCCGTCGAATCGGCGCGCCCGACAGTCTGTCCGAACGTGCGTAACGGTGCGGAAACACCGTTGTCTCGCGCTCGCCGTCGCGCTATGGCATCGGGGGTTCCGCAGCGAGTGGATGCACGTGAGGATGGGCGTATGCGACGTGCGTGGGCGGGTGCGGTCGCGGTGATCGCCGCGTTCGCGCTCGCCGCGTGCACGACCGAGGCGGAGCCCGTGCCGCGGGGTCCGGATGTTCCGGAGCCTTCGGCATCGGCGACCGCCGATCCTGCCGACACGACATCGTTTGCGGTCGAAGAGATCGATCGCTTCGACGATCCGTGGGCGATGGCGTTCCTGCCCGACGGTGCGCTGCTGATCACCGAACGCACCGGCGCGTTGCATCTGCGCGACATGGATGCCGGGACGCTCGTGTCCGTCTCGGGTGCGCCCGAGGTCGTCGTGGCGGGGCAGGGTGGCCTCGGCGATGTCGTGCCGTCGCCGACGTTCGAGGCCGACGGCGTCGTGTACCTCAGTTGGGTCGAAGCGGGCGACGGCGGCACGGGCGCTGTCGTCGGGCGCGCGGTGCTCGAACGTGCCGGCGATGCCGCCGCGCTCCAGGGCCTCGAAGTCATTTGGCGGCAGCAGCCCAAGACGACGGGCGACGGGCACTTCAGTCACCGCATCGCGTTCAGTCCCGACGGTCGGCACCTGTTCGTCACGTCGGGGGATCGGCAGCAGATGGACCCGGCGCAGGACCGCTCCAACACCCTCGGCACGATCGTGCGGCTCACCCTCGACGGCGAGGCCGCGGCGGATAACCCCTGGAACGACGAGGGCGGGGTGACGGCGCAGATCCACAGCTACGGGCACCGCAATCCGCTCGGCATCGCCTTCGCGCCCGACGGCACGCTGTGGTCGACCGAGATGGGACCGCAGGGCGGCGACGAGCTCAATCTCATCGAAGCGGGCGGCAATTACGGCTGGCCGCTCGCGTCGAACGGCAGCCACTACGGCGGCGGCGAGATCCCCGACCACGCTGCCGGCGACGGATTCGTGGCGCCGAGCGTGTGGTGGAATCCGAGCATTTCACCCGGTTCGCTGCACATCTATCGCGGCGACCTGTTCGCGGGATGGACGGGCGACGCCGTCATCGGCGCGCTGTCGGGGGAGTCGCTCATCCGCGTCGATCTCGAGGGCGAGACGGCGGGCATCGTGGTCGATTGGCCGATGGGCGCCCGCATCCGCGCCGTCACCGAAGACGCCGACGGTGCCATCTGGGTACTGGAGGATGCCGGGTCGGGGCGGCTTCTGCGGCTGACGCCCGAATGACGTGCGTGGTGGGGATGTCGGCGCGACGCGCGGGTGGGCGCACGTAGACTTCGAGGCGTGGCAGCACCCGATGGCAAAGAGCCGACCTCACCCGCGCGGATCGCGATCTGGGTGGTCGTCGGCGCCATCGGCGCGTACATGCTCATCAGCGGCCTGCTTGGCGCGCTGACCTGACGCCTCATCGGTCGCGGGAACAGGCGCGACGTCTGAGACCCCGAGCAGGAACCGCACGATCTGGATCGCCGGCGCTTCGAGCGCCGGGCCGCGCCCCAGTGTCCAATCGGTATCGCTCGCCCTGATGGTGTGCCCTGAGACGACGGCTCGCCGATCGAACGGCAGCCGCGCAGAGGCGAGCATCGCGGTCGTGCCCAGCGCGGCATCCGACAGCGAGACCGGAACGCCTGCAGCATCCGATGCGCGCAGCAGTATCGTCATCGCGCGCAGCAGTTCGGCGGTCGTCCGGCCACGGCCTGCCGCGGCGGCGACGGCTTCGCGGTCGCCGGCAGGCAGCACGCGCGCAGCGGCGACGACCTGCGCGATGAGCGCACGCCGGTCTGTCGTCAGGCCGGACTCGTCGTCGTCCGACCGTTGACTCAGCGGAAGGAAGCGGGCGAAGTCGGGCACGAGCACAGTGTCGCACGACCGCGATCGGCGCGGTGGATGCCGCCCGACGCATGTGACAGTCACATCGCCGCGTCTGCCGGGGCGCGCTCGGAGTCGTTCCTGCGTCATAATCGCAGGACAGCCCCGTGTGACCGTGCACACGGCGAACGTGCGAAGTGAGCCTCATCGATGAGCGGAGACGTCTCCGGACGACGCCCCAGCATTCGCGATGTCGCGCGCGTCGCCGACGTGTCGCATCAGACCGTCTCTCGCGTGCTCAACGACCACCCGAGCATCCGCGAAGAGACGAAGCAGCGCGTACTCGAGGCGATGGAACAGCTCGCCTACCGACCGAATCGCGCGGCACGGGTGCTCGTGACGAGTCGCTCGCAGACGATCGGCATCCTCGCGGCGTCCAGTTCGATGTACGGGCCGGCGTCGTCGATCGCAGCCATCGAGGCCGCGGCACGGGAGCGCGGGTACTGGGTCAGCACCGCCAACATCGATCCGCGCGACCCGAAATCGATCCCCGAGGGGCTCGCGCACCTGATGGCCCAATTGATCGAAGGTCTCGTGGTCATCGCACCGCAGGCCCGCGTCATCCGGACCCTGGCCGCGCAGTCGATCGACATCCCGTACGTGACGCTGCAGTCCGCCGACCTCGATGTCGACCACGTGCTCAACGTCGACCAGATCGCCGGTGCGCGCATGGCCACGCGGCATCTGATCGACCTCGGGCACCGTGACATCTACCACCTGGCGGGGCCGCAGGACTGGATCGAGGCGGAAGGGCGAATGCGCGGATTCCTCGAGGAGATGAGCGCGCGAGACGTCTCGACGACGGCGCCGATCCTCGGCGACTGGACGGCAGACTTCGGGTTCTACGCCGGCCGCGAGATGCTCGGCATGCGCGACTTCACGGCGGTCTTCTGCTCGAACGACCAGATGGCGCTCGGGTTCGTGCACGCCGTCCACGATGCGGGGCTCCGGGTGCCGCACGACGTGAGTGTGATCGGCTTCGACGACATTCCCGAGGCCGCGCATTTCTGGCCGCCGCTGACCACGATCCGCCAGGACTTTCCCGAGCTCGGCAGGCGGTGCGTCGACCTGCTGCTTGGCCCGTCGGACCCGGCGACGACGGCGCGCAGAGCCCCGATCACCCCCGAGTTGATCGTGCGTGGATCGACCGGCGCACCTGCGTGGCGCTGACCGGGCGCACGCAGCGTCGATCGACGGGTCCATCGGATGCCGTGATCATTCCGTGACCTGACGATGTTGGCGTGCTCGCCGACGATGTGGCTATCATCGCCATGTGAACGGTCACATCGCGTGACCATCGATCGCAGCAGACGATCCCGCACCCAGACGAAGGAGTCGACCCCGTGTCAGGCGAAGCCACCGAGCAGGACCGCTACGTGAGCGGTGTGAAGACCGAGGTGGCCATCGCCCGGGTGCGTGAAGAGGTCGCAGCCCTGCACGCAGAGCTCGTCCGCTACGGCCTCGTGGTGTGGACCGGCGGCAACGTCTCGGGTCGCGTGCCCGGCGCCGATCTGTTCGTGATCAAGCCTTCCGGCGTCTCATACGACGACCTCGCGCCGGAGAACATGATCCTCTGCGACCTCGACGGCAACGTCATCGCGGGCACCCCCGGCAGCGAGCGCGCACCGTCGTCCGACACGGCCGCGCACGCCTACGTGTACCGCAACATGCCCGAAGTCGGCGGTGTCGTGCACACCCACTCCACCTACGCCGTCGCGTGGGCCGCGCGGGGCGAAGAGATCCCCTGCGTCATCACGGCGATGGCCGACGAGTTCGGTGGGCCGATCCCGGTCGGGCCGTTCGCGATCATCGGCGACGACTCGATCGGCCGCGGCATCGTCGAGACGCTCAGCGGGCACCGCTCGCGCGCTGTGCTCATGCAGAACCACGGCCCGTTCACGATCGGCAAGAACGCGAAGGATGCCGTGAAGGCCGCCGTGATGCTCGAAGACGTCGCGCGCACCGTGCACATCGCGAAGCAGGGCGGCGAGCTGATCCCCATGGCCGAAGAGGCGATCGACAGCCTCTACGACCGCTATCAGAACGTCTACGGACAGACCACCGACGACCGCCGGTAGCCCACGGGCACGCGGTCACCACCCCCACAACAGAACACACACCGAGGACCCAGAGACAGCGATGTCCATGGAAAGGAACACACAGTGAACGTGAAGAAGATCCTCTTCGCCGGCGTGGCAGCCGGCGCCCTGCTGCTCGCCGGCTGCGCGAGCGGCACCGGCGGCACCGGTGGCGAGGGCGAAGGCGACGGCGGCCTCATCGGCGTCGCGATGCCCACCAAGAGCTCGGAGCGCTGGATCCAGGACGGGAACGCCGTCAAGGCCGCGCTCGAAGAGCAGGGCTACACCGTCGACCTGCAGTACGCAGAGGACGACATCCCCACGCAGGTCTCGCAGATCGAGAACATGATCACGAAGGGCGCCGAGGCGCTCATCGTCGCCTCGATCGACGGCACCACCCTCTCGGAGGTGCTGCAGACCGCGGCCGACAGCGAGATCCCCGTCATCGCCTACGACCGCCTCATCAAGGGCACCGAGAACGTCGACTACTACGCGACGTTCGACAACGAGCTCGTCGGCAACCAGCAGGCGTGGACGGTGCTCAACGGCCTGGGCCTGACGGATCTCGAGGGCAACCCGCTCGACGACGCGCCCGAGGGTCCGTTCAACGTCGAGCTGTTCGCGGGTTCGCTCGACGACAACAACGCGTTCTTCTTCTTCAACGGAGCCATGGACGTGCTGCAGCCCTACATCGACGAGGGAACCCTCGTCGTCCAGTCTGGCCAGACCTCGATCGAGCAGGCCGCGACGCTGCGCTGGGACGGCGAGACCGCCCAGAGCCGCATGGAGGACATCCTCACGGCGAACTACTCCGACGGCTCGCAGGTCGACGCCGTGCTCTCGCCCTACGACGGCATCTCGCGCGGCATCATCTCGGCCCTCACCGACGCCGGCTACTCGGTCGGCGACGAATGGCCGATCATCTCGGGTCAGGATGCCGAGGTCGACTCGGTCAAGGCGATCCTGTCGGGCGAGCAGTACGCGACCATCTTCAAGGACACCCGTGAGCTCGCGAAGGTCGCCGCCGGCATGGCCGTCTCAGTGCTCAACGAGGAGGAGCCCGAGGTCAACGACACCGAGACATACGACAACGACGTGAAGGTCGTCCCGTCGTACCTGCTGGCCCCCGTGCCGGTGGTCAAGGACAACGTCGAGTCGTCGCTGGTCGACACCGGCTACTGGACGGCCGAGGAGCTCGGCCTCTGATCGGCGACCAGCCCTTCGACGCACAGCGGTGACGCGGCGGCGGCGGGAGCACCCCTCCCGCCGCCGCCCGCATCGCCGCTACGCTCCCCACACAGTCACTCAGTCCCCACGAGGAAGTCGGCGAACGTGAACGACAACATCCTGGAGATGCGCGGCATCACCAAGACCTTCCCCGGCGTGAAGGCGCTCTCGAATGTGAACCTCGCCGTGCAGCGCGGCGAGATCCACGCGATCTGCGGCGAGAACGGCGCCGGCAAGTCCACCCTCATGAAGGTGCTGTCGGGCGTCTACCCGCACGGCACCTACGACGGCGAGATCATCTACGCCGGCGAGAACGTCGAGTTCCGCAACCTCCGCGACAGCGAGGCCAAGGGCATCGTCATCATCCACCAGGAGCTGGCGCTCAGCCCCTACATGTCGATCGCCGAGAACATCTTCCTCAACAACGAACGCAAGGTCGGTGGGCTCATCGACTGGAATCAGACCAACCACGAGGCCGCGAAGCTGCTCAAGCGCGTCGGCCTGCGCGAGAACCCGACGACCAAGGTCAACCAGATCGGCGTCGGCAAGCAGCAGCTCGTCGAGATCGCCAAGGCACTGTCGAAGGAGGTCAAGCTCCTCATCCTCGACGAGCCGACGGCCGCCCTCAACGACGAGGACTCCGACCACCTGCTCGACCTCATCCTGAGCCTTCGCGAAGAGGGCATCAGCTCGATCATCATCAGCCACAAGCTGAACGAGATCAAAAAGGTCTCAGACACCGTCACGGTCATCCGCGACGGCAAGACGATCGAGACGATCTCGAAGACCGACGTGACCGAAGACCGCATCATCAAAGACATGGTCGGCCGCGACCTCGAGCACCGTTACCCCGACCACGAGCCGCAGCTCGGCGAAGAGCTGCTGCGCGTCGAGAACTGGACCGCGCATCACCCGCAGGACCCGACCCGCGTCATGGTCGACGACGTCTCGATCACGGTGCGCGCCGGCGAGATCGTCGGCATCGCGGGCCTCATGGGCGCCGGGCGCACCGAGTTCGCGATGAGCCTGTTCGGCCACTCCTACGGGTCGCGCATCTCGGGCAGCGTCTTCATGCGCGGCAAGCCCATCAAGACGCGCACCGTCTCGGAGGCGATCTCCAACGGCCTCGCCTACGCCACCGAAGACCGCAAGACCTACGGGCTCAACCTCATCGAGGACATCAAGCGGAACATCTCGATGGCATCCCTGAAGAAGCTCGAGCGCGGCGGCCTCGTCGACGACAACGAAGAATTCAAGATCGCCAACGAGTACCGCAAGAGCATGAACATCAAGGCGCCGAGCGTCCTCGCCAAGACCGGCAAGCTCTCCGGCGGCAACCAGCAGAAGGTCGTGCTGTCGAAGTGGATCTACTCCGACCCCGACGTGCTGATCCTCGACGAGCCCACCCGCGGCATCGACGTCGGCGCCAAGTACGAGATCTACACGATCATCAACCGTCTCGCGGCATCCGGGAAGGGGATCATCGTGATCTCGTCCGAGCTGCCCGAACTGCTCGGCATCTCCGACCGCGTCTACGCGCTGTCGGAGGGCCGCATCACGGGCGAGCTGCCCATCGAACAGGCCACCCCCGAATCCGTCCTGAAGCTCATGACCATGGAGAAGCCCCGCTGACGGGCAGGAGAACGACATGTCGAACGACACCCTCACCCCCGACACCTCCGCAGGCGGCGGCGTCAACCCGGCCGAGAACCGGTTCACGCGCTGGCTGAGCCACGTGCTCAGCGACCTCGGCAAGAACGGCATCTTCATCGCGCTCATCGCCGTTGTGGCGCTGTTCGCGATCCTGACCAACGGCATCCTGCTGCGGCCGCAGAACATCTCGAACCTGATCGTCCAGAACGGCTACATCCTGGTGCTGGCGATCGGCATGGTGATGATCATCATCGCCGGCCACATCGACCTGTCGGTCGGGTCGGTCGCCGCCTTCATCGGTGCCGTCTCGGGCGTGCTCGCCGTCAAGATGGGGCTGCCGTGGTGGCTCGCGATCATCCTGTCGCTGCTGATCGGCGCCCTCGTCGGCGCCTGGCAGGGATTCTGGGTCGCGTACGTCGGCATCCCAGCGTTCATCGTGACGTTGGCGGGCATGCTGATCTTCAGAGGGCTCGCCCTCGTCGTGCTCGGCAACGCGAACATCGGTTCGTTCCCGACCGAATACCGCGCGCTCGGCAACGGCTTCTTGTCGGGGCTGTTCGGCGAGACGGATCCAGACGTGTTCACGCTGCTCATCGGTGCCGTCGCGATCGTCGCGCTCGTCGTGCAGCAGGTGCGCACGCGCGCCGCCCGTCAGAAGTACGACCAGGAGGTCGAGCCCTTCGTCTGGTTCGTCGTCAAGCTCGCCCTCATCGGCGTCGTCATCGCGTGGTTCACGTGGGCGCTCGCCTCGTACAAGGGCATCCCGGTGACACTCATCGTCCTTGCCGTGCTCGTGATGGTCTACGGCATCGTCATGAACCGCACCGTGTTCGGCCGTCACGTCTACGCGATCGGCGGCAACCGTCACGCGGCTGAGCTGTCGGGCATCAAGACCCGTCGCATCGACTTCTGGCTGTTCGTGAACATGGGCGTGCTGGCTGCCCTCGCCGGCCTCATCTTCACGGCGCGACTGAACCTCGCCGGCCCCAAGGCCGGTGACGGCTTCGAGCTCGAGGCGATCTCGGCGGCCTTCATCGGCGGCGCCGCGGTGCAGGGCGGTGTCGGCACGATCGGCGGCGCGATCATCGGTGGCCTCATCATCGGTGTGCTCAACAACGGCATGTCGATCATGGGCATCGGCATCGAGTGGCAGCAGGCCGTCAAGGGGCTCGTGCTGCTGCTGGCCGTCGCGTTCGACGTCTACAACAAGCGCCGCAGCGGCCACTGAGGCACCGCGCGATTACCGCCCCGCGGTCAGGCGAGCGAGAGGAACAGCTTCTCGAGCTCGGCGACCGTGGGGCGGCCGTCGTCGGTCTCGGTCTCGTCGTCGGTGAGGCACTCCTGCATGGCGTGGGCGATGATCATGAATCCCGCCCGGTCGAGGGCGGAGCCCACGGCGGCGAGTTGGGTGACGACCGCGCGGCAGTCCGCATCCGCCTCGACGGCGCCGATGACGGCGGCCAGCTGACCCTGCGCGCGTCGCAGCCGGTTGATCACGGCTTTGCGGGTCGTCTCATCGGTGCTCATGCGCCGACCTCCTCGCGGATGCGATCCGCGGCACGTGCGGAGGTGCCGGCGAGCCAGGTGCGGTAGCCGCCGTCGAGGTTGACGGCGTCGATGCCGTGGCCCGCCAGCAGGCGTGCGGCGGTGTGGCCGCGCTGGCCGACCTGGCAGTGCACGACGAGCCCGCCGTGGGGGAGTTCGGGCAGTTCGTGCAGGCGGTCGCGCAGCTCGTCGACGGGGATGTTGATCGCGCCCGGAATGGCTCCTGCGGCGAACTCTCGCGCCGTGCGCACGTCGATGACGGGGCGTTCGTCACCGGCGAGTTCGTGCCACTGGATGCTGCGGCTCGACCCGGCACGCAGATTGTCGGCGACGTAGCCGACCTGGTTGATCGGGTCTTTGGCCGACCCGAACTGCGGTGCGTAGGCGAGCTCGAGCCGGGTCAGGCCCGATGCGGTGATGCCGCCGGCCATCGCGACGGCGATGACGTCGATGCGCTTGTCGACCCCGTCGCGGCCGACGATCTGCGCGCCGAGGATCGCGTCGGTGTCGGCGTGGACGAGCAGTTTGATCGACATGCCCTGCGCGCCCGGGTAGTAGGTCGCGTGCGAGGCGGGGTGGGTGTGGACGATGCGGTGGGGGATGCCGGCGGCCACCAGTTGCTGTTCGCTCCAGCCGGTTTTGGCCGCAACCATGCCGAGCACGGCGACGATGCTGGTGCCGAGGGCGGGCGTGTTGCGCTCGTCGCGACCCGCGATGATGTCGGCGACGGTGCGGCCGTGCCGGTTGGCGAGTCCTGCCATCGCGATGAGTGCGGGTGCGCCGCCCACCGCGTCGACCTTCTCGACCCCGTCGCCGACGGCGAACACGTTCGGGTCGCTGGTGCGGTTGTCGTCGTCGACGGCGATGCCGCCGGTCGCGCCGATCGCGAGGCCCGCGGCGACGGCGAGGTCGGTCGCGGGGCGGACGCCGGTGGCGTCGATCACGAAGCGTGCCGTGATCGTCGTGCCGTCGCTGAGCGTGACGCCGTCGGCGGTGACGGCCGTGACCACGGTGCCGGTGCGCACGTCGACGCCGCGTGCGAGCAGGTGCTCGTGGATGGGCTGCGCCATTTCGGGGTCGAGTGGTGAGAGCACGTGCGCGCCACGCTGCACGAGGATGACATCGAGGCCGCGTTCGACGAGGTTCTCGACCGCTTCGAGCCCGATGAACCCGGCGCCGGCGACGATGACAGGCCCGCTGGCCGCGGTGTCGTCGAGCAGTGCCGTGATCGCGTCGACGTCGTCGATCGTCCGCAGTGTGTGCACCGGCACGCCGGCGTCGGTCGGCAGGGTGCCGCCGGCGGCACCTGTCGCGATGATGAGGTGGTCGTAGCGTTCGATCTGTTCATGCCCGGTCTGCGTGTGGCGGACGGTCACGGTGCGCGCGTCGCGATCGATCGCCGTGACCTCGTGGTGCACACGGACGTCGAGCCGGAAGCGCGCGCCCAGGGACTTCGGGGTCTGCAGCAGCAGACTGCTGCGGTCGGTGATCGCGCCGCCGACATAGTAGGGGAGGCCGCAGTTGGCGAACGAGACGTACGGCCCTCGCTCGAGCACGACGATCTCGGCCTGTTCGTCGAGCCGGCGGAGTCTCGTGGCGGCCGACATGCCTGCGGCGACGCCGCCGATGATGATGGTGCGCATGTCCGCTATTATACCCCTGGGGGTATGTTGAACGCCCCGCCGACGACGAAAGAAGATGCCCCATGTGTTACCCCGTGACCTGCCCGACCTGCGGCAAGACGACCTGGGACGGCTGCGGTCAGCACGTCGACAGCGTGCGCGAGCAGGTGCCCGCCGCGCAGTGGTGCGAGGGCCACGCGGCGCGCTGAGCGCCCGCGTCAGACGGCGGTGAGCCTGGGCGATGCGCCCGGCTCGCCGTGCAGTTCGCGGTGCAGCCGCTCCATGCGCGCGTCGAGTTCAGCGGCGGTGCCTGCGGCATCCGTGAGCTCTGCCAGGAGTCCCGCGGGCACGTCGCCGTCGTACTTGTAGTAGATCTTGTGCTCGAGGCTCGCCCAGAAGTCCATCGCGATTGTGCGGAACTGCACCTCGACGGTCACCTCGACCCGGCCCGACGACAGGAACACCGGAATCTGCACGATCGCGTGCAGGCTCTTGTACCCGTTCGCCTTCGGGTGCGCGATGTAATCCTTCACCTCGAGCACCGTGATGTCGTCCTGCTGGGTCAGCAGGTCGAACAGGCGATACGCGTCCTTCACGAAACTGCATGTGACCCGCACGCCCGCGATGTCGGTGATGTGTCGACGGATGCTGTCGAGGTCGGGTTCAACGCCCTTGCGCACGACCTTCTCGACGATGCTGTCGGCCGACTTCACACGGCTCGAGACGTGCTCGATCGGGTTGTAGTCGTGCATCGTCTGGAACTCGTCGCGGAGAATGCCGATCTTCGTCTCGACCTCGCGCATGCCGAAGCCGTATTCCATGAGGAAGCGCTGGAACTCGTCGCGCATCGCGCGCAACTGCTCCGGCGAAAAGGTCGCCGCTCCCGCTCCGGTCGTGACGGTCAGAGACTCCGGCGTCGCACGCATGCTCCGAACGTACCCGCCGCCGTTCTGCGGTGGCTGTGAATCACGATCCGCACGACTGTCTTGCACGCCGCTCGGCCCGCGCAGTGGGCGTGATCTGATGGACTGTGGGTGGAGGAATCACCCATGACGACAGTTCCCGCGGCATCCGCACCCGCCGGCCGCGCCCGCGGTGCGCAGACCGTGCTCGAAGTGGTCGCCACCGAACAGCTCACGCCGCACCTCGTGCGCGTGCACCTCGGCGGTCCCGGCTTCGCGGCGTTCGTCACCGGCGCCGACCCCGCCAAGCTCGCGCTCACCGACAAGTACGTGAAGCTGCTGTTCGCCGACCCCGCGCTCGGCCTCGAGCCGCCCTACGACATGGAGGCGCTGCGAGAGACGCTGCAGCCGCACCAGATGCCGACGCGACGCACCTACACGATCCGATCGGTCGGCCCGCAGTCGCTCGCCATCGACTTCGTCGTGCACGGCGACGAGGGCATCGCGGGGCCGTGGGCTGCGCGCGCCGTCGTCGGCGACAAGATCGCCTTCAGCGGTCCCGGCGCACAGTTCGCACCGCGCCCCGAGGCCATCGAGCGGCGCTACCTGGGTGATGACTCGGCCATCCCCGCCCTCGCGGCCGCGCTCGAAGCCCTCCCCGCAGACGCGACGGGAATCGCACTCATCGAGGTGGACAGCGCCGCCGACGAGGTCGACCTCCAGGTGCCCTCCGGCATCGAGCTCACGTGGCTGCACCGACGCGGCGACGACGGCGAAGTCGCGCCGTACGGGCAGCGGCTCGTGGATGCCGTCGCTGCGCTGCCGGCACCCGACGGCCCCGTCGAGGTGTTCGCCCACGGGGAGCGCGAGGCGATGAAGCGATTGCGCCCCATCGTCAACGGTGAATGGGGTGTGCCGCGAGCAGACCTGTCGCTGTCGGCGTACTGGGCGTTCGGCCGCGCAGAGGACACGTTCCAGGCCGAGAAGCGCGCGCCCGTCGGGCAGATCTTCGAGGACTGACCGCCCAGACCCCGTGGTCGTTCGGGGTGCGCGGCGCCGACTGCCGACCGAAGCCGAGTGGGAGGCCGACTGGTTCCGCACCGTCGCGCTCGGCGCCGGGCGCCCGCGACGGCTAGCTGTAGGAGGCCAGGACGTTGTTGACGCGTGCCGGAGTTGCGGATGCGGGCGGCTGTCCTTTATGAGCGCCGTGGGGTCGGTGGTAGTTGTAGTGGCGGTTCCAGGCGTTGAGTGCGGTGGACCGTTCGGCCTCTGAGTGCCAGGTGCGGGCGTAGAGGAATTCTTCGGCGAGGATTCGGTTGTAGCGCTCGATCTTGCCGTTGTGCCGTGGGGTGTACGGAGTGATGCGCTGGTGTCTGCTCGTGCCCACCGCTTCGCGGAACGCGTTCGCTCGATAACAGGCGCCGTTGTCGGTGACGATCCGCTCGATGGTCAGGATGCCATGGCGGGCGAACCATTCACGGGCGCGGTCGAGGAAGGCGACGGCGGTGGCGGCCCTCTCATCGGGCAGCGCTTCGGTGTAAGCGAGGCGCGAATAGCCATCTATCGCGGAGTGCAGGAACACGTAGCCGGCTTTGGTGCCTCGGGTCTTGGTTCGAGCGATTGCTCTGGCCTGCTCGCTGTGCTTCCCGTGGACACGCCACCCACCACCATCGGGGATTCGGCCGACCTTCTTCACGTCGACGTGGATCATGTGTCCTGGCCTCTCGGCCGTGATCCGTTGCGGCTGGCGGTTGCTGTCGCCGTTCGGGTCGATGAACCTTCGTCTGTTCAGGCCGAGCTGCGCGAGCAGCCGGGTGACGGTGCGCCGACTGACTGGCGTTCCGGCTTGATGAAGCTCGTGCGAGATCCGGGACGCTGACCACTTGCCCTCTCGGCGCATAGTCTCGATTCGATCGATGAGACGGCCGGGTGTGGCTGTCGATTGCAGCGTCGGCGCCGATGAACTGTCGAGGAGGCCGATGTCCCCCTAGCGCCGGTATCGATTGACCCATTTGGATGCGGTCGCTCGGGAGATCCCCATCTCGGCCGCGACGTGCGCGATGGGGCGTGTTCGGCAGCGTTCGACAAGTCGTCTCCGCCCTTCTGGGGAGAGCGGGGCGTTGGAGTGCCCGCGGTTTGCCACGATGATCCGATTCCGACGCTCAGATCAGTTCCATCACCGGCCCCTCGTGTACGGCCCGGTAGATATCGTTGCGGATCTTGTTTGCCTCATCGGAGGTGAGGGTGCGATCGATGGGTCGCAGCACGATCCGTAGCAGCACATTCACCTGCCCGGCGCGGGTGTCCAAGCGGGTCTGAGCGGCCTCGGGGAGCTCGTCGTGCGGGGTGCGGCTGAGCACTTCGACGGACTCGATCACGTCGGCGTCGTCGCCGAGCGCTGTGCGGATCCGATCACCGAGCGTCTCGTCGTCCTCATGCTCCCCGAGGACGACGGAGATGTCGCGGCGGGTCGCGGGCAGCGGTGAAACGTGCTGCCAGGGCTCGAGTGTGAGCATTTGCTCCGCGATCCGGGGCTCTGCCGCCCGGAGGTACCGGATGTCGGGGATGGACTTTCGCAGCATGAGGGCTCGCTCCAACCCCATGCCCAGCGCGAGCCCGGACCAGTGAGCGGGGTCGAGGCCTGAGCCGCGCAGCACGTCGGGGTGGATGCGTCCGCACTCTGCGAGTTCCAGCCACTCACCGTTGTGGAGCACGTCGATCTGCCGGCCACCGAGCGTGTACGGGTGGGTGACGTCGGTGACTGTCCACTCGGCGCCGGGGAGCACCGCCTCAACCAGCTGGCCGATCATCGTGAGCATGTCGCCGTCGTCGATATCCGGCGCGCTACAGATGCGCCACAGATCCACTTGATGCGGTTCGCCGACGTGGCTGCGGTCGACGACGTCACGTCGGTAGACGAGGCCAGGGGCGACGATCAACTCGTCGACGTCGGCATGCCCCGCGTAAGCGTCGAGCGCGGAAGGGAGCTTCGCGCTCGTGTGACTGCGGAGCATCACCGTCGGGCTGATGTAGCGGGTGTATCGCTGCGCCCGGGTGACGTCGCCGGGTTCGTAGCCCAGGCGATCGTAGTTCTCCCGGACGGGCACAATCGGGGAGCTGCGCACGTAGCGGACGGTGTTGCCCCACGTGGACTGAAGCGCCGAGACGACCGCATCGAGGAGGGCTTGGATGGCGTGCGTGCCCTGCGCGGGATCGGTCAGATCACGCATCGTCAGTGCGCGGTGGAGCTGGTCAGAAGTCAGATAGTCGGCATGCGACATGAGAGGGTCTCCGTTTGGTTGAAGGCTGGCTGCGAGGAGAACTTCCCCCGGCCGCGCCTACGGAGACCCAAGTGCTACTGGCGCACGTCGATGACCCCGCGGCCATATCCCGGCCGGGGGCTACAAAATCGCTGCTGCCAACGCACGGTCCCAGAGTACATGGCGAGGTGGGTCACATCGACCTGCCGCCAACAACGTCATGGCCAGCAACAGCTAGCAGGTCGGCGCGCGGGCGGCAAGGCCCTGGGCGGCCGGCCCGGCGTCGGCGATGATTCGAGCGAGCCCGAAGGAGCATCTTCCGGAAGGAGGGCCATGAAGCACCTGCACCTCGCCGGCCTCGATCTGCAGACCACCGACGACCTCGCCGACGCGACGCTGCGCTACGCGTTCGAACTCGGGCAGCGCGGCTCGTCGGATGTCGTCGAGATTCCGGGGGTCGTCGACGGACAGTTCGCCCGCTGCACGCTGCTGCTCAGCGGTGCCGGGGTCATGGCCACCGTCGCCCCCGCTCGCGGCAGACCGGACTCGCTCGACGGTGCCGATGAGGCGTGCGCCGACATCCGGCGACGACTCGGGGAGCTGTGGCCGGAGGTCACTTGAGAGCGGTCGTCAGCCCGTCGCCGACTCGACGTGCTCCTCGGTGAGTGTGATGCCGCCCGACGTGTTGGCCGAGTTGGCGAGCTCCTCGATCCACTGTCGGCTGAGGGTCGGCGGCTCGGTGTCGGCGAAGTCGAATTGCAGCGGGATCGCCGGGTGCAGCCAGATGCTCGATCGACCGACCGGTCCGCCATCGGTGTGCCGCCATGACAGCGTGAAGCTCTCGTTGCGACGGAGCTTGGTCGCGATGACGACCTTCAGATGTGCGAGGGCGCGATCCTCGATGTCGATCGGCAACGCCGATCCGCCGTAATAGAGTGTGCCCACGTCCGCTGACGCTACTACGTCACCGGCGACACTCCCGGTAGCCCCGACGAAGGATGTGCATGGGCAAGCTCACATATGAAGGCAACGTGTCGATCGACGTCGAAGACCGCACGCTGCTGCACCTCCAGGTCGTGATCGGTGCGAAGCTGCGCCGCGGCGAGGCGTTCCACTTCACGTGGCGCGACGACCCGAGCATCGGCGACGGGCGCACGACCGTGTGGGTGCACCCCCGGTCGTCGCTGGTCTACAAGTTCTACGGCAGCCGCACCCCGCGCCTGAACCGCGCATGGGTCGACGCGCTCGCGCAGACCGCGAACGCGCCCGGCGGACTGTTCATCGTGTCGGAGCCGCCCGAGCCCGCCGCCGGAGACGACCTCACGGGGGAGTGATCGTGTGAGCGAGCCCGCCGAGATGTCGGTCGCGCAGCGCACCCATACGTGGTTGCGGCTCTCGCTCGTGGGTGTCGTCGTGGTCGTCTTCGCGGCCGTCGCGGTCGAAAGCGTGCGCATCGGCGGCATCTTGCCCTCGGTCAGCCACTACTACTACTCGCCGGCACGCAATGCCCTCGTCGGTGCGCTGATCGCGGCATCCATGGCCTTGCTGGCGCTGTCGGGCCGCAACATCGAGTCGGCGCTGCTCGACCTGGCGGCACCGCTCGCGCCGCTGGTCGCGCTCGTTCCGACGCGTGTCGTGATCACCGACGTGCCCGGTGCGGTCGCGACCTGCCCCGCCGGACGGGACGAGTGCGTGCCGCAAGAGGTGATCCCGGATGTCGTCAACGGCGTCACCGTCTACCTCGCGGTGCTGGGCATCCTCGTCGTGACGGGCGTCGTGCGGGCGGTGAAGGCGGGGCCGTCGCAGCCCGGCGAATTCGGTCCGCGACGACGGATCACGGTCGCCGTCGTCGGTGGCGCCGTCGTCGGGGTCGGGGTGCTCGTCGCGGCGGTGATCCCCGCGGCGACCGGGCAGCCGCCGCTGCTCACGCTCGTGCACTTCGCGGCCGCAAGCCTCTTTCTGCTCGCGGTGGGGTCGGTCGCGATCCTCAATGCGTTCTGGCGCACCGACGCCCGCCAGGCGGCGGGGTGGGAGCGGGTCGTCTACATCGTGATCGCGACGCTGCTGCTGGTCGATCTGGCCGTCGCAGTGTGGGCGGTCTGGTTCGCGCCGGCCTCGACGGCCGTGTTCTGGGTCGAGATGGTCGCGCTGGTCCTCATCGCCGCCTTCTTCACCGTGCAGACGGTGCAGCGCCGCGGCGACGAAGACCCGCCGTCACTGCGGGCGCACGTGCAGCGACTCGCGCCGCTGCGCCCCTCGCTCAGAGCCAGCCGCGGCGCTTGAAGATCGCATAGAGACCGCCCGCGAAGGCGAGCATGAGCGCGATCGAGGCGGGATACCCCCAGGGCTGTTCGAGCTCGGGCATGTAGGTGAAGTTCATGCCGTAGACGGCCGCGATGAGACTCGGTGCGAAGATGATCGCCGCCCAGCTCGAGATCTTCTTCGACTGCTCGCTCTGCGCGAGCGCCGTCTCGGACAGGTTCTTCATCTCTTCGTTCTGCCGCTGCGCGACGAGCGTCGAATGCACCTGCAGCGCGTTCTGCAGCAGCTGCCGGAACCCCTCGCCGCGCTCGACGATGCGCAGAACATGGTCTTTCACGTCGCGCAGGTAGCGCTGCAGTTCGAGGTCGACCGCGTACTTCTCGAAGCCGCGTTCCAGCCCGTCGAACATGGCCACGAGGGGCCGCGTCGCTCGCTGGAACTCCATCACCTCGCTCGCCAGCGCGTAGATGCGCCGGGTCACTTCGGGGTCGCCCGAGAACAACTGCTCCTCGATCTCGTCGATGTCGTTCTCGAGCCCGGCGTCGACGGGTGCGTACTCGTCGACGACTTCGTCGAGCACGGCGTAAAGCACCGCCTCAGGCCCCTGCGCGAGGAGGTCGGCGGCCTCTTCGAGCCGCCGCCGTACGCGGGCGATGTCGGGCGACTCGGAGTGGCGGATCGTGATGGCGAAGTCGGGCCCGATGAACACGTGCAGTTCACCGAATTCGACCTGCTCGCGGTCATCGAGGTAGCGGGCGGGTCGCAGCACGACGAACAGGGTGGTGCCGTAGCGCTCGAGCTTCGCGCGCTGATGGCCCTTCTTCGCGTCTTCGACGGCGAGCGGATGCAGGTCGAACTCGCCCGCGAGGGCGTCGATCTCGGCATCCGTCGGCCGGTACAGGCCGATCCACGCGAACCCGCCGTGCGCGGCGCGGGTCTCGAACGTCTCGGTGAGCGAGGCGGGCGTCGCGACCCGCCTGCCCTCGCGGTAGATCGCATTGTCGACGACGGGCATGGCGGCAGTCTCGTCGGCTTCGCGCGCGGCGGCGTGCGGACACGCCGCCGCGCGAGCGCGTCAGAACGGGCTCGATCAGCTCGCGCGTCGGCTCGTGGAGTCAGCGGTCGCGCACGCCCGGCTGCCCCGTCGCGGTCGGAAACACGCCTGCAGACATGGTCGGCGTCGTCTGAGCGTGGCGCCTGCGCGTCGCGAGACTTCACGAATGTCACGTTTTGATCGTTCACAACGAGACATTTGTGAAGTCTCGCGGGCTATCAGCGGCGGCGGAACCAGCGGCGGCGCGGCGGGGGAGGCGTGGCCGGAGCGGGGGTGGATGTCGGGGCCCGGCGGGCGCGCCACGCGGCGACTTCGGCATCGACGTCGCGCAATGGGGTGACGACGGGCGGGCCGCCCTGCAGTTGACGACGGGCGTCGACCACGCGCCGGTTGAAGTCGTCGACGTACTCGCGCACCTGCTCCTCGCGGGTGAGCGCATCGACGCGCTCGTCGAACTCTGCGTGCTCGGTGCGCAGCAGCAGTGCCGGCGGTCCGAGCCCGGTGAGCTGCTCGGTCTGGATCTTGCGCCGGATCCACCAGTCCGGGTCGTGGTGGGTGCCGAGGCCTTCGAGGGGCTTTCCGGCACCGGGCAGGTCGTCGAAGTCGCCGCGCCGGATCGCCTGCTGGATCGCGGTCTCGACGTACATCGCGCGGTCGGCCGCTGTCGGGGTTCCCGCGGTGCCGCGCGGTTCGGCGGGTGCCTCATCGGGCTCGGCGAATCCGGCCTCGCGGGCGGCCTGCTCGGCGCGGTAGCGTGCCGCTTCGAGCTTCGCGTCGCGGTCGGCATCCATGCCTCAACGCTACGCCGCGTGGGATGGTTGAGGTTGCATGCGCAGTATGCATATACTCGGAAATTACATACTGCGTATGGGTGATGGGAGATGTGGATGTCGGTGCGACAGAGCCTGCTGGCGATCCTCGATCAGGGGCCGTGCTACGGCTATCAGCTGCGGGCGGAGTTCGACCGTCGCACGGGATCGACCTGGCCGCTGAATGTGGGGCAGATCTACAACACGCTCGACCGACTCGAGCGCGACGGGCTCGTCGAGAAGGGCGAGGTCGACGAGCAAGGCCACGTCTACTGGCAGATCACGGATGCCGGTCGCACCGAGGTGCGCACCTGGCTCGCCTCGCCGGTCGAACGCGCTCAGGGCACGCGCGACGAGCTCGCGATCAAGCTCGCACTGGCGGCCACACTGCCCGGCGTCGACGTCGCGCAGGTGATCCACACGCAGCGCATCTCGTCGCTGCGGCAGCTGCAAGAGCTCAATCGCGCCAAGTACGCCGGCAGCAACCCCGACGGCGCCGAAGAGCTCGCCTGGTCGCTCGTCGTCGACTCGATGATCTTCCAGGCCGAGGCCGAGATCCGCTGGCTTGACCACACCGAGGCCCGCCTCGCGCAGCATCCGCAGCACACGCTCGCACTCGAGCTCTCGACCGACCGGCCCAAGCGCGGCCGACCGGCGAAGGCGGATGCCGCGGTCGGCGGCGACGTGCAGGCCGGCGCATGACCGCGCCCGTGCTGCAGCTGGTAGGGGTGACACAGCAGTACGGCGAAGGCGCGACGAGCGTGTCGGCGCTGTCGGGCGTCGACCTGCAGGTCGACAAAGGCGAACTGGTCGCCATCATGGGCGCGTCGGGTTCGGGCAAGTCGACGCTGCTGTCGATCGCGGGCGGCCTGCAGAAGCCGACCACCGGCGAGGTGATCGTCGAAGGCACGTACCTGTCGACGGCATCCCCTCGCGAGCTGGCGGCGTTGCGCCGCCGATCCCTGGGCTTCGTGTTCCAGGACTTCAATCTCATCCCGACCCTCACGGCCCTCGAGAACGTGACGCTGCCGCTGGAGCTCGACGGCTTCCGAGCCCGCGCAGCGAGCCGTGCGGGTCGGGATGCCCTTGCCTCGGTCGGCCTCGAGGACAAGCTCGCCTCCTATCCCGATGACCTGTCGGGCGGGCAGCAGCAGCGGGTCGCGATCGCCCGCGCCGTCGTGGGCGGACGGCGACTCATCCTCGCCGACGAGCCGACCGGGGCGCTGGACTCGGTCACCGGTGAGGCGGTCATGAAGATGATCCGTACCCGCGTCGACCAGGGCGCCGCCGGCATCCTCGTCACGCACGAGGCACGCCACGCCGCGTGGGCCGACCGCATCGTGTTCCTGCGCGACGGTCGCATCGTCGACGAATCGCGCCGCGACGGCGCCGAGACGCTGCTGGCCGCACGATGACCGGGGTGCTGGAGCGGCCGAAGGCGGATGCCGCGGCCGTGTCATCGGGGGAGCGCAGGCGCATGCGCTCGAGGTTGCGGGTCGACCTGCGCCTTGCTCGCCGACAGGTGATGCGCACGAAGGGATCGAGCCTGCTGGTCGGGCTGCTCGTGGCGATCCCTGTCGCCGGCATGGTGGCGGCGGCGGTGTACTGGCAGAGTCACGTGCCCACCCGTGCGCAGGAGGTCGGTTTCGAGCTCGGCGGGATGGCCTCGCGCGTCGAGATCGTCGGCGGCGAAGACCCGAGCCGGTGGCAGGCGGTCGACTCGACCTGGGACTACGGCGTCGACTACGACCAGAACACCGGGCAACCGTTGAACCCCGAGCGGCCGATGCCGGAGAATCCCGACGGCGTCATCCCCGCAGCCAGCACCGTGTACCCGGTCGAGGAGTATGGCTCGGTCGTGGTCGAAACGGCGACCGGCATCGGCCGCGTCGATGTGACCGCAGGCGACGTCTGGGCGCCCGCGTTCGAAGGACGATTCGTCGATCGCACGGGCGAGACGCCCACCGGCCCCGACGAGGCGATGGTCACGCCGGGCCTACTCGACCGCCTCGGCGTCGGCATCGGCGCCGAGGTCGTGCTCACCGACGGTAGCCCGAGTTTCACGATCACCGGCACGATCCGCCGCGCCGACATGCGCCCGAGCGAGCAGATGCTGTTCCTGCCCGCGGCGGCGGGCGATGTGATCCAAGGGAACACGATCTGGTTCGTCGAGGACTGGCAACCGACCCTCGCCGAACTGGCGGATGCCAATGTCGCCGGCTTCATGATCTACGCGCGTGATTTCGCGCTCGACCCGCCCGCTGGTGCCCGAACGACCGAGTACCGGGCCGACACCCAGCAGGGGTGGGCGATGCTCGTCACGGGGTCGATCGTCGGGACCTTCGCCGGGTACCTTGTCGTGCTGCTCGCGGGCGCCGCGTTCGCGGTCGCCGCGCGCCGTCAGCAGCGCACCCTCGCCGTCGCCGGCAGCGTCGGCGCCGACAAACCCGACATCTTCCGCATCGTCGTGCTGCAGGGGACCGTGCTCGGGGTTGTGGGAGGTGTCGTCGGTGCCGCGGTCGGTGTCGGACTGGCCGCCGGGGTGATCGCCGCGACCGACGACGGTGCGGTCGGCGGGTTCTGGGGCGCGTGGGGGTTCAACGTTCCGTGGATGCTCGTCATCGGCATCCTCGTGTTCGCGACGGTCGTGGGGACGATCGCTGCGATCGCGCCGGCCCGCTCGGCGACGAACGGCGACGTGCTGGGCGCCCTGCGGGGCTCCCGGCGCCCAGCCACGCTCAACACGAAGCGCCCGCTCGCCGGGGTGGGCATGATCGTCGGCGGTCTCGCGGCCACCGTCGGATCGAGCCTGCTGCTCGTCGCACTCATGCAGTGGGCACCGCAGGACTACGGAAACCCACTGTGGATCGTGCTGCAGTTCGGGATCGTGCTCGGTCCGATCGTCTTTCAGATCGGGGTGCTCGTCGCGGGGCACTGGATCATCAGCATGATCGCGAAGGTGCTGTCACGACTCGGCCTGGCGGCCCGCATCGCGGCGCGGGATGCCGCGGCGAACCCCTCGCGCGTCGTGCCTGCGTTCGCGGCGATCGCCGCGTGTGTGTTCATCGCCTCGTTCGCACTCTCTGCGGTTGCGATCACGTCGGCGTCCAGCACGCGCAACTACTACTGGAGTGCGCCGCTCGGGTCGCTGTCGGTCAACATGTGGAGCGCGACCGGTGATGAGGACGCGGCTCTCGAGGTCGCCCGGGAGGTCGTCGCCACCTTCGACGCGGATGGCGCGGTTGTCGTCTCGGTGCCGAAGAATCCGGTGTGGGATGAAGACACGGGCGCTGCCGTCGATCCGGAGGCGCCGGTCTTCTCGATCGCCTGGCCCGAGGGTGAGCGATGCGCAGGATGCCTCGAACGGCAGTCGCTGGCAAACGGGCAGCTGTACATCGTCGAACCTGACGACGTGGTCGCACTGCTCGGGGCCGACGTTTCCACCGACGCGCTCGATGCGTACCGGAGCGGCGCAGCGCTTGCTGTTGGAGACGAGGCGGAGTACCTCGTGTCAGCGGCCGGCACGTTGTCGATCACGGAGTGGACGAGCGAGTCATCCGACGCATACCACGACGCTCTCGGCGACATGTGGAATGCGTCGAACGGCGGCGATCCGACCGACGCTCAGCTCGACGCCCTTCCGGGGCCGGATCGCGTCCATGCGGTCGACGCCGTCCATGTCGATCTCGGGTACCCGGTGCAGCACGGCACGCTCATCGCCCCCGAGACCGCCGAGGGCATCGGCATCGACCCGGCCCCCTCGACGCTCATCGCGCTCTTCGACGAGGTGCAGTCGACCGCCGATTACGACCGGATGATGGCGGAGGCCGAGAGTGCGCCCGTACCGGACGGCGCTTTGCACGCGTACCCCGAGCGTGGACCGGAATCGTCGGATCCGTGGCTGTGGCTCATCGCGGGCGCCGCCGTCGTGCTGGTGGTCGGCGCCGGTGCCGTCTGCCTCGGCCTCGCGCGCTTCGAGCGTCGACCCGACGACGCGACACTCACCGCAGTCGGCGGGAGCACCGGCATCCGTCGTCGCATCAACGCGTGGCAGGCGGCGATCATCGTGGGGATCGGTGCGGTCGTGGGGACGATCGCCGGTCAGATCCCGATGTGGGGCATCGCGCAGACGTCGACCTCGATCCGCTACTGGCAGGACGCGCCCTGGTTGTGGCTCGCCGTGCTGGCCGTCGGTCTGCCCGTGCTCGTGACGGTGGTGTCGTGGCTCGTGCCGCCGCGCAAGCCCGAGCTGACCCGCCGCACCGCGATCGCGTGATGGAATGGGGGCCACCCACCGGCGCAGGCCCCCATGTCAGCCGGCGCCCTCGTCACCGGCGCCTCGTCGGGGATCGGCGCAGCCACCGCGCTGCAGCGGCTCGGCTCGGCGCCCGAGCTCGTCGGCCGGCTGCTCGCCTGACCGGGCGAGCGTAGCCTCCCGTTCGTTCGCGCCCAACTGTCGCCCCGCCCCTGCACAGGCAGCACGACGGCGCGAATGAACCTGGCATCCATCTGTTCATTCGTGCCCAACTGCGCGCTGAGTTCCGCAGACCCAGCACTTCGGCGCGAGCGAACCGAACGCCCCGGCGTAGCCTCGGGAGCATGGATGAGAACGGGATGCTGATCACCTCCGCCGAACTGGCCGATGCGCTCGCCGGTGGCGCGCCGCCGCGGGTGCTCGATGTGCGGTGGCGGCTCGACCGGCCGGACGGGCGCCCCGAGTACGAGGCCGGCCACATCCCCGGCGCGGTGTACGTGTCGCTCGACGACGACCTCGCTGCTCACGGTGAGCCGACGGACGGCCGGCATCCGCTGCCCGCCGTCGCCGACCTGCAGGCCGCGGCGCGCAGGTGGGGGCTCGACGACGGCGACGAGGTGGTCGTCTACGACGACTGGTCGTCGTTCTCAGCCGCGCGGGCCTGGTGGGTGCTCACGGATGCCGGGGTCGCCCGGGTCCGCATCCTCGACGGCGGGCTCTCGGCGTGGCGCGCGGCCGGACTGCCGCTCGAGACCGGCGACGTGCAGGCTGCGCGCGGCGACATCAGCCTCGCACCCGGCCACCTGCCGCAACTGACCCCCGACGAGGCGGCCGAGCTTGCGGCATCCACCGGCACCCTGCTCGATGTGCGGGCGCCTGAGCGCTACCGCGGCGAAGTCGAGCCGATCGACCCGCGTGCGGGGCACGTGCCCGGCGCCGTCAACGCACCGACCGGTGGCAACCTCGACACCGACGGACGGTTCCTGACACCCGCCGCGCTGCGCGCCCGGTTCGAGGCCCTCGGTGTCGACGGCGCGGTCGGGGCGTACTGCGGGTCGGGGGTCACGGCATCCCACACCGTCTTCGCCCTTCGCCTGGCCGGCATCGACGCCGCCCTCTACCCCGGCTCGTGGAGCCAGTGGTCGAACCTGTCCGACCGCCCCGTCGCGACCGGCGCCACCCCCTGAGTCCACGATTCCAGCGCGAGTCACCCGCTCAGACGGGCGGACTCATGGTCGAAGCCCGGACTCACCGGCCAACGCACGGCGACGCGGCAAGATGGGCGCATGGGCAGCAGCGACACGAGCACGGCGCGGTGGGCGATTCTCGGGGCGGGCGGCATCAGCCGCGACTTCGCGGCGGGACTGCGGCATGCGCAGCGCGGTCGGCTGCATGCCGTCGGCGCGAGGGATGCCGCGGCTGCACGGGCGTTCGCCGACGAGCACGGCGCTGACATCGCCGGCACGTACGACGAGGTCATCGCGCGCGACGACATCGACGCGGTCTACATCGGCACGGTGCACACGACCCACGCCGAACTCGCGATCGCAGCGCTCGAGGCCGGCAAAGGCGTGCTGTGCGAGAAGCCGCTGACGGCAACCCCCGCCGACACCGACGCCGTGCTCGACGTCGCGGCGCGCACCGGGATGCCGCTGCTCGAAGCGTTCAAGTACCGTTTCGGTCCCTTCCCGACAGCGCTCGCCGAGCTGATCGCGGGCGGGGCGCTCGGCGCCGTGCAGCGGGTCGATGCCGAACTCGGGTTCGCGGCCGCCGAGCGCACGGGGCGCCTGTTCGACCCCGCGGTCGCGGGCGGGGCGATCCTCGACGTCGGCTGCTACCCGGTCTCGCTCGCCGTCGGTGTGGCGGCCTGGGCGGGCGCGCCGGTCGAGCAGGCGGCCGTGGTCGACGCGACAGGTGTGATCGGCCCGACGGGGGTCGACGAGACGGCGACCGCGTCCCTTCGGATCGGCGGCGTCGACGCGCACGTGCACACCTCGATCGTCGAGCCCACGCCCCGCGCCGCGCGGATCACGGGCGACGAGGCAGTGCTCGAGATCCCGAACGCGTGGGGGAGTCGCACCGCCAGCACCGACACCGCGACGCTGCGCCGCGCCGACGGGTCGGTCGAGACCCTCACGTTCGGCACCGTCGAGCCGATGGCGGCCGAGGCGGATGCCGTCATCCTCGCGCTGCTCGAAGGTCGCACCGAGGTCCCCGAAATGCCGTGGGTGCAGACGCGTGCCGTGGCCCGCCTGCTCGCCGACTGGCGCGCCGGACTCGGCTGAACCGTGTTCGGCTGAACCGCGCTCGACGGAACTGCGCTCGACCGGACCGACCCGCCAGGCGCCGTCAGGCGCGCGGCGCCGCCGTGGTGTCGCGCACGATGAGCCGGGGGCTCAGCTGCACGCGGTGTGCGGGGCGGTCGGGGTGAGCGATGCGCTTGGCGAGCAGGCCACCCCCAGCGAAGTGCAGGCGGCGCTCGGCCTCGGGCTCACCGGGCTGGAGGCGTTCCCCGCGCAGTGGCTCGGATCGGCGTGGTTCCGCCACATCCGCGGGCCGTTCCCGCAGGCGCGCTTCATCGCGACCGGCGGGATGGATGCCGGCTACGCCGCCGAGTTCCTCGATGCCGGTGTGCGGGTCGTCGCCGTCGGATCGGCGCTCGAGGACGAGACCCAGCTGCAGCAACTCGCCGGGCTGCTCGCCGCGCGCCGCGGCTGAGTGTCTGACCCGACCGCCCATCCACACCCGCCAGGATTGACGCATGACCCGTTTCGAGATCGGTGAGACCGACTTTCTGCTCGACGGCAGCCCCCACCGCATCCTCTCGGGGGCGCTGCATTACTTTCGTGTGCACCCCGGGCAGTGGGCCGACCGCATCCGCAAGGCCCGGCAGATGGGCCTCAACACGATCGAGACCTACGTCGCGTGGAACGCCCACGAGCCCGTGCGCGGGCAGTGGGATGCAACGGGTGCCAACGACCTCGCGGCCTTCCTCGACCTCGTCGCCGCCGAAGGCATGCACGCCATCGTGCGCCCGGGGCCGTACATCTGCGCCGAGTGGGCGAACGGCGGGCTGCCGGCCTGGCTGACCGCGATCCCGGGCATCGGCCTGCGCCGCTCCGAGCCGACGTACCTCGCCGAGGTGACGCGATACCTGCAGCGCGTGTACGAGATCGTCGCGCCGCGGCAGATCGACAACGGTGGACCCGTCATCCTCGTGCAGATCGAGAACGAATACGGCGCGTACGGCGCCGACAAGGCCTACCTCGCCGAACTCGTCCGCATCACGCGGGATGCCGGCATCACGGTGCCGCTGACGACGATCGACCAGCCCACGCCGCAGATGCTCGGCGACGGCTCGCTGCCCGAACTGCACAAGACCGGCTCATTCGGATCGCGCGCGACCGAACGGCTCGCGACGCTGCGCGAGCACCAGCCGACCGGGCCGCTCATGTGCGCCGAGTTCTGGGACGGCTGGTTCGACTGGTGGGGCGGCGTGCACCACACCACGACGCCCGCGGTCTCGGCCGCCGAACTCGAGAGCCTGCTCGCGGCGGGTGCGTCGGTGAACTTCTACATGTTCCACGGCGGCACCAACTTCGGCCTCACGAACGGCGCCAACCACAAGGGGCGTTACCTGCCGATCACGACGTCGTACGACTATTCGGCCCCGCTCGACGAGCGCGGCGGCCCCACCGACAAGTACTGGGCGTTCCGCGACGTCATCGCCCGATACGCCCCCGTGCCTGACGACGTGCCGCCCGCATCCGGCCCGGCACCGGCGCTCGAGGTCGAACTCGCCGACGTCGGCGACCTCATCGGCGACGTGCCCACCGACACGACGGTGCGAACCGTGCCGCCGACGTTCGAAGACCTCGCCTTCCCCGGTGCCCTCGTGCGCTACGAAGCGACCCTGCCCGCGGGCGACGGCGCACGCCGCTTCGAAGCCGGCGAGGTGCGCGATCGCGCGTGGATCGAGGTCGACGGCACGCCGGTCGGCGCCCTCTCGCGCACGCACGGTGAGCGCTCGCTGCCGATCCCGCCGGGTCGGACCCTGCGGGTGCTCGTCGAAGAGCAAGGCCGCGTCAACTACGACGAGCGCATCGGAGAGCCCAAGGGGCTCATCGGTCCCGTACGCGTTGGCGGTATCGAGCCGACCGAGTGGACGGCAACCCCGATCGACCTCGACGCCATCGCGGCCGCCGCGCTCGAAGCTGCGGCATCCGACGGGCCGGCGCGTGCCGGCCGCACCTGCCTGCGGGCCGCGTTCGATCTTGACGAGCCGGCCGACCTGTTCCTCGACACCACCGGATGGGGCACCGGCTACGCCGTCGTCAACGGCTTCGTGCTCGGCCGCTACAACCGCACTGGACCGCAGCGAACCCTGTACGTGCCCGCCCCGGCGACGAAGTCCGGCGCCAACACGCTGGTCGTCATCGAACTCGCCGACGCGCCCGACCCGGTCGCCCGCTTCGTGCCCGCGCCACTCCTCGGTCCCATCGAGGAGTAACCCGCCGTCCGGCGCGCCCCGCCTGGTACGCCCCGCGCGTGCCCCGCGCGTGCCGAACTCCTGAGTATTGGTCTCCGAGCCCCCGAAAGGCCCGGATTCTGGGCGCCCGGTGGCGAAAACTCATGAGTTACGCGCAAGGGGCGCTTGGCGATGTCGAGTCGAGGATGTCCGGGCATGTGTGGCCTGAGCGCTCTGGACAAGCCGCCACCGCGTGCCGAACTCCTGAGTTTTGGTCTCCGAGCCCCCGAAAGGCCCCGATTCTGGGTGCCCGGCGGCGAAAACTCAGGAGTTACGCGCAGGGCGTGAGTGGCCGCACCGGCCGCTAGCCTTGTCGATCATGAGCGAGACGACCGAGGCGGCCCCGCGCGCACGGGTGGGTGTGCGAGAGGTCGCGGCGGCGGCGGGCGTGTCGACGCAGACGGTGTCGCGCGTCATCAACGATCACCCGCACATCCGCCCCGAGACGCGCGAACGGGTCGAGGTCGCGATGGCCGAACTCGGTTATCGCGTCAACAACGCGGCCCGCGCGCTCGGCACTGCCACGACCCGCACGATCGGGGTGCTCGCGTCCGATTCCGATCTGTTCGGCCCGGCGGCGGGCATCGCGGCGCTCGAAGCGGCGGCCCGCGTGACGGGGCGATGGATCTCGACCGCGTACGCCGACGGCGCCGACACGGATGCCGTGGTCGCAGCGGCAGAGCATCTGCTGGTGCAGGGGGTCGACGGCATCGTCGTCGTCGCGCCCCACGCCGGCACGCTCGACCAGTTGGCGGCGGCGAAGCTCGGCGTGCCGCTCGTTTCGCTGCACGGCGACGCGAGTGGGCAATCGGCGGCCATCGCGCTCGCGGTCGATCACCTCGTCGAACAGGGGCACCGCCGCATCGCGCACCTGAGCGGGCCGGGCGCGTGGGTCGAAGCGGCCGCGCGTGCCGGCGGCGTCACGGCGGCGCTTGCACGGCACGGGCTCGAGCCCGGAGGGGTGTGGGAGGGTGATTGGTCGGCGCGTTCGGGCGCAGCGCTCGCCGCCCCGATCGCCGACGCGCTGCGCACACCGGACGCGCCGACCGCGATCGTCGCGGGCAACGACCAAATGGCGCTCGGGCTGGTCGCGGGGCTCGATGCCCTCGGCATCCGCGTGCCAGAGGACGTGAGCGTGACGGGCTTCGACGACAACCCCGACGCCGCGTTCTATCGTCCCGCGCTGACGACGGTACGACTCGACGTGGCGGGAGAGGCCCGGCGCTGCATCGAGGCGTTGACCTCCGGTGGTGCCGCGCCCGCCGCAGCCGAGGCGCGGCTCGTCGTGCGCGCCTCGACGGCACGGGCCTGATCGGTGCGGGCGGTCGTGCTGGCATCCACAGCGTGTTACCGGTAACATAGCTACGTCTTCACGGCACGAGACCAATGGAGGAACCCGTGACCCGCACCGACGACGTGCGCGAGGCGATCGCCGCAGGCCGCACGAGCCTCGGTATCGAGCTCGGCTCGACCCGCATCAAGGCCTGCCTCATCGGCGCCGACCCGTCAGATGTGCTCTCCGTCGGCGACCACGCGTGGGAGAACAGTTTCGAGAACCGGCTGTGGACCTACCCGATCGACGAGGTCTGGGCAGGACTTCAGGCCGCGTTCGCGGCACTGGCATCCGACGTCGCCGACCGCTACGGCGTGCCGCTGCGCACGGTCGGCGCCCTCGGTGTCTCGGCGATGATGCACGGCTACCTCGCATTCGATGCCTCAGGTGACCTGCTCGTGCCGTTCCGCACTTGGCGCAACACCAACACCGGTCCTGCCGCCGCCGAGCTCACCGATCTGCTCGGCGTGAACATTCCGCTGCGGTGGTCGATCGCGCACCTGCACCAGGCCGTCATCGACGGCGAGGCCCACGTGTCGCAGATCGCGAGCATCACGACCCTCGCCGGCTACGTGCACCGCGCGCTCACCGGCCGTCACGTGCTCGGGGTCGGCGACGCGTCTGGCATGTTCCCGATCGACTCTGCCACCGCCGACTACGACGCAGATCTCGTCGCCCGCTACGACGCCCACGCCGCCGGTCGCATCCCGGGCCTGCGCGACCTGCTGCCCCAGTCGTTGCCGGCCGGTGCGGATGCCGGCACGCTCACCGCCGAAGGGGCGGCGCTGCTCGATGCGACCGGAACGCTGCAGCCCGGCATCCCGCTGTGCCCGCCCGAGGGTGACGCCGGCACCGGCATGGTCGCCACGAACGCCGTCGCGCCCCGCACCGGCAACGTGAGCGCCGGCACCAGCATCTTCGCGATGGTCGTGCTCGAACGGCCGCTGACGCAGGTGCACCACGAACTCGACCTCGTCACCACGCCCGTCGGCGATGTCGTCGCGATGGTGCACTGCAACAACGGCGCCAGCGAGCTGGCCGCGTGGGTCAGCATGTTCACGCGGTTCGCCGAGGCCGTCGGCACCCCGGTCGGCGCGGATGCCGCGTACGACACGCTCTTCCGCGAAGCGCTCGCCGGCGACGCCGACGCGGGCGGACTGCTCGCCTACAACCACCTCGCCGGCGAGCCGATCGCGGGGCTCACCGAGGGGCGGCCGCTGTTCGTGCGCACGCCCGACAGCGCGTTCACGCTGGGCAATGCGATGCGCGCACAACTCTACGGCGTGTTCGGCACGCTCGCCCTCGGCATGGAGGTTCTCGCGGGGGAGGGCGTCGCCCTCGACCGGATGTATGCGCACGGCGGCATGTTCCGCACGGCCGGGATTGCGCAGCGGTTCCTGGCCGGAGCGCTCGACGCACCCGTGGCTGTCGGCGAGACGGCATCCGAGGGTGGCGCGTGGGGCATCGCGGTGCTCGCCTCGTACCTCGCGCACACCGACCGCCCCCTGCCTGTCTATCTCGACGAGACCGTGTTCGCGTCGGCGCCCGTCACCGTCGCCGACCCCGACCCTGCCGATGTCGCGGGCTTCGCCACCTACCTCACCCGCTACCGCGCCGGCCTCGCCGTCGAAGCCGCCGCCGTCTCCGCCCTCTGACCATGAAAGAAGACACGCCATGACGCTCACCACCAGCCTCGACCAGTACACGGTCTGGTTCGTCACCGGCAGCCAGAACCTCTACGGCGAAGAGACGCTGCGCCAGGTCGCCGAGCAGTCGCAGGCCGTCGCTGCCGGGCTCGCGGGGCTGCCGGTCAAGGTCGAGTGGATGCCGGTGCTGAAAGACGCCGACAGCATCCGCCGCCTGGCCCTCGACGCCAACGCGGATGACAGCGTCATCGGCGTGATCGCCTGGATGCACACGTTCAGCCCCGCGAAGATGTGGATCTCGGGCCTCGACGCGCTGCGCAAGCCGCTCCTGCACCTGCACACGCAGGCCAACGTCGAACTGCCGTGGGCAGACATCGACTTCGACTTCATGAACCTGAACCAGGCCGCGCACGGCGACCGCGAGTTCGGATACATCCAGACCCGCCTGGGCGTCTCGCGCAAGACGGTCGTGGGGCACGTGTCGAACCCGGCCGTCGTGCAGCAGATCGACGACTGGCAGCGCGCCGCCGCGGGTTGGCAGGCGGCCCGCACCCTGAAGCTCGCCCGCTTCGGTGACAACATGCGCTACGTCGCCGTCACCGAGGGTGACAAGACCGAGGCTGAGCTCGCGTTCGGCGTGCAGGTGAACACGTGGGGTGTGAACGACCTGGTCGAGGCGGTCGAGCAGGCATCGGATGCCGAGGTCGACGCGCTCGTGCGGGTCTACCTCGACGAATACGACGTCGCGCCCGAGCTGCTGCCCGGCGCCGAGCGACACCAGTCGCTGCGTGACGGCGCCGCGATCGAGCTGGGCCTGCGATCCTTCCTCGAAGCGGGCGGGTTCGGGGCGTTCACGACGACCTTTGAAGACCTGGGCGCGCTCAAGCAGCTGCCCGGCCTCGCGGTGCAGCGGCTGATGGCCGAGGGGTACGGGTTCGGCGCCGAGGGCGACTGGAAGACCGCCATCCTGGTGCGCGTCGCGAACGTCATGGGGGCGGGGCTGCCCGGCGGGGCGAGCCTCATGGAGGACTACACGTACGACCTCGCACCGGGTGACGAGAAGATCCTCGGCGCGCACATGCTCGAGGTCTCGCCGTCGCTGACCACCGAGCGCCCGCGTCTCGAGGTGCATCCGCTCGGCATCGGCGGCAAGGAAGACCCCGTCCGTCTGGTGTTCACCGCCGACCCCGGCCCCGCGCTGGTGGTGGCGATGAGCGACATGCGCGACCGGTTCCGCCTGGTCGCGAACGTCGTCGAGAACGTCACGAGCCCCGACCTGCCCAACCTGCCGGTGGGGCGCGCGGTGTGGAAGCCGGCGCCCGATTTCGCGACGAGCGCGGCGTGCTGGCTCGCCGCCGGGGCCGCGCACCATACGGTGATGACGACGGCCGTCGGCATCGAGGTGTTCCGCGACTTCGCCGAGATCGCGAAGACCGAACTCCTCGTCATCGACGACGACACGACCACGCGCTCGTTCCAGCGCGAACTGCGCTGGAACCAGGCCTACTACCGACTCGCCCAGGGATTTTGATGACACCGCTCTCCGGAACGCAGTACACACTCGAAGCAGGCGACTACCGCGCCGACATCGCCTCGGTGGGTGCGTCGCTGCGTACGCTCACCTTCCGCGGTCGCGATCTCGTCGTGCCGTTCCAGGCCGATGAGGTGCGGCCCGGTTCGCGGGGCGTGCTGCTCGCACCGTGGCCGAACCGTGTCGTCGACGGCAAGTACTCGTTCGACGGCGTGGACTACGTGCTGCCGCTGACGGAGCCGGCCCGGCAGCAGGCGCTGCACGGCTTCGTGATGTGGCAGGAGTTCACCCCGGTGGCGCAGTCGCAGACCGAGGTGACCCTCGCGACGGTGATCGAGCCGCGTCGGGAGTATCCGTGGCGCATCTTCCTCGAGACGACGTTCTCGCTCACCGCGGAGGGCCTCACCCAGTCGGTGCGCGCGTCGAACCTCAGCGCGTCGGCGGCCCCCTTCGGCACCGGCCCCCACCCGTACCTCGTGGGTGGCACGTCGCCGCTGGATGAGTGGACGCTCGAGCTGCCGGCATCCGATGTCATCGAGGTGACGCCCGACCGGCTCTCGCCGGTGGCGCTGCACGCAGCCGCAGACCTCGACGCCGAGCGGTTCGACTGGCGTGAGCAGCGGGTGCTGGGTGAGGTGAAGATCGACCACGCGTACACGGGGCTGACCCGCGACGCCGACGGCATGGCGACCGTCCGGGTGACCGACGCGTCGGGTTCGGGTGTCGCGATGACGTGGGATGCGCGGTGCCCGTGGGTGCAGATCCACACCGCCGACCTGCCGAACGGCCGTCAGCCGAACCGGGTCGGACTCGCTGTCGAGCCGATGACGTGTGCGCCCGACGCGTTCAACGACGCGAACTACCCGTTCGACACCGGTCTGCAGGTGCTGCAACCGGGTGCGAGCCTCGACGCCGGCTGGACGATCACCGCGATCTGAGTCGGGGCTCAGTGCCCGTCGTGCGTCTCGACCCGGTGCTCGGAGTGATCGGGCGCGGCAAGCCCCGCCTGCGTTGAACCGAGCGCCGGGGTCGCGATCGCGGCGACCGCGACGGCCGCGATGAGCACGCCGGGAACGGCTGAGCGGCTGCGCCGAGGGGTGGATGCCGCGCGCTCGCGCAGCGTCAGCCCTGCTGCCGCGGCGACGGCGAGCAGCAGCACGGCTGCGGCGCCGGCGGCGGGCAGCCCTTCGGTGCCGTTCGAGGCGGCCAGCAGCGCCACGAGGGCGACGAGCCCGGCGACGGCGCCGATCGTGGCTGCGGCCGGGCGCACCGGGCGACCGGCGGCGAGGGTCGCGACGCCCCACGCGATGGCTGCGACGGCCGCGATCAGCACAGCGACGCCCGACGCACGCAGGGCTGGATCTGCGGCGGTGACGGCGGACGCACCGAGCGCGCCGAGCACGAGGCCGGCGCCCCAGGCGGCGATCGCCGCCCAGGGGCGCACGGCGCCCGATGTCACCGTGGGAGCGGTCACGGTGCGTTCGCTCATGCCGCGACCGTGGTGCGCGTGGTCCGCTCGGCGCCGATGCCGACACCCAGCAGCACGAGGGCGCTGGCGAGGTGCAGGAAGTGGTCGAACGTGTTCAGGGCGAGCACGTTGAGCGCACTGTCGGCGATGAAGAACCCGACGACACCGAGCAGCAGGTAGGCGGCACCGACGATCGTGTTGACCGTTTTGGCGGCCCGTGGTGAGGCGAGTCCTGCGATGAGCAGGGCGGCGCCGATCAGCAGATGGGCGACGTTGTGCAGCGGGTTGACTTCGAAGATGCCGAGGAGCATGCCGCCCTCGGTGGCGATGAATCCGACGCCGCCGGTCACGGCGAAGCCGAGCAGACCGACGAGCAGGTAGACCGCGCCGAAGATCGTCGCGACGAGTCGGTTGGGAGACGTGCGCATGAGAAACCTCCTGGTTCGTGCGCGGCGTGTGCCGCGTCTGGAGGTTGTTCGCGCGGCCCGTCAGATCGGATTGCCCGCGAAGTGCCGGGTGAGCACGCGACGCCACTTGTTCGACGGCAGCGCGGGGTCGAGGGCTGCCATGCCGGTGCCGTACTTCGAGATGGATGCCGGGCGATGCCCGCCTCGCCACAGTGCACGATCGAGGGCGCCGGGGCGCTGACCGGACTTGGTTTCGACGATCACCGACCCGGGCAGTTCGATCGTGCTGCCGTCGGCGCCGATCCAGGTGAGGTCGACGTCGATCGTGCCGCGTGAGGCGTCGCCACCCGCCACCGCCGGCAGGAGCACGGTTGCGCGGCGGTAGCGGGTGACGAGCACCGGTTCGAGCCGCTCTGCGAGGTCGGCGGCACGGGGGATGCCGGCATCTGCCAGCAGGTCTCCGGCGTAGGTGACGGCGTCGTCGTCGAGGGTGTCGCCGTCGACGGGCACACGCTCTTTGACGGTGGCCGAGCGTCCGCCGCGGGTCTTCACTTCGAGGAACGACCCGCCGGAGTCGACGTAGGTGCGGGCGCGCACCTTGAACCGGCGGCGGCGGCCGCGTGCGGCACCGAGATAGCTGTCGAGCTCGGGGGTGTCGAAGTACTGCGACGCGTACTGCAGGGCGGTCGAGCCGTTGATGTCGAGCACTTCGGCGCCGACGGGCAGCTCGCTCAGCACGCCCGGCAGGCTCCGCATCGGAATGATGTACTTCCGGTCGACGCGGGTCTGCAGCTGGGCGGCACTGTTGAGGCCCTCGAGGTCGATGGTGCGCAGTTCGTCGAGGTGGGCGAGGGCGTTCATCGGGTCACCTCGAGCGTGGCGGCTGCGCGGGATGCCTGGCCTGCGGCGCTGGCGCCCGCGCGGGTCGCGGTGACCTCACCGACCTCGGCGACAGCGGGGGAGGAGGCGGCATCCGACCGGCTTCCCGCACGGGGCGCGCTGTAGCGGATGTCGACGAGGGTCGTGTCGGAGACGAGGTCGAGCGAGCGCACCGAGACGACGTGGGGGCGCACCCCGATGACGCGTTCGACGGCGTCGAAGAGTTCGGTCTCGTCGGTGTAGGCGCGGTCGAGCACGAGTGCCTGCTCGCGGGAGCGGCGCAGCAGCGCGGGGCTGTCGACGATCGCGATCACCGCGACGATGAGGGCGATCAGGCCGGCCGAGATGAGGGTGAGGGTGCCCGAGAGGCCCGCGATCAGACCGATCGCGAGCGATGCGAGGTAGTAGGCGACTTCGCTCTGCTCGATCTCTCGCGAGCGCAGTCGGATGATCGACAGCACGCCGAACAGGCCGAGGCCGAGGCCCGCGCTGACGGTCGAGGAGCCGAGCACCATCGACACGGCCAGCACGCCGACGTTGACGCCGACGAAGGCGATCGCGAGGTCACGCCGCCGATGGCGGGGGTAGTACACGCCGAAGGCGAGCAGGGCGATGGCGAGAAGGTCGAGGCCGATGATGGCGAACTGATCCATGAGAACTCCAGAGGTGAATGTCTGGTGTCCATTCAGGGGCCACTGGCTATGCGAACCCTATGACGCGCATAGCCTCCGGGTAGGAGTCTCAGATCGGCGTCGTCGTGTCGATGGCCTCTTTCATGGGGCGCCGCATGGCCGACCAGTACCGCGTCGGTGTGAGGCGCGCGAGCAGATCGACCAGTCTGGCTTCGCGTCCGAGCATGGTGCGTGCGCGCCGTCGCACCGTGGCATCCACGATCGTGCGCGCAGCGTCGGCGGGCTCGGTGTGGTACATCTGCGCCTGTGCCTGCGCGGCGCGATCGGCGACGGCCGGATCGATCGCCGCGGCGTAGCGGCCGTGCAGGATGATGCCCGTCTTCACGCCTGCGGGGTAGATCGCCCCGACACTCACCGACGAGCCCTCGAGCTCGTGCCGCAGTGCCTCGCTGAAGCCGCGGACGGCGAACTTGCTCATCGCGTATGGGATGCGACCGGCGGGTGCTGCCAGCCCGTAGACGGAGGCGAGGTGGGTGATGTGCGCGGCCGGTTCGCGGCGCAGCGCGGGCAGCAGGGCCTGCGTGATGTTGACGGTGCCCCACAGATTGACGTCCATGAGCCAGCGCATCTCGGCCATCGTGAGCTGGTCGATGCTGCCGAGCATCGACGAACCGGCGCACGTGATGAGGGTCTGCAACCGCGGGTGGGCGGCGATGAGGTCGCCCGCGAGTGCGGTGACGGCGTCGTCATCGGTCAGGTCGACGACGTGCACCGTGTGCCCGGTGCCCGAGAGGGATGCCGCGACGGCCGCGAGCCCGTCGGCGTTGCGGTCGACCAGGGCGACGCGTGCCCCGCGCGCGGCGAGCTGTCGGGCGACGGCGGCGCCCATGCCGCTTGCCGCACCGGTGATGACACTGGTCGCGCCGCGGACATCGAGAGGTCGCATCCCTCGATTCTCGTCGATGCTCGCCCGTAGGATCGAGGGGGAGGATCCCGTGCCCGAGAAGCAGAAGCGTGCCCGTACGCGCGATGTCGTCGCCGAGGGGCTCTACATCGCGTCTGCGGCGACCCGGCTGAGCCTCAAGAACAAGATCCTCGTGCACATCCTCGTCGACGGAGATGACTTCGACGCCGACCGCTTCCTCGGCGACGCACGAGAAGCACTGCTCGCGCTGGCAGACGAGGCAGAGCAGGATGCCGCGCGCACCGAGCGCGAGCGCAAGGCGGCCCGGGGGCGGCACGCGGACTCTGACGGCACCCACGACTACCGCAGCCGCGACGTGCGCAATCTGCGGCGGCGGCAGAAGCAGTCGCTGCACGTCGCCGCCGAGTTGCGCAAGCGCGCCGCCGAAGACGACGAACTGCGCAAACTGATCGCCGACGCGCGGGATGCCGCGTGGGGTGAGGTCTCGAAGAACATCGACCGCACCCTGCGCATCGAGGCGGCCCGGCCCGATCTCGAGCCCGACTACGAACGCATGCGCACGGCCCGCATGCAGGCCCTGCGGCTGGTCGATCTGCCCAAGCTGCGCGCACATCGCCGCAGCTCGCAGAAGCAGTCCGAACTGCGTGAACAGGGTGTCGAACCGGGCCCCGTGCTCGAGGCTTCGTCGGCCGACATCGACCCCGGCGAACTCGAATAGACGCCCGAGCGGCTCGATTCGTCTGATCCGCAACGGTCATGTATTCTGGACGCTGGCCTTCGAAAGAATCGGCCGGGCGCCTCTAGCTCAATGGATAGAGCATCTGACTACGGATCAGAAGGTTGGGGGTTCGAGTCCCTCGAGGCGCGCACTGTGTTGAGACAGTCCTGAACTCCCTCGGTCATCGACCGGGGGAGTTCGTGTTTGTCCCGACCTCTCGTCAGAGGGCCCGCACCCGAAGCCACGCGAAACCGTGGGGTGAGAGCACGAGGCCTTCGTCGAGGTCGATGTCGACGGCGTGCACGATGTCGCGTGCGGTGCGGTCGAAGCCCGACAGGGTGAGCGGGTCGACCACGACCTGTTCGTCGCCGACGTTCGCGAGCGCCAGCACGACCTGGCCGTCGGTCCCGGGTCGCTGGTAGCCGAGCACGGAAGCCTTCGGCACATGGAAGCCGACGAGGTCGTTGCCGCCGAACTCGGGGGTCTGGTGCCGCACTGCGATCAGGTGCGTGAGTCGCGAGAACACGCGCCCCGCATCTGTCTCGAGGTCGGTGCGCTGAAAGTAGCGGTCGCGCGGTCGCTGCCCGCGGTGCACCCAGCGGGTGTCGTCGCGGCGTGCCGGGTCGTCGGCGTAGCTCGGGTCGTTCAGCTGGGCGACCTCGTCGCCGAGGTAGAGCAGCGGGATGCCGCCGGTCGACATCGCGATGGCGTGCGCCAGCACGACGCGGTCCACTCCGGCCGGGTCGCCCGCCTCGATGCCGGCAAGGGACGCCGTCGTTCCCGCGACGCGGGCATCGCCCGTCTTCGGGTTCTCTTGGAAGGGCACACCCCGCGCGAACGAGTCCTCGTGACGTCCGTTGTAGAACGCGTTCAAGAAGCGGCGGTGTGCGCCGCCCTCGATGCCGAGCTCAGCGGCATCCTCGTCGGCGAAGGTCCACCCGATGTCATCGTGACTGCGCACGTAGTTGACCCACGCGGTGCCGGCGGGCAGGCTGTGACGGCGTTCGAGTGCCTGCTGCAGCAGTCGCGCGTCACGGGTGGCGAGCGCCTCCCACGTGAGCGCCATCTGCAGCGGGTTGTACGACAGGCGGCATTCGTCGGCCGAGATGTACTCGATGACCTCGTCGGGGTGCACGATCGCCTCCGACTTGAACTCGACGCCGGGCGCAGCCATCGCCAGCACCGCGTTGAACGCCTGCAGCAGCAGGTGCGCCTCGGGCAGCGACTCGCACGCCGTGCCCAACTGCTTCCAGATGAACGCGACGGCATCCATGCGCAGGATGTCGACGCCCTGGTTCGCGAGGAACAGCATCTCTCCCGCCATCGCCGTGAACACCGCCGGGTTCGCGTAGTTCAGGTCCCACTGGTAGCGGTAGAAGGTCGCCCAGATCCAGCGGCCGTCCTCCAGCTGCACGAACGAGCCCGGGTGGTCGTCCGGAAAGATCTCGCGCGTGGTCTGCTCATAGGCATCGGGCATCTCGCGGTCATCGAAGATGAGATAGAAATCTTCGAACGCAGGGTCACCCGCGACCGCCTTCTGCGCCCATTCATGGTTGCTGGCGGTGTGGTTGAACACGAAGTCCAGCACGAGCGAGATGCCGGCCAGGCGCAGCTCTGCAGCGAGCTCGGCAAGCTGTTCCATCGAGCCGAGGCTCGGGTTCACGCGCCGGTAGCTCGAGACGGCGTACCCGCCGTCGTTGTCGCCGTCGGGGGTGTCGAACAGCGGCATCAGGTGCAGGTACGTCAGGCCCAGATCGCGGAAGTACGGAATCTGATCGCGGATGCCGGCGAGATTTCCGGCGTAGCGGTCGACGTAGCAGACGCCGCCCAGCATCCGCTCCGACGTGAACCAGTCGGGCTGGTCGAGGCGGGCGCCGTCGCGCACCTTCAGCTCGAGCGGACGTCGACTCCAGCTCGTCGAGGCGAGGGCGATGAGCTCGCTCAAGCGGTCCTGACCGTCATCGCGCCCGCCGTACAGCTGCGTGAAGAGTCGGTGCAGCCGGGGAAACTGCTCGTCGAAGCGTCCGAGGAACGCGTCGTCGACGCGACCGGCGTCACCGGCGGCCGCGAGCGCGGCGGTGCGGTCGTCTTCGAGGGTGCTCAGCGGGGTCATCGTTCTCCTCCGCGCCCCAGCCTAAGCGGCGGCGCTACGCTGAGCACACGACGGCGCGCGCCCGCCCGACGCGGAGGGGAACATCGATGGAGCTGCGACAGATCGCCCAGCGGGCGACCGACCTGGACCGTGCATCCGACTTCTACACGGTGCTGCTCGAACGGGCGCCTTCGGCCCGGTTCGCCGACCCCGACCTGTTGTTCTTCGACCTCGACGGGGTGCGACTGCTGCTCGACGCGAACGCGCCCTCGGCGCTGCACTACTTCGAGGTCGACAACGTGCACGAGACGATCGAGCGGCTCGGCGGGGCGATCGAGGTCGTCACGCCGCCGCACGTCATCTTCGTGCACGACACCCACGCGATCGGCCCCGAAGGGCACGAAGAATGGCAGGCGTTCGTGCGCGACACCGAGGGCAACACGATCGGTCTGATCGCCTTCCAGAAGCCGTGACGGTATCAGCGGGAGCGTTGCCGCCTCTTCTGATGTGACCCGCACCGCGCGGGCCCTCGCTCCTTGAGGAGGCCGACATGGCCGACACCGCCGCACTCATCGCCGTCGCTGCGCAGATCCATCCCGCCAGCTGCGACCTGCTCTTTCCGCGAGGCGAGCGCACCGCGCCGCCGCCCGTGCCGCTGCTGATCGGCATCGACGCCGGATCGCGCGCCGGACACGAACTCGTGCGGGGTGCGGCAGCCGGCCACACCGTCGGTCCGACGCTGTCGACCGTGCCGCAGTCGGGCAGTGCCTTCGCCTACGGGTTCTCGATCGGGCTCGGCGTCGTACTCGCGGCGCTCGCCCCGTCGTGGCAGTCGACGCCGAGCGCCCACGTGCTCGCCGCGCTGGTGCGCAGGCAGGTCGAGATCGTGGTCGACGAGAGCGAGTGGTTCCGCGCCGCATAGTCGCTCCCCGCCGCGGTGATCGTGCCGCGTAGGCTCGATGCCATGAGCGCGTACATCTCAGCGTTCGAGCTGTTCTCCATCGGGGTAGGACCGTCGAGTTCCCACACAGTGGGACCGATGCGCGCCGGCCGCGACTTCGCAGCTCGGTTGCGGGCAGCAGGGCAGCTGCCGAACGTCACCGCCGTCGCATGCACGCTGTACGGGTCACTCGGCGCCACCGGCATCGGCCACGGCACCCCCGACGCCGTCGTCGCGGGGCTGCAGGGTCTCGAGCCCGAGACCGTCGACCCCGCTGCCGTCCGCTCCGCGTGGACCGACTGGCCGACGGGTGAACCGTTGCTGCTCGACGGCGATCACGCGGTGGCCTTCCGCAAGGAAGACATCGTGTTCGCGCCGCGTGAGCGGCTGCCCGGGCACCCCAATGCGATGACCCTCGTGGCCCGCGACGCGGGCGGGCAGGTGCTCGCCGAACAGACCTACTACTCGATCGGCGGCGGGTTCATCCGACGCGACGGTGCAGACGAGCAGGTCGCGGCGGCGCCGTTTCCGTTCGCCTACGACTCGGCCGACGAACTGCTGCAACTGTGCGACCGTCACGGCCTCACGATCGCCGAGGTCGCGCGCCGCAATGAAGAGTCGCTGCGCTCCGAAGACGAGGTCGCGGCCGCGCTCGACGCGGTGTGGGATGCCATGGCCTCCTGCGTCGTCGCGGGCCTGCACGCCGACGGGGTGCTGCCCGGCATCCTCAAGGTGCGCCGCCGGGCCGGTGCCATCCGGGCGCAGCTCGAAGAGGCCGAGGCGGACGGGCGACGCGAATTACCAGGGGAGTGGCTGGGCGCGTTCGCGCTCGCCGTCAACGAAGAGAACGCGTCGGGCGGGCGGGTCGTCACGGCCCCGACGAACGGTGCCGCCGGCATCCTCCCCGCCGTCGCGATGTACTGGTGGCGGTTCATGGCCGACTCCGGTCTCGGCGGCGGCAACGCGGTCACGCCGTACGGCGAGCTCGTCGGGTCGGCGCTGCTGGGCTTCCACCCGCCGACCGCCCCCGAGCTCGCCCTGCCGGCGGTCGACGCGGCGGCAGACGAGGCCGCGATCGCTGAGGCGAATCGTCGCCGCGGCATCCGCCGGTTCCTGCTGACGGCGACGGCGCTCGGTTCGCTCTTCAAGGCGAACGCGTCGATCTCGGGCGCCGAGGGCGGATGCCAGGCCGAGGTCGGGTCGGCGTGCGCCATGGCCGCCGGGGGCCTGACCGCGGTCATGGGTGGCACGAACCGGCAGATCGAGAACGCCGCCGAGATCGCGATGGAGCACCATCTGGGGCTCACGTGCGACCCGGTCGGCGGGCTCGTGCAGATTCCCTGCATCGAACGCAACGCGATCGCGGCATCGACGGCGGTGACGGCGGCGCGGCTGGCGCTGCGCGGCGACGGCACGCACTACGTCTCGCTCGACACGGTCGTCGAGACGATGCGGCAGACCGGCATCGACATGTCGACGAAGTACAAGGAGACCAGCGAGGGCGGGCTCGCCGTCAACGTCATCGAGTGCTGACAGGCCCACGCAGTTTGCCGGTGAGCCGCTGCAGGTCGCGCAGCTCGTCGTCGGTGAGCACCGACATCCGGCCCGCAATGGATCGCCCGTGCGTCGTCGCGACCCGGCGAAAGATCGCCAGCCCCGTCTCGGTCGCCCGGACGATGGCGCCGCGGCCGTCGCGGGGATCGGGACACTTCTGGATGAGGCCGCGCGCGACCATGCGGTCGACCAGGCGCGAGACGCTCGGCTGGCTGATCAGCATGTTCGCGGTGACATCGCGCAGTCGGGCCGCGTGCTCGTCGCCGCGGGTCACCGTCAGCAGCACGTCGTATTCGGGCTGGCTGAGGGTGTCGTCGTCGAAGTCGGCCGAGATCTCTCCGAACACCTCGTGCTGTGCGCGGAACAGGCTCTCCCATGCCGCGATCGCGAGGTGCCGGTCGGTCATGGGGTCCAGACTATCCCCGGCACCGCTCGCCGCCCCGTAGCGTGGATGGCATGGCACAGACGGGGTGGCGCAGGTGGTCGACGGTTGTGGGTGTGTTCGCGCTCATCCTGCTCGCGGGTGCCGTGTTCGGTGGGCCGGTGCTCGGTTCGGCTCAGCCCGCGTACGCCGACGTCGATGACTTCACGTTCGAGTCGATGACGGCCGACTACACGCTGAGCACGGCCGACGACGGTACGAGCCGGCTGCACGTGGTCGAGACGTTCGTCGCCGTCTTTCCCGAGACGGATCAGAACCGGGGGATGCGTCGCGTCATTCCCGACCGGTACAACGGGCAGCCCCTCAACCCGACGCTGATCTCGATCACCGACGAGCGCGGTGCGAGCCGTCCGTCCGAGGTCGACACCGACGGCGACTACGCCATGACCTCTCGCGCCACCGGCTACGTGCACGGCGCGCAGACCTACGTGTTCACGTACACACTCGAGCACGTCGTGTGGGACTTTCCCGACACTGGTCTGGAGTTCTACTGGGACGTCAACGGCGTCGACTGGGCGCAGCCGTTCGGGCAGATCACGGCGCGACTGCACCTCGATGCGTCGCTCGCCGATGAGCTGACCGGCAACCTCGCCTGCTACCAGGGGTCGCAGGGAGCTGAGACCCCGTGCGCCGACATCGCGCAAACCTCGGATGCCGCGGGCGTCGTCGTCACGGCACGCGCCGAGCAGGTCGCGCCCGGCGAGACGTTGACGATGGCGGTCGGTCTCGACGACGACGCGTTCGAGGCGTTCGACACGTCGTTCGCCGCATCCGGGTGGAGCTGGCTGCAGACCGGGGCGCTCGCGCTCAGCGCCGGCGCGGTCGGCACCGCGGTGTGGACGCGACGCCGGTTCTTGCGCGATGCGCCGGGGCGGCCGACGATCATCGCCGAGTACACGCCGCCGCGCGGTGTCGACGCGCTCGAGAGCGCCGTGCTGCTCGGCAAGCGCGCGAAGGGCATTCCGGCCGAAGTGCTCGAGCAGGCCGTCGTGGGGTCGATCCGCATCCTCGAGGGCGAGAAGACCTGGTACGGGCGGGTGCCACTGGTCGCGGAACTCGTCGATGCAACGCGCGCCGACGCCAACGGGCAGATCCTGCTGCGCGGGCTGTTCGGCGGTGGCGGGCCGGGCACGCGGTTCACGTTCGGCCGTCAGGATCGTGGCCTGTCGAGGGCCGCGCAGTCGATCCTCGCCGACGCGTCGAAAGACCTGCGCGAACGCGGCTTCGTGCGCCCGGTGTCGGCGTGGGCGTACGCCAGGGCGCCGTTCTTCGCGTTCGTCGCGTTGGCAGGCGTCGTGGTCGCCGGCATCCTGGCGATGGAGTCCGGGGTGTCGTCGGCGCTTCCGGGTGTGCTGATCGGTGTCGCGGTGGTCGCCACGATCGCCGCGATCATCGTGATCGCGAAGCAGCCGCTCACGGCCGCGGGTGCCGAAGTGCGCGACCACCTCGCGGGGCTGCGCGAGTTCATCGAGTGGGCCGAGGCCGACCGCATCCGCATGCTGCAGTCGCCCGGAGGAGCCGAGCGGGTGGGCGTCGACGTGTCGAGCCCGACCCAGATGCTGAAGCTGTACGAACCGCTACTGCCGTACGCCGTGGTGTTCGGGCAGGAGAAGGAGTGGTCGCAGCTGCTGTCGCAGCTCTACACGAACACCGGCGCGGTCGGCCCCGTTTGGTACGTCGGCGCGGCGGGATTCAACGCGTCGTCGTTCGCGTCCGGCATCGGGTCGCTGTCGGCCGCCGCGTCCGCCTCGTCATCGACGTCGGGCGGTTCCGGTGGCGGCGGAGGAGCCGGTGGTGGCGGCGGCGGAGGCGGTGGTGGCGGCGTCTGACCCGGTGAGTCCGCCCCGTCGCGCTGCGGGCTTCGGGCAAGAGTAAGCCCCGGTCAGAGAGGCTTCCGACCGGGGCTTGTCCCTTGCACCAAGAGTGTCCTGCAATCACATGCCGGTAGCTGCCACAGCAAAACAACTACCGTGCTTGCACTCTATAACGGGAAGGTAACGACGGCAAGGGTTTGTCGTTATCTTTTCGTGATGGGCGCTCGTGTTGTGTCCGATGATGTCCGATGACATTGATTCTGTGTCTGTGCCATTGATCTTGTGTCGGTGACGTTGATTCTGTGTCTGCGCCGTTGATTCTGTGTCTGCGCCGTTGATTCTGTGTCTGGAGTCGGGCGACACGCGGCCGCGGTCGGCGGGCGTCTCGGGTGGATGGTCGTACTCTGGCGCCGTCAGGTTCCCTTCTTCAACTGAACATCCATCAGTGAGGGGGTGGGCGAGTGAACGGGATCCAATCTCCGGCGCCGAGCATCGACGTGGCTCGTGTCGAGATCGAGTGGGTTGCGTCTGGTCGCCGGGATCGTCGGAGTGCTGTGGACGTCGCCGGGGTTCTTTTCGAGGTCACGGATCGTGTGCGCCAACCGGAGTCGTGGAAGCACAAGAAGAACTACGAGGGCTTCTACTGGGCGGCGACCACCGGTCGGCACGTGTGGTTCGAGTCGTTGTACGAGCGCGCCGCACTGATGCGGTTCGACCGTGACCGGCGGGTGCTCGCCATCGCGTCGCAGCCGATGACGGTTCATTGGGGAGTCGGTGCGCGGTGGCATGTCCCGGACTTCTTCGTTCGATACCGCGACGGTCGCGGAGTTGTCGTCGACGTGAAACCTGCCAAGCGTATCGATGAGCGGGATGTCGAGACGTTCCGGTGGACCGCTGCGCTATGCGAGGGTCTCGGCTGGGGCTATCAGGTGGTGAGCGACATCTCAACGATGGAGGACCGCAACCTCCGATTTCTCTCCGGGTACCGCTACGACCGGTGGGTTTCCACCGGCGCGGACGTGTGCCTCGGCGCGCACGTGGGGGAGGAGCGGACGTTGCAGGATTGGGCGTCAGAACTCAACGACGCGTGCCCGGAACCACTGGGTGCCGTCTACTCCGCTGCGTGGTGGCGGCGGCTTCAAGTCGACCCGGACGATCGATTGTCGCTGCGTTCGATGGCGAGGGCGGTGTAGCGATGCGCGCCGGGATCGGGACACGGCTGACGTGGGACGATCACGACTTCATCATCATCGCGATCGACTACCGACATGCGGTGCTGCGATCCCTGAAAGAGGACTTCGTCCGACAGGTTGTCATTGAAGAGTTGCTCCGCTTGCCGAATGCCTCCTGGCATGACGTGCGGCCGCCGTCGTCCGAACCGTCAGATCTTCAGCTGATCGCTGAGCTGCCTGCGATTGAGCGACGTCTCGTCGAGGCGTGGGTAGAGCAATTCGAAGCGATGAAGCTCCTCCTCGACAAGGGCGCGCCTCTGGGGTCACTGCTCAACGATGTACGGACCGCGATGCAGCCCCACCTCGATGCCTCGACGGAGACCGTGCGCCGAAAGTTCCGTCGCTACCTGGCGGAGGGAGTGATCGGGCTCGTCGACGGCCGACGCTTGAACGGGCGCAAGCCTGGCATTGACGCGCGGATTAGTGCGGCGTTGAGCGAGCTCGGCGCGGCCGGCATCAAGCGTTCATCGGGGACTCGCACCCGCACGGTCGACAACCTGAAGTGGATGCTTGAGGAGGACTTTGGCGACGATCTGGAGCTACCGAGCGACCGGACGCTGCATCGGCTGATCGCGGCGCACCCGACCGCACGGAAGCTGAATAGCTCCGCGCGGGCGAGAGAGACGGCGGCGAACAAGCCGGGTCGCGCGTTCGAGTTGCATGGGTCGTTGCGGCCGGGGGAGCATGTGCAGATCGATAGCACGGTGATCGATGTGCCGTCCCGGTTGCTGGATGGCCGGCTGAATCGTGCGGAGTTGACGATCATCCATGATGTCGCGACGAGGTCGATTCTCGCGGCGTTGGTCCGTGCGATCGCGACGAACAGTGCGGATCTGGCTGGTGTGCTCGCGCGGGCGCTGACGCCGTACGAGTTCCGTCCCCCGGGGGCACGGGAGCAGCGGGAGCGGGTCGCGGCGTCGTGGGCGGGGCAGTTCATGATCGAGCAGGACAAGCTCGATCAGTACCGGTTGGCGCAGCCGTACATCTTCCCGGAGACGATCACGACCGACAACGGCAAGATCTACCGTTCCGAAGCGTTCCGGTCGGGATGCGCACGGGTGGGGATCTCGTTGATCTTCGCGGGGAAGGAGACCCCGACGGACAAGCCCCATGTGGAGCGGACGTTCGAGTCGATGGTGACCCGTTTCGTGCAGTACCTGGAGGGGTTTACCGGTGGCAGTGTGGACAGGCGGGGTCGGGCGGAACCGACCGATGATGTCCTCGCGGTCGCGCAGTTGCAGGAGTTGTTGGAGGACTGGGTTGCGATCGAGTGGCAGAACCGCCCCCATGACGGGCTGACCGACCCGCTGCTTCCGGGTCGGTCGTTGACACCGAACGAGATGTTCCGCGCGTACCGACGGGTCGCGCCAGAGATTCACGTGCCGTTCGGGGTAGATGACTTCATCGGGCTGCTCCCGTCGAAGAAGGTGACGTTGCAGGACTACGGCATCAACCAGAACCGGCGGGTGTACCGGTCGAAGCGACTCCCCGACCTCCGCGCGGCCGGCTCGCGAGGGGAAGGGGCGACCCGTCCATGCGTGATCCGGTACGACCCGCACAACCCGCTGTATGTGTGGGTCGAGCATGACGGCGCGTTCGTTCCGTTCCGCGCCACACCGGACCTCCTCGACGAGCCGATGGGCGGCGACATCTGGCGGGAATCCCGCGCTACTGACGCCGATGCCGACCGCGTGACCCGGGAGGACGCTGCCCAGCTCGCGGATCGGATGAAACGCGCCCAGTGGGTCCGCCCGGGCACGAAACGTAACCGGGCGGCGCGATCCGCGGAGGTCAACCGCGATCCGATGCACTACACGAGCGCCGCGCAAGCCGACGCCCGCGACGACGCAGCCGAGGAGCAGGTAGAAGACGAAGTGATCTGGGAGCGCGGCGGTGGGTTCTCGCTGCTTGACGATGATGACGGGGTGTGGGAGCGGTTGACATGACGCAGGCGATCAATACGAGGGAGGGGTGGTCCGCGTTCGTGAGCGAGACCGTCGACCAGCCACTACCAGTCACTCGCGAGGAACTGGAGGCGATGTCACCAGCGGACCGTGCGCTGCACCGTGAGGCGCGGAAGCAGTTCATGGTGCGTGGGTCGGTGGTCGCTACCGGTCAGTTCGCGGCGATCGAGGCTGAGATCCGCCGCCGGCTGATGTTGAACACGTACAAGTCGCACGGGAAGCTCGGTGTGATCGTTTCGGGCGAACCGAACATCGGGAAGACCACGACCGTCGCGCACATCGCCCGCCGGTTCGAGCGGCGCCGTCGCGATGTCGGCGGGTCCGGGTCCGGGTCGATCCCGGTGATCTACGTGTCGGTGCCGCCGTCGTGCACCCCGAAGCTGATGCTGGGCGAGTTCGCGCACTTCCTGGGCCTGCCGGTGCGGACCCACTACAACACGGGTGAGCTGATGAACACGGTCGCGAGCGTGATCGCGACGTGTCGGACCGAGCTGATCATCGTCGACGAGATCCACAACATCAACCAGAAGTACAAGCAGATGAGTGAGGCGTCCGACACGCTCAAGCAGCTGTCGGAGAAGTGCCCGGGCACGTTCGTGTACGCCGGCGCGGATGTCGAGGGCAGCGGGCTCCTGGATGGCACGAGAGGCCGGCAGATCACGAGCAGGTTCCAGATCATGCGGCTGCACAAGTTCGAAGCCACCGGCAAGGCCCGCGCCGCGTGGGCGGACTTGTTGCTCGCGGTCGAAGCGTCGCTGGGGCTGATCGATCAGGAACCCGGCGCGATCCTCCGCCACGTTCGCCATCTCCACACCGCGACCGGAGGGGTCATTGGGGATCTCACCGGGATGGTGCACATGCTCGCGATCGACGCGATCGACACGGGTACCGAACGCCTCGACCTCGACACCGTATTCGGGACCACCCCCGCGCCCGATCCAACACCGGCCGTAGTCGAGGTGTGAGGGATGCGGCAGGGGCAGGCACCCGTCGCTGATGTCCGCGCCCTGCCCGTCCCGGTCCGCACGGTTCCGGGGGAGACCGTCACCTGCTACCTGGCCCGCCTCGCCGAAGCGAACACGCTCACCGAACGTGACCTTCGGCTTCATGTCACGGATATCGCCGGCCTGTCGCCGTTCCGCCCGAACCTGGAGAATGCGGGACCGTGGGCAGAGCGCCTCGGGTCGCTACCCGTAGGGCACTTCGACCGCGAAGCCCGCCGGAACGCGATGTATGTCCGCTGTCAGCACTTCGCGTGGCAGCCCGGCAACTGCACACGCTGCGGGTACACCCAGCAACCTCGCACAGCGTGCCGACGGTGCGCCCGCGGCGCGTCCACGATGGTCCGGAGTCGTGGGGGTGCGGTCTGCAACCATCATCGCCGTTGGCACCTTGACGGTGTCGACATCGACCTGACCCGTCACCCCGACTACGCGCACGCGGAGCGATGCCTCTCTGGCACGCTGTGGAAGCGAGGCATCGGCCTGCACACCGGCGAACTGCAACTCGCTGCCACCCTCATCGAACACTGGGCGAGAGACGCGAAGCCCGCGCGACGCGTTGCTGACCGGATGGCAGACCTCGGCATCGGCGAGTTGGGCCGCGACACCGTGCTCCTCGCGGCATATCCCGAGGTCGTGCGACTCACGGCCGTGCTGACCGACCTGTCGTTCGCGTCGTACCTCCTCAGCTCCCGGTTCAAACTCGCTGAACAGGTATGGGCGCTTGAAGCCGCCGTCGTCACGATCATGCAGGGCACCACAACCACTCACCTCCACGACATCGCCGAACGCATTGTCGCCCGCGGAAAGGCCGCAGTCGAGACCGCGTTCAGCATGCGCCTCAACGCCGGCTGCAAGCGCCCCGCCGCGCTCGAGAAGGCCCTCGTGGCATCGTCGCAACGGCATCGCATTTGCTTGCTCCGACACCTCAGCACCGTGCGCATCCAGATCATCCCCTACACCCCCGGTATTGCTGTGCCAAGGAACCGAACTGTGGTCGCGCGCGGAGGTCTGTCAGACGCGCCGCTGACCTGACGTATCAGACGATCGGCCGCATCGAGGTCGTGTAGTGCTGGGGCAAACGACCAGCAGGGCTGAGGTGGCTTTGGGCGTTCGAAGTACTCACGCATACGATCGACGTCGCCGATCGGAATCAAGGGTGTAGGTGGGGTCTGAAGCCGGCGGCTCCCAAGGTGACGGTGCCATGTCATGCCGCGCTCTCCAACCCAACGAAGCGTCGCGCGGGCGGCGCCCCGACGGGGCACGGCGCGCTCAACGCCTCTCCCGTCGTGGCCCTCTTGACATCGAGTACGCGCCGCTGATTGCATTTCACCAATCGGAAGTGGGTGGGTAGACATGCCGCGACACCTGATCGGGAGGACAGCGGTCCGCGGAACCATCCTCGCTCTCGCCCTCGCGAGCCTGCTCTTGTCCGAACGAGCGCAGGACACTGAACCATCAACTTCCTCGACCTCGAGCGTTACGGCCGTCGACTTCGCCGCCGCAGGCGCGGCGGCGGCCCCGGCCGAGACGGAATCGATGTCCATCGCGGAATCCTATGCAGCGGACTATGGCGTGAGCGTCGAGGATGCAAGCAAGATCCTCGACCTTCAAGTCATCTCGGGAGATCTGGTATCCACACTCGCCGAGCGCTTCGGCGAAACCTCGTTCGACGCATGGCGGGAAGTCAGTGCGGGAGCGGCCACGCTCGTTGTGCGAACGGATGACGTCGAGATAGTCCGCACCGCCGAACGTCTCGCGGATGCCGCGGGGGTTCCTCTCTCCACGCTGCACGGGGTCGCCTTCTCCTCGCAAGGTGATGTCCTGGTCGATCTCATCCCACGGATTCAGGATGTGTACGCGGGTGATACTTCAGCGCTTCAGGGTGCCTACATCGACGCGAAGACCGGGCAGATCGTGCTCGACGTGCGCTCATCATCGGCAGCGCAAGAGTCGTCGGCCGAGAGTCTCGTCGGCTCAGCTGTCCGAGGTCTTGACGCATGGTCCTCGCTGGGGGCGGATGACAGCATCCTCCGCGTGCAGGCCACGAACGGCGAGGTGGGAGATTCCGCGATCCTTCGAGGGGGAAACGCGACGGTGCCTGCGTGCACCGTTGGTTTCACCGCACAGATAGGCACGACCTCGATCTCGTCAAGGGGATTCTGGACAGCGGCGCACTGCCTGACCTCGATTCCTTGGTTCGCCAACCCCGGCGGATCAGGCACGAGCTATGCATCGTCGTACAGCCACCGCAACTGGAACGGGTACGCGGATATTGCCTACTTCACGATCAACACATCATCGCATAGCGCCTACACGACGTTCTACGGCGACTCCCTGACAACTCCACGCCAGAACCCCAGTTCGTACACATTTGCGGTGGCAACCGACTACCTCTGCCATCGTGGAGAGACGAGCGGGCAGCGTTGCGGCACAGTATCCAGCACCTCGTACGCACCGACTTGGAGCAATGCATGCAACGGGGCGATATGCCAGCCCGTGTTCGTCCGAGTCAACGGTGCGGGCCAGGATAGCGGAGACAGTGGTGGCCCCTGGTACTACACGAACGGCGCTGGCACGAATCGCGCGTACGGCATTCACAAGGGCGGAACCTACCCGGGCACGACACCGACGTTCAGTGTCTACTCGAAGTTGCTCTATCGGCCGCTTGAGACCCGTCTGCGCTACAACTACTGATCTCGACAGACGACGATGCGAGCAACGAGACGACGACCCCTGGCGTCGGCTGGCGGTTTCCTCGTCGCTGCGGTGCTATCCGGCTGCGGGACGATCGAACCGGAGATCGTCGTCGCCACCTACGATCCGTCGGGAGAGGGCGGATTCGGATCGGGCATCGAGGGCCGTCTGGTCGTCGATGTCGATGGTTGCCTCGCCGTCGATCTGGAAACCGGTGAGCGCGTCGTTCCTGTGTTCCCCGCGCCCGAGATCGCCGTCGACGGAGACCTCGTCAGCTACCGAGGCGACGACCTAACCGGTGGTGACGCCGTAACGCTGCCGGGCGGGTTCTCGGAGGTCTCCGAGCTCCCGGACGCCTGCGAAGGCGCGGGCGAGACATTCGTGGTCGGCAACCGCGGCTGACTGTGACGATGGCGGTGGGAGTCCCGCAGCGGTCTTCCTGACTCAGCGGCTGAGTGCCGCGCTAATAGATCCGGGGATTCCCGTCGTCGAGTTCGCGTCGCGGTTCCGAGAACCTACAGGTTGAATGGCAAGGACCGGCGCAGACGAGCTGCTGGGATTCAGTGCGGTCGACGGGAACCTGCGGATTCTCGACACAGAATCAATGGCAGGGACGACAGAATCACTGTCATCGGACAGATGACAGTGATTCGGTGCTGGGTGCCATTGATCTTGTCTGCGACACGCGGGCGGCACCGCGGGTGCGCGATGGTTCGCGGTCGTACTCTGGCGCCGTCAGGGTCGTTCTCCAACTGAATATCTGCAGTGGAGGTGACCATGGAAGCGATCGCCGGACTCGGCACTCGGTTGATTACTCAGGTGCAGATCGAGTTCGTCCTCGACGGGCGTCCGGATCGGCGCGACGGCGACGCTATCGACCTTCCCAGCGAGCTTCTGATCAAGCCATCGGAGTGGGCAGGGTCGGCGCCGGCACCCACCCGGTCGGACAGATCCTGGGAAAGGCATCCCGCCGAAGCGAGAGGCCAGGCGATTCAAGAGTCACGACCAGACGGAGCACCAGCACCCACTCTGCCAGCCGACCCCAGGCCAGCCATCTCAGAGACTTACAGGTGATTCAGTCACCAGTTCGTTCGTCACGCCCCTC